>JAATFP010000111.1 GCA_015655125.1 Chitinophagales bacterium | reverse complement strand
TATGATATCAGTGGCGCAGAAGGACTGAAATGGTATATCGGCCCTGGCGCGCATGTGGGCTTTTACAGCAATAAATATGGAGGGGGATCTTCTGTTGGTGTGGATGGGGTGATTGGTTTGGATTACAAAGTAAAAGAAGCGTGGGAGTGATCCCACTCTTTTTTTGTGCTGACATTGGTAAAGGCTGTCACGCGGGCTTGCAGAACCCGCCTTCTACAGGCTCAGGCTGACAGATCAGAGATCATACATCTCAGATCAAAGATCATACATCATAGATCATAGATCCCAGATCAAAGATCATACATCATAGATATTTTGCTATTTTTGCCACCCATGTGTGTCTTCCTTACTTCGGTCATTGATTTCTTTTATCCGCCTTTCCGGCGTATGATGCCGCTGCAAACATTCCGTTATGCGGCGTGTGGCGGAGGAAATACCGTGCTTGGTTTGCTCATCTATCGTATCGGATTGTATTATTTCAACGATCAGAATGTGAGCTTCGGGTTTATCGTATTGAAACCGCATAATGCCGCGCTTTTCATTTCCTCCTTTACCTGCCTTATCGTAGGTTTTATCCTCAATAAATTCATCGTGTTCACAGAAAGTAACCTTCGCGGCCGGATACAACTGCTCCGGTATGTGCTGTCGTTTTTACTTAATCTGGTGATCAATTATTTTTTGCTGCGGCTGTTTGTGGAAGGATTAGGCATCGAAGAGTTTCTTGCCCAGGTCATTTCTACCGCGATCGTCATTTTATTTAGCTATATGACACAGAAGCATTTTACTTTCCGGTCAAAAGGCTAGTGCTTTAATTCTGAATTTTTAATTCCATGGGTGCGACTGACAATTTTACACATACATTCCCTTGGCATAATCATTGACAAACAATCCGCAGAAATACATAATAATCAAACAAAATCATATAAAAAATGGGAAAGATCATAGGAATTGACTTAGGTACTACCAATAGTTGCGTGGCCGTTATGGAAGGTAACGAACCGGTGGTGATAGCCAATGACGAGGGCCGCCGCACAACGCCTTCGGTTGTGGCGTTCTTAAAAAATGGTGAACGTAAAGTAGGTGATCCTGCAAAGCGCCAGGCCATTACCAATCCACACAATACCATCAGCAGTGTAAAACGTTTCATGGGGCGCCGCTTTGATGAAGTAACAGAAGAAAGCAGCCACTGGAGCTATAAAGTAGTGAAAGGTGACAATAATACTGTTCGTATCGACATTGATGGCAGAATGTACACTCCGCAGGAGATCAGTGCAATGGTTCTTCAGAAAATGAAAAAAACAGCCGAAGATTTCCTCGGACAGGAAGTTACAGAAGCGGTAATTACCGTTCCGGCATATTTTAATGATGCACAGCGCCAGGCTACCAAAGAAGCCGGTGAAATTGCAGGTTTAACCGTTCGCCGTATCGTAAACGAGCCTACGGCAGCTGCATTGGCTTACGGCCTGGATAAAAAAGGTAAAGATCAGAAGATTGCCGTATTCGACCTTGGCGGTGGTACGTTCGATATCTCTGTATTGGAACTCGGTGATGGAGTATTTGAAGTGAAATCTACCAATGGTGATACACATCTTGGCGGTGATGACTTTGATAAAGTAATCATGGATTGGCTGGCAGATGAATTTAAAGGTGATGAAAATATCGATCTGCGTAAAGATCCGATGGCTTTACAACGTTTGAAAGAAGCTGCAGAAAAAGCAAAAGTTGAACTCTCTTCCGGTACGGAAACGGAGATCAATCTTCCATACATTACAGCAGTGGACGGTGTTCCTAAACATTTAGTGAAGAAACTGACCCGTGCAAAATTTGAAGCATTGTCAGATAAATTATTCGAACGTTGCCTGAAGCCTTGTGAAGCCGCCCTGAAAGATGCCGGATTGAGCACTTCGCAAATTGATGAGGTGATCCTCGTAGGTGGTAGCAGCCGTATTCCAAAAGTGCAGGAAATCGTAGAAAAATTCTTTGGCAAAAAACCAAACCGTGGCGTAAACCCGGATGAGGTAGTTGCCATTGGCGCAGCCATCCAGGGTGCGGTATTGAGTGGTGAAATCAAGGATGTACTATTGCTTGACGTTACCCCGCTTACGTTGGGTATCGAAACAGCAGGTGGAATCATGACGCCACTGATCGAATCAAATACAACGATTCCTTCCAAGAAATCGCAGGTGTTCTCTACTTATGCAGACAATCAGCCAGGTGTGCAGATCAACGTATTGCAGGGCGAACGTTCACTGGCGAAGGATAATAAAAATCTTGGTCTGTTTAACCTGGATGGTATTCCACCAGCACCTAGAGGCGTTCCGCAGATTGAAGTTACTTTCGACATTGATGCCAATGGTATCCTTCATGTAACAGCAAAAGATAAAGGAACCGGCAAGGAACAAAAGATCACGATCCAGGGTGGTAGCGGCTTGAGCAAAGAAGAAGTGGAAAAGATGAAGAATGAAGCCAAAGCCCACGAAGCGGAAGATAAAGCGGCAAAAGAAAAGATCGAAAAGGTAAACCAGGCAGATAGCCTAATCTTCCAATCTGAAAAGCAATTGAAAGAATATGGCGACAAAATACCTGCTGAAAAGAAAGGGGCAATAGAAAGCAATCTCGAAAAGCTGAAAGAAGCCCATAAAACACAGGATATCGCGCAGATCGACGCAGCAGTAGAAGCATTGAACACCGCATGGACTGCCGCCAGTGAAGATATGTACAAGCAAACGCAGGACGGTGGCGCAGCGGGCGCAGATACGGGCGAACAGCCAACAGGCGATCAGCAGCAAGGCAATGCAGGTGGTGAAAATGTTACGGATGCGGAGTTTGAAGAAGTGAAATAATTTTTTAGCTTATTCGAAAATCAGATATGTAATATTTCGAAAGTTATTAGTTAAAGAATTGAAGATAGTCAGGTGGCAGAGTGGCCTATTGCGCTCGACTCAAAATCGAGTATACGGGAAACTGTATCGTGGGTTCGAATCCCATCCTTACATTGAGAGGTTACCTTTTGGTAGCCTCTCGTCTTTTATATAAGTCGGTAATCTGTCTAGCGCAAACCCTCAACTCGTTTTTTTATTACTTGATTCCTGTCAGCCTGAACATGTGTCTAAGGCCTTCGACAAGCTCAGCCTGACAGGTTTATCATAGCCAGTATCCAGCATCTGCTTTTTCTCCACATCGCATACTTATCAGGCAGATTCTACGTTACAAAAATAATCTCTGACCAAAACCACCTATAATGAAAAACGTACTGCTCCTCTTAGCCATCATTTTATTCTTTACATCCTGCTCCAGATCGGTAACGATGAACCAGGCCGCCAATCGCAGCGGAAAGAGTTATCGTTCAGTAAGGTAAAGGACCACCGACTACCGGCCACCGACCACCGACCACGGGATATCATTGTGCCGGCAGATTTTGTCGTTTCAGCCAGCCGGCATAAATTCAATTGCCTGGCTGAGATCAGTTATGTATATGTGAGCCGGTATCTGTGTTGTGTGGCGTTTATAAAGAATTACGACTTCCTGTAAACACGTAAATTCTTTCTTTATTCTTTTTTTAATTCGTTATTGAACAACCGTTCAGCCGTTCGTCATTTTTGAGACGGCGTTCCAGTTTGTTTTTTGTATTTTGTTTGCCTAAAAAATCAGTATTATGATACGAATATTTTCCCTGGCAACAATTGCATTATTATTTACCGGCCTTACGGCCTGCGCGCAGAAGTCTGACGATAAAAGCAAGCGTTCCAGTCCACCTGCTATTGCAACGGCTACCGTTAACGGTACCGTAATTACCATCAACTACAGCGCACCATCTGTTAAGGGCCGCACTATAGGAAAAGACCTTGAGCCAAAAGACGGGCTGGTATGGCGAACTGGTGCCAATGAAGCTACGGTGTTTGAAGTGAGCAAAGATGTAACCATCGATGGTAATAAATTACCTGCGGGTAAATACGGCCTTTTTACCATCTACAACGGTAGCGAATGCACGGTTATTTTTAACAAGACCTGGGATCAATGGGGAGCTTTTGATTACAAGGAAGCCGCAGATGCTTTTCGTATAAAAGTACCTGTTGGTAAAGCGCCCGCATTTGCCGAAAAATTTAATATCTCCGTTGATAATGCCGGAAAAGTAACCATCCTTTGGGGCGACACGAGCGTTAGTTTCGATGTTAAATAATTTAGAAGTTTTAAGGTTAGCCGGAAAGCTTTTCGGTAAGCTAAACCTCTAATCTCTAAATCCTGCACTCTATTCAATCAATCTACATGATCAACAAATCAACTTTATTTACACTTGCAGTTACGCTTTTCATTGGTTCTGCCATTGCGCAGCCAGTGAAATACATCGACAAAGCCAATATGGATACCACGGTAAGGGCCGGTGATAATTTTTATCAATATGCCAACGGAACGTGGATCAGGAACAATCCGGTACCAGCTTCCCGCACACGTTGGGGAAGCTTTGATATGCTGCGCGAAGAAAGCAGCAAACGACTTCGCAGTATGCTCGATGATGCGGTGACCAATCGTAGCCGCGACCGCAAAACACAGGTGATCGGTGATTTCTATGCAAGTGGAATGGATACTTTCGCGATCGAGCGGAAAGGCTGCCTCCCGATAAAGCCTTTACTGGAAGAAATCAATAATATCAAAAATATCCAGGGCATTCTTGATAAAACAGCTACGCTCCGAACCACGGGTGCAGCATCGCCGATGTTCGGTATGTTCATTGGCCCCGACAGGAAAAATGTGCTGAAATATATTCCGTCCATCAGTTTTGGGGGTACTACGATGCCTGACCGGGATTATTATATCAAAAATGATCCGCGAAGTGCAGGTATCCGCGATGCTTACAAAATTTACCTCAATAAGCTGTTTACACTTTCCGGCGAAGATGCCGCTACTGCATCGGCAAGCGCCAATGCGGTTTTAAACATCGAAACAGCTTTTGCAAAGGCGCAATACAGCCGTGTGGAAATGCGCGATCCGTATAAAACTTACAACAAGTTTTCGGTAAATGATCTTATGAGGCTTGCCCCGGTATTTGACTGGGCATCGTTGCTTGGAAAAATGAAGGTGAGCGGCGCCGACAGTGTGTTGTTGAATAATCCCGGCCTATTGAAAACCGCAGATAGCTTGCTGGGTGCAGTTCAGTTAACAGACTGGAAAAGCTACCTGAAATGGAACGTTATCAAAACGGCAGCACCTTATTTAAGCAGTGATTTTGTTAATGCAGATTTTGCTTTTACACAGGTACAAACGGGGCAAAAGCAGATCACCCCGCGCTGGCAGCGCATGAGCGCACTGATAGATATGCGGCTGGGTGACTTTATCGGCGAATTATACGTTGAGAAATATTTCAAGCCTGAAGCCAAGGCAAGAATGCTGGAGCTGGTAAATAACCTGCAGGCAACCTTTGCAGAAAGGATCAAACGGCTTGACTGGATGACTGAACCAACCAAGCAACGCGCCCTGGAAAAGCTGAATGCATTTGCAAAGAAAATTGCTTACCCCGATAAATGGAAAACTTACGAAGGTTTGAAAGTTGACAGGAACGACTTTGTCGGTAACCTTCGCAATGTGTCGGAATGGAGCTATAATTATAACGTATATAAAATGGGGAAACCTGTAGACCGGACCGAAATGGGAATGACTCCACCGACGATCAATGCCTCGTATAGCTCAACCAACAATGATATCACTTTTCCTGCCGGGATCTTACAATATCCGTTCTTTGATTTCGGTGCGGATGACGCGGTCAATTACGGTGGTATCGGCGCGGTGATCGGCCATGAAATGACACATGGGTTTGATGATCAGGGAAGACAAGCGGATGCCGTAGGTAATCTGAACGACTGGTGGGCGAAAGAAGACGGCGATCATTTTAAACTCAAAGCAGAGGAAGTGGTGAAACAGTACAATGCCTTTACCGTATTGGATACGGTTCATGTGAATGGAAAATTGACATTAGGTGAAAATCTTGCGGATCTGGGCGGACTGAATATCGCCTATGAGGCGTTTACCAAAACACAGCAGTTTAAAGAAAATAAACTGATCGATGGTCTGACGCCTACACAACGTTTTTTCTTAAGCTGGGCGCAGGTTTGGCGCAATAATGTTTTACCGGAAAATGCGGCACAACTAATTGTTACGGATCCGCATTCTCCCGGTGTTCATCGTGGAAACGGTCCGGTAGTGAATATTGATGCGTGGTATGATGCGTTCAACGTGAAGCCCGGCGATAAGATGTACAAAGCGCCGGCGGAAAGGACGAAGATCTGGTAGTTGATTAAAAATTAAAAATGACGAATTAAGAATTAATTGAAGGGCCAAGTGAATGTTGTCGTTTGGCCTTTCTTATTTCAAGAACTTTAATCTGTTTTAACTTAAACAAAAGGCGCGAAAAATTTATTCTTTCGCGCCTTCGCAATTTTATATTCAAAATAATGTTTTTTCTGCAAACTTCTAATCTACCATCTCTAATCCCTACACTATTTCTTCGGGTAACTTATTTCCTTCTGCCGGGAAAACGATCCATGGCTTGAAAGTTTTAGCTTCTTCAAATTCCATTCTTGCATAAGATATTACGATTACAATATCGCCTTCCTGTCCCTGGCGGGCAGCGGGGCCGTTGAGGCAACAAACGCCTGTTCCACGACCACCTTCAATTACATATGTTTCTATCCTTGCGCCATTGTTTACATTTACCACTTGCACCTTTTCATTGGCGATGAGGTTGGCTGCATCCATCAGATCCCTATCGATGGTAATGCTCCCGATATAATTCAGGTTGGCTTCTGTAATGCTCATCCGGTGGATCTTCGACTTCAACACTTCAATATCCATATTGGTTTAGTTTATGTTATGAGTTTTTAAAGGAAATGCAAGTTAGTTAATAATTAATAATTAATAGTGAATAATGGATTGAGCCGGCATGGGGCAGATATAAAGTTTTTTGTTTAGATCGGGTTGTGACCGTATATATGATCAGGCTGTAAATTCCCCTCGCTAAACCGTCAATTGACGCATCTGTAATGTTGGATAATTAAAGAAGCACCCCGGAGAGTGCTTCTTTAAAATTATAATTTTTAATATTCATTACCTGCTAACGATCAGCTTTTGTGTGATGATCTGCCCGTTCACATTGGTGCGAACGAAGTAAATACCGTTTGCCAATCTGTTTGCGATGCTTAAGCGGGTAGCAGGATCGGTGGCAGTTGTTTTGTAAATGGCCTGACCGTAGTTGTTCACAATTTCGATTGTTATGGGTTGTCCCTTTGCATTGCCTTTTACCGCGATGGTGAAGTTACCGTCGGTTGGATTGGGGAACACATTGATGGAAGCTTTGCCGTCAGTTGTTTCAACATTTTTTGATGGAGCTTTTGTTGTTGCAATTGATTGGGTTACCGTTGTTGGTGCCGGGTCGCCGCCTTTGTAGGTCAGCTGTAAATTGAAACCCAGTCCACAAGTAAGTACAATGAATGAACTTGTTGCGCTTGTTCCGCAGGCAGAAACCGCTCTTACAGAAACTATCCCCAACAGGAAGAACGAAGGGTAGCGTACCGTAATCGAAGCTCCGGTTGCAGAGCCTATGACCGAGCAACCTGAAGGGAGCGTCCATACATAAGAAGTAGCACCTGTTGAAGATGCGGTATATGTATATGTTCCGCCGCCGCACGCCGAAAGATTGCCTGTGATTGTTGGCGTTGTTGGTGCTGATTTGGTGATAGCCAATGTTCTTGCCGTTGTGTTCGTTCCGCAGTTGCTTACGGATTTAACAGCGATGGTTCCGGATGAGAATGCACTGGTAAACATTACGGTAACGATCGTGTCATTTATGCCTTCACCTGCAGGGTGGCCGGTAATGCTTGCACCTGTGCCGCTGATGGTCCAATCATAATCAGTGGCGTCTGCAATCTTAGAGATTTTATAAGTTGCAGAAGTATTGGTAGTAATGTTCGGACAAGCATTGGTTACGCCCGAGATAGTGCCCGGAGCAGCCGGAAGCGATTTCCCGATGGCCAGCGTACGTGTGCTGCTGGTTCCGCATGTACTTGTAGCAGTTACTGAAATATTGCCGGAGCTAAATGCTGCTGCATATTTTACCACGATGATTGTATCATTTGCGGTGCCTGCAATACCCGGATGGGAAGTAATGGTCACATTCGCCGGAACGGTCCAGTTGTAAGATGTTGCACCTGCAACTTTGTTGATGATGTATGTAGCGGCAACACCGTTTGGTGCAGCAGCAGACACTACGTAGGGACATGCGTTGGAAGGTCCTGTGATCGCGGTTGGTACCGAAGGAGTTTTATTGATTGTCAATACTAATGTTGCGGTACTGTCGCAGCCAGCTTTGTTTACAAGTCCGGTCTTTACATATGTTCCTGAAGCGGTGTAGGTAATTCCGTTGAACACGTAGCTGTTACAAGCTGAAGCAGTTGTGGTAGATGAAGTTGGCAATTTAATTGTCAAAGCAAGTACTGCAGCGCTGTCACAACCGGCAGCATTTGTTAAACCGGTTTTTGTGTACGTGCCTGAATTAACGTAGGTAACCCCATTCCAAAGGTAGCTTGAACAAGCAGACACTGTTGAAAGTGATGAAGTAGGTTGTTTGATAGTTACTATTACCGGTACGCTTGTTACAGTAGAGGTGGTGGCACAATTTGCATTGCTGGTAAGGACCACGCGGATCGCATCATTGGCAACAAGCGCATTGGTAGTATAGCTGCTGCCGGTTGCATTTTCGATCACAGTATTGTTTTTTGTCCATTGATATACCGGTGCTGTTCCGCTATTGGTAGCAGTAGCGGTGAATGTTACGGAAGTTCCGTTACAAACTGAAGTTGCATTTGGAGCAACAATAACCGTTGGTGTTACAGGCACACAAGGCGGAACAGTAGCGTTGATATCCACTACGCTGATGTGTCCGAATGCACTTCCGTCTTTTACTTTGATATCGAAAGACTGTTCTGTTTTACCTGTGAAAGTAAATACAGCCGCAGTATTGTAATCGCTGTTGTTGGTAGCATTGTATTCCTGCCAGTTTGAATCTTCATTACGTTTTATCTGTATAAAACGGTCGTCTGCCACACTTCTTGTTCCCCAGAATTTGAATGTATATTGTTTTGTTGCATCCAGCCCGGTAAATTTCCAGCTGCCGTTTGTGGCACTTGGTTCTGCGAAAGAGAAGTCGGTTGTGACGCTGTTAGGATAATCACCCACGTCGCCAATGGTGTTACCGGTATTGGTACCGGGGCCATCCACATTAAATGTTCCGTCGATACGGTTCACTACCTGGAAACCGATTGCTGTAGCCGTATTGCTCGTGCTGATCGCATTTGCCAGCGTAACGCCTGTTTGGGTAGCAGGAACGTTGTTCCAGTATTTGCCGCCCGCGTCAGCGCCGGTAGTTAAAGTGGCGCCGAAGTCGAACAATACTCTCAATCCTACTGTTACCGTTACTACGTCTGTGCTGAATGCGCCATTGTTATCAGTTACTTTCAATTCATAAGTGTAAATGCCTTCTGTAAGTCCGGTAGCTGTTGCGGCAGCATTTGTAGAACCGGTAATGGACGAACCTGCAGGTCCTGATAATTTCGTCCATTGATAAGAGACGATTGTTCCATCGTCGTCTGTTGATGCGGTTCCATCCAAAGCAGCAGTGTTTGCAGGAACGGTTACACTCACATCGGTTCCGGCATTTGCAACCGGCGGAAGGTTTGGAAGATCCAATGCCGTGGTTCTTGTGATATCCACAACACTGATATGGCCAAACGCACTTCCGTCTTTCACACGGATGTCAAATGCCATGCTTGTTTTACCTGCGAATGTGAAGCTCGCGGCATTCAGGTAATCGTCATTGTTGCTGGCATTGTATTCCTGCCAAACAGTTTGGTCTGCACGTTTGATCTGGATGATGCGGTCATCTGCGGCATCTCTTGTTCCCCAAAATTTAAAAGTATATTGTTTCAACGCTTCAAGGCCCGTAAAGGTCCATCTGCCGTCGGTTGCGCTTGGATGAGCAAATGCAAAATCTGTAGTTGCGCTGGCCGGGTAATCACCTACGATACCTATGGCATTGCCCGTATTAGTGCCGGGCCCGCCGACGTTGAACGTACCGTCGATACGGTTGGTAACAGCAAAGTCTATAGTTGTAGAAGCATTGTCGGTTGTAATGGCATTGTCAAGCTGTGGACCTGGCAGGCCGGTAGTGATGTTGTTCCAGAAATTACCATTGGCATCCGCGCCGGTAGTTTCCGTAGGACCGAAATCAAACAATATCCTTGAGCCTACAATGAGTTTGATTGTATCAGTTGCGATAGCGGATGTATTATCGGTTACTTTCAAAACGAATGTATATCGGCCCTCTGCGAGATTTGTAAGTGTGGTGATCGCTGAATTAGCATTGGTAATGGATGTTGCTGCCGGACCGTCAATTTTGGTCCATAAATAATCTGTGATAGGGTTTGGCCCGCTTGATGCAGAACCATTCAGGGAATATCCAGATCCCGGAAGGATGATCGAAGTATCGGCTCCTGCTCTCGCGATCAGGATATTCATGTTGCGGAGGCAGATGGAATCCAGGATACCTTCTGCTTTCATTCTTGTGTAAAATATCTGGTGACCGGCATTGTTTACGTGTGTGCCGTCATAGTTGTAGGTATTGTTGATGGTTCCATCAGCATTTGCGATAGTGGTCCAGAAATCAACCGATTTAACGCCAAACCTTGAGATGATCCAGTCGCGCATCTGTGTAAGGTTGCTTGTTTGTGCTGATGTGAAATTGTTGCGCGGCTGCGTAGTTGCTATCCAAACGGGAACGTTAGCTGCGTTGGCGAGTAACACCGCTCTTTCATAATTCGTTTGTTGTTCCTTGACAGGGTAGTTGTTAAGCGCATCGTTTGAAGGCAGATTGATGATGATCGCATCAGGTTGCAGGGCAAGGGCAGAAGTGATGTTGAAACCATCAACGCCGGCAGGTCTTCCTTCCGGAGGAGTAAATCCTGTTGGTAAAAGTGCCTCATAAGTTGTAAAGCCGGGGATCCCGAAATTGTAAATTACGGAGTTTACGTTTCTGCGAAGTGCATAATTTGTGAATTTGTTCACCCATGAACTGTCTGCCGGGGTGGCGCCGGTGCCATAGGCCGTGGAGGAACCAAGTACCACGATTTTGTAGGGACGGCCACAATTCACCTGGTCGGAATCATTGGCTTTTGCCAACGTAGTTGCCAGCAAAATCAGGCATGCTGTGAAGATGCAGCGGGTAAAATTTTTAAACATAAATCAGTTTTTATTATGGTATAGTAAGGTCAGAAAGCCTTAATTGATTACGTACGTTATGCAGGAGAATTGGAAAACAGAGTGATTACAAAAGAATTGGAATAGAACGGATTGACAAGGATGAAGAATACAACACGGGAATGTTCAGAGGATTGGAAACGGCCGAATGCCAGTGGTTTATGTAGGTTGAGCAGCCAGCGGCCATTAGGGTTGGCCGTAACAGGCTGCAAATTGTGATAAAAAATTCAGAAATACAAATTTTGAAAGACTTTTTTTGCAATGACAGGAGTGTCGTATCAGATGTTGGAGTAAAATGAACATCTAAAAAGGGATACTATTATATTTTGCCCGTTTTTTTTATGAGGATCGGGGATATACCGGAAACTCACAACCGATGTTTTGCATCTCTGTAAATAAAAAATGCCCCCGTTTTTTACGGAAGCATCCCAAATATTGAAAGGTCTTCTACATAAGGTCGAGTGCCATTGCAAAAAGCGTAACATTAAATGGCAAAATCAGGGAACAATAACCGCCACCTACTGCGTAAACTCCAAAGAACACGCCTACGGAGATAAGGAATAGTATCCAGTAAATGGCCCTTGATTTTTTTACTTTTTCCATTTTGATTAGTTTTTGCAAATATAAGGTACACAGCTTATACCGTAAAATTTGAAATAAATTTATTTTAAAAAAGTCAATTGTGGTAATCTGCTTAAATTGCGTACCAAATACACGACAGCAATATGATCATTCGGTTTTATATAAAATATACCACTACATACGGGCAGGCCATATTTATCAGGATAAAAGAAAGTGCAGGAATGCCGGAAGCGAGGGAACTTTTTCTGCCGTTGCATTACCTGAATGAAGAATTCTGGCAGATCAATCTCGATACGGAGCAGTATGGCCTTGAAGAGAAATTTACCTATAATTATATATTGCAGGAATTTGGCCGCGATAAAGAGGTTCTTCATAATTATCATGAGATAAACCCTAAAAAATTAAAGTCAGCAGAGGCGGAGATACTCGACGAATGGCGCCATGCAGATCTGCATTCGGATCTTTATAAAACAAGGCCGTTTATAAAACTCCTCAAGGAGTATGAAAAAAAGGCTGTCAAAAAAAGTGCGGTAAAAAATCCTACTCATTTTTTTCGGGTAAAAAGCGCAGAAATGGCGCCCAACCATGTGATTTGTATTTCCGGCTCTTCAAAAAAAATGAACGAGTGGGACGAAACCGTTCCGGTTTTGCTCAACCGATCTGAACCATATTGGAGCATCAAACTCGATCTTTCAAAAGAAAATTTCCCTGTAGAATTTAAGATAGGGGTGTATGACACGTTGCAAAAAAAGATCATTTATTTTGAACCGGGTCCCAATCGCAAGATTGCTTATTTTGAAGATAAGGATGTGCTGCATGTCTTCAACATATTGGCTGATTTTCCTCAGTATGCGTGGCGCGGCGCGGGGTTGAATATTCAGCTTTCGTCGCTTAAGACCCGCCGTGGCTGGGGGACGGGCGATTTTACTGATCTTTTCTTAGTAGCCGATTGGTGCAAAGGCACCGGCATCAAACTGATCCAGTTATTGCCTGTAAACGACACGACGGCTACTCATACCAGCAAGGATTCTTATCCATATTCGGCTATTTCCGCATTTGCATTACATCCTGCTTTTTTGAACGTGCAGAAACTTGCGACCGCTTTTTCTGTAAAATTCAGTGATGATGTAGTGACGCAGGTTAAGGAACTCAACGAATTGTCTGCGCTCGACTACGAAGCCGTTTCAGCATTGAAACAGCGGGCCATCCGGCAGTTGTTCGAAAAGGAAAAAAATTACTTCAAAGACGATCTCGACTGGTTCGAGTTTTTTGAAATGAACCGCTCCTGGTTACAGCCTTATGCAGCATTTTGTTACCTGCGGGATAAATATAAAACGGCCGACTTCAGCAAATGGGAAGCGTACAGCGTGTACGACGAAAGCGCTATCAATGATCTTACTGCTACAGGCAATAAAGAGTACGATGAGATCGCCATTCATTATTTTACACAATATCACCTGCACCTGCAATTAAAAGACGCAACAGATTACGCCCACAAGAACGGGATCGTGTTGAAGGCCGATTTGCCGATAGGCGTCGGCCGCTGCAGCGTTGACACCTGGATGTACCCCCATTTGTTCCACATGGATAAACAGGCAGGCGCGCCACCCGATGGCTTTGCTATCAAGGGCCAGAACTGGAGCTTTCCTACCTACAACTGGGAAAATATGGCCATGGATAATTATTCATGGTGGCGTCAAAGAATGGAGCAGTTGTCCAATTATTTTGATGCAGTTCGTATCGATCATGTGCTGGGTTTCTTTCGCATCTGGAGCATTCCGGCAGATGCTGTGGAAGGCATACTCGGCAGGTTCATCCCGGCGCATGCGTTGAGCAATCAAGATTTTTCAAATGCCGGTATGCATTTCGATGAAAGCAGGTTATGCGATCCTTATATCACCGATGCGATCCTGCAACATACCTTTGGCGAAAAAAGCAGCTGGGTAAGCCAGACATTTTTAAACGGACATTCATTCAAGCCTGCGTTCAATACACAGAGAAAGGTGGAGGCATATTTTCAGCAGCATCCGGAAAACATTTCGTTGCAACAAGGTTTATACGATCTGTTGAGCGACGTGGTATTGATCCGCGACGAAAATCCGCATCATTATCATTTCAGGATAAATATTTTTGCAACCACCTCGTTCCGGCATCTTGGTGAAAACGAGCGGCGTGTGCTGGACAGTTTGTACAGCCGCTATTTCTTCACTATCCAGGACGAGTTGTGGAAAGAAGAAGGGATCAAAAAAATTGCCGCGTTGAAAAATTCAAGTAACAATATGTTGTTGTGTGGCGAAGATCTCGGTATGGTTCCGGAATTTGTGCCGGGTGTATTGCATGATCTTGAAATATTATCTTTGCAGGTGGAAAGGATGCCGAAGAAAAGCAGCGAAAGTTTTTCGCCACCGTCGTCTGCACAATACGATTGCGTGGTAACGCCTTCCACACACGATATGAGCACGATCCGCGAGTGGTGGGAAGAGGATCGTACAACAACACAAACATTTTTTAACCAGGCGCTGGCACATTATGGCGGCGCACCTTTTTATTGTGAGCCGTGGATCGCAAAAGAAATTGTTGCGCAACATCTTAAATCACCGGCGATGTGGAGCGTCTTCCTGTTGCAGGATCTGCTCGCGATGAGCGAGCAATTGCGTCGCGAAAATCCACATGACGAAAGAATTAACGTACCCGCAAACCCTGATCACGTATGGAACTACAGGATGCATTTGCCGCTCGAAAATGTGATTGCGGATGATGATTTTACAAATGCATTGAAAGATATGATCGAGCTTAGCGGACGATGATAATTAATAATTAACAGGCGATAATTAATAATTTTTTAAACCGGATGCGTCGGCGATATAGCCTTAACATTGATCCCGCAAACATTATTCACTATTAGTTATCAGTTATTAATTTAAATGAATTTCTCCTACAAAACATTCAACCTTCCCTTCCGTCATCCTTTCACCATTTCCAAAGGAACCAAAACGCATCAACCCACATTTGTGGTAGAACTGGAATACTTCGGTGTGCGCGGTTACGGCGAAGCCCCGGCCATCAGTTATTACGATATTCCTGTTGAGAAGATGACCGCCGACCTGGAAGCGAAAAGGATATTCGTAGAAAAGTTTTCTTTCCAGGACCCGGAAAGATACTGGCACTACCTTCACCATTTATTTCCGCAAAATTCTTTTCTAGTTTGCGCGCTTGATATGGCCGGTTGGGATCTTTACGGCAAATTGCAACGCAGGCAACTGCACGATATATGGAACCTGGATGTTTCTAAAGCACCGCTCACAGATTACACGATCGGTATCGACACGATTGAAAAGATGGTGGAAAAGATGCAGGAAAAACCCTGGCCGGTTTACAAGATAAAAGTGGGTACCGAAGGTGATCTGCAAATGGTGGAAGCGTTGCGGAAACATACAGATGCTGTATTTCGCGTGGATGCAAATGCTGGCTGGACACTTGATCAGGCATTGGCGAAAATTCCGGTGTTGAAAGAATTGGGTGTTGAATTTGTAGACCAGCCACTTGCAAAAGACGATTGGGAAAGCATGAAGATCCTATACGGAAGATCGCCGCTGCCGTTGATTGCCGATGAAGCCTGTGTAAAAGAAAGTGACGTGGAAAAATGTGCAGGTCACTTTCACGGCATCAACATAAAACTCACCAAGTGTAGCGGTATTACGGTTGCACGGAGAATGATCAGCAGAGCGCGCGAACTGGAAATGAAAGTAATGATCGGCTGTATGAACGAGAGTTCTGTCGGCACCGCTGCCATCGCGCAACTGGCGCCGCTATTGGATTACGTGGATATGGACGGACCATTGCTGCTTACCGAAGATATTGCCAAAGGAGTAACGTTTGACCGCGGGAAGATATGTTATACTACAGGCGCGGGATTGGGAGTGGAGATGACAGCATTCGATTAACTAATAATTGTTTAGCTGGTTGAAACGCTGCGATATTTTTAGAGGTCTAAGGTTTTAATGAATTATTCATTATTAACTAATTAATTTAAACAAAAAAGTTTGGCCGATTGAATTATGATTCTTTCCTTTGTACCATCAATGCAAAATTTCATTCACATACATCATCATCATACATTGCCTCACGGTAAGCTATGTTGATATGTCTGTAAGGGTACATATTTCCGAAAGGGCTTACTGAAAAGTGAGCCCTTTTTTTATGATGAATGGCGAATCGTTAATGGTCAAAACTCAAAAGAGCATCCGCGATAGCCCGACCTCATAAATGAAACACGTCAATTTTTTTGAATTTAAAATCGCCGGATACTTAATTAAAGATTTCACCATTCACCATTAACTATGTTAAAGATCGCTATACAAAAATCGGGACGCCTTTACGAAGATTCGGTAAAACTGCTCAGGGAATGTGGCATTGAATTGAACAACGGCAACAAGCAACTGAAAACAACCGCATTTAATTTCCCACTGGAAGTTTATTTTTTGCGGGACGACGATATTCCGCAATATGTGTACGATGGTGTGGCCGATATCGGTATCGTAGGTGAAAATGTTTTGCTCGAAAAGGGCAAGGATATTGAACGTGTTTACCGGCTTGGATTTGGTAAATGCCGGCTCAGTATTGCAGTTCCAAAGTCAGGGCAATATGACGGATTGAGTGACCTGCAGGGAAGGAAAATTGCTACTTCGTATGCAGTGCTGTTAAGAGATTTTCTGACGAAAAATAATATCAGCGCTGAAATTCATGAGATCAGCGGCTCGGTGGAAATTGCACCTGGAATTGGCCTTGCAGATGCGATCTGCGACATTGTGAGCAGCGGAAGCACTTTATTTACAAACGGATTGAAGGAAGTGGAAATTGTTTTGGAATCAGAAGCAATTCTTGCTGCCAACAAGAAATTATCGGAAGAAAATAAATCGATCCTGAAGAAACTATTGCTTCGGATCAATGCTGTAAAAACCGCACGCAACAACAAGTATATTATGTTGAATGCACCCAATCACCAGCTGCAGAATATTTTCAAATTACTGCCGGGTATGAAGAGTCCTACCGTTGTAAATCTTGCGGAAGAAGGCTGGAGCAGCGTTCAGAGCGTTGTAAATAAAAATGAATTTTGGGACGTGATAGAAAAATTGAAAAAATTTGAGGCCGAGGGTATTATTGTTGTGCCGATAGAAAAAATGGTCATGTGAACCAGTAATGGTTATAAAAAAAATCTATGAATATATTTTCAGAACCAGGTATAGAAGACTGGCCCGGAATAATATCGCGTCCGTCGGCATCAAATATCGATATTGAAAAAACGGTAACCGATATTTTGAGCGACGTAAGGGTCAATGGGCTGTCTGCGGTAAAGAAATATGGGGAACTGTTTGACGGTGTTTCATTGCAAGATTATTTCGTTACCGAAGACGAATTCCGGGAAAGTAAAGACTTGGTTTCTGATGACGTGAAAAATGCCATCGACGTTGCAAGAAAAAATATTACTCTATTTCATACCGCGCAGCAGGAAAGCGTTGTTATTATTGAAACAACCAGGGGTGTGAAGTGCTGGCGCAAAACTGTGCCGATTGAAAAAGTAGGGTTGTATGTACCTGGTGGTACCGCGCCCCTTTTTTCAACGTTACTGATGCTCGGAATTCCGGCAACTTTAGCGGGTTGCAGCAATATCGTTGTTTGCACGCCTTGCGACAAAGATGGAAAAATTAATCCTGCGATATTATACACGGCTGATGTTTTGGGCATCCGGAAGATTTGTAAGATTGGCGGTGCGCAGGCAATAGCAGCGATGGCTTACGGGATAGAAGGTATGCCGTCGGTTTATAAAATATTCGGGCCGGGCAACAGGTTCGTAACCTGTGCAAAGCAATTGGTGGGCAAGGAGGGTGTTGCCATCGATATGCCCGCAGGACCGAGCGAGGTGGCGATATACGCTGATGAAACTTGTGTTCCGGAATTTGTTGCAGCAGACCTGTTGAGCCAGGCCGAGCACGGAACCGATAGCCAGGTTTTGTTGGTGGCAAGCAATATTGGTATCGTGGAAGATATAAAGCGGGCCCTTGCAGTTCAGTTGGAACAACTTCCCAGGAAGGGAATTGCTTCATTAGCGATTAAAAACAGCCGTGCAGTGATCCTGCAAAATGTTGATGCAGCTTTTGGACTGCTGAACGCTTATGCACCCGAACACCTGATTATTGCATCGCTCAAATCGACGGATGTTGTTGAACGGGTGATCAATGCCGGCAGCGTATTTCTCGGAAATTTTTCTCCGGAAAGCGCCGGCGACTATGCATCCGGAACAAACCATACGTTGCCCACAAACGGTTTTTCAAAAGCATACAGTGGTGTTTCATTGGATAGCTTTGTGAAGAAAATAACCTTTCAGCAATTGTCGGAAGAAGGCGTTCAAAATATTTCAGGTACGGTATCGGTGATGGCTGCAGCCGAAGGGTTGGATGCCCATGCCAATGCGATAGACATCAGGATAAGATATTTAAATAATAAAAAATGAGTTTTGATCTGAGTAAAATAGTGCGTGGTAATATTAAATCGCTGAAACCTTATTCTTCTGCGAGGCACGAGTTCAGTGGAAATGCTTCCATTTTTTTAGATGCGAATGAAAATGCCTATGGAACGCCGTTGGAGGAAGATTATAATCGTTATCCGGACCCATTGCAATGGCAATTGAAATTTCAGTTGGCACGGATAAAAGGTGTACCGGCAGAGAATATTTTTGTGGGCAACGGCAGCGATGAAGTGATCGACCTGGCGTTCCGGATATTTTGCGATCCGGGTAAAGACAACGTCATCGTTTGCCCGCCAACATACGGGATGTACGAAGTAAGCGCCGGCATCAATGATGTGGCCGTAAGGAAGGTTTTTCTCACAGACGACCACCAATTGAACGTTCCCGCTGTTCTTGGCGCCATTGATGAGCACACAAAATTATTGTTCATCTGTTCGCCAAACAATCCTACCGGTAACAATATGCGTGGCGAAGATGTTGAAAGATTGCTCACTTCGTTTGATGGATTGGTCATCATCGACGAAGCTTATATCAACTATTCCAGGCAGCGAAGTTTCATTTTTGAGCTTACTAAATTCCCCAATCTCGTGGTGATGCAAACGTTGTCTAAAGCCTGGGGCATGGCGGCTCTGCGAATTGGATTTTGTTTTGCGTCAATGGACATCATCGATTTGTTTAACAAGGTAAAGCCGCCGTATAATATCAACGAGGCCTCACAACAACTGGCAACGGAGGCGCTGCAGAATACTGCGCTGGTGAATGGATGGATCAGCGAAACGGTGGAACAACGGCAAAGGCTTTCGATAGAATTGACACAGTTTCGTTTTGTGAAAAATGTGTTTCCAAGTGATGCAAATTTTCTCCTGGTTCGTGTCGCTGATTCGGATGCGCTGTATGATTTTTTAACGGGCGAAAAAATTGTGGTCCGAAACAGGAGCAAGGAACCTGGCTGCGAAAATTGTTTGCGGATAACGATCGGTGCGCCTGTGGAGAATAAAAAATTAATACAAGCTTTTAAAAAATTTGAGGAATGAAAAAAGTATTATTTATAGATCGTGATGGAACGCTGATCAGGGAAGCACCTCCCACCTATCAACTGGATAGTTTTGCAAAGCTTCAGTTTTACCCGGATGTGTTTTACTACATGCGGAAGATAGCAACAGAATTGGATTACGAACTGGTGATGGTTACAAACCAGGATGGTTTGGGAACGGAATCCTTCCCTGAGGATGATTTCTGGCCGGTGCATAATTTCGTAATGGAAAGCCTGCAAAGTCAATCGGTTCATTATTCAAAGGTTTTCATCGATAGAACTTTTCCCGGGCAACATGCCGATACAAGAAAGCCGGGTACGGGCATGTTGACGGAATATCTCAATAACGATCTTTATGATATTACAAATTCTTTTGTAATCGGTGATCGCATTACCGATATGCAACTGGCAAAAAATATAGGCTGCAAGGGTATCTGGCTCAACAACGATCCCGCGCTGGGCGCAGGCGAGATAGATGATACGATCGAAAGTTTGTATAAGAACACGATCGTAGCCGACTCGCCTGATTGGAAAACCGTCTATGAATTTTTAAAACTGCCACCCAGGATAATTTTACATGAACGCAATACGAATGAGACAAACATATCGGTTCGTTTAAACCTGGATGGCACAGGTATTTCAGCTAACAATACCGGATTGGCATTTTTTGATCATATGCTGGATCAACTTGCCAGGCATGGAAAAATTGACTTGGCTGTTACCTGCAAAGGCGATCTGTATGTTGACGAACATCATAGCATTGAAGATACCGCTATTGCGCTGGGCGAAGCTTTTGCAAAAGGGCTGGGAACTAAAAGAGGAATAGAGCGGTATGGTTTTTTATTGCCGATGGATGATTGCCTGGCACAGGTCGCTATTGACTTTGGGGGTCGTAGCTGGACCGTTTGGAACGTTGAATTCAAAAGAGAAAAGATAGGTGAAATGCCCACGGAAATGTTCTTTCATTTTTTCAAATCTTTCAGTGATGCTGCGAAATGTAATTTGAATATACAGGCTTCCGGCGACAATGAGCATCATAAAATAGAGTCTATTTTCAAGGCTTTCGCCAAGTCAATAAAAATGGCGGTGAAGCGTGATATTGACAGCAATACCGTTCCGTCAACTAAAGGCTTATTGTAAGATGCAGGTTGCAATCATAAAATATAATTCGGGAAACGTGTTTAGCGTGCAAAATGCGCTGAACAGGATAGGTGTAGATTCAATCATAACCGATAACAAGAGGCAGATAGAAAATGCGGATAGAATTATTTTTCCCGGAGTGGGCCATGCAGCATCGGCCATGCAATATTTACAGGAGCGCGACCTGGATACGATTATCAAAAACCTGTTGCAGCCGGTGCTGGGGATTTGCCTTGGAATGCAACTGATGTGCGCGCATTCAGAAGAAGGCGATACATCCGGGCTTGGGATATTTGATGCAAACGTAAAAAAATTTGCATCGCCGTTATTAAAAGTACCCCAGGTTGGCTGGAACGATATTGAAAATTGCAGGTCGGTTTTATTTGAAGGATTGAAGGAACATGAATATATGTATTATGTTCATGGTTATTATGCAGTGATATCGCAGCATACTTGTGCCCAAACAACTTATATTTTACCGTACAGCGCTGCTTTGCATAGCGGGAATTTTTATGCGGTGCAATTTCACCCGGAGAAATCCGGACGGGCCGGTGAAAAGCTGTTAAAAAATTTTATTGAAAGAACATGACCTGTAAATTTCTATCATGGCTATATCAACTAATACTTCTGTAACATCAAATACCGGCGCTCACTTTGTTATTCCGGCGATTGATATCATCGGTGGTAAATGCGTAAGGCTCACCAATGGTGATTATGCAAAGCAAAAAACCTATTATGATGATCCGCTCATTGCAGCAAAGCAATTTGAAGAGGCGGGCCTGGCACGATTGCATATCGTGGACCTGGACGGAGCGAAGACAGGTGTTGTTGCAAATTTTTCGGTGCTTGAAAAAATAGCCTCGCAAACAAATCTTGTTATTGATTTTGGCGGCGGTGTAAAAAATATTTCCGACGTTCAAAATATCCTCAGCGCCGGAGCATCGATGGTAACTATCGGTAGTATTGCCGTCCGCCACCCTGAATTATTGAACGAGTGGCTGATGGAATTTGGCCCGGATAGATTTTTCGTTGGAGCCGATGTATTAGACGAAATTGTAAAGATCAGCGGCTGGCAGGAAGATAGCGGATTAACTGTATATGATTTTATCGGTCAATTAACAAGCCTTGGTGCAACTAATATTTTTTGTACGGATATTTCAAAAGATGGTTTGATGAAGGGGCCATCGATAAAATTGTACAAAAGGATCATGGAGCAACACCCGGAGATAAAACTGACTGCAAGTGGAGGTGTTGCCAGTCTGGAAGATGTGCTGGAGCTAAAAGAAATTGGCTGCGCAGGCGCGATCATCGGCAAGGCTATTTATGAAAATACGCTTGAACTGCGGCAACTCGCAAACATAAACACTAAACGCTAAACAAACCAGGTGCTTTGTAAACGAATTATACCATGCCTTGATATAAAAGATGGCCGCACGGTGAAAGGTATCAACTTTGAAAACATCGTTGATGCCGGCGATCCGGTGGAACTGGCTCTATTGTATTCCGGGCAAGGGGCCGACGAGCTTGTATTGCTGGATATTACGGCAACCGTTGAAAAAAGGAAAACTTTTGCGGAACTTGTAAAAAATGTTGCGGCCAGGATTAATATTCCTTTTACGGTTGGCGGAGGAATTTGCTCTGTTGAGGATGTGGCAGTTTTGCTGGAAAGTGGCGCAGATAAGGTTTCGGTGAATTCGGCTGCTTTTAAAGATCCCGGATTACTGGTTCACCTGAAAGATAATTTTGGAAGCCAATGTATAGTATTGGCCATCGACACGAAATGTGAGCCTGATGGCGAATGGTATGTTTACCTGAATGGCGGACGAACCAAAACAGATATTAAAGCGATCGATTGGGCAAAACAAGCCGTGGCTTTGGGTGCAGGAGAAATTTTACTTACGTCCATGAATAACGACGGAACAAAAAACGGTTTTGCACTTGATATCGTTGCTCAACTGTCGAATCATCTACCCGTTCCCGTTATAGCATCGGGCGGTGCCGGCAATATGCAGCACTTTTCAGATGTATTTTTGAAATCCAATGCAGATGCGGCTTTGGCCGCAAGTATTTTTCATTACAAGGAGACAGGGATTGCTGAACTTAAAAGATATCTTCATATGCAACGAATACCTGTGCGATTATGAATCCTTTTTTATAGGGTTACCGATAGCAATTGTACCTATTGCGATATTTATATGCATCCGTCGCCAACAGTGGGAGCGAAGCGAAAAATGCGTTTACGTTTTAAGAAAAAGGAAGACATGCTTATTAACAGTCTGAAAAATGAGACTTCTTTAAATAAAAAAAAGATGAAAATAGATTTTGAGAAATATGCAGATAAACTTGTGCCTGCCATCATTCAGGATGACGCTACCGGGAAAGTATTAATGCTCGGTTTTATGAATGATGAGGCTGTTGAAATAACGCTTACCACAGGTAACGTAACTTTCTTTAGCCGGAGTAAAGGCCGGCTTTGGACAAAAGGGGAAGATAGTGGGAATTTTTTATTGATGAAAGAAATAAGAATCGATTGCGACGGAGACAGTTTGCTCATAAAAGTAACGCCTGCAGGCCCTGTGTGCCACACCGGCGACGATACCTGCTGGAAAGAAAAAAATGAACCTCAGCGCTTTTTGCCGGTTCTCGAATCGGTCATTTATGAGCGGAAAAACAATCCTTCCGGGGCATCCTATACCAGTAGCTTATTTCAGAAAGGAATCAATAAAATTGCGCAAAAAGTGGGTGAGGAAGCCGTCGAACTGGTGATTGAAGCCAAAGACAACAATGATGAACTATTTAAAGAAGAAGCGGCTGACCTGCTTTTTCATTACCTCATATTGTTGCAGGCGAAAGGATCTACGTTAAAAGATATTGAATTTATTTTGGAAAAAAGACACAAAAAAAATAATGGATAATTTCTTTGCCGCCGAACATTCGCTGAAATTCAGATCAGTTAGTGTTGCTAAAAAATTATCCATTATTCTTTATAAAGTATGCACTCATTACCAGATATTCACCCGCAAACTATCCGCACGGTACATCTTATCTCCTTTTTTAATTCCGAATGCTTCATAAAATTCCGGAATATTTACTACGGGGCCATTTACCCTTTCTTTAGCCGGCGAATGTACGTCGGTCATCACCAGATTGGCGAGACGTTCTTTTTTTACCGTGTATAGCCAACCCAAAGCATAACCAAGGAAGTAGCGCTGCAATTGCGTAAGTCCCGCGATCTTATCATTCTTTTTAAACGCATCTGTCTTTTTGAATGCATCCAGGCCGAGCAGCATACCGCCAAGATCGGCGATATTTTCTCCCTGCGTGGCATCACCGTTGATGTGCAGGGTGTCAACCGGGTTAAACTCGTTGAATTGTTTTATAATGAAGGATGCCCTTTTGGAAAACTCGTCTTCATCTTTTTTTGTCCACCAGTTTTTCAAATTACCAGCGTCATCATATTGCCTTCCCTGGTCGTCGAAGCCGTGCGTGATCTCATGACCAATAGTAGATGCCGCTGCATAACCGTATACCAGCGCATCATCGAGTTCGTCATCTTTATAACCGGGCACGGCAAAAATACCCGCCGGCATTACGATCTCATTGTTGCTCGGATTGTAGTAAGCATTGTACGTTTGTGGGGTCATCGTCCACTCGGTACGGTCAACGGGTTTACCTAATTTATTGATCTCGTAATTGTGCCACCATTCATTGGCGCGTTGTACGTTTAATATCCATGGGCCATCATCAATCTTTAGCGAGCTGAAGTCTTTCCATTTATCGGGATAGCCCACTTTTTTGGTGATCTTCGCGAGTTTTTCGAAGGCCTTTTGTTTTGTGCTGTCGCTCATCCAGGAAAGTTTCGCGATCCTTTCTTTATAGGCCGCACGGATATTTTCAACGATATCATTATATCGTTTTTTCGCTGTTTCGCTAAAATACTCTTTTACGAATAATTGTCCCAATGCTTCACCGATGGCATCTTCTTCGGAAGACAAAACGCGTTTCCATCTCGGGCGCGGCTCGGTGGCACCGGTCAGCGTCTTCCTGTATTCAAAATAATTATTAAAGGTAGTTTGATCAAGCTCCGAAGCCGAACTTTGTATCAACCGAAGTTTAAGATAGCTTTTCCATGTATCTATCGGAGTGGCTTTTACCTCATTGCTTAATGTTACAAGGAACTCCGGCTGCCCCACGATCACAGAATCAACTTTATTGGCGCCCGTTAATTTTGCGTATTCCGTCCAGTTTACATTGGGCGCTTTCTTAGCGAGTTCCGTCCAGCTCATTTTATTGTAATTTTTGTAAGGATCGCGCAAGTCGGCCAGCTTGCGACTTGATTTTGCAAGTTTTGTTTCAAGATTCAGCACAGCCTCTGTATTCTTCGCAGCACTTGCAGTGTCAAGCTGGCGGAAGGTTTTATTCATGTAATCTTTGTAAGCGGCTTTGATCTTAACCGTACGTTCATCGGTGTTGAAATAATAATCCCGGTTCGGCAAACCAAGTCCGCCCTGGCTGATGAAGAATGCCATTTTATCGCTTTGCTTATCGTCCTGACCAACATAGTCTCCAAAGAAGCCGCCAATGGATTTTCTGTGAAACGATGCCACTACTGCGATCAGCTGATCGGTATTGGTGATCGCATCGATCGCATCAAAATCGGGCTTCAATGGCGAGAGTTTTGCTTTGTCAATGTTTGCGCTATCCATTCCGCTTTTCCAAAAATCCGCAATCTTTTGAGTCGTGGAACCATCGGCAGCTTTTTCTTTCACGGCATCTTCGTTGATTTTTTTTAACCGCAACTGGATATCTTCTTCCACCATATTGCCGATTCCCCATCCGCTTTCAGCAGCAGGTATCGTTGTTCGTTTTATCCATCCGCCGTTGGCATATTGAAAAAAGTCTTCGCCCGGACTTACTGTCGTATCAAGATCCGCCGCGAGTATGTCCGGTTTGTCTGCGGCTTTGTGACTGGCAGCATTGTTACATGCCGCCAACATGCAGCAGGAGATAGCACAGAAAGCTAATTTTTTCATGTTGAGTTGATTTATCATTAAATGTATGGAATGATGGCGTTGAATAAAAAATATTTTGATGAAAGGCAGTTTATGCAGATTTTCGCAACATGACACCAGAAAGAAATGAGCGGCTCACCAATGTTTTGATCAAACGGCAGCCCGGCCTCACCGTCGTGCTGGAAAACGTAGCTGACCCGCATAATGTTTCGGCAGTGATGAGAACCTGCGATGCAGTGGGCATCCAGGACATTTATATCCTTAATACCGTCATTGGCAAGCATAAAAAATGGGGAGCCAAAAGTTCTTCCAGTGCGGCAAAATGGCTCACTGTTCACCAATTTACGGATGCCGGTGAATGTTTTGCGGCACTTCGGAACCGTTTTAATAAAATATATACCACTCATTTAAGCACCGGTGCCGTGGGATTATATGAATTGGATCTGACGAAAAAAGTAGCGCTCGTTTTTGGAAATGAACATAGCGGCTGCTCCGACGAGATCATCGCGATGGCGGATGGCAACTTTATCATACCGCAGGTGGGAATTATTAAATCGCTCAACATTTCGGTAGCCTGCGCCGTTTCGGTGTATGAGGCGTTCCGGCAAAAAACACGGGCCGGTCATTATGCCTCGCAGCAATTAGACAGTGGTCATTTGAATGATTTGCGTGCAAGCTGGGGTTTTATAGATGAAGAATGAAAGCAATAGCACGGTATTTGCCAGTGAATATTCACATCGAAATATCTATTGCAGAATAATAAATTTTATACATGATTGCAAAGGCAGGCACAACAAATACTGATTTACCTAAGAAGGTGAAATTGCTGAGCATGTGAGTTTGTGCGCTTTTTATTTCTTTTGTACTTTGTCTGCTGATCGTATTATTTTTTATCAAACGGATCTTCGTTTTAAAAAGAGATACTTTTGATCGCAACGTATTTGATTTTTTAAAGCCGTATGTTTCCGACGGACTTACAACTTTCATGCAGAGCTTTACATGGCTCGGTTCTCAATTCTTTTTGATACCCGCATTTTTGACCTTGATGTTTTATTTTTTCTTCATTAAAAAAGACTACTGGCTGGGTGTAAAAGTTGCCACGGTTTCGCTCAGTTCTGTGCTGGTGATGTTCACGCTAAAGATATTCTTTCAGCGCCAGCGCCCGGTAATGCCGCTTCTGCACCCGGTAGAAGGATTGAGTTTCCCCAGTGGTCATGCTTTTATGAGCTTCTCATTCTTCGGGTTACTTATTTATATTCTCACCAAATCTGCGCTTCAAAGGGGCTGGAAGATGTTGCTCATCCTGCTTTTTTCTATTATTATGCTGATGGTCGGTATCAGCAGAATATATCTCCGTGTACACTATGCAAGCGATGTGATTACCGGTTTTTGCATGGCATTTATGTGGATGGTGATTTCGCTGCTCATCCTGAAGCGCCTGCAGAAACCGCGTATGGAAGTACATGCCCGTAATGTTACAAACGGTTGATAAAAACCATCACTTTCCAATATCTTTAAGGTACAAACCAATTGTCTATGTCAAAATTTCTTTTGCCAATATTTCTATTGAGTTCAATATTGTCTTTTTCCCAAACACGCAAACCGCTTGATCATAGTGTTTATGATGGCTGGAAATCGGCAGGGGAGCGGTATATCAGCAACGATGGCAATTACGTTCTTTACAGCATTGTGGCGCAGGAAGGTGACGGCGTGATGGTAGTGCAGAATCTCAAAACAAATTATAAGATAACGGTCCCGCGCGGTTATAACGGTATTATTACGGAAGACAGCAGATACGCAATTTTTAAGATCAGGCCGCTTTACCAGGATACGCGCCAGGCACGTATCAAAAAGAAAAAGCCGGACGAAATGCCGAAGGATTCCCTTGCAATTGTAGAACTTGGCAAAGACAGCGTTGCAAAGATCAGTCGCATAAAATCCTATAAAACGCCGGAGAAAGGTTTTGGCTGGCTGGCGTATCAATCAGAAAAATCTGCGCCGGATACCGCGAAGAAAAAGATAACACCTGATTCTTTAAAAATCAGGATAGACCAGCTGGCAAAGCTTTCCGATTCTATGATCCGTAAATCACTTGATTCTGTAAAAGGCAAAATCGAAAAAGAAAAAGTAATTGCTGCAACCCAAAAAGCCGTAAAGGGAATTTATAAGAAAGCTGATGCCCTGCTCGCTGAGCAACAACTGCCTGCTGATGCAGAAGGTGAGGATGCTGCTTCGGGGGCTTCTTCAGAAGGAACCGACCTGACCGTTCGACAAACTGCTGCCGGTAATTCAAGGACATTTAAGTTTGTAAGTGAATATTTGTTTGATAAAAAAGGAACAAGGCTGCTACTGGAAACGACTAAGAACCCAAAAGATAGCAACAGTAAGGCGTTGGTGCTGATATATCATTTGGAAGCAGACAAGATTGATACCGTTATGAGGGCTTTCAACGATGCTAAAAATTTTACGTTTGATGAAGACGGTGTTCAGCTTGCATTTGTGGCAGAGCGTGACAGTAGTGCGAAAGCCTTGCAAAAATTTTATAAGTTGTGGTTCTATACCCCCACAAAAGATTCGGCTTCCGTACTCGTGGATCAGCATACTTCGGGAATGCGTGTGGGATTTACCGTTAGTGAAAATTATGTTCCTGCTTTTAGTAAGAATGGAAGAAGATTATTTTTCGGCACAACGCCGGTACAACCTGCGCGTGACACTACTTTGGTTGATTTTGAGCTTGCACGGCTGGATATCTGGCATTACAATGATGATTACCTGCAGCCTCAGCAACTAAAGCAGTTAGCGCAGGAACAAAGAAGGAGTTATTTGTCGGTGGTTAACATCGGTACCGATGGTATGGTTCAATTGGCAGGGCCGGATGTAGAAAATGCGTCCTTGGTGGATGAGGGGAATGCCAACTGGGTATTGATCCAAACAACGCGTGGCAGCAGGATCGCGGCGCAATGGGAAGGTCGTTCACGATACACGGGGTACATCGTAAATACCAATACAGGTAAACGAAAGGTTGTAAAGGAAAAGTCGATCGGTTTCTTCCAGGCATCGCCTGCAGGGCATTATGTTTATTGGTACGATGCCGGCGCTAAAAATTATTTTACCTATGATGTTGCAAGCGACGCAATAAAAAATATCACGGAAAAGATCAAAGAGCCTTTATATGATATCGAGAATGACGTACCCGATCTTCCCGGCGCGGTTGGTACCATTGGCTGGACAAATGACGATAGATATTTTCTGGTACGCGATGTGTACGATATCTGGCAGACAGATCCTGCGGGCGTTTCATCGCCAAAGAACATTACGAATGGCTATGGTAAACGAAATAAAACAGAGTTTGATTACGTCCGGCTCGATCGCGAAAAGCGGTTCATCGACAGCAACGAAGTGATGTTGCTGGAATCTTTTAACAAGACGAATAAGGAAGGCGGATATTATGCTAAGGCGGCCAACACAATCGCAGATCCTGTTAAATTAACGGAAGGGCCGTTTTCTTTTGGCGGAACATTGAAAGCAAAAAATGCGGAAGTGTATTTGCTGCAAAAAAGCAGTATTGCCGGCTCGGAATTATTTGCAGGGGGCACCATTGCAGCTGCTGTAAAGCTTACCGACATTGCATCCCAGCAAAATGGCTACAACTGGCTCACAGCGGAATTGGTGCATTGGAAAATGTTTGACGGAAAGGTAAGCGAAGGTATCCTGTATAAGCCACAGGATTTTGATCCGAAGAAAAAATATCCCGTCATTTTTTATTTCTATGAACGAAATACCGACGGCTTATATAATTATCGGGCACCGGCACCGAGTGCATCCACAGTAAACATCCCGTATTTTGTGAGCAATGGTTACATAGTGTTTGATCCGAATATATATTACAAGACCGGCGAACCCGGGCAAAGTGCGTACAACAGCGTTGTGAGCGCAGCGAAGTTTCTGGCTAAAATGCCTTTTGTCGATAGTGCAAGGATGGCCATCCAGGGACAGAGCTGGGGAGGATACCAGGTTGCTTACCTGGTAACGCGTACGAACATGTTCCGTGCAGCAGGTGCAGGCGCGCCGGTAGCAAACATGACGAGCGCTTACGGCGGTATCAGGTGGGGAACCGGCCTCAACAGGCAATTTCAATATGAAAAAACGCAGAGTCGTATAGGTGCCACGTTATGGCAGCGACAGGATCTCTACGTTAAAAATTCACCGTTGTTTTACGCCGATAAAGTACAAACACCTTTGCTCATCATGCACAACGATGCCGACGGATCCGTGCCGTGGTACCAGGGAATTGAATATTTCACGGCGTTGCGCAGGCTTGGCAAAAAAGTATGGCTGCTGGAATACAATGGAGAGGATCATAATCTGGTTGAGCGAAAAAACAGGAAAGATCTTTCCATCAGGCTTGCACAGTTTTTCGATTATTATTTGAAAGATGCAAAGCCGGCGAGATGGATCACAGAAGGATTACCGGCAACAGAAAAAGGCAGGGATTGGGGAACGGAAGTTCCTTAGATCTGTTACCTGAGATCAGTTCAGAGTAAGATATTGCAACGGGCCATAAATGTATAGATTCATAAAATCTTTTATCACATGAACGGCGTCTGCCAGGTTAAGACAAAAAAACTTTGCAGGATGTAAGAGGGATTGTTGTAATTACTTTACATTAAAATTAAAAGGGATGGTAGTCGTTCCTTCCTGGTTTTTATCAAATTCCATATTCCGGAGATATTGACGAACTGCCTCCACGTATTTGGAATCAAAGCTGGTACTTGGTTTTACCAGTTTAAGCAACGTTCCTTTTCCGTTAGATACCTGAACCATCGCATAGATGGTTGCTTTGGGAAGATTTCCCTCAAATGAATAGTAGCGACTAATCCTAGGTGGAGGGATCTTGTTTCCGCCTACCTTTCCGCCGGGCGTATTGCCGTCGCTGTCTTTGTTTCCGTTCTGACTTCCGTTATCGCCGCCGCCGTTTGGATTATTTCCATGGTATTTGTAGCCGTTGTCTTCGGTAGGATTGTTGCCGCCATTTTTGGCCGTACCGCCGCCGTATGTAGCTTTTGGCGATGCAGGTTTCGGAGCAGGGGTAACCACCGGCTTTGGCGGAGCAACGACAGGCGGTGTCTTTACAACCTTTTTTTCTGTTTTGATAACCGGCGCAGCATTGTCATCAGCATGTTCGTCAGGCGTTACTTTTTCATCAACATCTTCCTGCGGAGCCGCTTGTTTTGATAAATCAGATGCATCCTGATTGATCGGCGACCGATCGCCTTTGATCAACGGCTGCACGTCGCCCAGACCGTCACTTTCATTTCCCAGGTTTATTTCGATCAGGTCCTGAACGACAGGTTGCGTAGGTGGCATCACTTTCCAACTGATCAAAATAAACATCAGCAATAGTGCAGCACAAATGATGATAGTGTAGGTGAGCGCCTTGCGGTTTTTTTCTGATTCGAATGTTTTTGAAATAGTCATACTCTCGGAATTGTGATAAAGATAAAGCAATCCGGCTGAAAGTTCAGTAGTGATGGGTGTCTTAACGAAGCAGCTTTAGAAAATTTTAACAGATAGGCAAAGAGTAACGGTCTCGCCTGTTAAGAAGTTTTGATGTTGCGTTGCCCAAACAACAGGCTGCCGATGCGAACCATGTTGCTGCCTTCTTTAATTGCTGATTCGTAATCTCCGCTCATGCCCATACTTAAAGTTGAAAGTTCAGCATTCAAATTTGACGGCGGCTTGCTGAAGATATTTTGTAACCTTCGGAACTCAGTACTTACTTTTTCTTTGTCTTCGGAGAACGATGCCATTCCCATAAAACCTTTGATTCTTACATGTTCCAACTGCGCGATATCTTTAAGCTGACTCAGTTCTGCTTCATCAAAACCAAACTTTGTTTCTTCATCAGCAATAAAAACCTGTAGCAGGCAAGATATGATTCGGTTGTTTTTTGCCCCTTGTTTGTCAATTTCTTTCAGAAGTTTTTCACTGTCCACCCCATGGATGAGGTGAATAAACGGGGCAATGTATTTTACCTTGTTGCTTTGCAGATGCCCGATAAAGTGCCAGCGGATATCTTTTGGAAGTAGTTGTTGTTTTAATAAAAGTTCCTGAACGAAATTTTCACCAAAATCGCGCTGGCCAAGATCATACAATGTTTGTATATCTTCCGCAGGTTTGAATTTGGAAACGGCTACAAGTGTCACATTTTTCGTATTCAGTTCTTTTTTTAGTTGTTGATATGCTTCAATATTTACGGCCATCAGATGGAGATTTTTAACCAGGGTAAGCGCTGTATTCTTCTTTGCAGAAAATAGCATCCGGCAGCTGAAAATGGTATTAGTGCCGCCGGTAACCACGATATAAATAGTGCGGCATAATGTGCGCCGATCAATATTCCTACGATAACCAGCTGAATGATCATGCGAACAAATTTACCGGTCTGCATTTTTATATTGGGTTGCTGCGAAAAAGGAAAATAGTGGTCAGAAAAATTAGCCATCAGCAAAAATATCAGGATGTTGTTGAAGAAGCCAAAAATAAAATCGTCTGCCACCGGTACGCCCCATATATACAAAGCAAATCCGAAAAATATTACATATACGGGGATGAAGAATTTGATCAGCAGGGCCTTCAGCATCCCGCTGATTACTTGGCCGGGGTCGGTAATCGGCGCACTTTGATAGATCCAGGCGGCTGTGAAGTTGTCATTGAAAGGAACAATGCTGAGGCACGCGGAAATACTAAAGATCGGCAGGTAAACAAAAGCAAGGAAAGACTTTGTAGACGAAAGCCCGTTCCATGTTTCTATAAAAGATTGCGGATTTTTAAAAACGAATACAAATACCAATACAAGCAGGTATGCCAGGCTGGGATAGAATTGAATCTTAAAATTTTTGTCTCTAGCGGTCACCTTCCAGGTTTTTTCAAAACCCACCCGTTCGGTCTGCGTACCGCACGCCATGGATGAAAATCTTTCAGCGAGATCCTTTTTTTGTTTTGTAACGGCCGTAAAAGAACCTTTGTCCGCTTCGGAACTATTATTCAATGCGCCCAGTTTTTTGGAAAACGACGGCGCGAGAAACCTGATCATAAAAAATATCAGCAAAACGGGAACAACAAATGCGCATGCGATCATGATCAGGTGAACACTGTTAAAGTTAAGATCATGAAAAGCTTCCGTGGTAACGCTCATCCATACGGGTTCCAGCAAATAGGAGTACCAGTGAAGTTTAAATTGGAAAGAAATGGCTTTCAGGTCTATCATACGGGGAAAAATCTGGAAGCCTGCCGCAAAAAAAACGGTCATGAAAATCTGGAAATAACTGATAATATCTTTTATCTTTTGCTCATTGGCAAAACGCAATATCAGCGCGTATAAAAGGTACGTGAGGAATACGGCGAATGCAACAGTAAACGGCAGCGTAATGAGCGTAACTGTTCCTGTTAATAAGCCGTATTGTAAGAAGGTGGCTGCAACCGGGCAAATCATAAGTGCAATGGTGAATTGCAAAAGATATACGAGTATGTGTACAACCCGCGCAAGGAAAAGTGTCCGGCTATTTACCGGTTTGGGAAGAATGATCTGGTTGTCTGTTGTATCCAGTAACACGCTGCTGAAATCCGTTACCAGTGTCATCGCCATCATGAACAGAAGATAGGAATGTACGATGATCATGCTTACCGGTAGCGGTATGCCATTTAAAATAATTGCAGCAACAAAAAGGCCAATAAAGGAATACATGATCAAAGTAAAAAGCAAAGGGTTTTTCATCTCCTTTCTTTGCTTTTGTTTGAAATTAGAAGGCGTGCGGCGGCGATCCATCAGCACTTTGGTTTCTGCGATTATTTTTAACCGCTCGAAGTCCACATCTTTTTTGATGAAGATGCGGATGAAGCGTAATAAAATTCTAAGTATGAGTTTATCCATTTTTTACAATTGATTTCACCTGCGGTGAAAAGAAAGCGGAACACGGATTTTTATGATTTGATGCAAATATTGTTAAAAGTATAAAAGGCCACGGCATTCGTCAAAGCCTGTCTTTGTCATAAAATTTCTTTTAACTCATCATAGAAATCTTCGTTTTCCCAAAAAATGCCAAAGGCATTTCTAAAGTTAATTTTTTAAAACATCAATGAACTCCTTCGCCGTGCTGCTGTTTTGTTGATCGCCGCCGGTCAACGAAGTAAATATATTTTCCAGTGTTCCTTTGTGGGCCTGCGTTTGGAGGCTCTCAAAGCTTCCGTCGGCGATCACTGTTCCTTTGTCAATGATCACGATGCGGTCGCTTATTTTTTCTACCACATCCATGATATGAGAGGAATAAAAGATTGTTTTACCACTTTGTTTTAGTTGAAAAAGAATTTCCTTTACCAGGATGACAGCATTCGCATCCAATCCGCTCAACGGCTCATCGAGGAATATGATCTCCGGGTTGTGCATCATGCCGCTTATGAGCAGCACTTTTTGTTTCATGCCTTTGCTGTAAGTGTTCATGCGGTTTCCGGCCTTGTCTGCCAGTTCAAATAAACGCAGCAGTTCCCACGACTTTGTGCCGATCACTTCGTCCGCAAGTCCGTACAATTTGCCAATAAACCGCAGGTATTCGATCGGGGTGAGTACATCGTACAAAGCGGCCTGTTCGGGAATGTAACCAATGCGTTGTTTGATATCCAATGCGTTTTTGCGCACATCCATTCCGAACACAGAAACATCCCCTTCAAACTCATCGGTAATTCCTGCAATGATCTTGATGGTAGTACTTTTGCCTGCACCGTTCGGACCTATATATCCCACTACCTGACCGGCATCTATGCTCATGTTAATTCCCTGCAGAACATATTTTCCGCCATATTGCTTTTTTAAACCCCTGATTTGAATGAGGCTCATTGTTGGTTATTAGTTGTTATTGTATGCCGGTCGTTGGTCGTCTGCAATTTACATCATAAAAAAATGTGCAAATGAAATCATCACCTGCACATCTGAATATAAGTAGATTTTTTACTGATCTATTTCAGGATCGATCTGCTGATCACGATCCTTTGTACTTCGCTGGTGCCTTCATATATCTGCGTGATCTTTGCGTCGCGCATCATACGCTCTACATGATATTCTTTCACGAAGCCATATCCACCGTGTATCTGCACGGCTTCCGTTGCAGTCCACATAGCAGTTTCGCTTGCAAAAACTTTTGCCATCGAACCGCTCAATGTATAATCGAGCTGCTGATCTTTTTCCCAGGCCGCTTTCAGGCAAAGTAACCTTGCGCATTCTATTTTGGTGGCCATATCCGCCAGTTTGAACTGGATGATCTGGTGATTCATGATCTCGGTTCCGAAAGCCTTTCTCTGTTTGCTGTATTTGACCGCCAGTTCATACGCCCCGCTCGCAATACCCAGGGCCTGCGATGCGATACCAATACGTCCGCCGGCCAGGGTTTTCATGGCAAACTTAAACCCGAATCCGTCTTCGCCGATCCTGTTTTCCTTCGGAACTTTAACGTCGGTAAACATAATCGTATGGGTATCGCTTCCGCGGATGCCCAATTTATTTTCTTTTGCACCCACGGTTACACCAGGCCAGCTTTTTTCTACGATGAAGGCATTGATGCCACGGCTTCCCTTGCTTACATCTGTTTGAGCAATGACGAGATAGGTGCTGGCGCTGTTGCCGTTTGTGATCCAGTTCTTCGTGCCGTTTAATAAATAATGATCGCCCTTGTCTTCGGCTGTTGTGCGTTGAGAAGTGGCGTCGCTACCGGCTTCAGGCTCGCTTAGCAGGAAAGCGCCGATATGCAGCTCGCCGTCTTTTTTGCCCTGTGCCAGCGGCACGAGGTATTTTTGTTTTTGTTCTTCCGTACCGAATTCCTGCAGGCCATAACAAACAAGGCTATTATTTACGCTCACGCAAACGCTCACGCTTGCATCCACTTTACTGATTTCTTCCATGGCCAGTACATAACTAATGGTGTCAAGTCCGGCACCACCATATTCGGGTTTTACCATCATACCCATAAAGCCGAGATCTGCCAGTTTTTCTATTTGTTCTTTCGGAAATTTCTGGAGTTCGTCGCGTTCGATAACGCCGGGAAGACATTCATTTACAGCAAAATCACGTGCAGCCTGTTGAATCATTAGCTGCTCTTCAGATAATTGAAAATCCATATGGTAGTTATTTTGGGCAAAAGTAGCATAATTAATAATTAATAATGAATAATTAATAATGTCTGAGAGCGGCCGGAGCATTCTAATATGGTCTGCATAGTTATTCTTTTGTTGGATAATTATTCGTTATTAATTATTAATTGATTAAGTAGCTTTGCCCCTCAACTTTTCATTTTGCAAACGGCGCAACAAAATCTTAAGGTTCAAAAAATAATAGCGGTAATATCTGTCGCATTGTTTCTCGTAAAAATTACCGCGTGGTATCTTACGAACTCGGTTGCTATACTCACCGATGCACTTGAAAGTATCGTGAACGTGGTGGCGGGACTGGTAGGTCTTTACAGTTTATATGTTTCTGCAAAACCCCGCGATGCGGATCATCCATACGGGCATGGCAAAGTAGAATTTATTTCAGCAGCGGTGGAAGGAACCTGCATTGCGCTTGCCGGCGTCTTTATCGTTTATGAAGCCGGGCTAAATTTATTCGTTGCGCACGATGTAAAAAAGCTCGATTTCGGGATACTCCTTGTAGCCGGAACGGCCATTATCAATTATGTAGCCGGGGTGATCTGCGAACGGATAGGAAAGAAAAATAATTCATTGGCGCTGATATCGAGTGGCAAACACCTGAAGACCGACACTTATACTACGGGCGGTATTATTATCGGATTGATCCTCCTTTATTTCACAAGGATAAGCTGGGTAGACAGTGCGGTGGCGATGCTTTTCGCTTTCATCATTATATTTACCGGTGTAAAAATCATCCGCACTTCCATTGCAGGTATTATGGATGAAGCCGATGATCTGTTGTTAAAAAATCTTGTGGATACTTTGAATAAGCAGCGTCGTATCAACTGGATCGATTTGCACAACGTGCGTATCATCAAATATGGCGCGATTCTTCATCTTGATTGCCACCTTACCGTTCCGTGGTATTTTAATGTACATGAAGCGCATCACGAGATCGATGAACTGTCGGCGCTTGTAAAAAAGGATTATGGCGAAGCAGTAGAATTATTTGTACATTCGGATGGTTGCCTGGAGTTCAGCTGTGCCATTTGCCATAAAGGAGATTGTCCCGTAAGAAAACATCCATACCAAAGAACGGTAGAGTGGACCGTAGAAAACATACGCGTGAATCGTAAACATCACCTGGAAAGTTAGTTCAGGCAGCGTGTAGAGGGTTTATTTTAGGCGAAATGTTGAGCGTAATGTTAAACCCCGGTCCCGATCTAAACCATAAACTCTAAACTCATGAATGAATCCTACTGGACCAATCGCTATCTCGACAACACGGCAGCCTGGGATATTGGCGGTATCTCTGCGCCTTTAAAAGAATACATCGATACCTTTAAAATAAAAGATGCCCGCATTTTAATTCCCGGTTGTGGAAATGCGTATGAAGCAGAATACCTGTTGCAGCAGGGTTTTTCGTCTATAACATTGATCGATATTTCTCCTGTACCGGTTGAAAACATCCGGAAAAAACTGGCTCCTTTCATTGGTAAACAACTTACCGTTATATGCGACGATTTCTTTTCTTTGGAGCAACAATTTGACCTGGTGCTGGAGCAAACATTTTTGTCAGCGCTTGAACCTTCGTTGAGGAAAGAATATGCAGAAAAGATGTCGTCTGTGCTGGTTGCCGGTGGTAAATTGAGTGGCGTGATATTCAACAAAGAATTTGAAGGCGGGCCGCCTTTTGGGGGAACCGAGATGGAATACCGGGAATTGTTTTCATCTTATTTCCATATAAAGAAAATGGAGCTTTGTTATAATTCCATATCCCCGCGTGAAGGGAACGAGTTGTTCATTGAATTGGTGAAAAAATAATAATGTAGGTATACGAAAAAAACAAATGTACGCAGTCTTGGAATTTAGCTGCGAAGCTAACAGTCTGGAGAGGAAGCGGTCGTAAACTTTTTTGATTAATGCCCGAACAACTTCGCTACGCCAAATGCGGCACCGGCCGCCAATGCGCCAATAAGCGTTACGCGAATAGCGCCCCACCAGGCATTTACGCCGGTAATGCGGCTCTTGAACCAGCCAAAAACGAACAGGCAGATCAGTGTGGCCACGGCGGAACATTTGAGCGCCTCTGACGTATTTGAAATAAAAAAATAAGGAGAAAGCGGGATGATGCCGCCAACGATATAGGAAATGCCGATGTTGAGCGCACTTTTTGCCGCGCGTTTCGGATCAGGTTGTTCAAGTCCGAGCTCGTATTTCATCATAAAATCGACCCACCGTTTTTTGTCCTGCGCAATTTCATGCGTGGCCTGTTCCTGCACCTGCTCGCTCAGGCCTATGTTGGCGAAAAATTCTTTTGTTTCGGAGATCTCTTCTGCGCGCATATGTTCCACTTCATATTCCTCGCGTTTCACCTCACTGTGGTAATGATCCTGCTCCGTTTTCCCCGACAGGTATCCGCCAAGTCCCATTGCGATGCTGCCGGCCACAATTTCAGCAATACCGGCAATGACGATGATGTTACTGCTCACCACTGCACCGCTCAAACCCGCCGCCAGCGCGAAAGGAACGGTGAGGCCGTCACTCATTCCAATCACCACATCCCGCAACATATCAGAACTGCGTAAATGTGTTTCCTTGTGTAATACCGATTCGGACATGCTTTTTGTTTAATTGCGTAAAGATAAGTAATGTATGATCTGTAATCTGTAATGTATAATCTTCACAGAATTATATTACTGTTACGGGTGGGGTAAAGATTAAAAATTTGAAAAAGATCACAGATCAGTTTTATCTTTCCAATTTGAAACCTGCAAGCGGCGAAGGCCGTGCTGCATTGTTTGCCAATTTCCACCCTGTGCGGTAGATCCATTCGGTCATCTTGTACAACTTTTGATAGTTTATATTTTCTGCTTCATCCATTGGTGTGTGGTATTGGCTATGTAACACGCTCGTGAAAAATATTGCCGGAATTCCCTGCCGCGCGTAAGGCAAGTGGTCGCTGCGGAAATAAAATCCTTCCGGATGATCGGTGCGATCCCATAAAGTGTCAAGAACGAATTTCGGACCTTCGTCATTTGCTTCTTTCGTAATTTTTACAAGGTCAGCCGAATTTTCATGCGGAATAGTGGAACCCAATATTGCGGCTTCGCCGGTTCCGTTCCTGCCGATCATATCGCCGTTCAACACCGCTACTATAGATGATTTTGGAACAGTGGGATGTGACGCGTACCATTTGGAACCCAGCAGACCGCGTTCTTCGGCGCCATGAAAAACAAACAACGCAGATCGTTTTCCGGGCTGTTTTTTAAATGCCCTCGCGATGGCAAACATTGCAACACAGGTGCTGGCATTATCATCCGCTCCGTTGTAGATAGAGTCTTCACCATATTTTTGCCTCACGCCGTCATTATCCTGGTGGCCGCTAAATAAAACATATTCTTTTTTCAAAACGGGGTCCGTTCCTTCTATTAAACCAATAATATTTACCGAAGGGTAGCGGTATGTTTCCGTAACAATATTTGCAGATATTGTCGCATTGTTTTTTACAAGGTCAACACTGTTTTTATGGATCCAGAGTGTAGGAACCTTTTCAGTGATAACGGCATTGTTGCCGCCTTCAATATCATATAATCCACGCGTCATCTGCGGTAAAGCCTGTGTCCAGCTATATTCGGCCCGGTCGTCTGCAACGAAAATGACCGCCGCTGCGCCTTTTTTTACGAGCCGGTTATAATATTTTGCCCTTACCAAAGTAGGGTAGCGCCGTTCAATGAGTGAGATATTCAAATTGATTTCATCCACAGAAGCCACGATGGCAACGGCTTTTCCGCTAATGTCAGCATGCTCGATATCGGCATTCGTACCTGTGTTTAGAAATACGATCGGAACGTCTGTTAGTTTCGCGGGCGATGTGTATGCGACCAGGATATCGTTCCACAATTTCATGTTCCTGTTGCCGATCCTGATGGAAGTTGCATTCGTTACCTGGTGGCGGATCATTTCAAAATATTGTAAAAACGTTCCATCGTCGCCGGCGGGCCGCATGCCGAGTGCGCGAATCTTCTCTGCGATCCACATCGACACTTTCAATTCGTCGGGCGTACCTGCTTCCCGGCCATTAAAATGATCTGCGGCAAGCTCATACATATCCTGTTTGAGGTCCGATGGTTTGATGGCAGACAGCAAAGGCGCTTTGGTTACCTGGGCATTTGTTGCAAAAAATAAAACGGGTGATAATAACGCGATGACTATTTTCTTTATTTCCATAGATTTTTTTTTGAGTAAGAAAGTACGATCTGCATGCCGAAATTATTTTTTTGTTGTATGGAAAATTTTCAACATCGGATCTAATAGCAAAACTATTATTATGGAAGCTACCAAAATTTTACAAGCCGACCTTCTTGATATTATTTTCGAAGGTAAGAACAAAATGTACGGGGCATACGACCTCCGGAAAACGTACAATACAAGAATGAAAAAGGCATTGCTGGTTATGGCTGCACTTATCATCTTTCTCTTTGTAGGGTCGGTCGTTTACAGCCAATTTGTACATTTTAAAAGTGATACTACTTTAGCTGTTACCGACACTGAATTAGGTCATATGCCGGATGAAACGCCCGCTCCGCCGCCGCCGCCGCCGCCCCCACTAACGCCGCCGCCAACAACTCAAGTCAATCAAGTTATTTTTACGCCGCCTGTGATCGTACCCAACGACCAGGTTGATCCCAATGACAGGATTGAAGAAATTGATGACAGCAAAGCCATCAGTACGCAAACCGTAGTTTCTGATAATGTTAAGCCCATAATCCAGGCGCCGGTAGAAGATGTAAATACACATGTGGTGGAAACACCAAAGGATGTGGAACCGGCAATATTTTTGAAGGTGGAAAAAGAAGCTGAATTTCCTGGCGGTATAAGTGCATGGTCAAATTATCTCCGTAAAAATCTCAATCCGGGGAACGTTGTGGAAAATGGTGCGCCTGCCGGAACGTACCAGGTGATCGTTCGTTTCATTGTAAGCAAGGATGGGGAAATCAGCGATGTGGTAGCCGAAACAAAATTTGGCTATGGAATGGAAGAGCAGGCAGTGCAGGCCATCAGGAAAGGACCAAACTGGGTGCCGGCGCTGCAAAACGGAAGGAACGTGAATGCATACAGGCGTCAGCCGATAACTTTTGTGGTGAATGAGAATGGAGATTGAGAGGATTATTGATGACCGACGACCGACGATGGACGACTGACCACCGACGACTGACCACCGATGATAGATCACGGACCGCCGTTTTCAGTCAGCGTGAGCTTGTCGAAGGCTGCCTTCGACAAGCTCACGCTGACTGAATGTAGAAAATTTTACTGATCTGTTGAAATTCTAAAAGAGACATCGATAGCCGATAGTCGGTGGTCGGTGGTTCATCGTCGGTCCTCCGTCGTCTATATTACCCCTTTTGAAGTACCTCCAAACTCTTCGCAATAATCTGAACACATTCTGATATTTGTTCTTTGGTGATGATCAATGGTGGAGCAAAGCGGATCTTATCGCCGTGTGTAGGTTTGGCAAGCAGCCCGTTTTCTTTTAGTTCCATACATAGTGTCCATGCGGCTTCCGGGTCGGAATGTTTGATTACGATGGCATTCAAAAGGCCGCGGCCGCGAATCGTTTCGATGAAGGGCGACTCAAGATTTTTCAATTCGCTGCGGAAAAATTCGCCCATTGTGGCTGCATTTTCCGCCATTTTTTCATCCTTTAAAACCTTCAAGGCCGCTATTGCCACTTTGCATGCGAGCGGGTTACCGCCATAGGTACTTCCATGTTCGCCTGGCTGAATGGTAAGCATGATCTCATCATCGGCCAGTACCGCGCTGACAGGTAATACTCCGCCACTTAATGCCTTGCCGAGGATCAGTATATCCGGGCGCACATCTTCCGCATCGCAGGCCAGTACGGTGCCGGTTCTGCAAAGACCGCTTTGAATTTCGTCCGCCACCATCAACACATTATATGTATTGCACAATGCGCGAACACCGGCGTAATAACCATTATCAGGCACAACTACTCCGGCTTCTCCTTGTATTGGCTCAAATAAAAACGCAGCAACGTTGTTGTCTTGCAAGGCGGTCTTCAATGCAGGAATATCGTTGAATGGAATTGATTCAAACCCGGCAAGAAAAGGACCATAATTATTGGTGGCCGTTGGGTCAGTGCTGTATGATATTACGCCTAAAGTGCGGCCATGAAAATTTTGTTTGCACACTACAATCTTGGCTTTATCGGCTTCAATGCCCTTAACCTCGTAACCCCACTTACGACTGAGTTTGAGAGCCGTCTCTACTGCTTCTACGCCGGTGTTCATCGGTAAAACTTTATCATAACCGAAATACCCGGTGATGAATTTTTCATATTCGCCCAACTGATCATTGTAAAATGCACGCGAAGTAAGCGTAAGTGTTTGCGCCTGTTGCACAAGGGCATCAATGATCGCCGGATGACAATGCCCCTGGTTGACGGCTGAATATCCGCTGAGAAAATCATAATACCGCTTGTCATCTACATCGTGAAAATATACGCCGGATGCTTTTTTAATCACCACTGGTAAAGGATGATAATTGTGTGCACCATGGTTTTCTTCAAGATCTAAAAAATATTGTGTGTTGGCAGAAAGCAAAGAAGTTGCTTGCATAAAATTTTAATTAAAATGAAAAATTTGTAATGTAATTTTTTATGTTAGGACAGATAGATCCGGTAATAAATAATTAATGAGAATGTGACTGGATGAAAAAAGATGATGATTTGCAAAAAATCATAGATCATACATCGACTTAACTTCGATGATTGAGCAGGTCGAGATTTGACCCTAAAAACGTTGGTATGTTAGAAATAGCTTTGATGTGGCGAAGGTAGGATTTTAAACCAATTTACAAAAGTAATGCGCAGGAAAATTTAATTGCGGTTCCTTTCCTTTCTTAAAAATGCCAAAAACACTGCTTCCGCTGCCACTCATGGAAGCATATACCGCACCTTCTTTGTACAAGGTCTTTTTGATAGATGCAATTTCGGGATGAGTGGAAAATACCGCTGCTTCAAAATCATTGCGGATGAACTCCTTCCATTTGTCTACCGGTTGACAGATTGCTGTTTTAAGATCTTCATGCTTCAATGAAGGTGGCTGCAATTGGGAAAATGCCCACCCTGTATTTACGTGAATGCGGGGATTTACTATAAGTATCCGGTAATCCGAAAGGTTGATACTGACAGGTTCCAGCATTTCGCCGCGACCGGATGCGAACGCTGGTTTATTTAACAAAAAGAAAGGACAATCGCTGCCTAACAGCAGTGCGTATTCAGCGAGCCTGGCTTCAGTGAGCTGCAATGAAAAAAGCTGGTCAATTAGTCTGAGTGTAAATGCCGCATCTGCAGAACCCCCGCCCAGTCCGGCCCCGGAAGGAATGGCTTTGTGAAGGTGCATCTTCAGCGCCGGTAACCCGGTATGATCTTTTTTGATAAGGTGATATGCCCTGATGCAAAGATTGTCTTTCGTAGCACCCTCTATCACGTTGCCCGAGGAAGTGTAAATGATGGCTTCTTTCTGACCCGCAGCCGGAATTACTTCCAATGCATCTTTCAGCGCAACCGGAAAAAAAACTGTTTCGAGATCATGAAATCCATCCGTCCGTTTTCCTGTGATCTGAAGACCGATGTTTATTTTGCAATTGGGGAAGACAACCATTTAATTAATAATTAATAGTGAATAATTAATAATCTTCTCTGATAGAATAATCTTTTGTGTAGCAAATTAAAACCTGAATTTAAATTATTCATTATTAACTATTACGGAACGTAGTCGAAAGGCAGCAAGTTAGCAGCTTTTTCATATATCCAGTATCCACTGAATAAAATATCCATGGGGTTCATGAGAATTCCATTGTTGTCGATTTCAATGTGATCGGCACTCAATGTGAGGTAAGCGCGAAAGCCGCGGGGCAAGTTTCCTGTAATGAAAACGTGTTTGCTGAGCCAGGCTTTTGGCCCGGGGTCGAATCCGTATTGTACCATCAGCTTATTTTTCCAGCCGGCCACATGGCGGTTTAACCCTGAACTGTCTTTTTGCAATACTTGAGTGGCAGTAACAGGAACGGCGATGTCCATCATTTTGAGTTGCCCATCCGGTGTTTTTGTGGTATCGGTTCGTACCACGAATATCTTGTAAGATTCTTCATCGAGCCTGTTTGCGATAAGTGAACGAAAAAAATGCATGGTGCTGCCAAAATACACCCCTCGGCGGCGTTTTATCCAACGCTTTTTTTTACCCATTTCTTCATATCGCGTAAAACCATAAAAGGAAGTGAAGCCGCTTTTTTCATTGAAAGCAAATTCCTGCAAATCGAAGTGAATGCGGTATCCGAGCAGGCGGTTGACGATGATCAATGGTGTGTTGGCGGTTGCATACAATGTATTTTTATCGTCCGGCGATTGAGTGAAGTAAACCGCATCCAGGTTTTTAATGGTGCTTTCGCTGGCTTCTTCTGTAAGGCCGAGAAAATTTTCCTTGAATATCTTTAGGTATTTCTGACGCGTAATATCTGGCAGGATCAATACGTTTTGCAGCATTTGCTCTTTTGCCTTTAGTTTAAAAACATAAGTTTTATGAAGGTCTTCCTGCTTTGTAACCTTAAAAACAATCAACTCAAAACCAACGGAGGATACAATGAGTTCCGGATTTGCAAACATCGGCACAGGAAGTGTAAATTCGCCGTTTATGCCGGAACTGGTGCCCGAAGCCGTATTATTGAAGTAGATGCTGGCGCCGGCGATTGGCTCATCGTTTAGTTCATTTGTAATCCGGCCGTGAATGACGGATTGCGAAAAAGAGAACTGTGAGACCAGTAGGAAAAATAGGGTATAATAAAGTATACGCCTCAACTATTTGCCCCGGCTTTTTATTTCATCGCGGATGGCGATGGCCTTGATATAATCTTCCTGTTCCAGCACCTCGGTAAGAAGGCTGTTGAGTTCGTCAAGCGTGAGTGATTTCAAATTGTCTTTACCGCCCGTTTCCGAAGTAACGGATGCAGGCGCGACGTTTTCCGATTTCCTGTTGTCATCTTCCATAAGCACCCCTGCCTGATCAAGGATATTGTCGTAGGTGTAGATTGGGCAGCCGAAGCGAACGGCAAGTGCAAGGGCATCGGAAGTACGACTGTCGATCTCAACGGTATCGTTGGCGGAGCTACAAACAAGCTTGGAATAAAAAATGCCTTCCTGCAAATCATTGATCACAATTTCGTGCAACTCTACATTGAAGGCAATCATGAAATTCTTCATCAGGTCATGCGTAAGCGGGAGGCTCGGGTTCATTCTTTCCAGCGCAACCGCAATTGCCTGGGCCTCGAAACCACCGATCACAATCGGCAACCTGCGTAACCCATTCACTTCGCCCAGCACAACGGCATAAGAATGTGTTTGCGTGATGCTATGCGAGAGGGCCACAATTTCCAATTCTATTTTCTTCATTCCGTTCGGGGCGTTTGTAGTTATCCTGCAAATATAAAAAAAAGTTCAAAGGTTCAATGTTCAAAGTTTAAGGTTTCCGTGGGACAACCGACCACCGACGACCGACCACCGACGACCGACGACCGAAGTGCATTATTTTTTTAGAGATATTAAAATAGCCAGCGAGGTGCTGGCTATTTTAATTATTTATTTCAATTTAAAATGATAGGTCAATTTAACCACTTGATCGTCGGTGGTCGGGAGTCGGTTGTTCGTTGTACACTCTACGCTCCTTTAAGTTTGCGAACCGCCTCAATAACTTTCGGCATCACTTCAAAAGCATCCCCCACAATTCCATAATCCGCAGCTTTAAAGAAAGGCGCTTCGGGGTCTTTGTTGATCACCACGATGGTCTTGCTGCGGTTTACACCGGCAAGATGCTGAATGGCCCCGGAAATCCCGATCGCGATATATAAGTTGGGCGCAATGGCCAATCCGGTTTGTCCAACGTGTTCATGATGCGGGCGCCAGCCGATATCCGCTACGGGGCGGCTACAGGCGGTAGCTGCACCCAGCAGATCTGCCAATTCAGTTACAAGGCCCCAATTCTCCGGACCTTTCAAACCGCGTCCACCGCTCACCACTATTTCAGCTTCGCTCAACGGCACTTCACCTACCACTTTATTTACAGATGCCACTTCCACTTTTGCAGCGTCGATGGTGGCTGCAAATGGTGCTACCTCCGCAGTTCCGCTGCCAATCGTGATAGCAAATGAATTGACGTTTAAGGCAATGATCTTTTTAGCGCTGGTAACACTGATATTGGCAAAGGCCTTTCCGCTGAAAACAGTTTTCTTTACGGTAAAACCGTTGCTGGTATCCGGTAACGCAACCGCGCCTGAAACGAGACCGGCTTTAAGGCGAACGCTCAATCTTGGTGCAATTGCTTTACCGGCGGTATTGTTGCTAAATACTATAATATCGGCATTGATGGCATCGGCGGCCTGTGCAATGATTTTTGCAAAAACCTGTGCATCGAAATTATTCAATGCTGCATCGGAAACGGTGTGTACTTTTTTGATGCCGTAATTTCCGAGCGAAGCGAGATCGTCGCTTACGCTTCCGAGTACGATTGCTTCCGCCGAAGAGCCCAATTGCTCCGCCACTTTTGAGGCGTACGAAGCGGCTTCGAAAGATGATTTTTTAATATGTCCATCCGCCTGGTCAAGAAAAACGAGAACGCTCATAATTTTATTTTTATATCACATAATGTGATGGTGGATTATTTTATTGATTTCAAAATAGCTACTGAATCAGATAACTCTGGCTTCTTCATGAAGTAGTCTTACCAATTCTTCCGGGGTATCGGCTGAAACTAATTTCACGCCTGCTTTCGCCGGCGGAAGATCGAACGATGCCACGGTAGTAAGCGTTTCCGCTTCCACCGGTTCCACCACTTTTAATGGTTTGGTTCGTGCGCCCATGATCCCTTTCATGTTTGGAATCCGTTGTTCCGCCATTCCTTTCTGGCAGCTAACTACGAGTGGCAATGCTGCTTTATCGGTTTCCTCACCGCCTTCGATTTCGCGGATCACGACAGCTTTGCCGCCTTCGAGATCAAATTTTACGGCGTGAGAAATGTAAGGAAGATCAAGTAATTCGGCTACCATACCGCCGATAGAAGAACCATTGTAATCGATGGTTTCTTTACCGGTGAAGATGAGGTCGTAACCACCATCTTTTGCAACTGCTACAATTTGCGACGCGATGTTAAAGCTGTCGGCATTGTCGCTGTTTACACGGATGGCTT
>JAATFP010000067.1 GCA_015655125.1 Chitinophagales bacterium | reverse complement strand
TCCCCGCAGTTAAATTATATTTGCCGTCTTACTTAAAATCAGAAACTAGTGCGTTTAAGGAGTTTAGAAATCAAAGGATTTAAAAGTTTTGCCGATAAAACCGTACTCAATTTTGACGAAGGAATTACCGGCGTTATCGGGCCCAATGGTTGCGGTAAAAGCAATATCATCGATAGCATCCGTTGGGTGATTGGTGAACATAAGATCAGCAATCTCCGGAGTGAAAACCTGGAAAGTCTTGTTTTCAACGGAAGCAAAACGAGAAGCGCCAGCGGCCTTGCCGAGGTAAGTCTTACGTTTGAAAACACTAAAAATCTCCTTCCGACTGAATTTAATACGGTAACGATCACGCGCAAATATTACAAAAGTGGTGAAAGCGAGTATCGCCTCAATGATGTGGCCTGCCGCCTGAAAGACATTCACAATCTTTTCATGGACACCGGCGTAAGTACCGATAGTTATGCGATCATCGAGTTGGGCATGGTTGACGACATCATCAAAGACAAAGAAAACAGCCGTAGGAGGATGCTCGAGCAGGCGGCCGGTATTACCATTTACAAAACCCGCAAGAAAGAAGCGAAACTCAAGCTGGATGCAACCGAACAGGATCTTGCGCGTATCGAAGATTTGTTGTTCGAGATCAATAACCAACTGAAAAGCCTGGAGAGTCAGGCAAAAAAAGCAGAAAAGTATTTCGAGATAAAAAAGGAATATAAAGAAATTTCCATCGAACTGGCGAAGGCCGCGCTGGAAGGTTTTAATGTTACTTACAAAGAACTCAACGAAAAGCAACAGCAGGAAGTTGACCGCAGGATCGAGCTGGAAACATCGATCGCGAAAGAAGATGCCGCATTGGAAAGCGAAAAACTTGCTTTTGTTGAAAAAGAGAAGGCCTTGCAGCAGATGCAGCACGCATACAACGAACTGCTTGACCAGGTGCGTAATAAAGAAAATGAAAAGAACCTGAGTACACAACGCCTGCAGTATCTGAAAGAACGGAAATCAAATCTCGATGAGTTTCTTCAAAAAGCCGGTGGTCAGGTGAAAGGCTTGGAAGAAAGCATCAGCTTTACAGGCGCACAAATAGCGGATGAAGTGGTGAAGGTGGAAGAACTTGAAGAAAAATTACAGGATCTTAAAGATGCGGTAGAAGACAAGCGCCGTGTATTTGATGACAAGCGCAGCAGCATCGACATCTTGCGCCGCGACAACCAGGCCATTCAGCGCAACCAGTTTGATGCGGAAAAGAAAGTAGCTGTAGCAGATACTTCCATTCAAAACCTGCAGAGAAGCATCGCACAGATACAGGAGGAAAAAGCACAGCGCCAGGCGCAGTTGAAAGAACTGGAGGCCGATAAAAAAATCAAAGAAGAAGAACTGGAGGCAAAGAAACAGGATCTTGACCAATTACAACAGCAGCACGAACATACAAAAGAACAAATTCTGCAAACGCAGAATATGATGGAGGGCATGCGCAACAACCTTGCAGAAGAAAGTCGTAAGCTCGATTCCAAAACCAACGAACATGACCTGTTGAAAAGTCTGGTAGACAGTATGGAAGGTTATCCGGAAAGTGTTAAGTTCCTTCATAAAAACGAAGGCTGGAACCATTCTGCGCCATTGTTGTCCGACATTATTTATGTAAAGGAACAATATCGCGCTGCCGTTGAAAATGTTTTGGAACCTTATCTAAATTATTACGTTGTAAACAATCTGCGGGAAGGTTTGCAGGCCGTGCATTTGCTGGATGAACATAAAAAAGGCAAGGCAAATTTTTTCATGCTGGATAAATTCAGGGACGCGGTGGAATCGCACCAGCCGGCGAATACTATACCTGCATTAGATGTAGTGGAAATCGATGGTCAATATGCGCAACTTGCACAGCATTTGTTGGGCAATGTATTCATCGCCGAAAACGACGATGCCCTGGAAAACAGCAATGGTGCGGTGGTGCTGGAAAAGACTGGAAAATATGTAAAAGGGAAATATTCCATCACGGGTGGAAGCGTAGGTTTGTTTGAGGGAAAGAAAATTGGCCGCGCAAAGAATCTGGAAAAATTACGTGAAGAAATTGCTGCACAGCACCTGGTCGTAAATAAACTGAAGGACGATATTCAACAGCGCCATAACGAAGTCATCTCCTTTAACGAACAGTTGAAAGAAAATGCGATCAGGCAAACACAGCTGGATATAAACAATCTGACAAATCTTGTTTTTTCTTTACAGAACAAAATTGAAAACCTGTATCATCTTGAAACGACCAGCAGCAACAGGGTAGAGGAATTGAGCGAGCAACTAGAAAACAACCGCGAAGCCATCTCTGCCACGCGCGATGAATTGGATAAGTTCAATACGCAGCTGGAAGAACTCGCCGATAAACTGCAGGCAATAGAATTGGATTATGCGGCGGCAGAACAGGAATATAATTTTGCCACCACAACTTATAATGACAATAATCTTCAATTCACAAAACAGCAAAGTAAAGTTGTTTCGCTGAAGCAGGAGTTGGAATTCAAGAGCAACCAGTTAAAAGAATTGACGGTGCAGGTGGAAAGCAGTAATGCGCAATTGACCGAAGCGGCTACCAGTATTGAAGACACGGCGGAAGTGTTGAAAGAACTGGAACAGCTTGTTGTAACCATGTTTCAGAACAAGGATGCGGAAGAGAAGAAATTGAACGAGGCCGATCAGGAATATTACAATTTGCGGAACGCATTAACAGAAAAAGAAAGTGAGCTAAGAACAAAGCAAAGATCAAAAGAAGGAATCGATCATTTGCTCAATGAAATAAAAGATAAGCTGACCGATCTTAAATTACAGCTTGCCGGAATGAAGGAAAGACTGAGCGTGGAGTTCAAGGTTGATCTTGATGAGATCATCGACGAAGCAAGAACCGGTGATACGCCGCTGGAAGAATTGCAGGAAAAGAACGAACGCATGAAAAAGCGCCTGGAAAACATGGGCGAAGTAAACCCCACCGCGATTGAGGCTTATACCGAAATGAAAAAGCGTTATGAGTTCATCCTTGAACAAAAAGACGATCTGGTAACGGCCAAAGAGTCGTTGATGCAAACGATTCAGGAAGTGGAAGCAACGGCCAACCAGCAATTCCTTGATACGTTCAACAGAACGCGTGAGAATTTCCAGAAGGTATTTAAAGCATTGTTTACAGATGAAGATACAGCGGATATGGTACTCGTAGATCCTGAAAACCTTGCGGAAACCGGTATTGACATCGTTGCGAAGCCAAAAGGAAAACGTCCGAGCAGCATCGGCCAGTTGAGTGGAGGGGAAAAAACACTGACAGCTACCGCCTTGTTGTTTGCGATATATCTCATCAAACCCGCGCCATTCTGTATTTTGGATGAGGTGGATGCGCCGCTGGATGATGCGAACGTAGGTAAGTTTACCAATATGATCAAGCAGTTTAGCGAAAATTCGCAGTTCATCATTGTAACGCACAACAAACAAACGATGAGTGCCGTGGATGTGATCTACGGTGTAACGATGCAGGAAGCCGGAGTGAGTAAGCTGGTACCGGTGGATTTCCGAAGCTTGAACTGATACAATGAATAATAATTTTTGATCTCCTGATTTTCATCAGGAGATTTTTTTATCGCACACGTGCCGATTAAAACTTTGGTGTGGTCATTGCTTTCATTACCGAAATGACCGGACAGAAACACAGGTTCGCTAAATAATACAGATATAATGCTCAAAACAATCCTTCTTCTCACCACTTCCAATATTTTTATGACTTATGCGTGGTATGGCAACACCAAAACCAGCACGCTTCCTACATGGCAACTGATCCTGCTATGCTGGGGAATAGCATTTTTTGAATATTGTTTTATGGTGCCGGCAAACAGGCTCGGTTTTCAGCATGGATTTAGCGGCTTTCAATTGAAGATGACGCAGGAAGTGATCACATTGATAGTGTTCTCGTTGTTTGCCGTGTTTGTTTTAAAGGAACCTTTTCAGTGGAAATACCTGGTGAGTTTTTCGTTTTTGCTGGGTGCCGTATATTTTATGTTCAAGAAATAGTTATAGACTTTTATTTTGTTTCGCAGGATTCTGTTGCACGTAAGACGGATGGATTTTTTATTTCGCATCTCATGTGTTCCCGGCCAAAAAATCCACCGAAGGTGGAATTGAAATATTACTGAACCAGTTTCCCGATCCTTCCGCCACCGCCGGAAAAATAAACTGCGGTTCCCGTCTTCGCTTTGCGAACTGCGTGAAAGCCAGTGCTGCTGATTGTTTTAAAAGTATCGCCATCATCATCGCTGATGTCTACACCAGTCAATCCGCATGTGACCCATTGTTTTTTCTGGATATATTCAATGCCGCTTCTGTAACCATGCGGTGGAGTGGAAGGTACTTTCCATGTGGTACCACCATCAACCGTATATACACAATTTCTTTGCGTGCTGTCTTTGGTTTTAAAATCGCCGCCAACCACCATAAATGTCTTACTGTTTTTTACCGCAATCGAATTGGCGCCGGTACTTTCAGTTCCCTGGATAATCGGCATCGTTATTTTTTTATCGCGCATAAAAACGCGTGACTTTAGTCCGCCGGTAATAAATATAGCTTCCGAGTTATTCAGCTTCCGGATATTGGTTCCGCTACTCGCAAAGCATGCTTCACCGCTATCGGCAACCGGACGGCGGCTTTCAGGAAGATTGGTCCAGGTTTTTCCACCGTCAAAGGTTCGTGCCATGAAAAACTTATGATCGATCGGATCGCCGATCACAACGCCGCTTTGCTCGTTCCAGAATTCCATCGCATCAAGAAACATTCCTTTATCATTACTTTTAAAAACAACTTCCCAGTTTTCTCCGGAATCCGTGGTTCTCAAAATGTACGCAGGAGAATCGATTGCTATGATAACCGCGGTCGTTTTATCGAACGCCTCAATATCCCGGAAATCGGCATTTTCAAAACCCTTTACTGTCATCCACTTCCAGGTTTCGCCGCCGTCGATACTACGGCCAACAGTTCCGGCAGAACCGCTTACCCAAACGGTTTTATCGCTCACGACACTGAGTCCGCGCAGACTTGCTTTTGAACTACTGTTTAACAATTTTACGGCCTGGGCACTGCTGTTAAAATAAACTGTAAAGATGATGAGTAAATTTAAAATATGCTTCATGCGTGAACAAGTGAATAGTGAAATCTTTATGGAATAAATTTATTTTATAACCTTCTGTTTATTTTAGTTTCAATTTACTATTGGCAATAACGAACTGCAAATAACCCGCCACTCATCACCACAGCTGCCAAACTCCTTATTCTTCATCGCTACATCACCCCCAAACCTCTAAACGCCTAAACTTTCTAAACTTTTCCTACTTTTGAGCCAAGATAAAATATTTACATCATTAGCCCAAACTAATAATGAGCTACAACTACTTGCCGCTTGACAGGAAGCACACCAACTTTGAGCAAATTAAAAATCTTCTATATTTCGATCAGCACGTATCCATCACTTTTGATGCACATGAGCGTATCATAAAATGCCGTACTTATTTAGACGAAAAAGTGAAAGGCTCCGATGCTTTGTTTTACGGAATTAATACCGGCTTTGGTTTTTTGCAAAATGTCAGGATCGATCCGTCGCAGCTCGAACAATTGCAAAACAACCTTTTGAAGTCGCACGCGTGCGGACTTGGCGAGGAAGTACCGAAAGATATTGTGAAACTGATGATCGCGCTAAAAATAAAATCATTGAGCTATGGCCATTCAGGTGTTCAGATTGATACGGTAAACAGGTTAATGGACATGTACAACAATGATGTGCTGCCGGTGATCTATACGCAAGGCTCACTGGGTGCTTCCGGCGATCTTGCGCCGCTGAGCCATTTAAGTCTGCCCTTGATCGGGCTGGGTGAAGTAATGCACGAAGGAAAAAAATATCCGGCTGAAGAAATCCTGAAAAAATTCAATTGGCAACCAATCGCCTTGAAAAGCAAGGAAGGCCTGGCGCTGATAAACGGAACGCAATTTATGAGTGCCTACGGCTTGCACAACCTGATTAATTGTAATCGCCTTATGCGTTGGGCAAATGCAATTGCCGCCATTAGCTTCGATGCATTCGATTGCATTCCGGAACCGCTTAACCCGAACATCCATGCGGTTCGGCCGCATGCGGGGCAGGTAAGCACAGCTTCTTCGTTGAGGAACTTACTCAACGGAAGCGCCATTGGAGCTCAAAAAAAATCCCAGGTACAAGATCCTTATTCATTCAGGTGCATTCCGCAAGTGCATGGAGCAACTGACGATACCATCAGGTATGTAGAATCGATTTTCATAAGGGAAATAAATGCGGTGACCGACAACCCGAATATTTTTCCGGATGAGGACCTGATCGTGAGCGGTGGAAATTTTCACGGCCAGCCATTGGCGCTCGGACTTGATTTTTTGAGTATTGCGATGAGCGAGCTGGCAAATATCAGTGAGCGCAGGACTTATCAATTGATCAGCGGACAAAGAAATCTTCCATCATTTTTAGTAAAAAACCCGGGATTGAATTCCGGTTTCATGATCCCGCAATATACTGCTGCCGGAATTGTAAGCGAGAATAAACAATTATGTACGCCTGCCAGTGTTGACAGTATTTCCAGCAGTAACAACCAGGAAGATCATGTGAGCATGGGGGCCAATGCAGCAACAAAATGTAAGCGGGTGGTAGACAATGTAGAAAAGGTATTGGCAATAGAATTGCTCACGGCAGCACAGGCATTGGAGTTTCGCAGACCGTTGCAATCATCACCGCAACTTGAAAAGATTATTTCGGCGTTCAGACAAAAGGTTTCTTTTAATGAAGCTGACAGAATCCTGCATGATGATATGCTGGCGGCAATTGAGTTTATAAAAAAAGATGTTGCACATGTGGTTGAATAAAGTTTTTATCATAGCTGCTTTTGTTGCATGTTGTATTTGTTTACATTCCTGCAAGGAAAAAAAGCAACAGCAGCAGTTGTATTTTCTGAAAGGAAAATGGACGACTAAAACTTTGCGCTACACGTTTCTTAGAAACTCACCACGGTCGGTGACAGAGCTGGTTTATCCTGCCGTTAATGATATAGAAAGCAATTCGTTGCCCATCTTCGCTTCTGCAGAATCATTCAGTTACAACCCAAAAGGCGACGAGGTGGAATACGAGTTTTCGGAAAGAGGTGAAAAATACAATACCGTTACCCGGTATTCAGATTCCGGGTATTCGGTAGTGGAACAGGATCACTCGGGCCGCAACCTGGAAGAACGATTGAAAACGGATTTTCAACAAGTAGAAAAAAACAAATTCCGGCAAACGGATTGGCTGTTAACATTGGGACGAAAAACGCAGTGGGTGACTTACAGTAATAATGGCGATACGGTTACAAAAGAAGAAATTAGGGCAGACACACCCGACGGAAAAGGTTTACAAACGAAGATGACTTTCATTGTAACATACGATGATCAGAGGCCGCTGACGCAAACCTGGATCATGAATTCAGCCGGCAAAGAGGTAAAAACTTACCACACTTTTTTTTATTCGCCTAAAAAACATTTAGACAGCATTGTTTCTGAAAACGAAGGCAGAAAAGGCAAAACGTGTTTTGTAAACAATAATATGGGTGACCCAACCGAGGAATACTCTGTCGAAAACGGCGACACTACCTATCATTTTGTGCGCACTTACAAATATGATAAAAGTGGCAATTGGGTGCGCATGCTGGAGCGTCGTTTGCCCGATAAATATTGGCCAACGCCCGGTGTGCGGGAAAAAGATCCGTACACACTCTACACGCGAAAAATATTTTACCTCAACAAACCGAATGATTTCTAACACCATAATTTTTAATTGCTATGTACGATTACGCAAAATATAAAACACCTACCGGCACAACGCTCAATTGCAAAGGCTGGGTACAGGAGGCAGCTTTAAGAATGTTGCTCAACAATCTCGATCCCGAAGTGGCGGAACGCCCGGAAGACCTGATCGTCTATGGCGGTCGCGGTAAGGCTGCGCGCAACATAGAATCGCTTGATCTTATCATTAAAGCCTTGAAAGACCTGGAAGAAGATGAAACGCTGTTGATACAAAGCGGGAAGCCTGTAGCTATGCTTAAAACACACAAAGATGCGCCACGCGTGCTGCTATCCAATTCGCAATTGGTGCCGAACTGGGCCAATTGGAAACATTTTGATGAACTGGAGAAAAAAGGTCTGATGATGTACGGCCAGATGACGGCGGGAAGTTGGATCTACATCGGTAGCCAGGGAATTGTTCAGGGAACGTATGAAACTTATTCGGCGGCAGCGAACAAACATTTTAACGGTACGCTCAAAGGCACCTTGAATGTAACAGCGGGCCTCGGCGGTATGGGCGGTGCGCAGCCACTTGCCATCACAATGAATGAAGGCGTAGCATTGATAGCCGAGGTAGAAGAATGGCGCATCGACAAAAGGCTGGAAACAAAATACCTTGATGAAAAATATACAAACATTGATGAAGCCATCGATGCGGCGGTGAAAGCAAAAGCCGATGGCCGCGCAGTGAGCATCGGTGTTTTGTGTAATGCTGTTGATCTGCTGCAAAGACTCATCGACCGGAACATTGTTCCAGATACCTTAACAGATCAGACTTCGGCCCATGACCCGCTGATCGGCTATATTCCGGCAAATATGACAAATAAAGAAGCCAATAAACTGCGTACAGAAAATCCGGAAGAATACATCAGTAAAAGCTACGACACCATGAAACTGCACGTACAGCTGATGTTGCTGCTGCAATCTTTGGGCGCCGTTACTTTTGATTATGGAAATAATATCCGCGCGCGTGCCAAAGAACGCGGGCTTGAAAATGCATTTGACTTTCCCGGCTTTGTTCCGGCCTATATCCGTCCATTGTTCTGCGAAGGAAAAGGGCCGTTTCGCTGGGCGGCGCTCAGTGGTGATCCGGAAGATATTCGTGTAACTGATCAGGTGATGATGGAACTTTTTCCTGAAAATGCAGGCATGCTTCGCTGGATGAGAATGGCCCGGCAAAAAATCGCCTTCCAGGGATTGCCGGCGCGTATTTGCTGGATAGGACAGGGTGACAGGGAAAAAGCCGGACTTGCGTTTAATGAACTCGTTCGCACCGGCAAAGTAAAAGCGCCTATAGTAATCGGTCGCGATCATCTTGATACGGGAAGCGTTGCCAGTCCGAACCGGGAAACAGAGGCGATGCTCGATGGAAGCGACGCAGTTGCCGATTGGCCGGTATTAAATGCATTGGTGAATACAGCCGGCGGTGCAAGTTGGGTGAGTCTTCATCATGGCGGTGGCGTAGGCATGGGTTACAGCATTCATGCCGGAATGGTGATCGTAGCTGATGGAACGGACGATGCTGCGGCAAGATTGAGCCGCGTGCTTAGAAACGATCCTGGTATGGGCGTAATAAGGCATGCGGACGCGGGTTATGATGTGGCGAAAGATTATGCGCGGAGGTATAATCTGGATATAAAAGAAAGACTCGGTGATGTACGCTGAAGCTCCTGCTTCAGCGTACATTAGCCAAAAAGAAACTCAACGTCTTCTCTCGTTAGTTCCTTTACAAAACCCTCGTGGTCACCTATGAGGTTGTAGCTCAGCGCAGCTTTGCGGTTTTGTAATTGTATGATCTTTTCTTCGATCGTATCCTTGCAGATCATTTTATAGGCGAATACACTTTTTGTTTGGCCGATGCGGTGTGTTCTGTCGATCGCCTGCTGCTGAACGGCATTGTTCCACCATGGATCAAAAAGAAAAACATAATCAGCTGCGGTAAGCGTCAGGCCCGTATTTCCGGCCATCAGACTGATAAGGAAAACATTTGTATGGTTATTTTCATCCTGGAAGTCATTTACCATTTCCGCACGTTTCTTTGCATTGGTGCTGCCGTCGAGCTGGAAAAATGAAATACCTTTTTTTGTAAAGGTGTCCGACAGCAGATCCAGCATTTTTGAAAATTGCGAAAATACAAGCACTTTATGACCGCGAAGATTCGCCAACTCTTCCAGCAACAATTGCGTTTTTACCGACATGTCAGTTTGCTGTTCATCAGGAGGCAAAAGTAATGGTGAACTGCATACCTGTTTTAATTTCATGATGCCTTGCAATACGGCAAGCTTACTTTTTGCAAGTCCGTCTTTTTTGATGTCCAGAAACAAATTACTTCTGATGCTGTCGCGGATAGTATCATACATATCTTTTTGCGCCATACTCATGTTGCACCAAAGTATCGATTCCGTTTTTTCCGGAAGATCTTTTGCTACCTGCTCTTTTGTGCGGCGAAGAATAAACGGTGCAGTCAGTTTTTGAAGCAACAAAGTTTTGTCGTCGTTTCCGTCGCGATCGATAGGATCAGCATATTCCCTTTTGAAAAATTCTCGGCTGCCGAACATTCCGGGCAACAAAAATTCCAGTTGGGAATACAGGTCAAAGGTATTATTCATCACAGGCGTTCCGCTCAAAGCAACGCGGCTGGCTACATTCAGCTGATTGACGGCGCGGGTGATTTGCGCAGAAGGATTTTTAATATTGTGACTTTCATCAACGACAGCAACATCAAAATGTATGGTTGACAAAAATTCGGCATCAGAGCGGAGCGTGCCATAACTTGTAATACACACATCAAAAAAACGAGCCTTTATTTTTGAGGCATCACGCGCCTGACCATGATGAATACAGGTACGCAACTTAGGTGCAAACTTTTCGATTTCCTGTTGCCAGTTGTATATCAGTGAAGATGGACACACGATGATGGCCAAACCGTTCACCGCGTTTTCAAGCCTGTCGGTAATAAAACAAATCGTCTGCAGTGTTTTTCCCAAACCCATATCGTCGGCAAGGCATGCACCGGCATTTACTTCGGCTAGCATCTTCATCCATTCAAATCCTTTTTGCTGGTAGGGGCGAAGTACTGCGTTTATTTGTTTCGGTACTTTATATAAAATTTCATGCGGCGATTGCCAGCGCTGCCATTGTTCCCACCATTGTTCGCTTACAGTAACTCGGATGTCGTTTTGTTCGTATTCCTCATTGTGCTGGCTGAGGGCGAGCCATTGCGGCACAAGCAGTTGCTGCTTTTCGATCTTGCTGTGGCGAATGATGGTAGCATACGTGGCAATCCATTCATCCGGCAAGATGCCGAGCGCTCCATCTTTAAGCATTACTGCGCGTTGCCCTGCAATCAATATTTTCTGAAGTTCCTGAACCGGGATCTTTTCTGCACCAAACTTCAGGGAAAAATCAACGGTGAGCAGTTTTGAATTTTTATCTACGACCTTCATTGAGGTCTCCGGTTTATGAGCCGAATACCGGAAATGCGTGAGCATGTCCATGCCAATGATTTCAATATCCATATCTAAAAGACGATGGTATACTTTGAGGAACCATTGTTTTTTTTGCGCATCGGCGAAAGACAAATAATAATAGCCGTTGAGCTGCTTTGTAAAATTAGGGTGCAATGCTTCGAGTTCTTTTTTAAAGGCGCTTTCGCTTTCCCTATCGCGCTTTACGGAAACCGGCTCTCCCTGCGCGCTGGCTTCAAAAGTTTCTTTGTAGGCTCCATCAACAAAATATCCATCGTAAGACCATTGCGGTGTAAGAACCAAAAATGAATTGCTTATCTCGCTGAGCATGATCCTTTGCAAAGGCTTTACTTCCACCATTTTTACTTCGAAAAGATTGTTGCGTTCAACCGTATGATCCTTCTCAATATGGCTCAATATTTTTTGTGCAAACAACACTGCATCATTTGCATATTGATGGGGATCGTTCAACTGAAGCCACTCTATCAATTGGTAGTCTTTATGAGATAATAAAAAATATTCGTTGCCGCTTTCCAGTAAAAAATGAAAACGCCGAAATGATTCAAGTGGATATTCACTTCCATTGATAACAACGATGGTTGCCAGCTGAAACTGATCGTCAACCTTTCTTACTTCAAATCTGAAGGAAGGTTTGTAGGTGCTGAAAACACAGGGTGAGGTCATCAGGTTTCCTGTGGCTTTGCCGGGCAACTGGTGGTACCATTTTAGCAAGGAAGCATACGGCTTTAGTGATTCAAATCGTTCCTGCAATTGCCGCATGTAAGCAGGAACAAAAAATTGCTGTAGCGGAATTCCCGAACGTTGTTGCCTGTATTTCCGGGTGATCTCTTCTTCCAGCTTCATCAATCCATCGTTGCATAATCTATACAATGCTGCATTTGCCTGTTGTGGAAGGTCGCCATACTGCCGCCGGATCTTACTTTCATCGAGAACGTTGATATCATAACGCGTACCCTTCCCGTCCCTGGTAATTGTGAGAAAACGAAGCAACTGCTTATTGTCGGTGATTTTAACCGGTGAAAGAAGAAGTCCTGTCTTGATATCAATTTGTAACATGCGCCGCAAAAGTAAGGATTTGAAATAAGGAATATGCGCGGTGTTGACAGCCTTTATTAACTCACTTCAAACAGGCACAGTAGTTGTTTTAATTATCGAAACAATAATTCGGGTATTTAAAATTTTAAATCATGAAGTACTTATTATTTATAGCCATTATGGCCCTTAACAAAGTTTCTTACGCTCAAAATAACAATGTTACACCTACAACGGCGCCGCCTCCATATTACGTTTCAGAAAATAATGCGTTAACGAACAATTCTGTAAATAACAATACCGGAACGCCAATGGTGACAAATCCGGTAGAAAACAACAATCCAAGCGTACAGGCATCAATTCCGATAAATAACAAACCGCCCAGTATCGAGGTAGATATTCCTCAAAATAATTATACAGTACAGCCCAGGATCGTAAATAACAATTCGCAACAGAATACTACTGTTAAAAATAAAACAACCGATGCCACACCAAATGTTCCGGGCGTGGTAACAGCTACAAGCGTAACTTCCGACAGCCTTAGCAGTAATGTGATTGCCGCTCCTCCAACCAGTGCACCTCTAGTAAAAAGTACTGTTGTTTATAATAACAATACAGGAGTAGATATCTCCTCGGCCAGGAAAAGTACCACTGCAAAACTGGCCAATGGCAACTCGGTTCCAGTTCGCCAAACGTTCGTTTCTGAAAATATTGTCACAAAATTTAAAAATATTTACGGTGATAATCTATACGATATCCGTTTGATAAGGTCTACTAATAATGATGTGAAATATGTTATAAGGATATTGGACAACGGGTTATTCAAAACAATGTACCTGACCGAAGAAGGGGAGGTGATCAGGTAGAGCAGGGTTTAAATAAAAATTGAAGGTTCAAGGTTTAAGTTCGTCGGCTTACTGTTTTCCAGCTTAACCTTGAACCTTTCGTGTATATATTCTTTTGAATTGCCGGCTATAGAATTGTAAAAATTCTTCTAATACTTTGTAGTTAATATACTATAGTTCTGATTTCTTCGTTTAATTAAATACGACATCAATGATTGGCGGTTTGGCGCTGCCTGTTTGTATTCTCTGCAGAGCAACGATCAGATTTCCGATCATTTTTATCTATTTCCTTAATATCCGATATAAAACCAACTGTCATGAACAAACTTACCTATGCAGTATTTTCTGCGTTAATAGGAACACTGCTTTTTATAATTATTTCCGCCAATTTCATTTCAAAAGTGATCACAGGAATTTTAACCCTCGCTTTGCTTTTTGGCACTATGATTAAGATGATCGCTCTAATATGCTTTCGTGAAATGACCGGTTATGCCCGGGCAGAAGTATCGTATGACCATCAGAGTTTGAAATACGGGTAAAATTTATACTTAAAGATTACAGATTTTAAATTATTTAATACACATTGCAGTTTTCTAATCAGTAATCGATGAACCCGGATATTTTCAAAAAAGTTTTTTCCCTTCTTCCTCATCCTGAGGGCGGCTATTATAAAGAAACTTACCGGAGCGTGGAAATGATTGCGCAAAATGCGCTGCCGGCGCGTTTTCCATCCGGCCGGGCGGCGGGGACAGCAATTTTATTTTTATTGGAAACGGATAATTTTTCGACTTTTCACCGTATCAAAAGTGATGAATGCTGGCATTTTTACAGCGGTCAGCGTTTGTGTGTGTACGTTATTCATCCAACCTCTCAACTGGAAGTAATTAAACTTGGAAATGATATGCTGAATGGAGAAGTTTTCCAGGCCGTTGTTCCGGCCGGGTGCTGGTTTGCAGCAGCACCTTCGGGTGATTATGCGTTCGTTGGCTGTACAGTTGCGCCCGGATTTGATTTTGAAGATTTTGAATTGGCAGATGCAGAGATACTCAGCAAAGAATATCCGCAGCATGCAAAACTGATCAGAAAATATTGCAGATAGAAGCAACCATGTTTGGGAGAAGCCTATAAGATGTTTATTCTTTTGCCGATCTCCGCGATAATCTTTACTGCATGTTCACGGGAGTTTTCTATGAACAAACGGTGCGTGTTCATACCACCACAGATTACGCCTGCCAAAAAAACATTCTCCACGTTCGTCTCATGTGTTTCCTCGCTATAGGCCGGCTTTCGGATTTCATCTGCGCACAATTCGATGCCGGCATTTTGCAGAAATGCAAGATTTGGCTGGTAGCCGGTCAATGCAATCACCCAGTCGTTTTTGATGGTTACGATGCCGCCCGGTGTTTCAACATCTACCTCATCTGCACGGATTTCCCTGACGGTTGAATTGTATAAAGCTTTGATGGATCCTTCTTCTATGCGGTTGATAATATCCGGTCGCACCCAATATTTTACCCGCTGCCCAATCTCGTCTTTGCGGATCACCATCGTCACTTCTGCTCCCTTGCGCCAGATTTCCAATGCAGCGTCAACGGCAGAATTTTGGGCGCCCACTACCAATACTTTTTGAAAAGCATAAAAATGCGGTTCCTTGTAATAATGCGTCACTTTCGGCAGATCTTCGCCCGGCACATTGAGTAAAAAAGGAATGTCGTAAAAACCGGTTGCGATAATCATAAAATCGGCCGTGTATGCACTTTTCGAGGTTTTTATATGAAATGCTTTTCCCTCACGTTTAAAACCGTTTACTTCTTCAAACAAATGGATGTTGAGTTTTTCACTCATTGCCGCACGGCGATAATATTCCAGAGCCTCAGATCTTGTAGGTTTCGCGTTATTTGACACAAACGGAATTCCGCCGATCTCAAGTCTTTCCGAGGTGGAGAAGAACGTCATGTTTACGGGATAATCATAGATTGAATTTACAAGACTGCCTTTTTCAAGGATCAAATGGCGGATGCCGGCTTTTTTTGCTTCGATCCCACAGGTGAGGCCTATCGGCCC
>JAATFP010000031.1 GCA_015655125.1 Chitinophagales bacterium | reverse complement strand
GGCCCCTTCCACGCCATAACCTGTAGCAATATTAAGTTTACGGTCCTCCACAGAAATGACAAGCAGCACACCATTGTTGTGTTCCTTTCCACCGATTCCCCAGGCGCGGAGCAACTTGACCCCGTAATCACTCACATCATAATTGCCAAGATTGGGAACGATCACCACCGCTATCTGGGTGGAAGTACTGTCGTCAAAAGCTACTAGTTTGTCTTCCAGTACATGTTGCTGATCGGCTGTAAGGATATTGCCGTAATCTGTAACGAGTTTTTGCGGTGAAGGCGGCCCCTTTAACAATTCATCCGGGTTAAAGGCCGACTGTGCGAAACATATCGCACAGCCAATCAGCAATATTAAAAGTGAAACGATCTTTTTCATGAACAACAATTTATTCTTTGCAGCGGCTGGCTACAATTTGCCGAAAACAATTTCGTCCGGCAGTTCATTCTTATCTTCAGCAGCATTATATGGGAACTTCTCCTTTAACACGCGGCCCACTTCCAACACACATTGCTCAATACCACTTACAAGGTTATTCTGAGAAAAACGTCCAATCATCGTTTTCACTTCTGCATTCCAAAATTCTTGTCCAACCAGTTGAAAAATGCCCTGATCACCAAAAAGTGCAACTTCCCGATGGTCCACGGCAATGTATAGCAGCACCGCATTACGGTGGCGCGTGGCCTGCATCTGCAGTTTGGTAAAAATGGTTGCTGCGCGCTCAAGCGGATCCACGAGCGGATTTTTGGATTCAATGTAAACCCTTATCTCGCCGCTTGTGATCGTTTCGCAGTTGCGGATCGCAGTTACGATCCGTTCATTTTCTTCCGCTGAGAACAATTGTTTCTTTCTAAAGAATGAAAACATACAGACTGTATTATTTTATATCAAACTTGATTTCGGGCGCTTTTTCGCTGCCTGCATCAGATTTGTAGTAAGGTTTTTCTTTGTACCCGAATAATCCCGCAAAAATATTTCTTGGAAAACTTTTCACTTTGAGATTGTAATCTTCCACCGCCTTATTGTAGTCCTGGCGCGCCACGTTGATGCGGTTTTCGGTACCTTCTATCTGCGTTTGAAAATCCTGGAAGGATTTAGTTGTTTTAAGATCAGGATAAGCTTCTGCAACTGCCATCAGCCTGCTGAAGGAACCTTGCAGATTGGCTTGTGCATTCTGGTATGCGGCAAGAGACGCAGAATCATCAACATTCACGGTCACTGAAGTGGCTTTGGCCCGTGCTTCCAGCACTTCCTTTAAAGTAGATTTTTCGAAATTCGCAGAACCTTCGATTGTTTTAATTACACTGCTGTAAAGATCTGTACGACGTTGATAGTTGGTTTCTACATTACCCCAAACTTTTTTAACCGACTGGTCAACAGAGATCAAACCATTGTAAGTGTTGCATCCCCAAAAGAAGAGTATTACAAGTATTCCAAGAATAATTAGTGTACCACGTTTCATAATTATATGTTTTAAGTTTTAAGAATATAAATGTATATGCTTTTTTTTAGAGTTTAGGTATTTGGGTTTGGAAGTTTATACGCAGGTGAATAATATATCATTGAAAATTTATGAACCGGATTCTCCGTTCAGACTTCTGACCTCTAAATAACGTTAAATGAATATAAGATAGTTGTGATAAATAAAACGATCAATCCTGCCAGAAAGATGCCGTCGGCGATATTTTCGTACAAAACGCTCTTAGTTGTTCCGGAGCGAATGGAAAGGAAGGAAAGTATGCAGCTGCCCATAAAAAGGACCAGGGACAAAACAGCTAGTTCATCAAAAAAGGTGGTGCTTGATAAATGGAGTACGCGGAAAGAAGTAATAAGAATGAAACAGATCCCGAGCAGGTTGGAAGATGCATTTAAAATGTGGGTCGACTTGTCACTCCCTTCACGCATGATGTAAATTTTTGACGAAGCTAAAAAATCTGAATAAAAAGAAACCGTTTATAATAAAAAACAGGGGAATCCATACGTATATTATTTTTTGGGGGATGCCGCCGCACTTTTGGGTTGACAACCATATGGGTTGTCAACCTATTTATTAATCGCCGCAATGCCAGGCAACTCCTTCCCTTCAAAATATTCCAGCAACGCACCGCCGCCGGTGCTTACATAACTTACTTTATCCGCTAGATTGAATTTGTTTACTGCAGCAACGCTGTCGCCACCACCAACAAGACTGAATGCACCATTGGCGGTACTTTCAGCTACTGCCAATGCGATGGATTTTGTTCCATTCTGGAACTTTTCCATTTCAAACACTCCCATCGGGCCGTTCCACAAAATGGTCTTCGATTTTTTGATAGTCTCGCTGAAAATGCCCACTGCCTTGCCGCCTATATCCAACCCCATCCAGCCTGCGGGAATCTGATCGCTCGGGCATTCCTGCGTATTCGCATCAGCAGCAAACTTATCCGCTATAACGGACGTTTCCGGCAAATGAATGCTCACATTCTTTTGTTTTGCCTTTTCTAAAATGTCCAGAGCTGTTTGCAAACGGTCATCTTCGCACAACGAATTGCCGATATTACCGCCGCGCGCCTTTAAAAAAGTATAGGCCATACCACCACCGATGATGATATCGGTGGCACGTTCCAGCAAATTTTCTATGATCAATATCTTGTCTGAAACCTTTGCTCCGCCAATAATAGCGCAGAATGGCTTTTCAGACTGATGCAATACCTTTTCTGCACTTTTCACTTCCGCTTCCATCAGCAGGCCAAACATTTTTTTATCCGCAGGGAAAAAATCTGCTATCACGGCTGTTGAAGCATGCGCCCGGTGGGCCGTACCAAACGCGTCATTTACATATACATCCCCAAGCTTGCTTAATTTTTCCGCAAAAGCTTTGTCGCCCTTTTCCTCTTCTTTATAAAAACGGAGATTTTCCAACAGCAGCACTTCGCCGCCGCGCAACATCGAGGCTGTCATGCCCGCTTGCTCGCCAATGCAATTATTGGCAAAAAAAACTTTTGTTTGCCCTCCCAGCAATTCACTAAGGTGCTTTACCAGGTGCTTTAACGAATAATTGTCGGTGGGACCGTCTTTCGGTCTTCCAAGATGACTCATCAGGATAGCGCTGCCGCCATCGGCCAAAATTTTTTTAATAGTAGGAATCGTTGCCGTCATGCGTGTATCGTCTGTAATATTGAACTGGTCATCCAACGGAACGTTAAAATCTACGCGCACGAGGGCTTTGTGACCTGAGAAATTGAAAGAGGAAAAGTCTGACATTATTTAAAATTTTAATTTAAAAAAGCAAAAACCTGCTAAATTCCCGCCATTGCTTCCTTCCTCGCAATGACTAACAACGGGAAGACGGCCCCAAATATACCCAATAAAAAAGGAATAAGAAATCCAGGTTGTCTTTTGAACTGCCTGCTTCCTTATTCCTTATTGTAAATTACTTATTTCTTATTTACTTGCTGATCAATCCTGCAAAATGCTTTACAGTACGAACCAACTGGCTCACGTAGCTGTTTTCATTATCATACCAGCTAACAGTTTTCACTAATTGATGATCACCTACTTTTTGAACTTTGGTTTGAGTACCATCGAACAGTGAGCCATAAGTAATGCCGATCACGTCGCTGCTCACGATCTCATCTTCAGTATAACCGAAACTCTCGTTGCTCGCTGCTTTCATAGCGGCGTTAACCTCTTCCGCTGTTACTGTTTTTTCCAAAACGCTGTACAATTCTGTAACAGAACCTGTGATCACAGGAACACGTTGAGCGCCGCCATCGAGTTTGCCTTTCAGTTCAGGAAGTACCAACCCGATTGCTTTTGCGGCACCCGTACTGTTTGGTACAATGTTGGCCGCTGCGGCTCTTGCCCGGCGAAGATCACCTTTCGCGTGTGGTGCATCCAGTGTATTCTGATCGTTAGTATAGGCATGAATAGTACTCATGATACCGGTAATGATACCAAATTTGTCGTTCAATACTTTTGCCATCGGTGCCAGGCAATTGGTAGTGCAACTTGCACAGCTGATAATAGTTTCGCTGCCGTCGAGGATCTCATGATTAACATTGTAAACAACTGTTTTCAAATCACCTGTTGCGGGAGCAGAAATGATTACTTTTTTAGCGCCAGCCTTTATATGTGCTTCGGCTTTATCTTTATCGGTGAAGAAACCGGTACTTTCGATCACAACATCCACATCGTTTGCGCCCCATGGAATTTGCGACGGATCTTTCTGAGCATATATCTTTACTGCATCGCCATTAACAACAATGGAGTCTTCGGTATGGGTAACGTTCTGACCGAAGCGGCCCTGGGCGCTGTCGTATTTCAGCAAATGAGCCAATACTGCCGGACTTGTAAGATCGTTGATCGCTACTACGTCAATTCCTTCCATATTGTATATCTGGCGAAAAACCAGCCTGCCGATACGGCCAAAACCATTAATTGCAACTTTAACTGTACTCATAACTGACAAAATTTATTAATTGTAATTTGCATTTTGCGTGCAAATTTACGAATAGTTGTTGGAAAAATATGGGAAATTTTCAAGAAGTATTCCAAGTTCAATCTGCTACCACTAGAATTCGCTTTCCAAAAAAAAAAGGAGCAATAAGCTCCATTTTTCGTTATAAAAAAATTTTTAGGTTACCAGCCCATACCGTCTTTTAAAATTGATTTTTTCATTGTCTTTTAATTTATTTTGGTTTTATAACGCATGTAAATGTATGAAATTGTTTGATATTTTTACTTTAGTTCTTGGAATTAAATCTCGTGTGTCCATTTATTCGCAAGCTTTGTAAAATTTAAAAACAAGTCCGGAGAATGATTTTCTCTTCGTAAATATTCAAAATGTGTACCGAAATATCCGTTATAGTCTCGAAATAATGATTTAAAAAATTTTTTCATAAATGATTCATCCATAATTCCTTGATCAATACCAATTCCTATGCTTTCTAAATAATTAAATATAACTATGAATGAAATTCGCACAGGCTCATCTCCTGCCAATATGTCTATTATTTCGGGATGCTTGCCCTCTAAAAACAATGTTTTGTTATTTAGGTATAGCTGTTTAATATTCTTAAAATGGCTTATAGTATCTGCTTCATGCATTCTGCAAGCTGTTGTGAAAGTTAAAGTATCGCGGGTTGACTTCTTATCATATTTAAATTTTGCCTGATTGTGTTCATAATTTATTATCGAATAAAAAATACCGATAATAATGGAACCGCCGGTTAAAACAACTGCGACATTTTTTAGCCTATCAACATTTTCGGAATTTAAATAAACTTTTCGTGCAAGAAAGCCGATCCCCAAAATGGCAATTAGGACAAAAACTAAACGATAGTAAAAAATAAAACTTATAATCCAGTTTATAACTTTTTCAACTGGAGGGAATTTGTAATTATTATCTTCCATATAGCAGGTACGTTTTTGGGTTTCGAAATGTAGCACTTTTTACGATTACAACCAACCGACTTTTCATATTATTCAAAATTTGGCTGAGTTAAGATCATAAAAAAACCTCTCGCAAATGGAGAGGCTGATTTTTTTGTACCACGTACGGGATTCGAACCCGTGATTCCTCCGTGAAAGGGAGGCGTCTTAACCCCTTGACCAACGCGGCATCATTTTAAAGGACGGCAAAGATAAGGCGATGAAATTTCGCAGCCAAATTTTTTAAAAAAACTTTCCCGGGCAACGTAAAATGGCACAAAGCGCTAAATTTAGTGAGTGAGCGGATTAACCAATGATAAAAATTCAACAATCTTAAAACATACCCGCCACTACACGCTAAACCCTACACGAATGAACCAGTATATTCTAGCGCTTGACCAGGGAACCACCAGCAGCAGGGCCATCATTTTCGACCAGCATGGCGCTGTTATATCAGTGGCACAGAAAGAGTTTACACAGTTCTTTCCTGAGCCCGGCTGGGTAGAACACGATGCGCTCGAGATCTGGAGTACACAGCTAGGTGTGGCCATTGAAGCGATTGGCAAGGCCGGGTTATCAGCAGAAAATATTGCAGCGATCGGCATTACAAATCAGCGCGAAACAACCGTGGTGTGGGAACGTGCAACCGGTAAACCGATCTATAATGCCATCGTATGGCAGGATCGCAGGACCGCATCATTTTGCGACGATTTAAAGGAGAACGGTTACGACATTACTATTAAGCAAAAGACAGGACTCATTGCCGACGCTTATTTTTCAGGAACCAAAATACGCTGGATACTGGATCACGTTGCAGGTGCACGAGAACGTGCCATACGTGGAGAACTTGCTTTCGGCACCATTGATACATGGATCCTTTGGAACCTCACACGCGGACAGGTGCACGCCACCGACGTAAGCAATGCCTCACGGACAATGTTGTGCAACATCCATATCCAGCAATGGGACGAGCAACTGCTCAGCATCCTCGATGTACCGGGCAACATATTGCCCGGGATCCGCAGCAGTAGCGAGATATATGGCACTACACAAAATATTATCACCGCTAAAAATATTCCGATCGCCGGAATTGCCGGCGATCAGCAAGCCGCATTATTCGGCCAAATGTGTACACAGCCGGGCATGGTTAAAAACACCTACGGCACCGGATGTTTTATGTTGATGAATACCGGCGACAAACCCGTTTACAGCAATAATAACTTACTTACCACCATTGCGTGGAAAATAAACGGAGTTACCAGCTATGCGCTGGAAGGAAGTGTCTTTATTGCAGGCGCAATCGTTCAATGGCTACGCGATGGACTTGGCATCATACGGTCTTCGGCAGAGGTGGAAGCATTGGCCATGAAGGAACATAGCAGCGACGGCGTATACGTGGTACCGGCCTTCGTAGGACTTGGCGCACCCTACTGGAAGCCGGAGGCCCGCGGTTCAATATTTGGGCTGAGCCGTGGAAGCAATGCCAGTCATATCGCACGGGCTGCTCTGGAAAGCATCGCATACCAAACGATGGATGTGCTAAAAGCTATGGAGGCCGACTCGGAAATTTCGATTAAGGAATTGAGGGTTGATGGCGGTGCCAAAGCAAACGACCTTCTGATGCAGTTTCAAAGCAATATTTTAAATACAAAAGTATTACGCCCGGAAGTTACCGAAACAACCGCGCTCGGCGCAGCTTACCTTGCAGGGCTTGCCGTTGGTTATTGGAAAGATATTGCCGATATTCAGCAACAATGGCGGATCGATAAAACATTTGATCCGTCGATGAACAAGGATAAAAGAAATGAACTGGCTAAAGGCTGGAAACGTGCAGTTGACGCCACGATCGCATGGTCAAAATAAATCAGGAATGCTCTTAATCCGCACCATTATTAAACTTATTGATACAAATCTTTTAAAAGAAATTCTTCATTAAAAAAAGTGGACAGAAAAAAAATGATATCGCAACTCACGCAAACCCTGGTTTGGGATGTGATCATCATCGGCGGCGGAGCCACCGGCCTTGGAAGTGCAGTAGATGCTGCATCGCGCGGATATAAAACATTATTGCTCGAACAATTTGATTTTGCAAAAGGCACTTCAAGCCGTTCTACAAAACTTGTTCACGGAGGTGTGCGATACCTGGCACAAGGTAACATCCGCCTCGTAATGGACGCATTAAAAGAGCGCGGAATACTATTGAAAAATGCTCCGCATGTAACCACCAATTTTTCTTTCATAATACCGGCGTACAAATGGTGGGAGAAAATATATTATGGCATCGGCTTAAAAATTTATGATCTGATGGCGGGAAGATTGAGCCTCGGTAACACATCTGTCATTTCAAAAGGAAAGGCACAGCAATTACTGCCAACAGCAAAATCAAACAACCTCCGCGGCGGCATTATCTATCAAGATGGCCAGTTCGACGATTCGCGGCTTGCCATTAATCTCGCTCAAACCGCAGCGGAAAATGGTGCTACAATCCTGAATTATTTCAAGGTAACCGGCTTTATTAAATCTGATAACACCATCACGGGCGTAACCGTAGAAGATAGTTTTACAAAAAACGTTTATCAATTATATTCAAAATCCGTGATCAATGCCACCGGCGTTTTTACAGACGCGGTATTGAAAATGGATGATCCGCTGCAACCTTCACTGGTCACCGCTTCACAAGGCGTACATCTTGTTATTGATAAAAAATTCTTTCCGGAGAATGATGCCATGATGGTTCCAAAAACTGCCGATGGCAGAGTGTTGTTTGCCGTTCCATGGCACGGAAAAGTGGTGGCCGGAACAACCGACACTCCTGTGGCAAAAAGTTCATACGAACCGAGGGCACTTGAAGAAGAAGTAGATTTTATCCTTACTCATCTTAATCTTTATCTTACGTCAACTATCACGAGAAAAGATGTCTTGTCTGTTTTCGCGGGACTTCGTCCGCTGGTAAAAAAAACAAATACCAGGAAAACGGCGTTGCTGCCACGCGATCATACGATCGTCGTTTCTTCATCAAAACTTGTCAGCATCACAGGCGGGAAGTGGACAACATACAGGAAAATGTCGCGCGATGTGATCGACAAAACGATTGCGGTTGCGGGCCTTGAAAAACGGTCGTGCCTTACCGAAACTTTGAAGATACATGGTTACAAAACCGACATTAACGAAAACGACGACTTGCATTATTATGGTTCAGATGCGGCGTTCATCAAAAAATTGTTTAACGAAAATGCCGCATGGATGGAACGCATTCATCCGGCGTTGCCGTTTTCGAAAGCCTGCATCATTTGGGCGGTTCGCGAAGAAATGGCGTTGACCGTGGAAGATGCGCTGGCAAGAAGAACGCGTTCACTTTTCATCGACGCGCGCTCTGCCATCGAAGCAGCGCATGTAGTGGCGAATCTGATGGCCAAAGAATTAGAAAAAGACGAAACCTGGATCGAGCAACAAACAGCAGCATTTGTTACATTAGCAAAAGAATATTTATTAGAATAAAAAATCGTGAGATAAATTGAGTGTGCCGTCAGGCTCAGGCTGACAGATTTTGTACCGCATTTCTATTAGAATTCATTTCTGTGTAATTTTTTGATCAGCCGAAACCTGTGTTTCCATTTTACAAAAACCTGCCATTATGAATATTTTTCTTTCGGAAATTACCGGCTCATGCCTGCTGATTTTACTGGGCAATGGGGTTGTTGCCAATGTAGTACTTGCTAAAACAAAGGGACAGGGAGCCGGATGGATTGTCATTACTTTCGGATGGGCGATCGCTGTATTTGTAGGTGTTTATGTCGCTGCAGCCGGAAGCGGCGCACATTTGAATCCAGCGGTAACAATCGCTTTGGCAATTAAAGAAAATATATGGAACAACGTTCACATTTATTTTGCCGGCCAGATGACAGGCGCAATGGTGGGCGCATCACTCGTATGGGTTCAATACCGCAGGCACTTTGATGAAACTGAAAATGCAGACCTCAAACTCGCCGTATTTTGTACGGCACCTGCTATCCGAAATATTTTCAGCAATTTAGTGAGTGAGATCATCGGCACCTTTACTTTGATATTGGGTGTACTTTTTATTTCCACGCCACAAACAACACTAGGCTCGCTCGGAGGAACAACAGGATATGCCATCAACCCCGCGCGTGATCTAGGGCCCCGCATCATGCACGCAGTGCTGCCTATTAAAGGAAAACGCGACAGCGATTGGTCGTACAGCTGGATACCCGTGATTGGACCGATTATTGGGGCAATACTTGCAACGATAGTTTTTCGGTTTACGAGTGGCGGATGAGGCATTTTTTAATTATTTACAAATGTTATTCATCAGAAAAAAGCTGTACGGATTTTTTTAAGACGCAGTGCAAGCTTTCGCAAACAACTGAAACACGCAACCCCAACCTCTCATCACTAAATCCCAAACTGATACACATGGATGCCACCATCGACGAAATAAATATCGCTGCCGCTGAAGCCTGGCAGGCATTTTTTATCTACAGAAAACTTTCCCTTAAACAACGCGCCGATTTCATGCGTAGCATTGCCAACGAAATAGAAGTCATTGGTGAGGAATTGATAGAAACTGCAATGATTGAAACAAATCTTCCCGCAGCAAGATTGCGCAGCGAAAGAGCAAGAACGATTTTTCAGTTAAATAACTATGCCGCTTTTTGTGAAAGCGGCCAATGGCTCGATGTTCGTATTGATGAAGCAAATGAAAATGTTAATCCTCCCAAACCAGACATCCGCAAGATGCTGGTGCCGCTGGGTCCCGTGGTTGTTTTCGGTGCTGCCAATTTTCCTTTTGCTTATTCTACTGCCGGCGGCGATACCGCTTGTGCCTTTGCGGCAGGCTGCCCCGTAATCGTTAAGGTACATCCCGGTCATGCTCAAACGAGCCGGCTCGTTGCCAACGCGATTACTAAAGCTGCCGCAAATCACTATCTTCCGAAAGGAATTTTTTCTCATGTATATGGCGCAGCGCCTGCCGTAGGCGAGGCTTTGGTAAAACATCAATACACCAAAGCGGTCGGTTTTACAGGTTCCTTCGCAGGTGGCAAACAATTATTTGACTGGGGAAACCAACGGCCCGTTCCAATACCGGTCTTTGCAGAAATGAGCAGTATGAACCCGGTTTTTTTATTGCCCGAAAAGATCAGCAATGATGCGGCGCAAATTGCAAAATTATATGCCGGTTCTATTACTTTAAATGCCGGTCAGTTTTGCACAAATCCCGGAATCGTAGTGGGAGTGGACAATGATGACCTCAAAAAATTCATCAACGTTTTATCAGAAGAAATCAAAAATATCTCGCCCGAACCAATGCTGAATGCCGGTATCTATAAAAACTATGTAGAAAAAAGAGCTGCCGCATTGTCGCAGCAAGATGTGGAACAAGTGGCAGTATCAAAAAAAGAATCGGCGTTCAATGAAGCTACAGCAACGATTGCAGCAGTAAGCGCAGCAGATTTTATTGCAAATCCGCTGTTGCATCAGGAAGTATTTGGTCCCTACTCAATTATTGTTCGGTGTGTTGATATGACTGAAATGGTGGCCGTTGCCACAGCGATGGAAGGCCAGTTGACGGCAACTCTGATGGCCACCAACAATGATGTTATTCTGCACGAAGCGCTTGTTGAAACAGTAAAAAATATCTGCGGCAGACTTATTCTCAACGGCGTTCCAACCGGAGTTACCGTTGGATTGAGTATGCAGCATGGTGGCCCGTTTCCAGCCACCACCGACAGCAGGTTTACATCCGTTGGTGCCGATGGCATCCGTAGGTTTGCACGACCCGTCGCATTTCAAAACTGGCCCGACGAATTATTACCGGATGAATTAAAATCCTCGAACCCAATAAATATTTGGCGGACCGTAAACAATGAATTGAAAAAATAGAAATATTTTTACCGGCACAAACCTGCATGTTACCGCAAAATGAAACCGGTGAAAACGACGATTGTTAATTTCAAATCAAAAACAACAGCATGTTTACGAAAAAAAACCAATGGTGGCTCTATCTTGCTGGCAGCGTTGGTTTTTTATTGATCCCTATCCTGAACACCGATCAGAATACCGGGAACGGTCTCTTTGTGTTTAATGAAATGGCGATCCGGGATCTTTCGAGATATGTATTGCTGTTAATGTTTTTTTACCTCAATTATTTTATTCTAATTCCCAAATTATATTTCGGGAAAAAATACCTTTCGTATTTTTTTCTTCTGTTTATATCAATGCTGGTGATAGCTGTTGTGCCGCAACTTTTTCACACCCCGCAGGCACCATGGCCGGTGAACACTCATCCTCCGGAAAGTTTTCCCGCTCCTTTTCTACCGCATCCGGGCGAACCAGCCGGAAGAAATTTTTTCTTCGCAAGGATTGACCATAACCTGTTTCTTTTTGTAGCAGTCGTATTTTTTTCTTTGCTCATCAAAATAAATATCCGCTGGCGCAAAACAGAAAAGGAAAAACTGGACACGGAACTGTCTTATTTGAAGGCACAAATCAATCCGCATTTTTTATTCAATACACTTAACTCGATCTATTCGCTTGCCATCCAGAAATCCGACGGTACGCCCGAAGCCGTACAAAAGCTTGCCGCAATGATGCGGTACATACTTACCGAAGCTACGAATGAAAAAGTGCCGTTGAAAAAAGAACTGGATTATATCCGGAACTATATCGACCTGCAACGGCTTAGGTTTGGCGAAGAAGTAAAATTAAATTACAGCATCTGGGGAAACGAAGAAGGAAAATCGATCGCGCCGCTGATCCTGATCTCTTTTATTGAAAATGCTTTCAAATATGGACTCAATGCAGCCGAAGATACCAACATCAAGATCGTGATCAACATTTATGATTCCCGGCTTGAAATGCTTGTCATCAATAATAAAGTGACGGTGCAGGTGAGTGATGAAACCCGCAACGGCATTGGTATTACAAATACACGTAACCGGCTTGAACTCCTGTACCCATCTGCCCATGACATCACCATATCAGAAAACGAAAAACAATTTACCGTAAACCTAAGCATCAATTTCGTATGATCAAAGCTATTGCTATCGATGATGAACTCCCTGCCCTGCAGATCATCGACATTTTTTGTAACAGGATAGATTTCATTTCACTGGAAAAAAGTTTCAACAAACCGGTTGATGCTTTAAAATACATTAACAAATATCCTGTGGATCTATTGTTTCTCGACATCAACATGCCTTCTTTGAGCGGACTTGATCTCTACAGGAGTATCCGCCAGGAAACTATGGTGATATTTACAACTGCGCACAGCAACTATGCCGTAGATGGATTTGATTTGAATGCGATCGATTTCCTGTTGAAGCCTTTCACTTTTGAAAGATTTTTGCAGGCAGCACAAAAGGCACAACAACAACAGCAACTAAAAAATTCACTTTCTGTTTCCACTGCCACTTTTATTTATATCCGCGCAGATTATAGTTTACTGAAAATCGACACCAATGATATTTTATTTATCGAAGGTCTCGATGATTATTTGAAAATTCATCTTGCTAATCAAAAGCCGGTGGTGGCGCGGATGACGCTTAAAAGCATCGTTGAAAAATTACCGGAAGAAAACTTTCAACGCGTACACAGAAGCTATGTTGTGGCGCTCAATAAGATCACCAGCCTTCGCAGTAAGATGATCACCATCGGTAATGAAGAAGTACCCGTGAGCAACAGCTACGAAGAAAGTTTCTTAAAGCATTTTAACAAATAGATCTTTCTACCGCAACAAATTATTTTTTTACCGAAACATTTTTTTTTGCCTTTTATAATTGATCATTTTAGGGAACAATTTAGTCACCACTAAAATCCTCAATCATGGAAAGGAAAAGATTTCTTCAAAATTCGCTTGGCTTACTAAGCATCGCTACGTTGGTAGATGCCTGTAAAAAGTCAGATGCTACAGCAGATGGTGGAACCACGGCCGGAACGGGTTCTGGCAACTGTATAACTTCACCGGAAGAAGTGGAAGGCCCTTATCCTTACCCTGGCGGTGAACTCACAAACCCATTGCAAAGAGCCGACATCACCGGCGGGCAAACAGGTGTGCCGCTGGCACTTACATTCAACATTGTAAACGTTAGTGCAGATTGCGAAGCTGTTTCAAACGCGAGAGTGGACATCTGGCAATGCAATAAAGACGGATATTATTCCGGCTATGCAAATCAGCAAGGTTACCTCGGAACATTGAGTTTTACGGGGCAGACTTTTTTACGCGGCTATCAATTGTCGGACGGCAGCGGCAACGCAGCGTTCACTACAATCTATCCGGGATGGTACAGCGGCCGCGCTACGCACATTCACATAGAAGTGTATGTAAATAATGTATTAAAGAAAACCACGCAAATCACATTTCCGGAAACGACCTCCAACACGGTACATCAAAGCTCTTTATATGCTGCGCATGGAACAAATACGATGAGCAATGCGCAGGACGGCATCTTTGGCAATTCGGCCACCGATCTTGCCAATGAAACCGTGGCCGTTACAGGCAGCGTAGCAGCGGGTTACAGCGGAACCTACACCATCGGCATTAGTTTATAGTTTAGGCAATTTAGTTTGGAGCATAACTGTGAACAACCATTCTCCGGATTAAATTGCCTAAACTTCTAAAATATAAACTAACATTCTCTATACCAATAAATTTACTAATGTTCATGATTCGAATTACTTTCCGGCAGGTCATCGATTCATCCGCTACAGACGTATTTGAAAAAAATGTGCTGCATTATTCTTATGAAGAATTCCTGTTGAAGTCGCAGGTATACAATCCGGAGGGAAAACTGGATAATTTTACGCAAATGAAACAACAGGATGGCCGCGCAAATTCATTGCATTACAAAACCGGTTTTGCTGCGGATGGATTCATTGGCACATTAAAAAATGTGATCCCGCATTATAAAGACAATATTGGTAAAGCGATCAACTTTGAAAGCTACCATTTTGAATTACTGGAATCATCAGTGAGTGACAAATCGAAACACGCAGTGGCAGTGCATTACACTACACCAAGATTGATACTTCATCAAACGATCGGTGAGTACATGGTGTTGGGAAACGAGGAGGAATCGACAAAAGAAACTTTTACGGTAAAGTTTGATAAAAATATAAGTATCGTATTTGTTAACTGACGAATCAGCCTGCCAACGGTTGCTCTTTCTCCGTTCCGCGTTCGTAGAAACTGAACCAAATAACCACAATCGCAGATAAAACAAAATACCCGGCCAACACATACTTTACGAAAGGCAACCACGTCGACGCGCCAAACCAATCGTTGTAATAAACGATCAAACCTATACCCGTCCCTGCGTTGATTGCGGCCCATAAATAAGCATACCTGCTTTTGTCCATCGATTCCGAAAGTGCGTATACAAATAAAAATATGAATGCGCCATAAATAAAAATGGCAGGCTTTCCTATTGCCGCAATGTTTCCGAAAAGATAGCTTACCAATAACAAGAGGATGATCAGTTGTATCCATGTCCACACTACGAACAGCTTTGAATTTACTGTATCATATTTTTCAAATTTGTACACATCGTCAATTTTAAATACCGGATATTTTTCGGTAACATCTGCGGGTCGCCATCCTGTTGGTTTATAGAAAACGGCTATTTTATCTTTCCAGTTTTTTGTGCGCCACGCATCTTTGATAAGCAGGCTGATATGCTGGAAATTTATTCTGATTGGGTTCCAGGTGCGTACCGGTCGCGTGATACCGTACACCGGCGGCGCTTCTTTTAATTCTTCCTGGAAAGTACCGAAAACCTTATCCCAGATGATCAGTATCTGTCCATAATTTTTATCGATGTATTCTTTGTTGATGGCATGATGAACCCGATGATGCGATGGCGTTACGATGATCTTTTCCAGGAAACCCATTTTACCGATATGTTGCGTATGATACCAGAATTGTGCGAATAAATGCAATGGCGCCACCAGCGCAATCACGGACGCAGGCACGCCCAACACTGCGGCTGGCAGCAGCAAGATGGCAAACAGTCTTACAAAAACCGAAACACTTTGGCGTAATGCGCAGGCAAGATTAAATTCTTCGCTGCTGTGGTGTACAAGATGGCTGTTCCAGAAAAAATTAATCTTATGATCCAACGCATGAACAGCGTAGCCCGCAAAATCCAGCGCAATGAACGCCACTACATAAGTGAGCCAGGTTGCTTTGATATGCGTAAGTGCAATGTGATCAACAAGCCATTCGTAGGTAAGTAGCGCAAAAGCAAGTCCGAGTACATCTTTAGTAACATTTGTAACACCGGAAGTGAGGCTGCTCACCATGTCCATATGGCGCACGGTATTTTTTCCCTTGCGCCAGCCGTACCATTTTTCAAACAGTACGAGGAGCAGGAAAGCGGGCATAGCAATCAATAGAATCTTTCCGTAGGTTTCCATAAAATTTATTACATCAAATGTAACAGAAAGTTCCCGGTTTAACCGCTCAGAAAAAAGTAAATAGGGTTTACACCCAGGAATTTCTATCTTACCTTAGCTGTGTAAAAAACTATTTACTTATTTCTCTGCGGTTAAAAAATGGAAAACGTAACAATCATCGGCGGCGGCGTTATTGGACTTTTCAGTGCGTATTATTTACAAAGAGCCGGTTACCGGGTAACGGTAATTGAACGCAACGACATTACCGACGGTTGCTCCTTTGGGAACATGGGCTATATGTCGCCGAGCCATTTCGTACCACTTGCCTCGCCGGGAATCATCGCCGAAGGATTTAAGCATATGATGAGCAGCAGCAGCCCGTTTTATATCAAACCAAGGTTAAACTGGGATTTAATTCAATGGGCATGGCATTTTTATAAAAACTGCAACGCTGCAACGGTAGCCAAACATGCGCCACATCTCAACAATATTTTGCAACTCAGCAGACAATTGATGAACGATGTACGGGATGATATCGGCGATCATTTTTCCATGGAAGAAAAAGGTTGCCTGATGATGTGTAAAAGTGAAGCGGCTTTGAATCATGAATTTCATTTGGCTGACGATGCTGAGAAATTCGGGTTAAAAGTTGAACGATTAAAAAGAAATAAAGTACAGGAACTGGAACCGGATGTTGAAATAGATGTTGCGGGTGCCGTTTTGTTTAAAGACGATTGCCATTTTCATCCGGGAAGGATGATGACAGCTTTGAAAAATAATTTAAAAAACAAAGGCGTAAATTTCCTCCTTAACATTTCTGTCAGCGGCTTTGAAAAAAGCGGCAATCGGGTTTCTGCAGTGATTGAAAACGAAGAAAAATTTACCTGCGAAAAGCTGGTGATCGCTACAGGCAGCTGGTTACCGGCAATAAGCAACATGCTCGGCATAAAATTACTGTTGCAGCCCGGCAAAGGTTATAGCCATACATACAGTCATGTTGAAAATAATATAAAATATCCTGCGATACTGGTAGACGGGCGTTGTGCCATCACACCATGGAACCATGAACTCCGCATCGGCGGCACGATGGAGCTCAGCGGCATCAACGATAAAGTGTTGATCAAACGAATGCAGGGTATTTACACTTCAGTAAAAAGTTTTTACCCCGGGTTGAACATTGATTTTCCTTCCCAGGATAAAGTATGGAACGGCCTGCGGCCCGTTACTCCGGATGGGTTACCCTATATTTCAAAAACGGATAAATATGATAACGTCGTATTTGCAGGTGGTCACGCCATGCTGGGTATTTCACAAGGACCGGCTACAGGATTGCTCGTGAGCCAGTTAATTGGAAATAAAAAGACGGAAGTAGATACATCAGCATTCCGATTGCAAAGGTTTAAGGTTTGAACCTTTTAATTTTTAAAATCACCATCGATAATCACCCATTTGCTGCCATCGCTTTGTACAGTGATGCTCACTTTTCTTTTTACCGGTAAATTCGTTTCCCCGTTATTGAATTGCAGGTACATCAAAGCATTAAATTCAATGGCGCCATTTGCAGCTGTGGCCCCATCATAGTAAGCCGCATTGTTTGCAATTACATTTACACCATTATTATCCCGCACATACAGGCAAGGATAAAAAGTGCCGGCGGTATAAGGGCAATCTACAGAGATTACATACATCCTTCCTGTTCTGTTAGTTGCGGCTGGCAGCGTAAGCTGATAATTCCCGTTACCTGGCGGAACAAAACGGATGCTGTAATCATTGTCCGTGGCGGTAGCGCTGCCGTTGATTATTCTGATCGGCATACTCACACCCCCATTTACCTGAAGCTTTGAATTGGGCGCGGTAGTGTTGATTCCCACATCGCCGCCATTTGTAATTACCATTGATTCTGCTAAAGAAGCACCATTAAGGCTGGACCCCGTAAAAAATCCTATACGCGATGCAAAAGCGCTCGTACCGGTTGTTTTCATGGCTCCGGTAAATGCATTATTTGCTTTAAAAAATATGGCTGATTGCACATTCGTCGCCAAGGTTGAAGTATTTGTAATAGTTGTTGAACCCTCCGGATCAACCCTGAATATTTCCGTAAATCCATTGCTGAAATTATCAAACCCGATAGAAGTGACGGCAGAACTATTGTCACTATATATCTTCAATTGATTTCCTGCAACAGCCAATCCCACATCGCCGGTAGCACCGGGATACAACGATATTTTTTTCTCCAGTGTTGCCGGAAATGACAATGGATTTGTAGGTATGGTATTTTTTATTCCAACGTTGCCGTCATCGGCGATGCTCAAATATTCTTTAAGAACGGAAGCCGTATTTCCGGTATAGGCAAACAACCCAAGCCTCGCGGTGTTCGCTCCGGTTCCGATTGCCTTGATAGCGCCGCTGTATTTATTATTTGTTTTAAAATAAGTGGCTATTTCTGTATTTGCTGCCAACGTTACCGGGTTGTTGATCCATGTTGTTCCATTATTATTAATGCGAAATGTTTCTGTAAGAGCCGCGCTGGCACCATAACCGAATGAGGTATGCGCCCCCGCATTTGCATTGTACAACTGCAGTTCCGCAGCGCCGATCCCCATTCCGTACATAGCGGTCGGACTTTCATAATACAGGTCAACCTTATTGCCATTGATTGCCGAGAAGGACAATGGCGCACGCGGATTGGAATTGTATATCCCAAAGTTGTTATTATCGTGATTGAAGAAAAACTTCCATTGATTATTTTTCGTTCCAAAGAGCCCGACAATACTATCATTAAGTACGCCAAAGAAAGAACTTTGCGTCAGCGGCGTAGAAAGTTTTTCGAACCAGATGCCCGGCGTTTCTGCTGCCTGGTTTCGGATGCGTATGCGCCCCACTACATCCAATGGAAATTGCGGAAGACTTGTGATAGGTGTTCCAATGCCTACGTTTCCCGTTCCGGTTATTAATGCTGGTCCGGCCTGACTGGCAAAATAACCGCCTGTACCCGTGTTGCTGTAACCAAATACACCATATCCCGAACCAATTGCTTCTCCGGAAATAGCCGTGCCGGCAGAATTATTTTGTATGCGAAAAACCGGATTGCCTGCTGTTGTTCCGGCAACTCCCGTATAAGGCAATGTCAATCCGCCGCCGACCGTGGTGGCGTCTGTAATTTTTTGCCAGGCACTGCCTTTACGCAGGTATAAAAAACCATCGGTGATATTGTACACGAACAGGCCGTCGGGTGCGGTTGTGAGTGAGGCCAGCTGTGAACTGCTAAGTCTCGGAAGCAGCAACCCTTTGCCGGTGCCGCCATCCAGTTCCAATACGGCATTTGTGTTGGGTATACCTGTTGAGCCAATTTTCACCTGCGCATTCAATTGCGTTTGTATGGCGAAGAAAAATAGCACGAGTGTAAAAAATCTGGTCATGATCTGAATTTTTAAAAATCCAAATTAGACCGAATGGCGTAGGTGAACAATAGCCCAGATGGGTGAACCTGGCACCCTGAACCTTCATCCAAGCCCAATCTCCTGGTGTGTTTCCGGAATTTCCACATCCAGAAATCCTTTCTTCACAAGCATCTTTTTAAAATCCAGCTGAACATCGTATTCGCCGTGAACAAGAAAAAGCTTAATGACTTCTCTTGGATTCTGGCAACTCAGGAATTGAAACAGGTCCTCGTAATCACCGTGGGCGCTCATGCTGCGCACTTCTCCGATCTCTGCATTCACTTCATGTGTTTGCCCGAAGATGCCAATTTCTCTGGGATGTTTCTTCAGCCTTCCACCGAGTGAATTGGGTTCGCAATAACCGGTGAGCAGTATGGTGTTCCGGCTGTTTTCAATATTATTGCTGATATGATGCTTGATACGTCCCGCATCCGCCATTCCACTTGCAGAGATGATCACACACGGACCTTTGTAATAATTAAGCATCTTGCTTTCATCTACAGATTTGGTAAATTTTAATCCTTTAAAAGCAAAGGGATCATTGTCGGTTTTTAGCACTTTTTGTATCCTTGCATTAAAATACCGCGGATAACTTTTTACAATTTGCGTCGCTTTCATCGAAAGCGGACTATCTACAAAATAATCAAGGTCCGGTAACCGGCCCTGGTTCTCCAGTTCGTTTAAGGCATACAATATTTCCTGCGTACGGCCCACGCTGAATGCGGGAATGATGAGTTTTCCCTTTTTTTCGAGGCAGGTCCTTTTGATCCAGTTGAGCATGGCATCCGGTGTTTGAATATACTCATCATGCAGGCTGTTTCCATACGTGCTTTCAAGAATGATGTAATCCGATTGTGAAAAGGTAGCCGGTGAGCGTAAGATAATATCGCGGTAGCGGCCCACGTCGCCGCTGAAAGTAAGCTGTCGTGTTTTACCATTTTCGGTGATGCGAACATGCACAGCGGCACTACCGATGATATGACCCGCATCGGTGTAGCAAAATTCAAGTCCGGGTTCGATCGTAAACCACACATCATAATCCACTGTCTCAAAATGTTCCGCTACTGCCAGTGCATCTAATGTGGTGTATAAAGGTTGTATGTACGGAAGTCCTTGCAACGCGCGTCGTTTGTTTTCAAACTTCACATCATTTTCCTGGATGCCTGCGCTGTCTTCCAGCAACACTGCAGCCAGGTCTTTTGTTGCCGGTGTGCAGAATATTTTTCCATTGTAGCCGTCTTTAACCAGTTTTGGAATCAAGCCACAATGATCGATATGCGCATGTGAAAGGATCATGTAATCTATCTCACGCGGGTCGAAACCGAAATCTTTGTTCAACACCGGCGTATCCGCGCCCATTCCCTGGTACATACCGCAATCCAGCAAGAGTTTTTTCCCATTACCAAGGGTTAATAAATGTTTAGAACCGGTAACTGTGCGAGCCGCACCATGGAAAGCAATCTTCATAAAACAAGTTTAGAGTTTAAAGTTTAGTGGTTGGGGATAGTCTAAAAATCCAGGCGTTTAGAGGTTCAGATTTAAATATTCAACAATTTAAAAAGAGCATTTGAATACAATTCTTCCAACTAGCGTCCGGACCTTTAAACCAAACTGGGCTAAGCCTGCGTAGCCAGCCAGGCCATCATTCCCATTCCATTTTCAATTGCATTTTCGTCAATATTAAAGGTAGGTGTGTGAACGTTGCTTGTAATTCCTTTTTCAACATTTCCTACACCGAGGCGAAAAAAACAACCCGGTACAACATGCGTGTAATAAGCAAAATCTTCGCCGCCCATGCGCAATTCTGTTTCGCTTACTTTTTCTTTGCCTGCAAATTCTTCGGCAAGTGAACGCGCTTCTTTACTAAGTACCTCGTTGTTGAAAACAAAAGGGTAACCAACATCAATTTTAATATCGATCTCGGCGCCCATTCCTGTAACGAGATCTGTTGCCTGTTTGATGATCAATTCATGGGCCTTAAATCTCCACACTTCATTCATCGCCCTGAAGGTGCCCATCAGCTTTACTTCCGAAGGAATAACGTTTGTGGTATTTCCACCCTGGAACGAAGTGATGGACAACACGGATGGGTTGAACGGATTATTGTTGCGGCTGATGATCTGCTGTAAACTCACCACCAGTTGCGAAGCGATTAAAATAGTATCGGCAGTAAATTGCGGCGCCGCCGCATGCCCGCCTTTTGCCTTGATGGTGATGTAGATCTCGTCAGCGCTCGCCATCACCATTCCGCCGCGAAAACTATATTCGCCTACCTGCAGGCCGGTATGAACATGAAGCGCAAATATCTTTTGTGGCGCAGGATTATTCAACACCCCTTCTTTGATAAGTAAACTCGCGCCACCCGGATTTTTTTCTTCGCCGGGTTGAAAGATCAGTTTCACTGTTCCTTCCCATTCGTCTTTTGTTTCCGATAAAATCTTTGCAGCTCCCAATAAACAGGTCGTATGTACATCATGGCCGCAGGCATGCATCACGCCGTGATTTTTTGAAATATATTCCACCTGGTTTTCTTCTACGATCGGCAAGGCATCCATATCTGCACGTAGCGCGATTATCCTGGTATCCGGTTTTTTTCCTTTGATTAATCCAACTACCCCCGTAGTTGCTTTTACTTCAAAAGGAATATTCCAGGAAGAAAGCTTTTCCTGGATAAATTCAGATGTTTCAAATTCGAGATAACTCAGTTCAGGATTGGAATGAATATGGTGCCTTATATCGATAAACTCCTGTTTGTATTTATTCGCAAGGCTCTTGATCTTATCTATCATGCGGCATTGATTTGCTGCTGTGAAGTTAAGGCAAAGTTCAGAGAATTTCGATGTGAGACAATGGCTAATTGCCTATTGTTCAATGCCTATTCATCATCGCTGGGAGCGTTCTTATCCGGCTTCACTTCTATTGTTTCCGGTAAAAGGTAGATATTGCCGTTTATGATCTTTTTTTTAAGTAACTCGTTTCGCATTTTATCGGCATCTGCCTTCTCAAGAAAGTTGCCAAACTTAAGTTTGATATATGGGGACTGAAAGCTCATATATACGCCCTGGTCGGGATACTGCTGTAACAGTTGCGCACGTAATTTCATGGCCATCTCGCGATCGCTGGTACTCAAAACCATCAGCCGGAATCCTTTTGCCGTACGTGCATTAGCAAAGGCAAGTGCGCTGTTGTAATCCGCCATTTTCCTGCCAAGAATATCTATCCGCGGATCCTTATTTACGGTCACCACACCAAGCGGTACGGTATCATTGGCTGCAGTTTGCGCAAAGGCTTTGATCGAGAACAATGTGAGTAAAGAAAATAATATCGATTTCATACGTAATTTATAGTGTGCGTTTTGGCAAAAACCGTTCCACGTTATGGTTTCTTATCCATTTTGACCAGTTGGTTCGCTTTTTCCGAAATCACAAAAGCAGCACCCTCTTCCAGCAGATCTTTAGCAAATATAGGGTCATTCACGTTTCCGGATGCGATGATCGCCACAGCATCTGCAAGATGGCGGCGAATCAGGTTTACATTTTCGCGACTTGCCCCCTTGCTTGCATAGCCGGTAGAAGTGATGATATGATCAACGCCCGCAATACCATACAGGTCGCAGCATCGTACGATCTCCTCGTTTGTAAGAATGCCGGCTTCGATGATGATACCGAGTTTTTTATTCTTTGACCTTATTACCGGCAGGATGGCATTGAGTTCCTGCGCAAGATATTGCCAGTCGTTATTTTTCAACGCAGCAATATTCGCCACAACAAACAATTCGTCTACTCCATCCAGGATGGCCAAAACAATTTCCGCCAGCTTTGCTTCCACTGCCGAATAACCAAAAGGGAAACCGATTACGGTGGCAAGATCAATTTTTGGATCTGCAATTTCGATCCGCATTTTCTTTACAAATAAGGGTGGCACACAAAGTTTTGCAAATCCGTTTTCTTTTGCATCGCTGTAAAGCTGCTCCACGTCAGCAATCGTAGTAACTGGTGAGAGATGTGCGCTTATTATATGGGATGAACTATCCAATTAATTAATATTTAAAGTATTGTGGTATTTAGATTGCAAATTTTGTTCTGCAAACCGTCTTCGACAAGCGCAGACTGATAGTATGCTGTCATGTTGTGCTTGTCGAATCATAGTTTCTAATAAAGAAACCTTTTGAACCTTTAATATCCCGGCGCCGATCCGCCGATATTTTCAACCGGATGCCAGGTGGTTTTAACTTCCTGCAGGTTCATTATAAAGTAGGGTGATTGTCCGTCTTCCGACACCCAGTTTGTTTTATCATACACTAATACACGTTTTAAATTGAGAGCTGCCTTTTCTTTAATGAGTTTTGTTTCGGCAGCATTTTTTTCACAATAAATAATTGCATTCACATCCATATGATCCGCAAAATACGGCAACAATTCTTCCGGATTTCCGGTAAGCAAATTGATGACACCGCCGGGAACATCAGATGAGTTGATTACTTCAGCAAATGTTACGGCACACAGCGGCTTTTCAAATGCTGCCAGCACCACGCACGTGTTACCACCAGCGATCACCGGCGCAACGATGCTTACCAAACCCAGCAATGACGAATCTTGCGGCGCAATCACACTCACAACTCCAGTTGGTTCGGGAACGGAAAAATTGAAATGCGAAGATGCAACAGGGTTTACGGAACTGAATATTTGTTGAAATTTATCACACCAGCCGGCGTAGTAGATCAAACGGTCGATGCTTAGTTCCACTTCTTTTTCCGCAGCGATTGTGGTGCTGTTTTGCCTGATCAATTCATCCACAAACTGCGCCTTGCGGCTTTCCAGCATTTCTGCAATACGGTACAATATCTGGCCCCGGTTGAAGGATGCCCGCGAACTCCAGTCGCCAAATGCAGTGCGGGCAGCAATTACCGCATCGCGCACGTCTTTCCGTGAACTTAAGCAAACATTTGCCAAAGCTTCTTTCTTTTTATTTACAGCAGTATAATATCGCCCGGATTCTGTTCGTGGAAATTTACCGCCGATGTAGATCTTATAGGTTTTTAATACTTCCAATCTTGATATTGCCATTGATGATATTTTATTTTTTATCGCAGATTTTAAATTTGATTACTTTATTACGCAGATTCTATTTCACTAAAGCGAAATAAAATCTGCGTAATCTCACCATCGATTAAAGCTGCAATCCTTATCCAGATTAAGATAAGGTGCCAATCCGTGCAATCCTCCTTCGCGTCCGTAGCCGCTTTCCTTGTAGCCGCCGAACGGCGATGTAGGATCAAATTGATTATACGTATTTGCCCACACCACGCCTGCGCGCAATTTGGTGGTGAGGTTAAATATCTTGGAACCTTTGTCCGTCCATACGCCGGCCGACAATCCATACGGCGTGTTGTTTGCTTTTTCGATCACTTCGTCATCGGTCCGGAATGTCTGGATCGTAAGCACCGGTCCAAATATTTCTTCCTGCGAGATGCGGCTCGATTGCGCCACATTTGTGAATATCGTTGGCCTGCAGAAAAATCCTTTGCCGGGAATATCCACGCTGCTCTGGTACATCTCAGCGCCTTCCTGCTGACCAATCTTCAGGTATTTGTTGATCGTATTCAGTTGTTCTTTGGAATTGATGGCGCCGATATCTGTGTTTTTATCCATCGGATCGCCCACGATCAATGTTTCGAGGCGGTCCTTTAATTTACGCAACACTTGCTTGTAAACAGACTCCTGCACATACAACCTTGATCCGGCGCAGCATACATGCCCCTGATTAAAGAATATTCCGTTGATAACGCCTTCCACCGCCTGATCGAGCGGCGCATCATCGAAAATAATATTGGCAGCTTTACCTCCAAGTTCAAGCGTAGCCTTTTTATTGGTGCCGGCAATGGCGCGCTGGATGATCTTTCCCACATCAGTAGAGCCAGTGAACGCGATCTTGTTAATATCCGCATGATTTACCAACGCTGCGCCGGTAGCGCCTGTACCGGTGATGATGTTGACCACCCCCGGAGGAAGATCAGCTTCCTGTATAATTTCGGCCAGCTTTAGCGCAGTGAGCGAGGTATTTTCTGCCGGCTTCAGCACCACGGTATTACCTGTGGCCAACGAAGGCGCTATTTTCCATGCGGCCATCATCAATGGAAAGTTCCACGGAATGATCTGCCCGGCAACCCCCAGTGGCTCCGGGTCTTTGCCCGGAAAAGCAAAGGGTAATTTATCGGCCCAGCCGGCATAATAAAAAAAATGGTTGGCTGCAGTCGGCACATCAAAATCACGGCTCTCGCGGATGGGTTTGCCACCATCCAGCGTTTCGATTACGGACAGTTCGCGCGCCTTTTCCTGTATCATCCGCGCAATGCGGAAAATATATTTTCCCCGCTCTTTTGCCGGCATTTTTTTCCATGTGCGATCATAGGCAACGCGCGCAGCTTTTACGGCTTTGTCAACATCCGCAGCATTTGCATCCGCTATTTCCGATAATTTTTCTTCCGTAGCCGGATTGATGCTGCCAAAATATTTCCTGCTCAGCGGCTTCTCAAACTTCCCGTTAACGAACAAATCGTACCGCGACGCTATCGTTGCTGCGTTCTTACTTTCCGGCGCGGGCGCGAGGTTGCGGGCCGAGTCGAATTTTAATTTTAAAGTATTGTTTTTTGTAGCCATAATCATTTTTTTCACCCAAAGCCGCAAAGGATAAATTCAAAAGTTGCGGCTTCCTGTATTAATTTTTTTGCCTGTGCAGCCCTGTGCAGCTCTGCGATACATCAATCGATTGAAAAATAGTCCTTCCCCTGGTAAACGCCCGTTCTCGCCTTCATCACCTGCATCAATACATCATTTGCCAGGCTGCTGGCACCGAAGCGGAACCATTGGTTGTTCATCCAGCCTTCGCCCAAAGTTTCGTTGAGCATCACGAGGTAATGCAGCGCCAGCTTTGATTTTGAAATGCCGCCCGCAGGCTTCATGCCGATCATTTTGCCGGTTTTGTAATAAAAATCGCGGATCGCTTCCAGCATTACAAGCGTAACGGGCATCGTGGCAGCAGGACTGATCTTGCCGGTACTCGTTTTGATAAAATCCGCACCGGCATACATCGCTATCTCACTCGCTTTGCGAACCTTATCAAATGTACCCAACTCGCCTGTTTCCAGGATCACTTTCAGGCGCGCTTCGCCACATGCTTCTTTTATAGCAGCTATCTCATCAAAAACAAAATTGTATTCGCCCTGCAAAAATTTGCCGCGACTAATCACCATGTCTACTTCATCTGCACCCTGCTGCACCGCGTATCTGGTATCCCGGAGTTTTACATCCCGCGTGGATTGCCCGCTGGGAAATGCTGTTGCTACGGAGGCTACCTTTACACCGGAACTGCCCAGCGCTTTTTTTGCCACTGCTACCATCGACGGATAAACACATACGGCAGCTACAGTTGGAAGCCCTTCGAATACATCATGTAAATGGATCGCTTTATAACAAAGTTGTTTCACTTTTCCATCCGTATCCTTTCCTTCAAGTGTTGTGAGATCGATCATGTTGAGCGAAAGCAGCAAGCCGTTCATTTTCGTCTCATTCTTAATGCTGCGTTTGGTAAACCTGGCTGCCCTTTCAATGATGCCTACCTGGTCAACGGAAGGCGTATGCGTAAAATCTGGCTTGTGTAAGATTGTTTTTTCCGGCATAGTCAATGTTGTGAGCACCAAATTTAGTAAAATTGAGTATCAATTGCATTGCAGGTATAAGTTTAAGGTTTGCTTACCAAGTGGTCTTCGACAAGCCCAGACGGACAGAGCAACGGTCATGTTTCGAAAAATTCTTGCTGACGAACAGCTGTCATATTGAGCCTGTCGAAACATAACGGCACATTTTCGCTCAGAGGTTGCCGAAACAGGAAGGCGTGAGAACTATTGATAAATCAGTCAATAATGTCTTAACTTTTGTATACGGATCCGCAGATAGGGAAATGACAAGCGGTTTGCTTATTTGTCCGGAATTGCTTTTGTTTATATTATGATTACGATCATCCAAAACCAAATGCTATGATAAAATGTAAAATTGCTCTCCTTGTATTGCTGTTCGGTTGCTTTGCGAAGCCCGTCTTCTGCCAGGAAACCTTTCCGGTAAATGGCGTGGCGGATAAACGAACGGGTATATATGCTTTTACAAATGCCACCATTATAAAGGATTCCAAAACAACGATCACTTCTGCTACATTGCTGATAAAAGAAGGACGCATCATCGACGTTGGCACGAAGGTCAGCATTCCGGCAGGTGCCATCATCATCGACTGTAAAGGAAAATACATTTATCCATCATTTATAGACATTTATAGTGATTATGGAATTGCGGTACCACAACGTCCGCAGGGAAATTTTAATTTCTTTGCACCGGCCCAACTCACCAGCAATACAAAAGGTGCGTACGGCTGGAACCAGGCCATCAAATCGCAGGTAAACGGCGTGGAACTTTTCAACAACGACGATGCGAAGGCGCGACCTTTGCGCGAACAAGGATTTGGCGCGGTGCTTACCCATCAGAAAGATGGCATTGCGCGCGGCACAGGCGCATTGGTGTCGCTGGCAAATAAAAGTGAAAATTTTACTGTCATAAAACAACGGGCATCGGCAAATTATTCTTTCAGCAAAGGTAGCAGCACGCAAAGTTATCCGGGAAGTATGATGGGCAGCATTGCATTGTTGCGCCAGACTTTCCTGGATGCACAATGGTATAAAAATATGATGACACAAGGCGGTCATCCTGCGTCGGAAGGATTGAACCAAAGCCTGGAAGCGTGGAACAGCAATTTATCGCTGCCGCAGATATTTGACGCCGGCGACAAATGGAACGACCTGCGCGCAGACAGGATCGGCGATGAGTTTGGCGTGCAGTTCATCATTAAAGGTGGTGGAAACGAATACCAGCGGATAAACGAAATAAAAGATACAAAGGCGAGTTATATTTTATCGCTTAATTTTCCACAGGCAATGGATGTTGATGATCCGAACGATGCGCGCTTCGTAAGTCTTGCCGACCTGAAGAACTGGGAAATGGCGCCCTCAAATCCTGCCGCTTTGGAGAAAGCGGGCATCGATTTTTGTATCACCACTGCCGACCTCCGCGACAGCAAACAATTTTTATCCAATCTTCGTAAAGCGATCGAATACGGTTTGAGCGAAGCCAAAGCTTTAGATGCATTGACAAAAACACCTGCAACGTTACTGGACGTATGGGGGGCAACCGGCAGCATAGAAGCTGGTAAAATAGCCAACTTTCTTATCACCAGCGGCCCCTTATTTGCAGAAAAAACAAGCATTCTGCAAAACTGGATACAAGGTGAGAAGTATGGGATCAAAGATGAAACGGCAAATGATATCAAAGGAACCTACGCCTTACAACTCAATACAACAAACGGTTTTAAAACATACAATATCGATGTAAAAAGCAGTAACGCGGCTGATGTGTTGGCAAAAGATACCGTAGCTGCAAAATTTTCTTTTGACGGTAAGATGGTTAAACTAAATTTCAACGAAACAAAAAGAGGAAAAAAAGGGTATCGCCTGAGTGGTGTCAATAACAATGGAGAATGGAACGGAACCGGTACCGACAGCAGTGGAAACAACCTGACCTGGACCGCAACATTTGCTAAAGACGCCATAGCAAAATCCGATTCGGCTAAGAAAAAAGTGCCGCCAACGACAGGAAAGTTACTGTATCCAAACATGAGTTACGGCTGGGAAGAAATGCCGAAGGCGCAAAATATGCTGATCAGAAATGCAACGGTGTGGACGAGCGAAAAAGATGGAATTCTACAAAACACGGACGTGCTTGTTCAAAATGGGAAAATTGCTGCGGTTGGTAAAAATATTTCCGCCGGCAATGCGCTGGTGATCGACGGTACAGGCAAACATCTTACTGCCGGTATCATTGATGAGCATTCGCACATTGCGGCAGCATCGATCAACGAAGGTGGGCAATCAGTAACATCTGAAGTACGTATCGGCGACAATCTCGATCCCGACGACATCGATATCTATCGCCAGTTAAGCGGCGGCGTTACTACGTCACATATTTTACATGGCAGCGCAAACACGATCGGCGGGCAAACCCAACTCATCAAACTTCGCTGGGGAGCAAACGACAACGATCTTAAATTCAAAGGCGCAGATGGTTTTATAAAATTCGCGCTGGGCGAAAATGTAAAACGCACGCCCGCGCAGAATAACAACCGTTTTCCCGACAGCCGCATGGGTGTACAGCAAGTGCAGCTGGATGCCTTTACAAGAGCCCGCGATTATGAAAATCAACTGAAAGGGCCGAATGCGAGATACGTTCGCCGCGATCTTGAGCTGGATGCGTTGGTGGAGATCATGAATAAGAAAAGATTCATCACCTGCCATAGCTATATCGCCAGTGAAATAATAGAAACGATGCGCATTGCAGAGCAATTCGGATTTAAGATCAACACTTTTACACATATCCTGGAAGGATATAAAGTGGCCGACAAGATGAAGGCGCATGGCGCCAATGGCAGTACTTTCAGCGACTGGTGGGCATACAAAATGGAAGTGCAGGATGCAATTCCATACAATGCCGGCATCATGCACGATGTGGGATTAAATGTGGCCATCAACAGTGACGACGCGGAAATGGCACGCCGGCTAAATCAGGAAGCAGCCAAAACGATCAAATACAGCAACCTTAGTGAAGAAGAAGCGATTAAGATGGTAACAATCAATCCGGCAACCATGTTGCATATCGAAAAACAAACCGGCAGTATTAAAGCTGGCAAGGATGCCGACCTGGTTTTGTGGAACAATGATCCGCTGAGTATTTATGCGGTGGCAGAAAAAACAATCGTTGACGGAATTATATATTTCGACAGGGAACGTGATAAAGAACTAAGAAAACAGATCACTGCCGAACGTTACCGCATTATTCAGAAAATGCTTGAAGAGAAAAAAGGGGGTGGCGCCACCATGCCCGCTACGCCCAGCTTCCGGAAGATAAATGAATGCGAGGATCATATGCATAAACATGGACTTCTGGTGGAGGACAACGCAGCATTAATGATTAATAACTAATAAATTAATAATGAACGGCGTGAATTAATGGCTCTCCTGGCTTATGAATTTAATTAATTATTCACTCTTAATTATTAATTGAAAAATACAAAACATGAAAAGATATTTTATCATACTAATATTACTTACAAGTTTTGTGAAGGGATTTTCACAAGACAACATTTCTCCCGCGCCGGCGTACAAAGGTTTAATCTTCATTAAAAACGGAACAGTACATGTGGGCAACGGAACAGTATTGGAAAATACGACGATCCAGATCAACAATGGAAAAATAGAAAGGATCGGCGTCAATCTTCCGATCCCCGCAGATGACGTAAAAGTATTTGATGCAACCGGTAAGCAGGTATACCCGGGGCTGATACTTTCCAGTACCAACATTGGTTTGCGTGAAATAGGCGCACAGGTAAAGGGCTCGAATGATTACAATGAATTGGGTGAAATGAATCCGAACATACGCAGCATCGTTGCCTATAATGCCGACAGCAAGATCATCAACACCTTGCGCAGCAATGGTATTTTGTTGGCAAACATTGTCCCGCAGGGATCTTTATTGGCGGGCAGCAGCAGTGTGGTTCAATTTGATGCCTGGAACTGGGAAGATGCCGTTTATAAAATGGACGACGGCATGCATTTTTATATGCCATCGTTGCTCATTCGCCCCAATCGTTTTCGCCCTGCGGGCGGCGACAATGATCCTTTGAAAGAGGCGCTTGACAGGATCGAAAACGTAAAAAATTTCTTTCGCAATGCAAAAGCATACAATGCCCAAACATCCAGCCCCGATGCGACAAACCTGAAACTGGAAGCGGCTAAAAATCTCTTTACCAAACACCAGCGCCTTTTTATCCATTGCAATACGGTGAAGGAAATGCTGGTGGCAATTGATTTTGTAAAAGAATTTGACTTTGATGTAACCATCATTGGCGGCAGTGAAAGTTTCCTGATGGCGCCGCTGCTGAAACAACATAATATTTCAGTGATCCTTCAACAATTGTTTAGTCTGCCAACCAGTGACGATGACGACGTGGATCAACCTTTCAAAACACCATCCATACTTCAAAAGGCAGGTGTATTGTTTTCTTTGACCGATGAGGACGGGCAAACGACAGGACGTAACCTGATGTTCAATGCCGGGGAGGCGGCAGCGTATGGGCTTTCAAAAGAAGAAGCACTGCAGTCCATAACTTTGAATGCAGCCAAAATATTAGGAATTGCAGATAAAACCGGCAGCATCGAAGTGGGCAAAGACGCCAACATCGTTGTGTGCAACGGCGATATTTTAGATATGAAATCGAGCATTGTTACCAAAGCATTCATCCAGGGAAGAGATATTGACCTGAATGATAAGCACAAGGAGTTGAATGAGAAATATAAGAAGAAATACGGCATCAGATGATGTAAGATGTATGATCTATGATTTCCTTCTATTCTTAAGATGCCTGAAAACAAAAACGCCTTGAAAATTTTCAGAAGATCATAGATCAGACATCATAGATCATTATTATGGTGCACTGGTGAGCCATATATCTGCAGTAGAACTGATGCCGCTGCCAACGCTGGATATAGTTCCCGTCATCACATCACCGTTGATAGTTGTGTTGATCGAATACGTGAGTACCGGCGAGCCATTAGGCTGGATCCATGAACACACTACCGCACCACTTCCGCTGATCGTAAAGCTTCCTTCCAGCTTTACTGCGGCCGTTGCCGTATCGGAAGCATTCATGTTCGTTCCGCTCGAAAAATAATCATTTGCATACTCCCGCATCGTGCCGTTTGGTCTTAGCAGGATGGCATTGCCCGGACCACGAACACCACCGCTTCCGATGATATATCCATGCCAGAATACCTTGCCTGATGCTACGGGATCCTGAAAACTTTCCGGTTTACTTTTTTTGCAACTACTGTTTACCAGGCTCATCGCCATCATTGCAAAGGCAAATCTGATGATCGTTTTAAATGTCATAAGCATTATTTTATGAATGGATGAATTGATTTCTGTCTGATGTTCATTAAAAATAGAAACCGCCGCCCGCCATTTCTTTTCAATTACATCACTGCTGGATTATTCTTGACCAAACAGCATCAATTCTACACGAGCGAAAATGCTTCGCATCGCTATTTGCCCTTTCTTTGTTGTGGCCAAAAAATATTATATGCCAGCCTTCTTCCGCCACCGCCTTTTCCGAATTTTACCCTTTGCCTTCATCTGGCTATTGGTTACGCTATTTATGCTGCTAATCTATTTTGATCCGAGAGTGGCGCTGGCGCCGCAACTATCTTCCACCCTTATTTTTACAACGCTTTCTATTCCGCTTAGCTGGTATGCTGCTATGCATCTGGTGCCGGAGTTTTTATATAAGAAAAAAATTGCGGCGTTTATCGGCAGGCTGGTGCTGTTGTTGTGTGTAAATATTATCGTGCTGTATTTTGTTACGGCGGTGATCTACCATTACCTGAGCGGCCGCCCCATCATTCCTTCGCCGTTGGTGTTACTGATGATCATCCTGGTTTTTTTCTTCGTGAACCTGATCTTTATTTCCATTGCCTGCGGCGTGAAGATCATAGCGGATCGCTATGGATTAGAAGCGCGTTTACATGAAACTGAAAAAGAGAAAATAAGTACCGAATTAAACTTTTTACGATCACAGATCAATCCGCATTTCCTTTTCAACATCCTTAATACCATTTATTTTCAGATCGACAAATCGAATCTTCAGGCACGCGCATCGGTTGAAAAATTTTCAGAAATGCTGCGCTACCAACTATACGATTGCAACACAGACAAGATCGAAATAAAAAAAGAAATAGACTATATTCAAAGCTATATTACTATGCAAGGCCAACGCCTGGAAGCCGAAACAGATGTTCAACTTCACACTTCTGCCGGTCTGGAAGGCTTTGCCATAGCGCCTTTCATGATTTTAACATTGGTAGAAAATGCCTTCAAACACATTTCTCATTTTAAAAATGCAGCGGAAAACAAAGTGCATATCGATATAAAAAAAACCGGCGAGCTACTTATCGTGAAAACGGTCAATACGTTCGACAAGAGTGAAAAAGTGCAGCAATTAGTACAGTCGGGCGGGCTTGGATTGCAGAATCTGATGCGCCGGCTGGAATTACTTTATCCGCAAAAAGGACAACTGACCACCCATAATTCGGGAACAATTTTCGAATCGGTGCTAAATTTAAAATTATCATGATCAATTGCCTGGTAATAGATGACGAGCCCATTGCGCGCAAGGGTTTGATAGAACATATTAAGCAGATCGATTTTTTGTTCGCTGCAGGCGAATGCAAAAGTGCGATTGAAGCCACCGCATTTTTAATGCAACACAAAGTGGACCTGTTGTACCTGGATATACAAATGCCCACCATGACGGGTATTGATTTTTTAAAAAGCAACCATCAGCTTCCGCCGGTTATTTTTACTACGGCCTATTCGGAATATGCCATTGAAGGATATGAATTGGATATACTCGACTATTTGCTGAAACCGATCAGCTTTAATCGCTTTTACAAATCTGCATTAAAGGCAAAAGAATTTATTGCACTTAAATCGATCGTTAAACCTGCAGAAAAGAATGAATACTTTTTTATTAAGAGCAATCAGAAAATTGAGAAGATCTTTATCAAAGATGTGTTATATATAGAAGGCATGGCCAATTACATTATCATTCATACTTCGCAGCAAAAATATATCGCTTACCTAACTTTCAAAGGCATTGAAGAACAGCTGCCGGCAAACGTTTTCATCCGTATACATCGTTCGTATCTTATCGCCATCGATGCTATCAGATCTATCAATACCGAAGAAGTGGTGTTGCAAAATACGGCGCTGCCGATCAGTAAAAATTACAGGGAGCAGGTGATGGAGTTGGTACAGAAGAAGCTTTTCAAAAGGTAGTTTAGCGGCCTGCGGCCTGTTTAGAAAGTTTAGTTTGAAGTGAGCTATTCAAAATCAGTTTTAAATATTGCAAAAGTTTAAGCCTAAACTTTCTAAACTTTTTTCTTCTTCTCTTCCGCTTCTATCATTCTCATATGCTTTGCATCCTGCAAAAATTCTGATGCGAAAATAAATTCGTTGAGTTGTTTGTTATCAGATAAAATGATCTGCTCACTGTTGCCGGTCCATTCTTTCTTACCATTTACCATGTAAAGGATATTGTCGCCGATTTCCATTACGCTATTCATATCGTGCGTATTGATAACCGTTGTGATATTAAATTCTACGGTAAGTTCCTTGATGAGTTTATCGATCACCATCGACGTTTTGGGATCAAGGCCCGAATTCGGTTCATCACAAAAAAGATATTTGGGATTGAGTACGATCGCACGTGCTATACCGACGCGTTTTTCATTCCCCCGCTGATCTCTGCAGGAAACTTCTTGTTGGCATCTTTCAGATTTACTCTTTCCAGCACTTCATTTACGCGTTTGATTTTTTGCGAATTGCTATCATTGGTAAACATGTCGAGCGGAAATTTAATATTGTCTTCCACCGTCATGCTATCGAATAATGCCGACCCCTGAAATAACATCCCGATCTGCTGACGAAGTAATTTCCGGTCATCTTCGGTCATGTCTGTAAAACTCACGCCGTCATAGATGATCTCTCCTTCATCGGGTTCAAACAATCCCACCAGGCATTTTTGTAATACCGTTTTGCCGCTGCCGCTTGTGCCGATGATGAGGTTCGTTTTTCCGGTTTCCATCACATGGCTCACGCCATCGAGTACGACCTTATCGCCAAAGCTTTTTCTTAGATCTTTAAATTCAATCATAACACAAAGGTTCAAAGTTAAATGTTGAAGGTTCAAAATTCAATGCTCAATGTTGGGTGTTGATTTTATTTTCAGCATTCAACTTTGAACCTCGAGCTACAGAAGGGCTGCTGCAAGAATATAATCCGACAACAATATAACAATACACGTAACCACCACAGACTTGGTGCTGCTGCGGCCAATCTCGAGCGAACCGCCCGTTACATAATACCCGAAATAGGCAGGGATGCTGCTTATGAAAAATGCAAATGTATATGCTTTTATGAGCGAGAACGTAACGTTAAACGGCATAAAAGATTCCATCAACCCCTTGTCAAAAGTATCGGTAGACAAGATGCCCGCTGCTGATCCAGCAAAACGGCCACCAAAAATACCCAGCACCATCGCAAGGATCACCATCAAAGGAATGGTGACGATCGCGGCTGCAATTTTCGGCATGATCAGGTAAGTTTTCGTATTGATGCCCATGATCTCCAGCGCATCGATTTGTTCACTCACCCGCATATTGCCCAATTCACTTGCGATCTTACTTCCGATTACGCCGGCAAGAACAATACAAACCAATGTGGGTGCAAATTCCAATATCACCGTATCTCGAACGATCTGCGCAATGGTACTTTTGGAGATAAGCGGACTTACCAGCTGGTACGCCGTCTGCACTGTACTCACCGCACCCATAAACAACGAAATGATCGTAACGATTCCGAGGGAGCCGATGCCGATATCCGCACATTGATGCATGAACTCTTTCCAATACAACTTCGCATTTTCAGGTTTGCTGAACATGCCCTTTAGCATCAATAGGTATTTCCCCAAATGTGTAAAAAAATTCATTCCGCTATTTTAGTCGTTTGAGGTGTAAGGAAAAGTTTAGAGATTATAGGTTATTTTAAATAGCCGGGAAGTCTCTGACAGCTAATCTCTAAACACTAACCTTAAAAAACCCTTACACCTTATACCTAATATTATGCCGTAGTTTTTGGCCGTTTCTTCCACCACTTACTTTTACTCATTTCCTCCCGTGCATTGGTTTTGGTTTTGCCCTGGGCATCCACCACCGCAATTACCACCATATTGTAAATACTGCGGATGCTGCTTCCCAATTGTAAAACATGTACCGGCTTGTTCAATCCGAGGAGGATCGGCCCGATACTATCCGCACCACCTACTTCCTGCAACAGGTTATATGCGATGTTCCCGGCCGCCAGATTTGGGAAAATGAGCGTATTCACATTTTCATTCACTAATTCACTGAACGGATAATTTTCTTTTAAAATTTCTTTATTAAAAGCCAGTATTCCCTGCATTTCGCCATCGCAGATCAGCTTCGGATCTTTTTGTTTGACGATCTCGCGTGCGTCCCGCACAAGTGCGGCTTCCTTTGAATCGCTGCTGCCGAAATTGGAATAAGACAGCATCGCAACATTAGGGACAATATTAAACTGGCGCACTTCCTTAGCCACCTGCAACGTGATCTCCGCCAGTTCTTCCGCTGTCGGGTTAAAGTTAACCGTGGTATCTGCCAGGAAAAGCGGCCCCCGTTTAGTGAACAAAATATACATGCCAGCGATCTTTTTGATACCAGGCTCGGTGCCGATGATCTGGATCGCCGGACGGATGGCATCCGGGTAGTTGCGGCTCAGGCCGCTGATCATACAATCTGCGATCCCGGTTTCCACCATCATGCAACCGAAGTGATTCCGGTCTCGCATGATCTTGTACGCTTCATACCTGTTCACCCCTTTTCGCTTGCGCTTCTGGAAAAACACATCACCAAATTGTTTGCGCAATTCTTCGGTATCTTCTCCTTTCGGATCGATGATCGGCATATCATCCAGGTCGATAGAATTAAGCGCAGCGATCTTTTTGATCTTTTTTTCATCGCCCAGCAACAATGGATAGCCGATCTTTTCGTCGAGTACCAATTGTGCTGCTTTCAACACTTTGGCATTTTCCGCATCGGCAAACACTACACGTTTCGGATCACGACGCGCCTTATTTCCAATGACGCGGCTAAGCTGATTGTCGAGGCCAAGCCTTTTGTTCAGTTCGATCTCATAAGCAGCCCAATCGGAAATTTCTTTGCGCGCAACGCCACTTGCCATGGCGGCCCGCGCCACAGCCGGCGCCACTGTTGCCAGCAAACGCGGATCAACAGGTTTTGGAATAATATAATCCGCACCGAATGAAATGTTTTTTTCATTATACGCAAGGTTCACGATCTCCGGCACAGTAGATTTTGCAAGTTCGGCTAAAGCCTTTACTGCAGCGAGTTTCATCGCTTCATTGATCTGTGTGGCGCGAACATCCAGTGCGCCGCGGAAGATATACGGGAAGCCCAATACATTATTCACCTGGTTGGGATAATCGCTTCTGCCGGTAGCCATGATCAGGTCTTTTCGTACCGCTACTGCTACTTCATATGTGATCTCCGGATCGGGATTTGCCATGGCAAATACGATCGGGTTCTTGGCCATCGATTTGATCATATCTGCCGTCACCACATTTCCAACGCTTAAACCAACAAATACATCGGCATCCTTCAATGCCTTTGCAAGATCGTAGCCTTTATATTTTTCGTCAACCGTAAATTCCTGCTTTAATTCTTCAATATCGGTGCGCCCCCTGTGCAGTACGCCATCTTTATCGAACAAAATGAAATTTGATGGTTTGGCGCCAAGCGAAACATATAATTTGATACAGGCCATCGCTGCAGCACCCGCGCCATTGATCACAAATTTTACACGATCGATCTTCTTTTTCTGAATATCAAGAGCGTTGAGCAGCGCAGCAGAAGAAATGATCGCAGTCCCATGCTGATCATCGTGCATAACCGGGATATTGCATTGTTTGCGCAATTCCTGTTCGATGTAAAAACATTCCGGCGCCTTGATATCTTCAAGATTAATACCCCCAAAAGTCGGTTCAAGCGCTTTTACGATCTCCACAAATTTCGCCGGATCGGTTTCATTGATCTCAATATCGAATACATCTATATCGGCAAATATTTTAAACAATACACCCTTCCCTTCCATTACCGGCTTGCTCGCCCCTGGCCCGATATTTCCCAATCCCAGAACGGCCGTACCATTGCTGATCACGCCAACGAGATTTCCTTTGGCCGTATATTTATAAATATCATCTGGATTTGCAGCAATCTCTTTACAAGGCTCGGCAACTCCGGGCGAATAAGCAAGAGAAAGATCGCGCTGTGTTTTTGCTTCTTTGGTAGGAATAACCTCAATCTTGCCCGGCCTTCCTTTGGAGTGATATTCTAACGCTTGTTGTTTTCGAAGTTCTGTTGACATAATAGATCTATGATGTATGATGTATGATCTATGATCTTTTTAAAAGCTTCAATACTTTTAAAAAAGCAATTTTATTTAAATGTGCCATATCATTGACCATAACCGGTTTCTCCGATTATTTACAATTCGTAATTCCTGTTCTGTAATTGATTAAGGATGCAATTTAGGCATTTTAGCGTCGATAGCGTTTCTGAACAGCGGCAGAGGTTAAAAATCTGTCGGCCTGAGCTTGCCGAAGGCTTACCCGTGATCCCTTCATCCGTCTTGCACAAACTCCGGCTGACAGGTTAATTTGACTATTATTTCAACTGTGGCAAAGCTTTGCTTCCCGCAGTTAATTTTTTACTCTGAACGTCCAGGTAATGGCGAAATCGGCGATGATATTGTCTTCTTTATCCTTACCTACTGACCTTACCGTAACCGAAGTTCCTTTACCCGAAGCCATGGCTTCGTTGATCGTCTGTTGTATCCGGCGGCCTTCTTCGCAGGTAAAAGTAGCGATGCCGGTGGCTTTTTTTACAAAATTCGCTTCCATTTTGAGCACAAGCATGCTTACCGCCGGCTTTTGCTCAAAAGTGCCGGCCATGGCCAGCACGCCCGTACTCATTTCCGCCGCCATTGCCAGGCAGGCAAAATAGGTGCTGCGGAAAGGATTGGTGGAAAACCAGCGATATGGAACGGTGACAAGGCATTTTTCTTCATCCACATATTGCACCCGTACACCACTGAAATAGGCACTTGGTAGTTTTTTGAGGAAAAACAACCTGAATTTAAAAGGATGCATGACCAGTTGGAGAAATTTGGAACTCATAGAACGGCTTTAGGTATCAGCTAAAATACAATAAAAACTTCCCGGAAAGGGAAGTCTTGTTAAAATTTACAGATCATCATTTGATAAAGACAGGCGAACGGTACGGTCTTGCACCCTGAACCTAACCCTTACACCTGATCCCTAATTAGTGCCATACATTTTCGGATCCAGCGCGTGCGGTGTCCACATTTCCAGAAAAGCCTCAACTTTAGCACGGTCGTAACTGCTTTTGCCGTCCTCGAGGTATTCGCTGTTTTGCGTATGAATGCGCCCGCCTTTTTCATCTAATATGATGAAAGATGGAAAACCAAAACGTTGCGGATAGCCAAGTGAGGCCAGCACCGCCTTATTTTCATTTTCCTTACTATAATTCAAATGATACCAAACAAACGAAGAATTGATTACCGAGTCGATCTTCGGGTCTGCTTTTGCAAAACGGGCAAATTCAATGCACCATTTGCACCAGTTACCACCGGCCTGTATCAACACGTATTTGTGTTCCTTTTTTGCTTTTGCCACGGCATCGGCAATATCTTTTTTTGCATCGGCTTCAGGATGATATAGTTTGTTTTCCTGTGCCAGAAGGATGTTGGCAAAAAAGACAATTGTAAGAAATAAGAGTAATTTTTTCATGACCCAAATTTAGCCCATTTACCGTGGATTTGGAGAGGGCCATTACAGATTATTAAAATTTTCGCAGATTCCGGCAGCCAGATGCTGACCGGAATTCATCCGCAGACCAGCGAAAAAAAATCCCGCAAAGCGGGATTTCAGTCTGCATAATTACATAAATCATTCCCTGCAGCGCAGGAGAAAAAATCTCCGATCATTTACTGCTTATCAATATCCACGATCGTTGCCACAATATTGTTCTGGTCTGCGGCGGTTTTAAAATAAATGCTTCCGTTTGCACTGCTGCTAAATGAAACATTTTTGATCGAATTGGCTGCCACCGCGCTATTTACTTTTGCGGCAAAATCAGCGCCGGTGCTGGCATTAAT
>JAATFP010000069.1 GCA_015655125.1 Chitinophagales bacterium | reverse complement strand
GGCGGCGGCCCGGGCATGGGACCGATCTGCGTGAATGAAAAGCTCGCTCCTTATTTGCCCGGACACGTTTCACAACACAACAATGAAAAGGCGATTCATGCAGTAAGTGCGGCTGCTTTTGGAAGCGCCAGCATCTTGTTGATCAGCTACGCTTATATAAAATTGCTTGGCGCTGCAGGGCTGAAAAAAAGTACCGAATATGCGATATTGAATGCGAATTATATGAAATCGAGATTGCAAAACGATTTCAAAATTTTGTACAGCGGCAAGAACGGAAATTGCGCGCACGAATTCATCGTGGATCTTCGTCCGTTCAAACAGAGCGCAGGCATCGAAGCAGAAGATGTTGCAAAGAGATTGATGGATTACAATTTCCATGCACCTACGTTGAGTTTCCCTGTTGCCGGAACGATCATGATCGAACCAACGGAAAGCGAAGACAAATCCGAACTGGACAGGTTCTGTGATGCGTTACTCAACATCCGCAAAGAAATAAAATCCGTGGAAGACGGTGCTGCGGATAAAACAAACAACATTTTGAAAAATGCACCTCATACACAATTCGTAGTGACGGCAGATGAATGGACAAATAGCTATTCACGCAAACAGGCTGCATATCCATTGCCATACGTGAAAGAAAATAAATTCTGGCCAAGCGTTAGCAGGGTAAATAATACTTACGGCGACAGGAACCTGATCTGTACTTGTGAACCCACGAGCGCTTATGCCGAATAGGTGTAAGGTATGAGGTAAAACCTCATACCTTACACCTATTCAAATCCGGTAACAAACTGCATTAATATTCATTCCCGCGCCAACGGATGCAAAAAGGATCACATCACCTTTTGCAAGTTGATATTCAGGCATCTGGTTTTTTATGACGAGATCGTATAACGTGGGGACCGTTGCTACGCTGCTGTTTCCAAGCGTATGAATGCTCATTGGCATGATATTTTGAGGTACTGGTTCATTTCCGTATAACTTGTACATTGCCTTAATGATTCCCTCGTCCATTTTTTCATTCGCCTGGTGAATGAAAACCTTTTTTAGTTCCTTTATACCTACACCAGCTTTATCAAGGCAATCTTTCATTGCAAGCGGCACGTATTTCATTGCGTATTCGTATACTTTGCGACCCTTCATTTTAATGTACCGGATACGCGGATCACTGTCCGGATAATTTGATTTACCCATAAATAAGTAATTCACTTCGTCCATACAATTGGCCTGAACGGACGAAGCCAATATGCCGGCATCACTGGTATTTTTTGCTTCCAGCACACATGCGCCGGCTCCGTCGGAAAAGATCATGCTGTCGCGATCGTAATTATCCAATACCCGGCTCAATGTTTCGGTACCGATCACCAACGCCTTTTTTGCAATTCCGGCTTTAAAGAAAGCATCCGCCTGTATCATACCTTGTATCCAGCCCGGGCACCCGAATAAAATATCGTATGGGATACAGGAGGAATTTCGGATATTCAGCGCATGTTTGATCCGAGAGGCAAGCGCAGGCATCACGTCTGTTTGAATGGTATGCTTGATTACATTCCCAAAATTATGCGCCACTATGATCTGGTCGATCGTTTCAGGATCGCAGTCGGCAGTTTCCAGTGCCGCGCGTGCAGCGATGACTCCCATATCTGAAGCATCCATGTCAGCGGTGGCGTAACGCCTTTCGGCGATACCCGTAATCTGCTGAAATTTCTTTACTACTTCCTCAGGATCGGCTTCAACGCGCACATTGTCTTCCCCATAAAAATTGTGAATAGTAAAATCTCTGTTTGTCTTGATCACTGGCGGAACAAAACTTCCCGTTCCCGTTATCACTGATCTGATTGCTTGCATAAGAATTGATTTTTAAACCATGAAATTAAAACTTTAACCATCATGTGCGTCCATTATATTTTCGGAACAGAAACGACCGTGCAGCCGGCGTGCTTTCCTGATAACTACCATATTCACTTACGGATCAATCATGCAAAAACCGATGGTGTAAAGAAAAAGATAACGATTTTCGCTGATGTCCGGGAAGGATACCAAAGCATTTTTTACAGCAGTTACGAGAAGCATCGGGCGCACAATACCGTATACCATCCACGTGATCGTTAATATAATATAAGTTGTTATCATATTGATACTAAGTTATCTAGAAACATCGGCAACTATAAAATAAGTTTTTACAAAGGTTAAGGCTAAAAACCATATATTTGCACTTTATTAATACAATACAAATTTAAAATGGACAACAAAAATTTTGGTACCGTTAAATTTTTCAATTCTGAAAAAGGTTTCGGTTTTATTAAACATGACGATTCTGACAAAGAAACTTTCGTACATGTAAGTGGTTTGATCAACGACATCAAAGAAGGTGATAAAGTTGAATTTGACCTGCAGAATGGTAAAAAAGGAATGAATGCTGTTAATGTAACAGTTGTAGGATAAATGTAAATCATTTAAATTCTTTAAGGGTTACTGGTAAACAGTAGCCCATTTTTTTTGCCGGTATTTTAAATCAGTTAATTTTAAAAAATATTTTAAACAAAATAAGGACATGAAAAAAACATTACTGGTATTAGCACTTTTTAACGCTTCCATTTCATTTGCCCAAAAAGATGCAGGTTTGAAAAAGAACCAGGAAATCACCATCACCACGTCTACGAGGCAAACGATAGATATGGGAATGCAAATGACGAACAACACATCAATCACGAGTAAAGTGGCTGTACTGGATGTAAACGCAAAAGATTATACCATTGTTAATACTAATACAAAGGTTGTGATGGACGGCAACATGATGGGACAAGCTATCAACTACGACTCAGATAAGAAAGAAGATCGTGAATCACAGATCGGACAACAGTTTGACGGCATTTTAAATACAAAAGATACCGTGTTACTCGATATCAAAACTGGTAAAGGAAGATCCGTAAGTCCGGAAAAACTAACATCAGAAAAAGGCAATAGTTTACAAACAATGATGGTAGGCGCAGCGGAAAGTAGTGGCATAGCAACGGCTTCAAGCATTTTATTTATAATTGCAGGTGATAAGAAAGCCGGCACACAATGGACCGATAGCTCTACCATAGAAGGAATGAAAAATACAACCACCTACAAGATCGAAAGCATCAGTGGCAACATTGCAACCATAAGTTCGGACGGTACAATAGAAGGAAGTTCTTCAATGGATATGCAGGGACAATCATTTGATATGACAATCAAAACAAAAATGATTGGAACATTATTGCTCGACATCACAACCAACCTAGTAAAAAAGCGCAATAACACTGCAGAAGTGGAAGGTTCTATCGATATGATGGGGCAATCGATGCCGTTTACAAGTAAAACAGTGATTGAGTCTGTTTACCAGTAATGGATTGTTTATTTAACGGATAATTGATGATCAATAAGCCATTGGTGATCGGAAGATTGAGTAACGCGAAGAAAGCCCCATCAATACAGATCCGTAACCAACCAGCAAGAGATATGGCCGCCTGCCTTCAATTTTAAATACAAGTACCATTTCAAAAAATGCGATGATAACTCCATTGGCGGCCATCACGGTCCCGATCCGGAATTCCTGGTGAGTCTTGTTTGTAAAGATTTGCGGTGGCAGCAATCATGGGTAATTAATAGATAATAATTAATAGTGAATAATGCCTTGTGCGCAGATCAATTTTCGAAAGGGCGATGAGTTTGAAAATTATTAATTGTTAGTTATTAACTATTAATTACAAAGTCTTCTGTTTTGGGCGCCGCTTCAAAGATCGCCTTGATGTCTTCCGGTGGAACCGCGAGTTTTCGCAACGCGGTATTGATCCACGCGCCGTCTACTGTGAGGATGGCCGCGAGTGTTTCCGCATCGCGCCAGATCTCGTGTATCATCGACCAGCGACCGAAATCTTTCGTTACACTTTTTATCCGGACATTGATCGTCACAGGGTCTCCAAAACGGATCTCTCTTTTGAAAACACATTCTTCCCTAAAAAGTATCGGCCCGATCTGGTGCTTCATCATCACCTGTATCGTCATTCCATATTCGGCAAGCAGCGCCATTCGGCAATGTGCGCCAAAATCATAATATTTAGAATGCAGTACATGAAAATTCGGATCAAGGTCCGACCAGCGGATGTCGATGTTTTTTATAAAGTCGCTCATGATAGTTATTTTACCGTGAATACATGCAGTTCTATACTTTGAGTTTCACTACACAAAACATTTTGTACAGAAAAAATATTTTGCTTTTGCCGTACAATACTTCCGGATTGTTTGAACAAAAAGATCCTTTCCGCAACGAAGCGAAAAGGATCTTTCAGAAATTTTTTATAAATATTATTTATACAATATCTCGTAATATTCTTTCGCCATCCTGTTACTATCAAACTGCCAGCGTACGTCACGCATACCGTTTCTCACGATATCTCGCCACACATTTTGATTGTCGTAGTATAAAGGTAGAATTTGGTTCTCCAAAATCTCGTACAATTTTTCAAGGTCGTATTGATCCTGTTCATGAACGCTGACGTTTTCATAGTCGATTGGCGGAACAACAAAGCCATTGTTTCGGTGATTGATGAATTCACAGATCCAACCATCATTCGTGCTAAAGTTTACGGAGCCGTTCATGGCTGCAGTCATACCGCTCGTTCCGCTCGCTTCTCTCGGCACACGCGGGTTGTTTAACCACACGTCTGATGCTTGCTTCAGGCGCTTGCTCAGATCCAGTTCATAGCCAGTGCAAACAGCTACATTCGGATAACGCTTGCTCAGATCCACCAGATGATTGAAATCACTGATAGCCGGGTAGTCAACCGGGTATGGCTTTCCGGCCCAAACGATCTGAACAGGATAACGGGTGTTGCTCAGCAAAGCGTTGAAGCGCTCGATGTTTTCTGTAAGCAATGCCGCTCTTTTATAACCGGCAAATCTTCTTGCCCATACGATCGTAAGTACATCGGGATTCAATAACTTTCCGGTTTGATCCGCAATGATATCGAACGCACGTTTTTTCAAATATCTTTTACGGTCGATAAAGCCGTCTTCATTATTTTCATCTGCAAAACGATACAATTGTTTGTCGGCCCAATACTGCCAATTCTGTGCATTAGTGATCGCTTTGATCTCACAAACGCCGCTGTATTTGCTCCACATTTTACGACTCACTTCACCATGCAATTGACTTACACCATTTGCAAGATGCGCAAAGCGCAACGCAGCCAATGAATGATTGAACTGATCGTCGTTGATGCCGGTCAACCTCCGCACTTCATCCAAAGGAACGCCACAGAAGTAGCTCATTTTTTCGCAAAGAAAAATATCGTGCTTTTCATTGCCCGCCTCTTCCGGTGTATGTGTGGTAAATACCAACCGTTTTTTTACTTCTTCGGCACTGCCATATTTTTTGTACAAATAAAATGCGGCGCTGATGCCATGCGCCTCATTTAAATGATACAATTCAGGATTAAAATTGAGCATGTCTATCAGCTTCGCACCGCCTACTCCGAGCAGAATAAATTGCGCCACCTTAGTGGCAACATTTGCATCATATAAACGATGCGTAATGGTTTGCGACATGTGATCGTTTTCCGGAAGATCGGTCGACAGTAAAAACAACGGAGCCGATTTAAAGGTTTCGGGGTTAAGATACAATGCCTTTACCCAAACAGGATGACCGTGAATATCTATCTGGAATTTGATACCCGTATCTTCGAGATAGTTGTAAATTTTTTCGTTCCATTGAACCTGTAGTGTTTGATCAGGATTACGTGCCTGATCGTAATATCCATATTTCCATAAAATTCCGATACCTATCAGGTTCTGGCGAAGTTCATAGGCACTGCGCAAATGCGAGCCACTCAGGTATCCCAGACCACCGCTGTATATTTTCAATGGTTGCTTAATAGCAAACTCCATTGAAAAATAAGCCACCTTTTTTGAATAAGCCGGATCTAAAGAATAAGGAACCTGAAATTGAGAAAAGTCCATACAATTAGTGTTGATTTAGCTGCAATATAAAGCGGTTTTTGATCTTTTTCACAATAATATCACAGAATGTGTAAAAAATACACAACAATAACACCCGGTAAATATTGTACTCTTAAAAAGGATACGATGTATTCATCGATTTTTTTTAAAAAATCAAAAATAATTATTAGATTCGTCTAAATATATTATTCATAGTGATGAAATTTTCAGAAGCCGAAGAAAACTATATAAAAAGCATTTATCATCTGCAGCTGTCAAATAACAAGGTATCTGCTACCCTGCTGGCCGCCGCAGTAAATACGAAGGCCGCTTCCGTAACTGATATGCTGAAGAAACTTCAGTTGAAAAAACTCATTAATTATAAACCCTACCAGAGTTTTACGCTTACCGACAAAGGGAACAAAGTGGCACTGGATATCATCCGCAAACATCGTCTGTGGGAATTTTTCCTGGTGAGTAAACTTGGTTTTAAGTGGGATGAAGTACATGCGATAGCAGAAGAACTGGAACATATCAGCAGCGAAGAACTGATATTGCGGCTGGATAATTTTCTGGACAACCCTTCTTTCGATCCGCACGGCGACCCCATTCCTGACAGGAATGGAAAAATAAAGTTCATCCCGCAAAAAAATCTTTCTGCTGCACCACTAAAAAAAGAACTCATCGTGAGTTCCATCAAAGATCAAAGCAGCGAAATGCTTGAATTGCTCAAACATTACCACATCGGCATCGGCACAAAAATGAAGATCAACAAACGATTCGATTTTGATGGTTCGGTGGAGATCAAGATAGATAAGTTACCTGTTGCCATTGTGAGCGAACAGATGGCAAAAAATATATTCTGTAAAATATGAAGATCAGACACATCAGCAATGAACATTCATTGGGCGAAGTACACGGAACAGTTGATACAACCGTTCCACGAAAAGGCTGGAGAAAGATCTTTTCATTTCTCGGCCCTGCATATCTTGTGAGCGTTGGGTATATGGATCCGGGAAACTGGGCAACCGATCTTGCCGGCGGCAGCAAATATGGCTACACTTTAATATGGGTATTGCTGATGAGCAACCTGATGGCGTTGCTGTTGCAGGGACTTTCTGCACGGCTCGGAATTGTTCGTGGCCGTGACCTCGCGCAAGCAAACAGGGAAACTTATCCGAAGTACGTCAATTTTATATTGTACCTGTTGGCAGAAGTTGCTATCGCAGCATGCGACCTTGCAGAAGTATTGGGCATGGCAATCGGTATACAGTTACTTACCGGTTTACCATTGATATGGGGTGTCAGTTTTACCGTTTTAGATACGTTCCTGCTGCTCTATCTTCAAAAACTGGGCATGCGAAAAATGGAAGCCTTCATTATCGCATTGGTTGCCATCATCGCCCTGGCATTTCTTGTGCAGGTGGTGCAAGCGGGTCCTGTTGCAAAAGATGTTATAAAAGGTTTCATACCATCTATTCCGGACAAAGAGGCGCTGTTTATTGCGATCGGCATCATCGGGGCGACTGTTATGCCACACAACCTGTACCTGCATTCGGCGTTGGTACAATCAAGAAAGATCGACAGATCCGATGCCGGTATAAAACAGGCGTTAAAATTTAACCGCATCGATACCACCATCGCATTAAACATCGCATTTTTTGTAAATGCCGGAATACTGATACTTGCCGCTTCCGTATTTTTCACCAGCGGCAATTCGCATGTGGCAGAGATAAAAGACGCACATCAGCTGCTACCGAAGTTTTTAGGCAATACCGCGCCGGTACTCTTTGCAGTAGCTTTGATCGCAGCGGGCCAAAGCAGCACAGTCACGGGTACGTTGGCCGGACAGATCATCATGGAAGGATATTTAAGTTTGCGCATCAATCCATGGCTAAGAAGATTGATCACTAGATTGATCGCTATCACACCTGCTATGATCGTCATTTTAATTTATGGCGAAAAAGAAGTGACGGCTTTACTCCTGATGAGCCAGGTTGTACTCAGCATGCAACTTGGCTTTGCCATTATCCCGTTGATCCATTTCGTAAGCGATAAACAAACGATGGGCAATTTTGTCATCAAGCCTGTCACGCAGATCGCAGCGTGGGTCATTGCTACTGTGTTGGTATTTTTAAATATCAAAATGCTTGCGGATCAGGCGCTGCCAGTATTTTCAACAGACGCCACTTTCACAAAGATCACGCTGGTTGCTGCCGCCCTGTTCTTTGGTGCTTTGCTGATATACATCGTTGCATTTCCATATATTTCAAAGCACCAGCATAAAAAATCGATCGAAATGCACAGCGAGAACGTGTTACTTCCCGAGCTGACGATTCCTTTGTACCGAAACATCGCCATAGCACTCGATTTCAGCGAGAGCGACAGTAAGATATTATCATCGGCCATAGGCCAGGGAAATGCAGACACGAGCTATATTATTTTACATATCGTGGAAAGCGCTTCCGCAAAATTACACGGACATGAAAGCGACGATTACGAAACACGAAAAGATAAAGAACGGCTGGAAATTTATCTTATGCAATTAAGAAGAAAAGGATATAAAGTGAAAGGAAAGATAGGCTTCCGCAACCGGGTGAAAGAAATAGTTCGCATTGTAAAAGAAAGCGAGGCCGACATGCTTGTAATAGGCGCTCACGGCCACACTGGCGTGAAGGACCTGATTTACGGTGAAACCGTTAACGCCGTCAGACACGAATTAAAAGTTCCGGTACTGGTAGTTACTTTGTAAGTTCCGCAAGCTTGTCAGTAAGCTGGATGTTCCACTTATCCTGGATGTCTTTCAGCTGCCCGTTTTTTGTCTGGCCGTCATATTCATCCTGCATCTTGTTCATGATATCGCAACATTCTTTATAGATGCGCGGCACAATAGAATTGATATTGCCGGTTGTGATTGTTGCTGAGCGCAATCTTTGCGCAAACAAACAGGCTGCAATATAGCTGATATCGAAATGATACTGCTCGTGATTCAGAATATAGGAGGTTGTTCTACCCTGCCTCACCCAGGACTTTTCTTTACTGAAATAACAATATACGCCAATGTTGATCTCTCCTTTATTTCCCTGGCGCTTCACAGATGCAGTGTACCCAAATCCCGACATGGTGATGGCAGCAACAAGTCCTGCCGGTACAGGCTGTCCTTTAAAATCCGGCCATGCTAATTTCTTTTCGGGCTTATAATAAATTACCTGGGAAGCGGGAAGTGAGGTCTGTTCGGTCCAGTAGATATTCGTCGTTACCTGTGCGTTTGCAGCAGGGGCAGATAATAAAGCCAGTAAAACGAATAGGGTTTGGCGCATATGATATTTTCCTTCGATGGACAAAAAAACGAACTAGAATTCAAAAAAAATACTAAGGAAAGATTGTTACAAAAAGATTAACAACACTACAAAGGCAGGCTGATCAGTCTTTTTTTGCCAATACCGCTTCAACTTTATCGGCCACCATCTGCGGTGTAATGTACTGCATACAACCCGCAGCACCATGAACGGGACATTCCTTGTTGCCGAAGACCGAAGATGGCCTGCATGGAAGATCCGTTTGCAAAATATTATTTTCATCCTGGCCCCAGCCATAAAATCCCAAAAAAGGATGCGTGCCGCCCCATACAGACACAACAGGAACACCATACAGCGAAGCCAGGTGCATGTTTGCGGAATCCATACTCAACATTATATCCAATTTAGAAATGATATTCAATTCATCCGCAAAAGAAAAATTCCCCGCTGCCGCATAAATATTAGGGGGTTGCAACAGATCTGCCACCAATGGCAACTCAGCTTTTGAAGTGAACAAGATGATCTTTACTTTTTGATCTGTTGCAAGCAGGCCGGTAACCATTTTCATTTTATCAATCGGGTACATCTTCGCGGCATGTTTGGCAAATGGCGCAACACCAACAACTTTGTAATCGCCCTTTAAAAAAGGCAGCAGACCATCGTTGGCCGCAGGATGCTGCAGACCGGCCTCCACGTTCAGTTTCACGTCAATGCCCAACTTTCTGAAAACATCTGCATATCGCTCAAAAGAAGTCTTTAGTTGCCGCATGATCTTGTTGTGCGGCCGCGTCAGTTGTTTTTTTTCAGCGCGTCCTTTGTCGATCGCAGCATTTTTTTTACCCAGGAAAAATCGGATGATTTTTGTGCGAAGCACATTATGCAGATCGGCAACCATTTCGAAAGAATGCTGTCGTTTGATCTCGCGCGAAAGCCTGTAAAGTCCCGGAAGGCCTTTGTACTTTTTTAGGTCTACACCATAAAAATGAAGACGGTCAATATTTTCGAAAAGCGGCCTCACAAAATTTGTGGAAACGAAAGTGATCTCGATTTCCGGATGTTGAGCCAATACATTTTTAATCACCGGAACAGTCATGGCAACATCTCCCAATGCAGAAAAACGGATGGCAAGTATGTGCCGCGATTGGATCATTAATTTTTCTTTTGATACAATACCGGGTTCAGACTTTCATCGTTGTACATTTTCATTTGTTTGTACACCTTCATATATTTTTTTCCGGAAGCGATGTCTTCCAGCAATTGCCGGATGGCAGTGGAAAGATCCGTTCTTTGTGTAAGAAGCACCTGCAATTTTTTTTCACAGGCAGCCTTATGTTCCGGCGTAGCGTCCGCGCGTTCCGCTTCGGCGCGCATATGATATATTTTCAGTTCCAGAATAGAAAGGCGATCGAACGCCCATGCAGGACTTTCTGTATTGAAGGTGGCTGTTGCATCTACCACAACATCGTTATATTTATTCAACATCCAGGTGTCGATATATTCAACAAGATCCGTACGATGCTGATTAGACGCATCGATACGCCTCTTGATCGCCAATGCTTCCACCGGATCAATGTCGGGATTTCGGATGATATCTTCGAGGTGCCATTGCACAGTATCCACCCAGTTCTTCAGATACATCAGATTTTCCAGACTTCCTTCGACATACGAATTTTTTAACACTGCATCCACGTCATCTGTTTTGTGATAATCATCAATGCTGTTTTGAAAAATCTTTATCCATTCACTTACCTGCATATTTTTATTTTATTGTTCGATATAATTCAGATCCTTGTTGAACGTTTCCTTTATAGTAGCAGCGGCCACGATGGTGATTGCCATGATGATGATCGCTGACATCCAGCCGGCAGTAACATAATCAGTGGCACCACGCAGCTGCTGAAACAGTGGCAAAACAAAGATCGCAAGCATTCCACGCACCATGTTCGGAATGGTAGTTGCTGCTGTTGCACGCAGATTTGTACCGAACTGTTCCGCGCCCATCGTTACAAAAATAGCCCAAAATCCTGTACCAAAGCCCAACCCCGCACAGATCCAATACATGGAACTTGCCGAACCATTGTACAGCAATGTGAAAAACATGATCATAAAAACGATTGTTATACCGTAAAAAAGAAACAATGCTTTCTTGCGGCTACGTAACCATTGGCTCACAAAGCCGATCAGGATATCACCAACGGCAATGGCTGCATACGCATACATAATAGCTTTGCCTGTGTCGATCTTTTCTTTGATGCCAAATTTTTCCCCGAATTCTTTTGAGAATGTAACAAGCACGCCAATCACGAACCAGGTGGGCAGGCCGATCAAAATACTTTGCAGGTATTTCTTAAAACGTGCGCCGTTGCTGAACATCATAAAAAAATTACCACGCTTAACATCCAGTTTTTTTACCTCGTTGAACATACCTGATTCAAATACCGAGAGTCGCAACACAAGCAGGAACAAGCCTAATCCGCCGCCGATGAAGTAACAAACCCGCCAGTCAAAATTTTCCTTTATAATGAATGCAACCACGGCCCCTGTTAAACCAACCCCCGCCACTACGGACGTGGCTATACCACGTTTTTCTTTCGGGGTCAGTTCACTTACCAATGTGATACCTGCACCCAATTCACCGGCCAGGCCAATACCTGCTATAAAACGCACGAGTGCATATTGATCGGTTGTTTGTACAAATCCGTTGGCAATATTGGCAAGCGAATACAAAATAATGGAGCCGAAAAGAACCGATAATCTTCCTTTTTTATCTCCTACAACTCCCCAAATGATGCCGCCGATCAGCAACCCACACATTTGCCATGTGATGATCTTTTCGCCATCCGTTGTTAACATTGCCGGTGAAAGTCCCAACGATGTAAGACTCGGAATCCTGATGATGCTGAACAACAACAGATCGTATATGTCTACAAAATACCCCAATGCCGCCACCAGCACCGTGATATTTAAAATATGGTGTGTATTTTTTTGCATGCAGTCGAAAATGATTTATGTCTAAGCAGTATTTTTTTTCTTACCCGGAAAAATCAGCTTTAATATAATAGGCAAAGTTGATACGAGGATTATTCCCACTACGATCACTTCCAGGTGCTGCCGCAGATCAAAGTTGAAGTAATGGAGAAAAAGTTGTTGTAGATAATGTCCTGCAAACAACATCACGAATACCCACGCCACGCAGCCGATAAGATTAAAGTAGGCGAATTTCTTTTTATCCATTCCTACGATACCGGCAACGATTGGCGCAAACGTTCGGATGATGGGTAAAAATCTCGCAATTACAATCGCGCCACCGCCATGTTTTTCATAAAAATCTTTTGCCTGTAACAAATATTTTTTGCGGAAGAAAAAAGTGTCTTTTCTTTCAAATAAAAACGGGCCGCTTTTTCTGCCGAACCAATAACCAACGTAGTTGCCCAGTATTCCGGCGATGGAAATAATGATACCGAGAATGATCAGGCTTACAAAGCCACCTGTGCCTTTGATGCCAAGGCCGGCTTCTACCAGTTCAAGACTGTAGATACCCGTTACAAACAACAGTGAATCGCCGGGAAGGAAGAAGCCCGCAAACAGGCCGGTTTCAGCAAATACCACAAACACTACGAACCATATTCCGCCGAAGATGATGTAAAACATTGGTGTTAAAAGATCGGTCCACGAAAAATTCTTATGCAGGAAGATCGTATGCTCGGCGTCTGCCTCTTTAATAGAATGGCGGGAATCCTCATAGTCGGGTACCTTTACCAGAAAAGAATCCGCACCGTTCAGCTGCAACTTAACATCACCATTTTTATCGGCTTTAAAAACGGTGCTGCCAATCGTCACTTCCGCTGTGGTGATTTCAGCTTTATATTGATTACGGAACTTTATGGTAATCGTATCCTGCGCGTGTGCAAATGAAGTAAAAAACATAGCACAGATGATGATCAGCTTTTTTTTCATGTAGTTTTTTTGAACATATTAGTTAACCTTCACCCAATTCGCCTTCCAGCTTACTAACAACGACTGTAGCAATGCTATTTCCTACTACATTGGTGGCGCTGCGGCCCATATCCAGCAGCGGGTCTATTCCGAGTAACAATGCGAGCCCGGCTTCCGGGATATTGAACGTTGCCAATGTTCCGGCGATCACTACCAGAGATGCGCGCGGCACACCGGCAATTCCCTTGCTGGTGAGCATCAGGATGAGCAACATGCTGATCTGGGTACCCACGTCGAGATGAATTCCGTAACTCTGCGCAATGAAGAGCGAAGCAAAGGTCATATACATCATGCTTCCATCAAGGTTGAAAGAATATCCGAGTGGCAGCACGAAACTTACAATCTTATTTTTACATCCAAAGCGTTCCAGTTCCGTCATCGTTTTTGGAAATGCCGCTTCGCTGCTGGACGTACTGAAAGCAATAAGTGCAGGTTCCTTTATCCGTTTAATGAGCGTTATTACGCGTTTACCGATGAAGACACTCCCGGCCAGTATCAGCACGGTCCACAGCAAGGCAAGACCAAGATAAAATTCACCGATAAAGATGGAATATGTTTTTAATATCCCCAATCCCTGCTTTGCAATGATCGCGGTCATGGCACCGAACACCGCTAATGGCGCAAACTTCATCACATAGCCCGTTACCTTTAGAATAATATGTGCCACTTCATCCAGCGCTTTCACCACAGGATCCGCAATTTTTCCCAGCGCAGCTGCGGCAACGCCGAAGAAGATGGCGAAAACGACGATCTGTAAGATCTCATTTTTTGCCATCGCATCAACAAAACTTGCGGGAAAAACGTGGTAGAAAAAATCCTTTACTGTTAATGCGGCTTTGTCAATACCAAGATTAACGCTGCTTTCCGGTAAAGCAAGATGCATCGCTTTGCCAGGCTGAAAAAAATTAACAAGGATCATCCCCAGCACAAGACTCATGAGCGAAGCGCTGATGAACCATAACAATGTTTTACCACCGATGCGCCCCACTGCTTTAATGTCGCCCAACCTGGCAACGCCAACAACCAATGTTGTAAATACAAGCGGTGCGACGATCATCTTGATGAGGCGCAAAAAAATATCCGCCAGCAAACTGAACCATTCCAGTTTTTTGTCGCGCAACTTTACAACTTCATTCTTTTGCGCAACCACCAGTTCTTTTTCTTTTATGAGTGCCGTGTAGGCTTGGTGGCCGGTATCTGTCAGCGAAGCGATGCGAAGATTTGTTTGCTTCAGAGAGTCCGTCCACATCACCACGTCCCGCATCGCGGAACTTGTAGTATCGGCAAGGATATTATTTTCTGCAATTTTTTTATTTGTTTCCGCGAGTTTTTTTTGCTCGTTCAGGGCCTCGTACAGGCCCTTGTTGGAAGGCGCTTCAAAAACTGCCAGTTTCTGATGAAGTGCATTCTGGATAAGTTCTGCATTTGCGATCCGCTCATTTTCAACGCCTACATATTTTTTGTTCAATATAAAACCCAGCGTTATTCCCAAAACCAATGCGATCCCTATATATAAGGTAAGCCTGCTGCGTTTCGTTTTCTGTTGCTCCATATGCAAATGATATATTTTGCAATATAGGATTTAAAGGCTTGTTGTGTACAACCCGTTATAAAAAATGTACCGCGGGTAGTATTTATAATATTTTATTGCTTATTTTTCCGTTATCATTATTCATTAAAAATTACCAAACTGTATGAGTTTATTTGTAAAGAAGCCGATGAACGTATTGATGGCAGAGGCTGCCGATAGTGAAAAAGGACTTAAAAAAACTTTGGGTGCAAGATCACTTGTTGCTTTGGGGATAGGTGCCATTATTGGTGCTGGTTTATTTTCAATCACTGGCGGTGCTGCTGCAAATCAGGCGGGGCCGGCCATCACCATTTCCTTTATAATAGCCGCACTCGGTTGCGCCTTTGCAGGCTTATGCTATGCCGAATTCGCTTCAATGATCCCAGTTGCCGGAAGTGCTTACACCTATTCATATGCAACAATGGGAGAATTTATTGCATGGATCATCGGCTGGGATCTGGTATTGGAATATGCAGTTGGTGCAGCAACAGTGAGCATCAGCTGGAGTCGTTACCTGGTGAAGTTTCTCGAATCTTTCGGCTACCATCTGGATCATCGATTTACGGTTGGTCCGTGGGATGGTGGCATCATCAATCTTCCGGCAGTATTTATTATTGTATTGATGAGTTTGTTGCTGATCCGCGGCACTTCAGAGTCTGCAAAGGTAAACGCAATAATCGTTGCCGTAAAGGTGACAGTTGTGATTATATTTATCGCGCTAGGTTGGGGATATATTAATACCGCAAACTATACACCTTACATCCCGGCAAACACGGGTACTTTCGGTGAATATGGTTTTAGCGGTATAATACGTGCAGCAGCGATCGTGTTCTTTGCTTACATCGGTTTTGACGCCGTTTCCACTGCTGCACAGGAAGCAAAAAATCCGAAAAAAGATATGCCGATCGGTATTCTCGGTTCACTGGCTATCTGTACGATATTGTATATTTTATTTGCGCACGTTATGACAGGCGTTACTTCTTACACCACATTCAAGGGTCAGGATGGAATTGCTCCTGTTGCCGTCGCGATCGAACACATGGGAAAAGTTGGTGAGGATGGTTTAATACACGCGGACTATCCATGGTTAAACAAAGCAATTATTATCGCCATTCTGGGCGGTTACGCTTCGGTAATTATTGTAATGTTGATGGGACAAAGCCGCGTATTTTACAGCATGAGCAAGGATGGCCTGCTTCCCAAAGTATTTAGTGCGGTGCATCCTAAATTCAGGACGCCTTCAAAAAATAATTTACTCTTCATGCTTTTTGTAAGTTTATTCTCGGCATTTGTACCGGCACGCGTGGTAGGCGAGATGACAAGTATCGGAACCTTATTTGCATTCATACTTGTATGCATAGGCGTTATTGTTTTAAGAAAGGCACAACCGGATCTTCCGAGAGCTTTTAAAACACCGTTGGTACCATTAATTCCATTGTTGGGCGTCGCAACATGTTTGTTCATGATGGTATTTTTACCTGCAGATACCTGGATACGTTTGATCGTTTGGATGTTGATCGGATTTGATATCTATCTTTTTTATGGTGTCAAATACAGTTTGCTTGGCGATGGCACCACTAACCGTAAGGGTACTAGGGTAGCAAATATTACCGGGATTATTTTATCTGTCATATTGGTCGCGGTTGCTTATCTCCACAATACTTCCCTGGAACCTGGTAATACAGACCAGTTGTTTCATATTTCACTAATCATTGCCGGTATTCATCTTTTATTGTTTGGTTATAAATTAGCCACCAACAAGAAGGAAGCAGTTTAGGGAATGAAGATTTGTGATGATGATGGATAGATAATCAAAACATAGGAAAATCTCAAAACAGCATAATAAAAAAGCAACTTCCTTGAAGTTGCTTTTTTATTGCACAGGAAAAAAACTTTAGCATGGTCCACGCATTGCCCGTTACCTTTGACAGACGCATTGATGTTAAGAAAAAAAATAGTTGCCGCCAGGTGGCAGTTGCAGTCCTTTTTTATTACACACAATCAGCGAACCGGCAATTTTTTCTCACGCACTCCTGCTCATTTTTGCGTAAAAACACCATCGCAATTCTGTAGTCTGAATTCTACAGAATGTAGTACCAATAACGGTTTCAACAAATACCAATCAAGATATCCACACAATTTTAGTTCGCAATACTAAAATCACTTCATCATACGTTGTAAAAATCGAATTACAGCTAACTATATCCTAATTGTTGTTAACCCTTCCCGGTTAAAAAGCTGTTGCCTTTTTTTATAATAATTCCGGCGCATATTATCGGGAAAACAATATCGGTCTATGAGAAAACTTTACCCGAAATTCCTGTTCGCCCTGTTTTTCACCATTGCTCTTTCGCAGACGGCGAGCAGCCAGTCATGCGATTCCCTTACAGCCACTTTCACTACTTACGAATCCCGTTGCGCCGCAACAGGATCCATTAAGATCAATGCAACGGGCGGCTCTGGTAATTATAAATATAAAATGGACGGACCATCTGTATCGAACTATACAACGACCGATTCGATCACGGGCCTGTCTGCCGGAACCTACACGCTTACTATAAATGATGTGATAAACAACTGTACCAAAGTGATCACCGGCATAATCGTGGCCGGCAATTACCAGGATCCGAGATTTACGTTGCTCAAACAGGATGTGACCTGCGACAATGGTAACAACGGCAGTATTACCGTAGACGGATTGTTATACGGACTCGCACCCTATTCCTTTTCAATCGTGGCGCCATCACCGATGGGCGTTGGAACGACAAACAGTACGGGCGTTTTCCCCGGCCTCATTGCCGGAAATTACAGTATCAGGTTAACCGATTCCTGTGGCGGAATTCAAACAAGGCAGGTTACTGTTGGCAATTATTCTTGGTGGATAGACAGCTATTCATTTACTAAAACCGGCTGCGATGAAGCAACAGGCTGGATAAAGGTAAAAGATAGCCGTGGCAACATCAGTACGGCAAGCGGTATTCCCGGGTTCACTTATGGTGTTGTAAGGGCTGCCGGCGATACGGTATGGTCAAATGATCCGTTTTTTTCATTCGCACTTGCGGGCCACAATACTTTTGATGTGATTGTTAAAGACAATTGCGGCCTGATCAAAAAAGTATCGGTCACAGTTACGTTGCTCCCAACGGTGCAGGCGGCGGTAAATATAAGTGACAGGCTTTGCAATACTTTCTCTGCATGGTTGGAAGTGACGAACTTTTTCAATCCGGATTTTTGCCTCTACAATCAATCTGATGTGTTGATTACCTGCAACCTGACAGGCACTTTTATTAATTTGCCATACGGAACCTATTGTATCAAGGTGCACGATGCCTGTACGGATACAACGATCACACGTTGCTTCACTGCTGCGCCGCCGCCGATAACTGTTGGCAATGATGTGCCGATCCGCGACAAAACCTGTACAGCATTCACCGCCTCTGTCACCGGGCAATCAGGACTTACGAACCCCGACTATTGTTTATATACCGCGGCCGGTTCACTTATCTCCTGCAATACAACCGGAACCTTCACCGATATTCCGTATGGATCCTATTGTATCAGGACGCATGACAATTGCCGTGATACGATCATTACGCGTTGCTTTGAAGTGAAGCCGCCAACGCCCGTAATGCCGGATGTGATCGTTCCCGCATACATTACCTGCAACGTGTTTGGAATTATCGTAGCCGGCGACAGCGTCACTGCACCAATATATTGCCTTGTTGATACCTCCGGCGTGGTGATTATGTGTAACGGCACCGGAATTTTCGATAGTATTCCCCTGGGAAATTATTGCGTAACGATGCATGATGCCTGCACCGACACTACGATCACAAGATGTTTTGGAGTTGATGGCCCCACGGTAAATAATGATATGGTCACCACGATCACGAATAAAACATGCTCTGCTTTTTCCGTAAGAGTGAGCAGCAACAATTTCATCAGCCCGTATTATTGTTTGTATAATAATGCGGGCGACCTTGTTGCGTGTGACAGTAGCGGCATTTTCAACAATTTACCGTACGGAAATTATTGTATAAAAGCAAGATTGATGTGCCCTGATACTACGCTTACTATCTGTTTCCCGGTAACACGTCCAATACCGGCGTACAGTGGCGGCATCATTTTGAACAATCCGACTTGCACAACTTTTTCTGCAGCGATAACCGGTCTTGCAAACTTTACCGATCCGGAATTTTGCCTGTACAGCAGCGCGAACGTATTGATTGAATGTAACGGTTCCGGTAGCTTTGGACCATTGCCTTACGGGCAATATTGCATCAGGATAAAAGATAATTGCTATGATACCACTATCACGAAATGCTTTACCAAATCGCCGGCGATCGTTTCATTAAGCGGCAGCAGCGCCAGGTCATGCACACTTGGATTTGCCAAATTCAACCTGAGCATGGGTGGTGGCAACCTTCCTGTGAACGTGAAGGTATTCAACACCGACGGCTCTTTGTTGCTGGATACGACAGCAAACAGCAATAATATCAACATCGATAATATCCCGGCATTGCCAATAGGAAACTATTACCAGATCATAGCCACAGACAATTGCGGCAATAAGGATACCCTGATGTTGGGCGCGCCTGCAAGTTACTTCAATCATTCACCTGCGGTAATAGCAAAATGCCCCGGTTCATCATGGGCAAACGGATCGGGCGATATTGCTATCACAGTCAGCACTAACCTCGGCGCATTAACTGTCCGCATTGTAAAAAAAGACGGGGTGGCTTATCCCACTCCACTCGTACCAAACTCCGTTACGGGGAACGTATTCCGGTTCAACGATCTTGGCCCCGGTACCTACGTTCTGAGTTCCAGCGAAAACGGGTGCAATAAAAAATTCATGGATACGATCAGGATACTGCCGTACCAGTTCCCGAATCTGAGCAGATCATCGGCATATCAATGCGACGAAGGCGGATTTAGCGTAAGCGCCATTGCGCAAGGCGGGGTACCACCTTTTACTTACGAGATCATCGGCAGTATTCCGGCTTTTCCATCCATTATATCAGGGCCGCAAAGTAGTCCGGTTTTCAATATAAGTAATGGCACTACTTATTCACTTATCAGGCTCAGGGCGCTGGATGCCTGCGGCAACGCCACTTTAGGCGACGCGAGCATTTTGCCGCTTGCCATGTCCGGCATCCATGTTTCGGCAAATTGTTTCACGCAGCCATCCATGTTGAGCGTGGATCCGATCTTCAATGCAGTTTATTCCTGGTACAAAAAAAGTTCGCCTATCTCAGCTGACAGCACGTATCTTGGTTCCGGACCCAGTTATTTCATTCCCGAAGTGACGATGCCCGAAGTAGGTTTTTATTACTGCTATATTTCCGTCAACGATGGCTGCATAAAAAGAGGCTTTGTTTACAATGTCACAGGACTTTGTTTTATCGTTCTACCTGTAAAACTGGAAGAATTCAAGGGAAAAAAAATGAATTCTCATAATTTATTGTCGTGGAAAGCTTCGCAGGAAAATGGCCTGGCAAATTATACATTGGAACGAAAAGATCCCAACGGAAATTTTGTTGCTATTGGTGAAACAAGTGTATCATCAACTCCAGGCGATTCGCACGCATATTCCTTTTCAGATGAGCAACCATTGAAAGGGAAAAATCATTATCGTCTAAAAATGGAGAATAAAGATGGCACTTTCAACTATAGCAACATCATTATGCTGGAAAATGACGGGCAACAGATGGTATTCAGCATTTATCCCAATCCCGTAAAAGATGTATTGACCATCAGCTTCGATGCAACAGGAAAACATCAATATGAAATAAGTGTCGTGAGCATAACGGGCCAGGTTTTAAGTACGCAACGAATTACTACAGATGGCAGTAGTAAGCTTCAAATATCCCGAGCATTATCTGTAATGAAAGGTATTTATCTGGTAAAAATAACAGAGGTGAATACGAAAACGGTATTTACGGAAAAAGTAGTGTTCTTGTAAAAGTTTTAAAAATCTAAAAAGGTTTAAGAGGCCAAGGGTTGTATTTTTGCCAACCTTCAAACTTCTTAAACCTTTTGAACTTTTGAATATCGGTTTAGAACGGCAGATCGTCGTCTAAAGCAACCGGCTGAGAAGTTGGCTGCTGTTGCGTTCTTACAACAGGCTGGGTGTTATATCCTGCATTGGAAACATTTCCGGCATTGCTGCCTTCGCCTGCGTTGTCTTTACTGCTTCCAAGCAATTGCAGACTTTGTACACGCATGCGCAAAGTGGCCGCTGCCTGGTTTTCCTTATTCATATATGCATCTGCTTCAGGTGAACCTTCTGCATACACCATTTGCCCCTTTTTAAGATAGTTTGAAACTGCTGTCCTATCGGTCCAATAAGCACATTCTACCCAGGTTGTGCGTTCCTTTTGATTTCCCTGTGCATCTTTGTAGCGTTCTGTATGCGCCACGCTGAAATTAATCACATTTTTACCATTGATTTCTTTTACGATGCAATCTTTTCCAAGGTTGCCTACGATCTGTAACTTAATCATAACTCTGTTTTTAATTATTAATCGATGTATCTGGTTTTGCGCTAAAGTTAATCACAGATTTTGATCAGGATTTTGAGGATTACGCAGATTTTACCCACACTCCACACTGCAACCGCCGAGCAGAAGATGTAACAGTTCTGATAGCTTTATTGTCATCCGTAAAAAATAGTTATCGATTTTGCTGATTTTCACGGGTAAAATCTACCGCCTTATTTTTTAAAAATTTCACTGGTTTTCTATCCATTCATTAATTCATCTTCTTCTTCAACGTACTTACCTGATCCTGCAGGTTATTTACCAAACTGGCCAGGGAATTTACGTCCCAGCGTTGCTGCTGTGCCACTTTCCCGATAATCACCTGTGCCTGCCATAATTCTATGATGTCTTCCGTATTCACCTGGTAAGGCTGATAAGTTGGATTATCACTTACCAAAGACACTTTGTTCTTCACCTTATTGTTTTTCACTATTCTTTTGTACACAATACCTTCATTGCGACTCACAACGATGTAGGTGGCATTGGTTTTTACATCGTCTATTCCACCAGTTACTTTTTCGCCTACGATAATGCTTCCGCTTGGCGTAGGCAACATACTGTCACCGATGATCTCGAAAGCCCGATAGTTGCCACCGGCCAGCATCGGTAAAGTAAATGTGTTAAGTTCATCAATAAATTCACTGTCGGCATAACCGGCAAGGTAGCCGGCAGCCGCTTTTACCGGCACAAAGTGGATCACATTGCGATCGGCTGTCATCATCTTCTGCTGCCTGCGTTTCATAAGATAGCTGCCAGACTGATTGCTGAGATCTTTCAATAATAATTCATCAAGACTCAGTTTGAAAATATCCGCCACAATCTCCAGCACATCCAGCCGCGGATCAGCGCGTTCTTCTTCATAAGCGCCCACCAAAGATCTTTTAATATTCACCTTATTGGCAAATTCTTCCTGCGTCCATCCGCGCAACTTGCGCAGGTATTTCAAATTTAATCCGGCTTGTGACATGACAACTAATTTGATTAGCACAAATATACTAATATTTTTAGTTTATCAAAAAAATATTTTTCAGCTGTTTATTACGGCTTAATCTTCAGGCGGCACCAAATCAATTTATCCTACTTTTGCAAAAAATATTTTTTATGCAAGTTGTTTTGATCTTACACAACATTCTGAGATGGGGCGTGGTGTTCTTCGGCGTATGGACCGTATTAAATGCGCTCACCGGCCTGATCGGAAAAAGAAATTATTCGTCTGCAGACAATGTAAGCAACCTGTTATTTATGATCTTTTGTGACATACAGTTGCTGGTTGGGCTGATCTTATTCTTTACCAATTCATGGTTTGATAAAGTAAAGTCCGGAATGGGTGCGGTGATGAAAAACAGCTATGATCGTTTTTTTACAGTTGAGCATGCGGGCATGATGATACTCGCGTGGATACTTGTTCATATAGGAAGGGCTTCAGTAAAAAAAGCACCGACGTCATCAGCGAAGCACAAAAAAATGCTAATCTTCTTCGGCCTTGGTTTGCTCATCATTCTTATTTCCATTCCATGGCCGTTCAGGCAGGAAGTTGCAAGACCTTTGTTAAGATGGTATAACTAAAAAAAATTATAATGGCAACCAGAAAAAAAATATTGCCGATCATACTGATCACCAATGATGACGATATTACAAGTCCGGGCATACGCGCCCTCGTAGATGCGGTGCGCGGACTCGGTAAAATAGTAGTGGTAGCTCCGGAAAGCCCCCAGAGCGGAATGGGACATGCGATCACGATCGGTTTTCCATTACGCATGAATAAGGTTAACTTATTCGGCGAGGATGTTGAATCCTGGCAAACAAGCGGAACGCCGGTGGATTGCGTAAAGCTGGCTGTTGACAAGATCCTTCACCGCAAGCCAGATATCTGTTTGAGCGGTATCAATCATGGCGCCAATCATTCCATCAACGTATTGTACAGCGGAACAATGTCGGCAGCTATGGAAGCAGCTATCGAAGGTATTCCAAGCATTGGCTTTTCTCTGCTTGACTATTCCTACGAAGCAGATTTTACCGCGTCAAAAGAAATCGTTCATAAAATGGTAAGCGCCATTTTAAATAAAAAACTTGATAAACATTTCCTGCTTAACGTGAATATTCCCATCGCACCGCCTGCAAAAATAAAAGGAATTAAAATATGCAAGCAGGCTTATGCAAAATATGAAGAGGATTTTTCCGAACGGCTCGACCCCCACGGTAAAAAATATTACTGGCTCACCGGTGAGTTTAAAAATTTCGATAAGGGAAAAGATACCGATGTGTGGGCGCTTAAAAATAATTATGTAAGCGTGGTGCCGGTACAATTCGACCTCACAAATTACGCATTAAAAAAACAATTAGAAAAATCAAAACTCTTCCAATGATTTTTAAAAAAGACAACTTTGCTTTTGGGGCAATCCTGGGCTTTATAGGCCCTTTGATCGGGTTACTTATTTTTAAGCTGACCAAATTTTCTTCGTTCACTTTGGCTGCAACATTTGAATACATGTATCGGGAACAAGGCCATCGTACAATTTCGGTTGCGCTCAGCCTCGCTTTACTTGTAAATGCTGTGCTGTTTACCATATACATCAATAGTCGCAAGGATCAAACGGCAAAAGGGCTTTTTGCACTTACCTGTGCTTACGGAGTGGCGATTTTATTGCTGAAAACATTCTCGTGAAATTAATCGTTCAGATGGTTCTCAGGTTTGGAGATTATTTTAGAACTTTAAAAAGTTTATTAAATAGCCGGCAGATTGCTGGCTATTTTTTATACATTTCAAATAATAACGCCTTCAACCTAACTCCTCTAAATCCTAAGCGCAACCTCAACACGAAACAATTTCTTAACGTCCCTTTAATAGAATCTTTGCTATTTATTAACAGGGATTCATGCAAAATAGTTGGAGATTTGTATCTCAATAATAGCAATTAAGAATTTCTCATAAGCAGTTAGTTTTGGTAAACGGGGTCCTTATTCTTAGGGACCCCTCTTTATTTAATTATGAATTAAGAGCTAAGATTTTTAAAAAGTCCCGTTGAAATGAGGGACCTTTTAGCGTGTATAATTCGTAATTACTAAATCGGTTGATTAAACAATCCGTTTACAAATTGTTGCTTATTAAATACCAGCAGATCTGTTGCCTGCTCGCCAACTCCAATAAATTTTACCGGTATTTTGAATTGATTGGCAATGGCCAATACAACACCTCCTTTAGCCGTTCCGTCCAGTTTGGTGATGGCCAGCGCGCTCACTTCGGTGGCAGCAGTGAAATGTTTTGCCTGTTCCAATGCATTTTGCCCGGTGCTGCCATCCAATACCAGCAATACCTCATGAGGCGCTTCCGGGATCACTTTCTGGATCACGCGCTTTATTTTGGTAAGCTCATCCATCAGATGAAGTTTGTTGTGTAAACGGCCGGCAGTATCAATGATAATCACGTCGGATTTTTTGGCAACACCGCTGATCACTGTATCGTAGGCCACTGATGCCGGGTCGCTACCCATTTCTTTTTTTACGATATCAACCTTCGTCCGTTCGCTCCAGATGGTCAACTGGTCAACTGCCGCTGCCCGGAAGGTATCAGCAGCGCCCAGCAATACCGATTTTCCGGCAAGCGAAAAATTATGAGCGAGTTTTCCGATGGTGGTGGTTTTCCCCACTCCGTTTACACCTACAACGAGTATGATGTGCGGCGAGTGGCCCTTCGGTAATTCATAATTTTCATAACTACTATCTTCCGGCGCCGAAACAAGGATATTTTCGATTTCCTGCTTCAGGATGCTGTTCAGTTCATTAGTATTGAGATATTTATCTTTCGCCACCCGTTTTTCCAGCAGGTCGATGATCTGAACGGTAGTTTCAACGCCAACGTCGGCGCTTACCAACGCATCTTCCAGGTTATCCAGCACTTCGGCATCCACGGTGCTTTTACCGGCAATAGCCTTGGTGATCTTTCCTAAAAACCCTTCCCGGGTCTTCGTAAGCCCCTGATCGATTGTTTCCTGCTGCTGCTTTTTACCGAATAATTTGTCAAAAAGACCCATGTTTTGTGGTTTAGAAGATGCAAATGTAAAACAATCTGTGATCTATGATGTATGATCTATGATCTTTCCATCATCAGTCCGGTCATTGCGAGCGCGGCGCGGCAATCTCATTTTGTTTTCGGAATACATCAGGAGATTGCCGCGCCGCGCTCGCAATGACCGGACTAAAAAAAGGTTCAACGATCTAAAAAAGATCATAGATCATACATCTGAGATCATAGATGTAAGTAGCCAAACTAAAAAAGCCATCCCATATCCGGGACAGCTTTTGAACTAATATATTAAGAATCAAAATCTTAGTTGCCTAAAAATTCTTTGATCTTGTCTTTATGAACGATAGACTCCTTGAAAGTGTAAGCACCTGTTTTCGGGCTGCGAACAGTACGGATCACTTTGGTCCAGTTTTTCGCATCTGCTGCTGCCTTCAAATCCTTAACCTTCGCGTTCTTTGATGCTGCTTTTGCCATTGTAAATTAATTTGATGGTGTAATAATATAATAACTGCGTGTTTGCCAGGCAAACAACGAATTAATTACTTGATTTCTTTGTGAACAGTTACTCTTTTCAGGATCGGGTTAAATTTCTTTAACTCCAGACGTTCAGGAGTGTTCTTTTTGTTTTTGGTAGAGATATAACGACTTGTACCTGGCTGACCGCTGGTCTTATGCTCCGTACATTCCAGAATTACCTGTACCCTGTTTCCTTTCTTTGCCATTGTAAATTTATTTTAAAAACGCATTAATTAGATTTTCACGCCTGCGGCACGCATTTCTTTCACTACTGAATATAAACCATTTTTATTGATGGTTCTGATAGCTTCAGAAGAAACCTTCATAGTTACCCATGTATCTTCTTCCGCCAGGAAGTAACGCTTGGTTTGCAAATTTGGTAAGAACCTGCGTTTTGTTTTGATGTTGGAATGCGATACCTTATTACCTGTAATTGGTCTCTTTCCTGTAAGTTGACATACTCTAGCCATTGTCCTAAAATTTTGGACGGCAAAAGTAATGAATTTTGTTTATATACAACTAACAAAACTCAATTATTTTAGAAAATGGGTACAAATAGCCTTCAATCTCCTTTTTTACACGCAAATTACAGCTAAATATTTTTATGGCAACGCATCATATTACCACAAAATTTACCGGCGGGATGGCTTTCAACGCCGAAATAGGCGACCACAAAATCGTCATGGATGCAAGCCCGACCGATGGGGGCATCGATAGTGGCCCCGGCCCTAAAAAGCTCATGCTCACCAGCCTCGCCGGGTGTACCGGCATCGACGTAGTGTCGATCCTTAATAAAATGAAAGTTTCTTTCAGCAATTTTACCATGGATGTAGACGCATCGCTTACCGAAGAACACCCACGGATCTACGATAAAGTGAAAATTACCTACAAAATAAAGTTAGCAGAAGCCGATCACGCAAAAATGGAAAAAGCCGTTCATTTGTCGGAAGATAAATATTGTGGCGTGATGGCGATGTTCAGGCATTTTGCAAAAGTGGATACTGAAATTATCTGGCTGTAGGAAAGTGCCTGTTGCACTTTCCTACAGCCAGATCACAAAAAAGTTCGCATAAATATTTTAGCCCGAAGCCAGAGCTTCAGGATACACCCGAAACCAGAGCTTCAGGACACATTTGCCCTACGCACTCGGATCATCTGCAGCAGGATCGCCGTCAAAATTAATCCTAGCCCGAGATAGAACCATTTATTCAGCATTTTCCCTTCATCGAAGAAAATAAACGCCAATACAATTCCGTATACCGGCTCGAGGTTATAAGTAAGATTGGCCGTGAAGGCCGAAATATGCTTCAATGCATTCAATTGCAGGTCGAAACACAATACCGTGCAAAACGCCGCCAGGATGAACAGCCAGCCCCAATCGGCGGTAGAAGGCAAATAATAATCCGCAGGAAAGACGTACAGATAAACGGGCAATACAAAGCAAAACAACAGCCAGCCGCCACTCATTTCATAAAAAGTAAGCGTACGCGGCGAAAAACGCTTCAGCAATTGCTTGTTCATGATCGGAAACAACGCGCTGCCCATCGCCGCGATAATGCCGAAGATGATCCCTGTTTTATATTGCGGGTGAAAGTCAAAAATGACATAGATGCCCGAAATGGCCAGCATGCCGAGCAGCAGTTCTGCCACCACGATTCGCTTACGCAACAGCAATGGCTCAAATATGGCGGTAAAAAATCCCGTGGCCGAAAAACACACCAGCGCCACCGACACGGTGGAATATTTCACACTCGCATAAAAATTGACCCAATGCAGCGCGATCACCAGGCCCACGCCGGCGGTTTTGAGCATATCTGCAAATGATATCTTTTCCAATTGCTTTTTATACAACATAATGCCGCCAAGGATGACGACCGTCATCAGCATGCGCCACCATACGAGCATACCCTCATTTAACAAGATAAGTTTGCCCAAAACAGCCGTGAATCCGGCTAAAAAAACGGCGAGATGGAGCTGGAGGAAGGCTTTTTTCATTTGGCCGCAAAGGTAGGGAAAGCCGACCACTGACCACTGACCACCGACCACCGACAACCGACAGATCGTTATGGACCAACCAACATTAGCTCAGTCATTGCGGGCGCAGCGCGGGAACGACCAAACTCAAGGGTGATTCATTAATAGCGATCTGTCGGCCATCGGTTGTCGGTTGTCGGTTGTCGGTCGTCGGAGGTCGGTCGTCTCTCCTAATCTCCAAACAAAATTGACGACCGGTATCGCCCCAACAATAAACATTATTATATTTGCCCACTTTAATCAACTATTGAATATGAGCTTTAAACGCATCAACAACATTACGGGCTGGGTGGTTTGCATCATTGCCTGCGCTGTATACATTATGACCATGGAAGCCACGGGCAGTTTCTGGGATTGCGGCGAATTTGCCTCCAGTGCATACAAACTTCAGATTCCCCATCCACCCGGCGCACCTCTCTTTGTGTTGATCGGCCGGTTGTTTATGGCTCCGTTCGACCCCGCTCATGCCGCCACCGGAATCAACCTTATGAGCGCACTGGCAAGCGGCTTCACGATTCTCTTCCTTTTCTGGAGCATCACGCATTTTGCCCGTAAGATCGTTCAGAAAGATGGTAAAGAACTCTCAAACGATAAACTCATCGCCATCATGGCTGCAGGCGTCGTAGGTGCCCTGACTTATACATTTTCAGATTCCTTCTGGTACAGTGCCGTGGAAGGTGAAGTGTATGCCTTATCATCCTTCTTTACCGCACTCGTATTCTGGTGCATGCTCAAATGGGAACATGCCGTAACGGAAGAACAGGAAGCCGGCATCAAGGGCCATTTTACCAAAGCCGACAGATGGATCATTTTGATCTTTTACCTGATGGGATTGTCCATTGGTGTGCATTTGCTTAACTTATTGACCATTCCGGCAATGGTGGTGATCTATTATTTCAAAAGATACAAGGTTACCCAATGGGGAACATTGTTTGCATTTATCATCGGCTGTGCTATCACCGGACTTGTACAGAAAGCAGTGATCCAATGGAGCATCAAAGGTGCCGGTAATATGGACATTGCTTTTGTAAATAATTTCGGTTTGCCCTTCTTTTCAGGCTTTGCATTTTTCTTTGTGCTGATCGGCATCATCGCATTCTTTGGCTTGCGCATCGCCGCAAAAAAGAACTGGAACTTCCTCAAGCTCGGCCTCTGGAGTTTCGTCTTCATGTTGCTCGGCTACTCTACTTACTTCACCACATTAGTAAGAAGCAGCGCCGATCCTTCGGTGGATATGTTCAACGTAGATAATCCGGTGAGCCTGGTAGGTTATGTAAGTCGTGAACAATACGGCGACTGGCCGATATTATATGGCCAGGACTTTACCGCCGATGTAAAGAGAGATGAAAGAGGTTCACCAGACATGGCCGATAACGGAACGCTTTGGATAAAAGGTAAAACGCGCTATGATGACGGCGGACGGAAACAATCCTATCAATACGACGACGCCGATAAACATTTCTTCCCGCGCATGTGGGACCAAAGCAATGATCAGGGGCACGCAGATTATTACACCGCTTTTGCAGACATCAGCAAAGACAAAGACGGCAACTACGAACGCAAGCCGACGATGGCTGAAAATATGAGCTTTTTCTTCAGCTACCAGATCAACTGGATGTACTGGAGGTATTTCATGTGGAACTTTGCCGGTAAGCAAAATGATATCCAGGGTGTAAATATGGGCAATGTGCGCGATGGTAACTGGAAGACCGGGATCGGTTTTTACGATAATATCCGCCTGGGCGATCAAAGCGCCATGCCGGACAGTCTGAAAAATAACAAAGCAAATAACAAACTCTTTATGCTTCCCTTCATCCTCGGTGTATTGGGAATCATTTACCAGTTTAAAAAAGACCGGCGCGATACACTCGTAACCGGGCTTCTGTTCTTCTTTACAGGCTTTGCGATCTGCATCTACCTCAACCAGGCCGGCAACCAGCCACGTGAGCGTGATTATGCTTACGTAGGCTCGTTCTATGCTTTCGCGATCTGGATAGGGTTAGGCGTCTTGTACGTTCGCGAACTGATCAACAGCGCGGCGAAAAATTACAGGACCGCCACTTACGCTTCTGCAATCGTTTGTTTGCTTGCCGTACCGGTATTGATGGCTTCGCAGGAATGGGACGATCACGATCGCAGCAATAAAGTACTTGCACGCGATCTTGCCGTGGATTATCTTGAAAGTTGTGCGCCCAATGCGATCCTCATTTCCTTCGGGGACAACGATACTTACCCGCTCTGGTATGCACAGGAAGTGCAGGGCATCCGCACCGATGTTCGCGTGATCAACAGCAGTTTATTGGGTACCGATTGGTACATCAACCAGCTTCGTTACAAAGTGAACAACAGCGATCCGATGGATCCGATCTGGACCCCAGAACAAATCGAAGGTTCTAAAAGAGACGTAGTATACAATGCACCGGTGGCAGGTGTTGATCCGAATACGCCGATGGACCTTTACACGCTGATGAAAGATTACGCCGGCAGCGACAACGACGACAAGGTGATGAAAAGAGAAGGCATGACGCTGAATCTTTACCCTACTAAAAAAGTGACTGTACCGGTTGATATCGCTTTGGTAAAACAAAACGGAACGGTGAACGCGAATGACAGCGTAGTGAGCCAGTTGTCTTTCGAGATCCCAAAATCGGTTCTTTACAAGAACGACGCGGCGATCCTCAACCTGATCGCGGCCAATAAATGGAAACGCCCCATCTATTTCACTTCACCTTACGACAATCTCGGCTTCCAGAATTACCTGCGCCAGGACGGTTTAACCTACCGGTTGGTTCCGGTTGACAACGGCGACGTGAACAAAGACTGGGTGGTAGACAAGATGATGAACAAATTCGTATTTGGCAACGCCGATAAGCCAGGAGTTTATTTTGATGAAGAAAATCGTCGTCACCTCAACAGTATCCGGCTGGCTTACGCCCAGGCTGCAAGCAACCTCGCAGACGGCGGAAGAAAAGAAGATGCGAAAAAACTGTTGAATAAATGCGACCAGATGATGCTCGATCAGAATTTTGCTTATGGCATGACGAGCCGCGGCCAGCAGCACAACCAGATCTCGTTCCAGTTCCTGATCGCTGCCTATAAAGCCGGCGATACCAAACTGGCAGAGAAAGTAACTGCAAGTCTGCGCAAAGACATGGAACAACAGGCTGTTTATTACCAGGCATTGGACGGCTCCAAACGCGACGCGATGAGCAATGAAGAGGCCCGGAACGAAAACTTCCTGAAAGGATTGCAGCAGATCGAGGCACAATTCAAAAATCCTCCGCCGGCAATCAATCCGGAAACCGGCGGCCCGGTTGGAACACCACCGGCAAAAGACACACAACGTTAATTTTTGTAATACCAACAGCCCCTGATTTTATCGGGGGCTTTTTTATTTACCAAATTGGCAACTGAAGAATATCGATAGTTATGTAAATTGTGGAGCGGGTAAACAAGGTCCTCCAGTCATTGGGAGGTACGCATGTCCCGGTAATGGAAATTGATCCGTTTTTGACAGCTTAACCTGACACCTGTCACCCGGTACCTGACAGCTACCACCTGACAACATTTATTGGTGCAAAGTTTGTTACAAATGCTGCACTTCTTCAAATATTTCAAAACACCGATATGCAAGGTTTTAATTTTTCAAAATATGATCCGTCACAGAATGCCAAATCAAAATTTGAGCAGCTGCTGGATCTTTTCATGCAATTGCTTACACACACCAGCGGCGATTTTGGTGAAGCCATGCAATGGCTCAACGAACTGGACAAGGAATACGATCTTACAGACGATCAATATGGCATCGGTGACTTTTTAGAAGAACTGAAGCAAAAAGGTTATATCGATGAGGACAAACAAAAAGGCGAAATAAAGATCACGCCCAAAACGGAACAAGGCATTCGCAAAAAGAGCCTGGAAGAGATCTTTGGTAAAATAAAAAAAACGAAGACCGGCAATCACAATACGTTCAAGCCTGGTGGTGGTGATGAGATCAATCCGGAAACGCGGCCATTCCAGTTTGGCGATACGATGGAGCAGATCGACTTCACTTCGTCTATCCGCAATGCGCAGATCAATCATGGCATCGACAGTTTCCGGATGAATGAAAACGACCTGGAGATCCGCGAAACGGATTTCAAATCGCAAACTTCTACTGTGCTGATGATAGATATCTCCCACTCGATGATCCTTTATGGCGAAGACAGAATTACACCCGCAAAAAAAGTTGCTATGGCGCTGGCCGAACTCATCAAAACAAAATACCCGAAGGATACCCTCGATATCGTGGTATTTGGAAACGACGCGTGGACGATCGAAATCAAGGATCTCCCTTACTTACAGGTTGGGCCTTATCACACCAATACAGTTGCGGGACTTGAGCTGGCGATGGATATTTTACGGAGAAGAAGAAATCCCAACAAGCAGATCTTCATGATCACCGACGGTAAGCCAACGTGTTTGAAAGTAGGCGGCAAATATTACAAGAACAGTTTTGGCATCGACCGGAAGATATTGAACCGTTGTATGAGCTTATCCACGCAATGTAAAAAATTAAAGATCCCTATTACCACCTTCATGATCGCCAGCGACCCGTACCTGCAGCGGTTTGTACAGGAATTTACGGAAGCTAATCATGGCAAGGCTTTCTTCGCTTCGCTGGATAAACTGGGTGCGTTTATTTTTAAGGATTTCGAAAGCGGCAAACGGAAGACGGTGTATTAGAGAATTGGCGCGAAGTTGTTTTGCCGGGAAGACGGGGAGGCGGAAAGAAGCCTGTCGGCTTCAGCAAAAGAACATTTCTTGCGGGTGATTTTCTCTAAAATCTGAAGAAAAAAGCAATCAAATCTCAGTTCTTTTAATTAGCGACATAATAATTTTATTAGTGAAATTTATTACTAATCAGAAATAAAATATTATGTATTTACTAAATGAAACTGAGGAGTTTTTATGTGCGGCAATTATTGATTGTGCTTATTGCGTGCATCCGGAACCAGGTCCGGGATTGTTAGAAAAAATATATGAAACTTGTATTTGTTATGAACTGGAAAAACGAGAAAAAGTAAATCCGGTCTGGCAGGCTCAAATGCTTAGCCATATCAAATTAAGTAAAGTACATGTTGGTTTTGTTATCAACTTCAATGTAGGAGCAATTAAAGATGGAATCAGGCGGTATTGCGTTGAATAATCAAAAAAACGTCTTACCGGCAAAAAAAGAACAATGTGTTTAAAGTGGAGCAGACGGTATTGCGTTGAATGATTGGAGTATTTCCCGTCTTACCGTGTTCCCGGCAAAAAATAACAACAGAATAAATTATGAGTACAAAGCAAGCAACAACGTTAGGCGAATTGAAGAAAAGCGGTTACAAATCGTTATCCATCAAAGAAGAGATCAGGAAAAATTTACTGATAAAGATCAAAGCAAAAGAAAATCCATTTCCGGGCATCATGGGTTATGAAGACACCGTGATCCCTGATACGGAACGGGCGTTATTGAGCCGGCATAATATTTTGTTTTTAGGTTTGCGCGGCCAGGCCAAAACCCGCATGGCGCGCCAGATGACGGAACTATTAGATGAATACATCCCGGTAGTTTCGGGCAGCGAGATCAACGATGATCCATTTGCACCGATCTCAAAATATGCGCGCGATCTCATCGATTCCAAAGGTGATGAAACGCCCATCGAATGGCTGCATCGCAGCAAACGCTACGGAGAAAAACTGGCAACACCCGACGTGAGCGTAGCAGATCTGATCGGCGACATTGATCCTATTAAAGCAGCGAATCTTAAATTAAGTTTTGCTGATGAAGAAGTTTTGCATTACGGTATCATCCCGCGCAGCAACCGCTGTATTTTCGTGATCAACGAATTGCCCGATCTGCAGGCGCGTATACAGGTATCGTTGTTTAATATATTGGAAGAAGGTGACCTCCAGATACGCGGCTTCAAACTTCGTCTACCGCTCGATGTAATGTTTGTATTTACCGCCAACCCGGAAGATTACACAAATCGCGGCAGCATCGTTACGCCATTGAAAGACCGTATCCAGAGCCAGATCCTAACGCACTATCCGAAGTCGATCGAAACGGCTTTGGCCATCACAGAACAGGAAGCGGCTATCAGCGAGGAACAAAAATCAATAGTCACCGTGAGCGATCTTGTGAAGCGGTTGATAGAACAGATCGCGTTTGAAGCAAGAGAAAGCGAACTGGTAGATAAGAAAAGCGGGGTAAGCGCAAGGCTCACCATTTCTGCATACGAAAATGCGGTGAGTGCGGCCGAAAGACGCGCCATCATCAACGATGAAAAACATACACAGGTCTGGTTAAGCGATCTTGTTGGCATCATCCCATCCATTACCGGGAAGATAGAACTGGTATATGAAGGCGAACAGGAAGGTCCGTTTCAGGTGGCTTATAACTTACTGGAAAGAGCAATCCGCACGCAGTTCATCCAATACTTTCCTAATCCCGAAACACTTAAAAAGAAAAAAGGAAAAGAAGCCGCAGAAAATCCATACAAAGCAATTATTTCATGGTTCGATAACGGCAATGGCCTCAATTTATTTTTAGAAACCAAAGATGATGACAAAGTTCAGATGCTTTATAAAGTAAGTGGTCTTCATGCTTTGGTAAAAAAATATTTCAATGCCGGCAGCGAAAAAGAAAATGCCTTGCTGATGGAACTTGTGTTGCATGGTCTTGCCGCTTATTCACTCATCAGCAAAAAAGTGATCGATGGAAAAATTGAATTCAAGGATCTGATGGGCAGCATGCTGAATTTAGGCACACAGCATTATGGGGAAGATGATTTTAATGAGGAAGACTTTAATTGATCTATGATCTTTTTAAATTTTCAGAGCGATAGCAATTCAGTTATCTCCAAAGTTTTAGAAGATCATAGATCATTCATCATAGATCTCATATTATGTTTACCTCGCGGGAAAGCGTAACATCAAATTTTTGTTGCACGCTCTCAATGATTTCAGCGCTCAATTCAAATATCTGATCGCCGGTAGCGTTTCCATAATTCACCAGTACCAGCGCCTGCTTTGCATGACAACCTGCGTCGCCTTTGCGATACCCTTTCCAACTAGTGCCGGTTACGGGGCCGCATTGTTCGATCATCCAGCCGGCGGCCAGTTTTACGTTTCCATTGTCTAATTCGTACCCGGCAATATCCGGAAAATCTTTTTTCAGCGATTCAAATTTTTTCGCTGCCACTTCCGGATTTTTGAAAAAACTTCCGGCATTGCCAATCATTTTCGGATCGGGTAATTTACTTTTACGGATATGCACCACAGCTTCCGCAATGGCCTGGATACTGAGTTCGCTGACATTCATTTTTTCCAACTCCTGCTCTATGGCTCCGTAAGACGTGTTGTACACCGGCACCTTATTGAGCCGGTAAATTACATTGGTGATCACAAACTGATCTTTCAGCTTATTCTTAAAAATGCTTTCGCGGTAACCAAATTCACAATCGCTGTTGGAAAAATATACTGTTGATTGATCTGTTTTATGAAATGCTTCGAGCGAGTGAAATACATCTTTTATTTCCACACCGTAAGCGCCGATATTCTGCATCGGCGAAGCGCCCACGCTACCCGGGATCAGCGACAAATTTTCTACACCTGCAAGACTATGCTGCAGACAAAACAACACAAAGCCGTGCCAGCTTTCGCCTGCACCCGCTTTTACATACACATGCCGGTCGTCTTCTTTGATGATGTTGATGCCGGAAATTTCATTTTTTAAAACAAGGCCGTCGTAGTCTTTTGTAAACAAAATATTGCTGCCGCCGCCGAGCACAGTTGATGGTTGATGACTGATAGTTGATAGTTTTTGAAACTCCAACAGTTCCGCCAGTTCTTCCATACTTTGGAATGCGGAGAAGTAACGTGCATGTGCATCGATTCCGAAAGTGTTGTATTGTTTTAAAGAAATGTTTTCTTGCATGGTAAAAGTTCAAGGTTCAAGGTTCAAGGTTCAAGGTTCAAGGTTCAAGGTTCAAGGTTCAAGGTTCAAGGTTCAAGGTTCAAGGTTCAAGGTTCAAGGTT
>JAATFP010000091.1 GCA_015655125.1 Chitinophagales bacterium | reverse complement strand
GGTGGCCGGTTCGAGCCCGGTCTTCCGCTCATTGAAACGGGAGTTTAGAATTAGGAACTAAATTCTTAATTCTAAAATCTTAATTCTTAACTGAGTTAAGCCGTCGTAGCTCAGGGGTAGAGCGCTTCCTTGGTAGGGAAGAGGTCGTGAGTTCGATTCTCACTGATGGCTCTCTTTTAAAAAGAGGCAGAAAAGAAAGGAGGTGAACAGAAACATACAAAGTGCTTTATATACAGCACAAAAAGAATAACAGTCGTTGGTTTACAGACTCAAAATGAGACCGATTTTCAAAACAAACACTAAAATTTAAACAATGGCAAAAGAATCATTCAAGAGGGATAAGCCCCATCTTAACGTTGGTACTATCGGTCACGTGGATCATGGTAAAACAACACTTACAGCCGCTATAACCGATGTTTTGTCAAAAAGAGGTTTAGCGCAGAAAAAAAATTATGATGATATCGATGGTGCTCCTGAAGAAAAAGAAAGGGGTATCACAATCAATACCGCTCACGTTGAGTATGCTACTGATACTCGTCACTACGCTCACGTAGATTGTCCGGGTCACGCCGATTATGTAAAGAACATGATTACGGGTGCTGCTCAGATGGACGGTGCTATCCTGGTAGTAGCTGCAACTGATGGCCCGATGCCACAGACAAAAGAACATATCCTTCTGGCCCGCCAGGTAGGTGTGCCTCAGATCGTTGTTTTCATGAACAAGGTTGATCTTGTTGATGATCCTGAATTATTGGAACTGGTTGAAATGGAAATCCGTGAACTGTTGACATCTTACGGTTTCGATGGTGATAACACACCAATCATCCAGGGTTCTGCAACCGGCGCTTTGGCTGGCGAACAGAAATGGGTTGACAAAATCACTGAACTGATGGATGCCGTAGATAGCTACATTCCATTACCTCCAAGGTTAGTTGACCTTCCGTTCCTGATGAGTGTTGAGGACGTATTCTCAATCACTGGTCGTGGTACCGTAGCAACTGGTCGTATTGAAAGAGGCCGTATCAAAGTTGGTGAACCAATCGAAATCGTTGGTTTGATGGAAAAACCATTGTCTTCAACTTGTACAGGTGTTGAAATGTTCAAAAAATTATTGGACGAAGGTGAAGCTGGTGATAACGCAGGTCTTCTGTTGCGTGGTATTGAAAAGACTCAGATCCGTCGTGGTATGGTTCTTTGCAAACCAGGTTCTATCACTCCGCACACTGAATTCAAAGGTGAAGTTTACGTATTGAGCAAAGAAGAAGGTGGCCGTCATACTCCATTCTTCAACAAATACTGTCCTCAGTTCTACTTCCGCACTACGGATGTAACCGGTGAAGTTACCTTGAACGCAGGTACCGAAATGGTTATGCCTGGCGATAACACAAACCTTACTGTTACTTTGATCCAGCCAATTGCGATGGAAAAAGGTCTTAAGTTTGCGATCCGTGAAGGTGGCCGTACAGTAGGTGCTGGTCAGGTTACTGAAATTATCAAATAAGAGCCCCGGCTCTCCGAAAGGAGAAAAAGGAAGCTTAAAATAAAATACAAAGTACCTTTGGTTTTAAGCCTCAGGTACTTTGTTCTTTAAAAAGTACTCATCGCCCAACCTTAAAAGGATGGAGAACGGGGCTTAAAAGAGTTCTTTTATTTTTTAATCCCAAAAATCCCTTTCCAGGGATTGAGGGACATACGGGCATGGTGCAACGGTAGCATACGGGTCTCCAAAACCTTTGATCTGGGTTCGAATCCTAGTGCCCGTGCTATTTTTTAGTTCCAAAAGTTCCAAAGGTTTAAAAGGGTTTTCCAACCTCTTAAACTTTTTTAAACCTTCCGAACTTTTTAAACCTTTTTTAGAATGAACAAATTCAGTGTTTTTGTAAAAGAATCTTACCGCGAGATGGTAGAAAAAGTTAGCTGGCCTACGTGGGAACAACTACAGCAATCTACCATGATCGTGTTGGGTGCTACCTTATTCATGACGGCCATCGTGGCCCTGATGGATTTTATCGCCAACGGTTCAATGAAATTTATTTACTCTTTATTCGCAAAATAATGGAACCAGTAATACCAAACACCATACAAGAGAAAGACAGCAGGTGGTACGTGCTTAGGGTTGTAAGCGGTAAAGAACGTAAGGTGAAAGAATATCTTGATAAAGATATCGTTCGCAATGGCTGGGATAAAGTTGTTAAACAGATATTCCTTCCCGTGGAAAAAGTTTACAAGGTGCTTAACGGAAAAAAAGTAATGCGCGAGCGTAACTTCTATCCTGGTTATATCATGATGGAAGTAGCCGATGGGAAATTGACAGATGATATCATCCAGCACGTAAGCAACATCAGCAATGTAATGCACTTTTTAACTGACGGAAAAGGATCCAAAGGAAATATCATCTCATTGCGCAAAGCCGAAGTAAACAAAATGCTCGGTAAAGTGGATGAAATGAGTGAAGTAGGCGGAATCACCATGAACGAACCATTCATCATCGGTGAAACCATTAAGATCATCGATGGACCGTTCAACGATTTCAATGGCGTAATCGAAGAAGTAAGCGACGAAAAGAAAAAACTGAAAGTACAGGTGAAGATCTTCGGACGCGCTACTCCGGTAGAACTAAGCTACATGCAGGTTGAAAAACTTATTTAATGAAAATAATATAAAATGCCCCGCCATTGTGCGGGGCATTTTTTTGCACAAACGTTTTGCATAAAAACTAAATTTACATTTCTCAAATATTAATATGGTTCGCAAACCCGTCTTCGTTATAAAATACTGGCTCTGCTGGATCCTGTTTTTTGAGGTAGCAAGGCTGTTTTTCCTGCTTTGCAATTACAGCGAAGCAAAGGCCGCCGGATTTTCTACATCGATGAAGAGCCTGTTGTACGGCGTTCGAATGGATATGTCTATGGCGGTATATCTTACATTTCCTGTAGCACTTGTGATACTCATCGGCATTTTTGTAAAAGGATTCACTCACCCGCGAATCATTAAGTTTTATACTGGTATTGTTTTGTTTTTTGTGCTGCTGTTGGTCGGCAGCGATATTAATATTTTCAAAGCATGGGGCTACCGCATCGACTCAAGTCCGTTAAAATATCTCAGGAATCCCACCGAAGCCTGGGCATCTGTTTCAAATCTGCCGGTGGTGTGGATATTCTTCGGCTTCGTGGCGGCACTTGTAGCTACGGGATATGCCTTCAGTTATTTTATTCAAAAGAACTATCCGCTGTCCGGTGAAAAGAACGAAAAATTTTCCTCTGCAATGGCAATTTTGGTATTGATCGGAGCTTTTATCGTTCCTATGCGCGGCGGCCTGCAACTCGCTCCGCTCAATCAAAGCAGTGTTTATTTTTCTGAAAATAATTTTGCTAACCAGGCTGCGATCAATGCGCCTTGGAACTTTTTACACTCGTTGACGCATCATACGGAATCTGAAAAAAATAGCTTTGTTTATCTGGATCCAAAAGAAGCGGCTCTTATAAAGGACAGTTTGTTCGTTGCTCAAAATAAGTTTGAACATATCCTTACGGCGCAAGCTTCGTCAAAGCCAAACGTCATATTTATCGTATGGGAAAGTTTTACCGAAAAAGCTACTCACGCAGTGATTGACGGCGTGCCGATCACTCCGCATTTCAATGAATTGAAAAAAGAAGGCATTTATTTTTCAAATGTATATGCTTCCGGCGATCGGACCGACAAAGGCATTGTAGCCGTGCTGAGCGGTTATCCCGCACAACCAACTACATCGATCGTTAAAACACCCGTGAAAGCAAATAAACTTCCTACCGTAAGTGCAACTCTTGCTTCGCAAGGCTATCATACTTCGTTTTATTACGGCGGCGAACTCGAGTTTGCTAATATGAAAGCATACCTGTTGGGCGGTCATTTCAAAAAATTCATTTCAAAAAATGACTTTGCGGCAAAGGACCAGAACTCGAAGTGGGGCGCGCACGACGGCGTAGTGGCGCAGAAGGTGATCGATGAATTGAAAAATACGCCTGTGCCATTTTTCGCTACCTGGCTCACGTTGAGCAGCCATGAACCTTTCGAAACGCCGGTTCCACCGGTATTAAACGGAACGACGGATGAGGACCTGTTTCTCAATTCGCTCCATTATGCCGATCAGTCGGTATACGATTTCATCAGCCAATGTAAACTGCAACCATGGTGGAGCAATACGCTTGTCGTCATAACCGCCGATCACGGCCACCGGCTCCCCCGCACTGGTAAAAAGATCGATGATTTTAAGATGCCCATCCTGATCCTCGGTGGCGCACTTTCCGTAACAGGGGCGTTGAATGATGCGGTTCATTCCCAGACGGATATCGCGGCAACGGTACTCGCCCAGCTCAATCTTCCGACAAAAGAATTTGCCTGGAGCCGTAATATGCTGGATAGTTCTGCCGCGCCATGGGCTTATTTCTGCTTCAACAACGGGTATGGATTTGTACAGCCCGGTAACTATTTCATTTTCGATAATGTTGGCAAAAAACCGATCGAGCAAAATGGAACATTGAATGAATATGATATCAAGAAAGGAAAGGCCGTTCAGCAATTGAGTTTCCAGGATTTCCTTGAGAAGTAGTTTGGGGTTAGCTGTTAGCGGTGGTACTAATACCTAAACTTTTCTATCGATTTATTTGTAAGATTAGAAAAAATATGTACTTTTGCCGCCCAAATTAGTTCTTTAGGAATTTGTTCCGCGTAACAACGGAATTTGGAAGTCCTGGTAATTGCCCGGACGTTATCACCAAAAACATTTAAAAAAATGGCAAAAGAAATCACCGGCTTTGTTAAGCTCCAGTGCAAAGGGGGACAAGCCAACCCGGCACCGCCAATCGGTCCGGCCCTGGGTTCAAAAGGTATCAACATCATGGAGTTCTGCAAGCAATTTAATGCGAGAACACAGGATAAGCCCGGAAAAGTATTACCTGTATTGATTACAGTATACGCAGACAAATCATTCGACTTCGTTATCAAAACACCTCCGGCTGCGGTTCAGCTGATGGATGCTGCTAAAATTACCAGCGGAAGTAAAGAACCAAACCGTGTAAAAGTTGGTAAAGTTACCTGGGCCCAGGTAGAAGAGATCGCTAAAGATAAAATGGCGGATCTTAATTCATTTACATTGAACAGCGCCATGAGCATGGTTGCCGGTACTGCACGCAGTATGGGTTTAACTGTTGATGGCACAGCTCCATGGGAAAATAACTAATCGTCAACCTCAATAAAACTTTTTAAAAATGATTACTAAAAAAAGAAAATTAGCAAATGCTAAGGTTGACGCCAACAAAGCTTACACGCTTAAAGAAGCTTCTTCGTTAGTTAAAGAAATAAATACAACAAAATTTGATAGTTCCGTTGACCTGCACGTGAAATTGGGAGTTGATCCTAAGAAAGCTGACCAGGCTATCCGCGGAACCGTTTCATTACCGCATGGTACCGGTAAAACCAAAAAGGTACTGGTACTTTGCACACCTGATAAAGAAGCCGAAGCTACTGCGGCCGGTGCTGATTTCGTTGGTCTGGACGAATACATCGCGAAGATCGAAGGTGGCTGGACAGATATTGATGTGATCGTGGCTACACCATCTGTGATGCCAAAGATCGGTAAACTCGGTAAAGTGTTAGGTCCACGTAACCTGATGCCAAACCCGAAAACAGGTACAGTAACGAATGACGTTGCTGGTGCTGTAAACGATTTGAAAGGTGGTAAGATCGCATTCAAAGTTGATAAAGTGGGTATCATCCACGCTTCTATCGGCCGTGTGAGCTTCGCTCCTGAAAAACTGGTAGAAAATTCCCAGGAATTTATCAACGCCATCATCAAATTGAAACCCGCTACTTCAAAAGGTTTGTACCTGAGAGGGGTGAGCATGGCCAGCTCTATGAGCCCGGGCATTATGGTTGACACAAAATCTGTTCAAAACTAATTCATCGCTTCAGCGACGAGTTAACAAAAAATATTTGTTATGACAAAACAGGAAAAAAACGACGTGATAGAAGTGCTGAAAGGCAAATTCTCTCAGTATAATAATTTCTATATTACCGATACTGAAAGCTTAACCGTTGCACAGGTAGGCAAATTGCGCAGCCATTGCTTCAACAAGCAGGTGGAAATGAAAGTGGCTAAGAACACTTTGATCAAAAAAGCATTGGAAAGCATCGACGCTGAAAAATATGCAGGCATTTATGATTCATTGCATAAAGTAACAGCGTTGTTGTTCAGCGAAAATCCGAAAGAACCGGCTGTAATCATCTCTGGTTTCCGTAAGGAAAACAATAACGAAAAACCAGTTTTGAAAGCGGCTTTCATCAATGGTGACGTATTCGTAGGTGATAACCAATTGAAAGCACTTACTCAGATCAAGACCAAGAATGAGTTGATCGGTGAGATCATCGGCTTGTTGCAATCTCCGATTCAACGCGTATTGGGCGCTTTGCAAAACCGCGAAAATGCTGTTAAACCTGAAGAGGCAACTGCAGCTGCACCAGCGGTAGAAGAAGCCCCATCAACCACTTCTACTACTGCAACAACAACGGAAGCGCCAGCCGCAGATGACGCAGCCGAAGCAAAAGCAGAATAATTTTTATTACCTGGCCGGACGGTACAATAAAGGCACATAAAATAATTTTTTTAATCACTCCGCCGGAGTCACAAACAATGAAGGCGGAAAAAATTTAATCAAAATGGCAGACGTAAAAGCATTAGCAGAAAGCCTGGTTAACCTGACAGTAAAAGACGTTCAGGAACTGGCTGAATTTTTGAAAACTGAATACGGTATCGAACCGGCTGCAGCAGCAGTTGTAGTGAGCGGCGGTGGCGATGGCCCGGCAGCAGCAGAGGAAAAAACTTCTTTCGACGTGATCCTGAAAGCAGGTGGAGCAAACAAATTAGCGGTTGTTAAGATCGTTAAAGAATTGACGGGCCTTGGCTTGAAAGAAGCTAAAGACTTAGTTGACGGCGCTCCAAAACCAGTTAAAGAAGGTGTTGATAAAGCAACAGCTGAAGAATTAAAAACTAAATTGACTGAAGCTGGTGCTGAAGTTGAAGTAGCTTAATTCTAAAGAATAATACTTTGAAAGCCTCTCGATTTTTCGGGAGGCTTTTTTATTGGTTTAGAGAGGGTAGCGGCCTACGGCCTGTTTAGGGGTTTAGTGCAGAAGTCTTTATTATTTTTAGTATTGGAAATAGCAGGTGTAATATGTGCTGTTTATAATGCACGAAAAATGCCACAGGCTTCCATACTAAACCTCTAAACAGGCCGCAGACCGAGCCTTTCATGTAATATCTTTTCTTCGCCACAATTATTTTCCTCACATTTACAGATTCAAATAACCAAACAATTATTGTTTATGAAATATCTTTCGATTGCCGCGGCCGTTTGCATGTTCTGCTTTGCTTCCTGTAAAGACGCAAAAAAAACAGAAGAAACAGAAACCCGCATCAGCTTCTTCGATAGAAGCGGCATGGATTCTTCCGTAAAGCCCGGCGACAATTTTTTCCTTTATGCCAATGGCGCATGGTTGAAGAACAGTGTTATTCCGGATGACCAAAGTGGTCTCGGAAGTTTTTATGATCTCGTTCAGGGTAACCTTAAAAGATTGCGCGGTTTGCTCGAAGATGCAGAAAAAAGCAAAGCAGCCAAAGGAACCGCCGAACAAAAACTCGGTGATTATTACGCAAGCGGAATGGACACCGTTGCCATCGACAAACTCGGCGCAACTCCTTTAAAACCGACGCTTGCAAAAATCGACGCAATAAAAGATTATAAAGAACTGATGAGCTTCGTGGCCGAATCAAATGTTGAAGGCGAAACCTTTTTACTCAGCTATTATGTAGATGCTGATGAAAAAAACAGCACACAGAACATTGTCTCTTTTTTACAGTCGGGACTATCGCTCCCCGAAAAAGGATATTACACACGAACCGACAGCGCTACCAAAGCTGCACGTACGGCACTAACTGCATACATTTCCAAAATGTTTGCTCTCACCGGAACCGATACTTCAACTGCTGCTAAAAATGCAGCAGTGGTGATGGCCCTAGAAACAGAGATCGCCAAATCTCACCGCACACCGGTAGAACTACGCGACCCCCAGAAGAACTACAACAAATTTGCCGTGGCAGATATCGAAAAGCAATCGCCAAACATTGCATGGACAAGCTTCTTTGCAAAAATGAAGGTGCAGCCAGACAGCATCAATATGGGGCAACCGGATTATTACATCGCGTTGAGTAAATTACTCGCAAGCCAACCCATCGATACCTGGAAAATAAAACTTAAATTTGATTACATTGCCAGTAATGCCGGCGCACTCAGTAAAGATTTTTCCGACGCCCGTTTTGCTTTCAGCAAAACATTCAGCGGGCAAAAGAAAGACAGCGATCGCTGGAAGAAAATGGTGAACAGGGTAGACGAAGGGTTGGGTGACCTGCTTGGTCAATTGTACGTAAAAAAATATTTTACAGAAGCGGCAAAATCACGCATCGATGAATTGGTGAACAATCTCCAGAAAGCTTTCGAAGCAAGGATCGAAAAACTGGACTGGATGAGTGACAGTACAAAACAACGCGCAACCGTAAAGCTGAATGCTTTCCTTAAAAAGATTGGATATCCAACCAAATGGAAAACCTATGACGATGTAACGATCGACCGGACCAACTTTTTTGCAAACGTACAAAGTGTAGCGGCTCACAGTAAAAAAGAAGAGATTGCCAAAATAGGCAAGCCGGTTGATAAAACAGAATGGGGGTTGACTACACCAACAATCAACGCTTATTACAATCCAACCAATAATGAGATTGTTTTCCCTGCTGGAATTTTACAATTTCCTTTTTTTGATGTAAATGCAGATGATGCCATCAACTATGGCGCCATCGGCATGGTGATCGGGCATGAAATGACGCACGGCTTTGATGATCAGGGCGCGCAATATGATGACAAAGGAAATATGCGAAACTGGTGGACGACCAGCGACAATGATAAATTCAAAGCAAAGACCGGCGGCGTGGTAAAACAATATGGTGCATATACTATTCTTGATTCATTGCATGTGAACGGAGAACTCACTTTAGGTGAAAACCTTGCCGATATCGGTGGCCTGGCCATTGCATACGACGCCTTCAAGATGACAAAACAGGGACAAGACACTGTAAAGACCGACGGCTTTACCCCCGACCAGCGCTTTTTTCTTGGCTACGCCCAGGTTTGGCGTCTCAAGAGCCGCGATGAAACCATGCGCGCACGTATCAATACCGATCCCCATTCACCGGAAATGTACCGTGTAAACGGGCCGGCCGCCAATTTCGATCCTTTTTACAATGCATTTAATATTAAGGAAGGCGACAAACTGTACATCAAACCAGAGGATCGCGCAAAGATCTGGTAATCAATCATAAATGACGAATTTCTTAAACCTGAAAGCGCCTGGCAAAATACCGGGCGCTTTATCTTGAGAGCGGCTCGTAATCCGCAATTTATAATTCGTAATTAATCTTGATATATATCAAGTTTGTATTAAATTTGTAGCGTACCGGTAATCGATTTAATCCTGCTTAACTTTTCACGTATGAATTTTTTCTACCAGGAATACCCGCTTTCGGACGAAACACTCGCCCTAAAACCCAACAAACGGGCTTATGCCTATAGCTGTTTTATCGATTTTCTTAAATTTCTTGGTGTAAAGAATATCAATGAGTTTCACAACGTGGAGAAATATTTTCATTACAATCATTATAAAAAGAATACGGTGCTTTCTTCGAAAGATGTGATTGCTAATAAATTCTTTTTTATCGCAGATGGTGCCACACGAACATTTCGCGAGGAAGGCGACGAAGAACAAACGCAGTTGCTTAATACCGAAGGTACCATCAACACTCACGTGGCCGGGCTCCTCAACGGCGGCGTTCCGGACGTTACCCTGATGACCACCGAAGATTCGATCATGCTCGAACTGAGTTGGGAAGATTTTGAAAGGGTGCAGGTGGAAAGTAGCGAGATAGCCCTGGCCATTTCCCGTGCCATGGCCATGTATTTAAAGTTTCAACAGGCTTTTTCTATGGTGATGAAAGAAGATGCCAAAACCAAATTTGACTACTTACAGGAGAAAATGCCGCAGGTAGCCAACCGCTTTCCGCTTAAATACCAGGCTTCTTACCTTGGCATCAAGCCCGAAACGCTGAGCAGGATCAGGAATGAGATAAGGTTTAAGTGAAGCCCGGTGACGGGTTGCGTTTTTTTAATTGTTTACGAACAGAAGTCTCTAACGTTCACCACAACCCCAACTCGTCACCCGCCATCCGAAACCGGCCTAACAGGCGGAAGGCCGCTAAACGCCTAAACCATCGCTAATCTCTAAACCCTAAACCGAAAAATTGCCGCTTTTCACAAAAATGGCACCAAAACCGTCCTTATATAAAAAATTTGGCCGTATTATCCAAAATAAATACCTACCTTTGCCCTCCTTTAATTTCGGGTTAGTGGCACTAGTTGTAAACAAATCCCGGAACAAAAAAGGATCTTCTGCACACTAAAACGTTTTAATTACAATATGTCTGCAACAAAAACACAGGCCGCACAGCGTATCAATTTCGGAAAAGTTGAACTCCTGGCGGAAACTCCCGACTTGCTCGGAATCCAGATTCAGTCGTTTAAAGATTTTTTTCAGTTGGAAACCACTCCTGATAAAAGGAACGTGGAAGGACTGTTCCGTGTGTTCAAGGAAAATTTTCCTATTACCGACACGCGAAACATCTTCGTACTGGAATTCTTAGACTATTTCGTTGACCCGCCGCGTTACTCTATCGATGAGTGTATCGAGCGCGGACTTACTTACGCCGTTCCCCTGAAAGCCAAGCTCCGATTGAGCTGTAACGATGAGGAACACGTAGATTTTCAGACAATCGTTCAGGATGTGTTCCTTGGAAACATCCCTTACATGACACCACGCGGTACATTCGTGATCAATGGTGCCGAAAGGGTGGTAGTGAGCCAGCTTCACCGTTCACCAGGCGTGTTCTTTGGCCAGTCCATTCACCCGAATGGTACCAAGATCTACTCTGCGAGGGTTATCCCTTTCAAAGGCGCATGGATGGAATTTGCTACCGATATCAACAACGTAATGTTTGCTTATATCGATCGTAAAAAGAAGTTCCCGGTAACTACCTTATTGCGTTCTATCGGCTTCGAAACAGATAAAGATATTCTTGAACTGTTTGGCATGGCGGATGAAGTAAAAGCTGATCGCAAATCATTGGAAAAACACATCGGCAAACGCCTCGCTGCCCGCGTACTTCGTACCTGGGTGGAAGATTTTGTGGATGAAGATACCGGTGAAGTAGTGTCTATCGAACGCAACGAGATCATCCTCGAAAGAGACGTGGTACTCGACGATTCTAACATTGCCATGATTCTCGAAATGGAAGTGAAATCCGTTTTCGTACAGAAAGAAGAAGTGAGCGGCGATTACGCGATCATCTACAACACATTGAATAAAGATACTTCTAACAGTGAACTCGAAGCCGTTCAGCACATCTACAAGCAATTGCGTGGTGCCGATGCGCCGGATGATGAAACTGCACGTGGTATCATCGATAAATTATTCTTCTCCGATAAACGTTATGATCTCGGTGAAGTTGGTCGTTATAAGATCAACCGTCGCCTGGGCTTAAACTTCCCTATCGAGAAAAAAGTATTGACAAAAGACGATATCATCGCCATCATCAAAACACTCGTACAACTTACCAACGGTAAGAGCGAGGTGGATGATATCGATCACCTGAGCAACCGTCGCGTACGTACCGTAGGCGAACAGTTGTATGCTCAGTTCGGTGTTGGTTTGGCCCGTATGGCACGTACCATCCGCGAAAGAATGAACGTTCGTGACAACGAGGTATTTACCCCGGTGGATCTGATCAACGCAAGAACATTGTCTTCCGTGATCAACTCTTTCTTCGGTACTTCTCAATTGTCGCAGTTCCTCGATCAAACCAATCCTTTGAGTGAGATCACGCACAAGCGTCGTATCTCCGCACTCGGGCCCGGCGGTTTGAGTCGTGAAAGAGCTGGTTTCGAGGTACGTGACGTTCACTATTCTCACTACGGCCGTCTTTGTACGATCGAAACACCGGAAGGTCCGAACATTGGTCTCATCTCTACGCTTTGCGTACACGCGAAGATCAATGACATGGGCTTTATCGAAACACCTTACCGTAAGGTGACAGATGGTAAAGTGGACATGAAGAAGATCACTTTCCTTTCTGCTGAAGAAGAAGATACCGCAAAGATCGCGCAGGCGAATATCGATATCGATGAAAAAGGTCACTTCGTGGAAGATATGATCAAGTCACGCCAGACAGGTGACTTCCCGATCCTTCCGAAAAACGAAGTAGAATACATGGACGTTGCCCCGAACCAGATTGTGGGTTTGAGCGCTTCCCTGATTCCGTTCCTTGAACATGATGATGCCAACCGTGCCTTGATGGGATCAAACATGCAACGTCAGGCCGTTCCATTGTTACGTCCGGAAGTTCCGATCGTAGGTACCGGTCTCGAAGCAAAAGCTGCCCGTGATGCCCGTATCCAGATCCATGCAGATGGCGACGGTGTGGTAGAATATGTAGACGCAACAGAAATTCATGTGCGTTATAAACGCAATGAAACACAGCAGCTGGTTAGCTTTGAAGACGACCTGACTGTTTATAAAATTACCAAGTTCGTTCGTACCAACCAGGAAACAACGATCAATCTTCGTCCCGCAGTAGTAAAGGGCCAGAAAGTACAGGAAGGCGACTTCCTTACAGAAGGTTACGCTACACGCGGCGGTGAAATTGCGCTGGGTCGTAACCTCAAAGTGGCGTTCATGCCATGGAAAGGGTACAACTTCGAGGATGCGATCGTGATCTCCGAAAAAGTAGTAAAAGACGATTGGTTCACTTCTATTCACATCAGTGAATTTGAAACGGAAGTTCGCGATACAAAACTGGGTGAAGAAGAACTGACACCGGATATTCCAAACGTATCTGAAGAAGCTACGAAGGACCTGGATCAGAACGGTATCATCCGTATCGGTGCTACGATCAAAGAAGGCGATATTATTATCGGTAAGATCACTCCAAAAGGTGAATCAGATCCTACCCCGGAAGAAAAACTGCTGCGCGCCATCTTTGGCGACAAAGCTGGTGACGCAAAAGATGCTTCTTTGAAAGCACCAAGCGGAACGGAAGGTGTGGTGATCGATAAGAAGTTGTTCCAACGCGCGAAGAAAGATAAGAATGCAAAAGTTCGTGAAAAAGCGCAATTGGATAAGATCGAAAAAACGCATGAAGATAACGAAGCAGCCTTGATGGAAATGTTGCAAAGCAAACTACAAACCTTGTTGAAAGACAAGACCAGCCAGGGTGTTAGCAATAATTTCGGAGAAGCAGTTATCGGTAAAGGTGTAAAATTCACTGCGAAAAACCTGTCAAACATCGACTTCGTAAACGTTAATCCATTAGGTTGGAGCGGCGATGCTAAAATCGATGACCTGATCAATACTTTGTTGCACAACTATAGTATCAAGTTCAACGAAGAACTGGGCCGTTACAAGAGAGAGAAATTCAACATCTCGATCGGTGACGAGTTGCCTGCAGGTGTATTGAAACTCGCTAAAGTTTACATGGCTGTTAAGCGTAAGCTGAAAGTAGGTGATAAGATGGCGGGTCGTCATGGTAACAAAGGTATTGTTGCCAAGATCGTTCGCCAGGAAGATATGCCGTTCCTTGAAGACGGAACCCCGGTGGATATCGTATTGAATCCGTTGGGCGTACCTAGTCGTATGAACCTCGGTCAGATCTACGAAACAGCGTTGGGCTGGGCCGGTGAAAAATTAGGTGTTCGCTTCGCAACACCAATCTTCGACGGTGCTTCTGTAGACGAGATCGCAGAGAACATCGAAAAAGCAGGTCTTCCTAAATTCGGTCATACTTATTTGTATGATGGTGAAACCGGTGACCGTTTCGATCAGAAAGCTACCGTGGGTATCATTTACATCATCAAGCTGCACCATATGGTGGATGATAAGATGCACGCACGTTCTATCGGGCCATACTCGCTCATTACTCAGCAGCCGCTGGGTGGTAAGGCACAGTTCGGTGGTCAGCGTTTTGGTGAAATGGAAGTTTGGGCCCTTGAAGCATATGGAGCATCCAACATCTTGCAGGAATTGTTGACGCTCAAATCCGATGATATCATCGGCCGTGCGAAAACATACGAAGCGATCGTGAAGGGTGACAACATACCAAGAGCCGGTATTCCGGAATCATTCAATGTACTCGTACACGAATTGAGAGGGCTGGGCCTGGATCTCAAGTTCGACTAAAGTGATAAGTTAAAGGTCAAAACCAAAAAGTGTTTGCCACTTTTTGGTTTTCACTTTTCACTTTTGGCTTATTAATCATTACAAATTATCAATTACAATATGGCATTCAAAAAAGAAAATCGTCCGAAATCAACGTTTTCTCAGATTACAATTGGTCTGGCTTCGCCCGATACAATTTTAGAAAAAAGCTATGGTGAAGTTCTGAAGCCGGAAACGATCAACTATCGTACTTATAAACCTGAACGCGATGGTTTGTTTTGCGAACGCATCTTTGGCCCGGTAAAAGACTACGAATGTGCCTGCGGAAAATACAAGCGTATCCGTTATAAAGGCATCGTTTGTGACCGTTGCGGAGTGGAGGTTACAGAAAAGAAAGTACGTCGTGAGCGTATGGGGCACATCAAACTGGTGGTGCCTGTGGTTCATATCTGGTACTTTAAATCATTGCCTAACAAGATCGGTTACCTGTTGGGGATGAGTTCTAAAAAATTAGAAACCATCGTTTACTACGAACGTTTCGTGGTGATCAACCCGGGTATCCGTGCCGATAAGGGCCAGAACTATGGTGATCTTCTTACAGAAGAAGAATACCTGGACATCTTGGATACTTTGCCAAAAGAAAACCAGATGCTTCCTGATGAAGATCCGGAAAAATTCGTCGCAAAGATGGGCGCAGAAGCCGTTCACGCCATGCTCGAAAAACTCGACCTTGATCAGTTGAGCTTCGACCTGCGTAATGCTGCTGCCAACGAAACTTCCCAGCAACGTAAAGCAGACGCTTTGAAACGTTTGAGCGTGGTAGAAAGTTTCCGTGATGCAAATACCCGTATCAACAACCGTCCTGAATGGATGGTAATGCAATACATTCCTGTTATTCCACCCGAACTGCGTCCGCTCGTTCCATTGGATGGCGGTCGTTTCGCGTCTTCGGATCTGAACGATCTCTATCGTCGTGTGATCATCCGCAACAACCGTTTGAAAAGACTGTTGGAGATCAAAGCACCCGAAGTGATCCTGCGTAACGAAAAACGTATGTTGCAGGAAGCTATCGATTCATTGTTCGATAACAGCCGTAAATCAAATGCCGTAAAAGCAGAAGGTGGACGTGCACTGAAATCTTTGAGCGATGTGTTGAAAGGTAAACAAGGTCGTTTCCGTCAGAACTTGCTGGGTAAACGTGTTGACTATTCCGGTCGTTCGGTTATCGTGGTAGGTCCTGAATTGAAAATGCACGAATGTGGTTTGCCAAAAGATATGGCGGCAGAATTGTTCAAGCCGTTTATCATCCGCAAGCTCATTGAGCGCGGTATTGTAAAAACTGTAAAGAGTGCCCGTAAGCTTGTTGATAAAAAAGAAGCGATCATCTGGGACATTCTTGAAAATATATTGAAAGGTCACCCGGTAATGTTGAACAGGGCCCCAACCCTGCACAGACTGTCAATCCAGGCTTTCCAACCGAAACTGATCGAAGGTAAAGCGATCCAGTTGCATCCGTTGGTAACAACGGCCTTCAACGCCGATTTCGATGGTGATCAGATGGCGGTTCACGTTCCGTTGAGCAATGCTGCGATCCTGGAAGCGCAATTATTGATGCTTTCTTCGCACAATATCCTCAACCCGCAGAACGGTACACCAATCACCCTGCCTTCGCAGGATATGGTGCTCGGTCTTTATTACATTACAAAAGGTAAAAAGACCATCGGTGATGATATCGTGAAAGGCGAAGGCAAAGCCTTCTACTCTGCGGAAGAAGTGATCATTGCTTATAATGAAAAGTCGATCGACCTTCATGCAAACATTCGCGTAAAAGCAAACTGGCGCAACAACGACGGTACGCTTACCAATAAATTGATCGAAACTACTGTTGGTCGTGTGTTGTTCAATCAGCATGTACCGAAAGAAGTAGGTTTTATCAACGCATTGCTGACGAAGAAGAATCTTCGTGAAATTATCGGTGATATCATCAAATGGACATCCGTTCCCATCACTGCTAAATTTTTGGATGATATTAAAACACTCGGCTACCGTATGGCGTTCCGTGGTGGTTTGTCGTTCAACATCAATGATCTGATCATTCCGGAAATTAAAGAAGAACTCGTTGCAAACGCCCAGGAAGAAGTTACTGAAGTTTGGGACAGTTACAACAACGGTCTGATCACAAACAACGAACGTTACAACCAGATCATCGATATCTGGAGCCGTGTGGATACGAAAGTTACAGAAACGTTGATCCGCGATCTGGCAACAGATAAACAAGGTTTCAACTCTGTATACATGATGTTGGATTCCGGTGCGCGTGGTTCCAAACAGCAGATCAAGCAGCTCGGTGGTATGAGAGGATTGATGGCGAAACCACGTAAATCAGGATCTTCAGGATCTGAAATTATCGAGAACCCGATCCTTGCAAACTTCAAAGACGGTTTGAGTGTATTGGAATACTTTATCTCTACCCATGGTGCCCGTAAGGGTCTTGCGGATACGGCGTTGAAAACAGCGGATGCGGGTTACCTTACCCGTCGCCTGGTAGACGTTGCGCAGGATGTGGTGATCAATGATGAAGATTGCGGAACACTTCGCGGTATTGCTACTTCAGCATTGAAAGACAATGAAGATATCATCGAACCGTTGAGCGACAGGATTGAAGGTCGTACCTCTTTGCATGATGTGTTCCATCCTGTAACAGAAGAGCTGATCATTGCAGCCGGTGAAGAAATTGATTCGGACACAGCTAAGAAAATCGACCAGATCGGTATCGACTCTGTTGAGATCCGTTCGGTACTCACTTGCGAAAGTAAGCGTGGCGTGTGTGTAAAATGTTACGGTAAAAACCTTGCCTCGGGCATCCTTGCCCAGCGTGGTGATGCGGTAGGTATTATCGCTGCACAGTCTATCGGTGAACCGGGTACACAGTTGACACTTCGTACGTTCCACGTGGGTGGTGTGGCTGGCTCTACATCTGTTGAAAGCTCCTTGTATGCTAAATTCGACGGTACGTTGCAGTTCGACGGTTTGCGTACAGTAGCTACTGAAAACAACGACGGTAAAAAAGTTCAGGTGGTAATCGGTCGTACCGGTGAGATCAGGAACATCGACGTTAAATCGGATCGTTTGCTCAACAGCATGCACATTCCTTACGGTTCTGTGTTGCACGTAAAAGATGGTCAGAAAGTAGCGAAAGGCGATATGATCTGTACATGGGATCCGTTCAACAACGTAATCGTTGCGGAAGTGAATGGTAAGATCGGATTCGACGCTGTGATCGAAGGTGTTACTTACCGTGATGAAGCGGATGAACAAACCGGTCACCGCGAAAAAGTGGTTATCGAAACAAAAGATAAAACCAAACTGCCTGCAATCATTGTAGACGGTAAGGAAAAGAAAACGTACAACTTACCGGTTGGTTCACATATCGTGGTAGACGAAGGTGAAGACGTGAAGAGCGGTCAGGTACTCGTGAAGATCCCACGTATCCTCAGCAAGCTGAAAGATATCACGGGTGGTTTGCCTCGTGTAACTGAATTGTTCGAGGCACGTAACCCGAGCAATCCTGCGGTTGTTTGTGAAATTGACGGTGTTGTTAGCTTCGGCGCTATCAAACGTGGTAACCGCGAGATCATCGTGGAAGCAAAAGATGGTGTTGTTCGTAAATACCTTGTTCCATTGAGCCGCCAGATCCTGGTGCAGGATGGTGACTTCGTGAAAGCAGGTGCTGCATTGTCCGACGGACAAACGGCGCCGGCCGATATTCTTTCTATCAAAGGTCCGTTTGCAGTACAGGAGTACGTTGTGAATGAGATCCAGGAAGTGTATCGTTTACAAGGTGTGAAGATCAATGACAAGCATATTGAAGTGATCGTGCGTCAGATGATGCGTAAAGTAACCATCGAAGATGCAGGTGATACCAAGTTCCTCGAAGGAGATACAGAAGACAGAATCGACTTCAACGCTGAAAACGATTACATCTTCGATAAGAAGGTTGTAACCGAAGCAGGCGAAAGCACTACGCTCCGTGCCGGTCAGATTGTTACGCTGCGCGATGTGCGTGAAGAAAATTCTATCCTTCGCCGCGCTGATAAGAAACTGGTAGAGTACCGTGATGCAAGTCCGGCTACCTCTTCACCATTGTTGCTGGGTATTACCAAAGCATCATTGGGTACGCAAAGCTGGATCTCAGCCGCATCGTTCCAGGAAACTACGAAAGTATTGTCTTCTGCAGCGATCCAGGGTAAAACAGATCCGATGTTAGGTTTGAAAGAGAACGTTATCACCGGCCATCATATCCCTGCAGGTACAGGTCTCCGCGACTTCGAAAACATGATCGTTGGTAGCAAGGAAGAATATGAATTGCTGATGACGACGAAGGAAGCGATGAACTTTGATGAGGAGGAGTAATTGATTTAAAATCTCACGGGTGTTTGTCATCCTGAGGTACGAAGGATCTTATACCAAAGTCCCGCTAGTTAGCGGGGCTTTTTTTTTGTTATGCCCTGAAGTTCCAGCTTCGAGTCTTTTATTTTTTGGGATAAGAACTCCTTTTCTTAAACTCCTCTTTAACTGTTGATTGCTTTTTCAACCGGTTGACCTGTTTTAATGCCTGCTCATAGGTAACGTGCGGTTGCTTTGCAAGAATCTCTTTACCTGCGGCGGCTCGTTCTTCAAATGTCATTAAATGGTTTGTGATTGGCTTCTTCATTGATCTAAGATAGATGGTAAGCTAAGAGGCAGACTTTGGCTGTAAATAATAAGCAAAAGATTGAGGAGGGACTAAATTAAAATCCTTCATTAGATTCTTAGGCTGTTTATATTTTTTATAGGTTTTTATTTCGATAGCAAAGCCTTCGCTCCTGTCCTGAAAATATTTATAAAAATAATCCTCACTGATGCCAGAATCGGTCTGCGTTAATTCCCACAAAGAATCAATATCCTTGTTTATTATACGTTTAATTTCAAATTCGCCGATTACTTTTTGGACAGGGGAGGAAGCATACACGATCACTGTTTTAATATCAGTGTTTTTGAATATTGCTTTTCGAAATTCAAATCGCTTGGTGCCGTCAAATATTTTGTTCGCAAACTCTGGTTTGATGGATAAGACTACTTTCATTGGTATAGATTTCTTTTTAATCTACCGATTTACCTGTTGGATTTTTATTAAGCTAAATCACTAATTACCGCAACCGGAGCAACCCGTTTCACAATATCAATTCCGTGATCTCGTCCCGCTAAAGTTTGATACATTTCGCTCGTACCAATTATTTGCCCGTTAGATGATTTAAGATTAAAATAGTACTTCGCATTTATAGAATTTTTCCGGTCAAATTTAGAGGCATCCTTTGCGTTCACTTTCACAGCATCAATCCCCTTTAAACAACCAGGTTTACTTGTATAACCCTCACTAGCGAGTATAGTCTCGCCATTATCAGCTTTCAGACTAAAGTAATATTGGCCGTTTGCTCTTTGAGATATGATAAACTTTCACATGTTGTTTTTTTACAAAGCTATTTATATTTTTCAATTTCCTTATAGTAGTCTTGTGTCCAAGGTAATGCGGGCAAACTTGACATATTCCTTAATTCACTCGCCATTTTTGAATCAATTTCAATGACATTATCAATTATAAGATCCTGATACTGTCTTAGTTTTGTCATAGTTATATAAGATGCTTTGTTCCCATTATGTGCAATAGCACCTCTATCGGAAACAAAATCATCAATCTTAGTGGCACTTGCCGGCTGCCATAAAATTGTATAATCAGGTATTCCTAAGTATGTCTGAAACAATAATTTTAGTTTGTTGGATTTCGGAGTGTGCAACAATTCGGTTTCTACTCGCGCATAATTTAGCCAAACAGATTTCCATCCAATACCCGCAAGTTCTATTGGCTTAATTTCGTTTTGATCTTTTTTGACTTTGAAACTAATCGTCTTTTTAATGACCTTGTTTAAATGATTTATGTCTGCGACCGAATCAGATAAATAAGCGACTGATTCCAGTAATAAGTCCTCATTGTATCTTTCCCACGCCGCACATAACATCACTACCGCGCTTCTTGTTAAATGACCAAGACTCTTTCGTCCTGGTTTATTTTGGGTATAGAAGCTATGTGTTTCCACGAGTTTCAAAACGTCGATACGAATATGAAGAAAATTTATGTACGCTGCTGATGGCATATTGAGTTATTCAAAACAAATATATATTGAAAATTTTGAAATGGCTATGCTTCAAAGATGGGAAAATAACCAATATTCAGAGAGAAAAATCTCTCCATTTCTCGATGATAATCTCTATCGTTTTATTCGTTATCCTTCTTCACTCATCCTACTTTTGAATTGCATATAACAACAAATTATTCTTAATAATATTACTCAAAATAAGCCCGGCAGAGGGCAGGTGAAAATCCTGCACACATTCAATGGATTTGTTGGTGTATGCATCACTGCCGGGCAACTAATTATATTTTATGCATGCACCAAAGAAAAAAGCGAAAGCACCGAGGCGCCCCGATGTGCGCAGCATTGCCATTTCAACATTAACAAGGGTTCATCAGAGAGACTTGACAGTTGTGCCATACATCCGGCTATCGGGTAACTGGCTGCAGAATCTGGGATTCAATCCTAATGAAAGAGTGACGATAACAACGATGGAAAAATTGTTGATTATCCGGTTGGAGGAAGGAAAATAAAATTGATTTGCTTGTTTGTAAAGGTAGAAATTTTACTACCTTTACAAACAGGCTGATTTATTGGATTTAGGCACGACGGGAGAAGATTAAATGATAAATAGCTTGTATGAAATCATCCGAATTTCACAGATTGGTAAAAAGTAACGGGTGGGTGCTCTTAAGGTCCGCAGGCAGCCATTTTATTTACATTAAGCACGGCCGAACTTATCCGGTTCCTTATCATGGATCAAGGGAAATGCCTACTGGAATAGAGCGGAAGATCAGAAAGGAGATGCAGTTAAAGTGATTTTTAGAAATAAGTATTGACCAATAAAAACATAAAATTACAAAGTATGTCTAAGAAAAAAACGATCAGAATCATCATTGAAAGAAGCATAGACTCATACGGTGCCTACGCAGAAAATGTAGATGGCGTCACTGGCGTGGGAGACACCGCAGACGAAGCAAAGAAATCTGCTATTAAGTGCATTGCCCTGGTGAAGAAATATAACAAGCAAAACCTGCCAGCCATCCTCAAAGGAGATTACGAGATCGTATTTAAATTTGATGCAGAAAGTTTTCTTACCTACTACAAAAAGATCTTCACAAATGCTGCTTTAGAGCGCATGACCGGCATTAACCAAAAGCAATTTCAACACTATGCCTCCGGGTTGAAAAAGCCGCGGCCTGCACAGGTGAAGAAGATTGAAACGGCGATGCATGAGTTGGGGAGGGAGTTGATGGCGGTTGAGTTGTAGAAGATCAGTCTTGATTTATTTCATATCTGCTATGAACTAAAGCTGATTGAAATTAACATATATCTCACCAGTTTCTATAGCCTTCCTACGTTTTTTAAACAATAAATCAGTAAGGCTAATTCGACCATCTAGGATGGTAATAAGGTCAAGACCGTCCATAATAATAATAGATTTAAAGTCAGTGGAAATGGCTTCACTTGTAACTCCTCCAATAGTTATTAACAATCCAACAGCTGTTTTAAATTTTGTTTCAACTTTATAACAAAAAGAAGCTAAGTCACTTCTACTAACTTGACTTTTCCATTTTGCTTCTAATAAATAATCCGATCCTTGGAAAGTAAATGCACCATCTATTTGTTCCCCAAATATTTTAAACGAACCTTTTGGCTCTAATTCATATAAAAGAAATAGATCGTATAAAAATTTCTCAAAATCAAATCCTCTTTGTTGTAAATCTGTTGCTATTGACAAAGAATTAAATCGTTCTTTAAGAATATTTAACTCATCAGACAGAGACTTGTTTTGAATGATTTTTTTTTCGCTCTCTATTTTCCGTTTTTGTATCTCGTTCTTTTCCCTCGTAAGTTCGAAATATCCTTTTGACACATTTCTAACCCTTAATACGGCTTCTCTTGCACGTTTAGTTTTAGTTCCATCTTCATCCCAATATGTGAGATGACTAAAATCGTCGAGATCTGACACCGCCGAAAAGAGGTGAAATAGATCATCGGAATATATATCTAAGCGATTTGACATACGCTCTATAAGTTCTTTTGCCGCTTCGCGTTTTGTTGCATTCCAGTCGATAGTACCAATTATTAAATCATTAGTTATAACAATTTTCAAGAAATTTAATAGATCTTCTTTTTTCCAAAATATTACAGATAATGCATCCTTTAGGGCTAATACAGCCTGCGGAGAAATAGTTTTGGTATACATAATTAGTTGTTATTTATTTATTCCTTAAACTCTCCAGAATTTTCCATTTCCCTGTTAAACTGTCATAAAATTCCCAAAACCGCCATCCATTAGTTGAACCATTTGCAGCATCAACGGCTGCGCCTGATGGCGAGGAGTATTTCTTTTTATTGAATTCAATTAAGCCATTCTTCACTTCGGCTTCGAACAATTTTCCTCGTGAATATTTTCTTAATTTTAAACCATTTGGCAAAAAAGTGCCTTTAATATTTAGACCATCTATGTCCTTTGAGGTATTTAATGTGGTTTCATTTGCGATATACTTTGTTAGTTTTAAAAGCCTTTTTAAAACCTGATTAGCCGGTTCATCAATATATTCCGAATGCTGGACTATTAATTTGTACAAATCCAGATCAATTTCAATTATTTTTTTATTTTTCACTATATACGTTTTAGTAAAAATAGTACTTATAGTTCTATTTATTTAATTTTTTTTATTTTGAGCTTATTATTAGGTTTTTTTTCGCCCTTTTAATTTTATAACTATTTTTCTCGTTTCTATTATTCTCTCCACACATCCTCCACACATCCTCCACACACGCTCCAAGCGTGGAACACTTCCAACCTTTATCAAAACAACCAACTACTAAAAAAATCATTTAGTGTTCCAACATTCATTCATCCCCACAATTCTACCGCTCATCTTTTTAATCTGCCATTCAATAAAACTTCATAATTTTTCACTCATACAACAGTAAACTTTTTGTGATATAAAAGTCATAGAAATGAAAACAGTTTTTTATCACCTTTAAAATTTACAGTTATGAAAACGGTTAAAAACATCGTAACAGAAGGCCTTTCCGGCCGCATCAGACAACTGGTTTTTCGCCAGTGGCAGGGACAAACCATCGTGTCGTCCGCGCCGGTTCCCAACAGCGTTCCCGCAACAGCGGCGCAGCAACTCACCCGGGATACTTTCCGCCAGGCAGCCATTTATGCAAAGGCAATCTTGCAGGATATCGCTACAAAACTCGCTTACAAAGCGAAAGCAAGACCTGGTGAAAGTGCTTACAATGTTGCCATCGCCGACTTCTTCAAACCACCCACAATCGGCACCATCATCACCACCGCCTACACCGCCCAGGCCGGCAGTTTCCTCACCGCACCCGTAACCGACGACTTCCAGGTAGCATCGGTTGAAGTGCGCATCGAAAAAGCCAACGGGCAATTGATAGAAGCAGGCGCTGCAACGCTGATGGAAGATGGCTTGCATTACAAGTACACCACTACCGCCGCAGTGGCGAACATCGCCGGCAATAAGATCACGTTCATTGCGACGGATATGCCCGGTCATTTGATCACTAAACAAATCGTGTTGTAATTATGGTGAAACATTTACATTGGTAAAGCCCCGGAATTTTGTTCCGGGACTTTTTATGTTAGGTATATGTGATAATGTTTTGGTGGTTTTTTCCTCGGGTCGTTTTTAGTTTCACCATGCCAGTTTTTATAATTTTACACTCTATCCGCTCCAAGCCGCTGGGCTGTCTGGCCGCGCCACGGCTACTTTCGCTTTCTTAAAGAATGATTTGTTGTTTTGATTTTTGAAACTGGTCCTCATCCCGGGTAAGCGAAAGAGGCCGTTCTGCGGCCATTGGTATCAGTTTTCCGGTGTACGATGTATCAAGAAGTATTAAGTTTTTGCAGTCGTCTTTTCAGTTTTTTATCTCTACGACTTATTACAAACTAAAGGCTATTCGATACAAGGATTTGCTCCATGGTAAACCAGAAGAGTGATACCAATGTGCGCAGAAGCGCATCAGCCACGCCTGGTGCAATTAGAAAACGTAACAATTATTTTTTGAAAAACGTTCTTAGTACGGCGTGGGTGCAGCGCTGGAGCGCACAAGATGCCCAGCGGCACTGAGCGAATGAAGACTAAAAATTATATTGACTGGCATGGTGGAATAAAGAGCGCCTACCAAAATGGTAAACCAGAAGTGGTAGCAATGTGCGCAGAAGCGCCTCAGCCACGCCTGGTGCAATTAGAAAACGTAACATTTATTTTTTGAAAAACGTTCTTAGTATGGCGTGGGTACAGCGCCCGGCTCTCCCGATTAAGATCAGGCGTGCCACAGATAGCCCGGCGCGTGTCCCGCTGAAGATGGGGGCTTAGAGCGAACAGAAGCTAAAAGGTATAAAGTCCGGCATGGTGAAACAAAAAGAGACGTCAATAGAAAACTTGACTGGTCGGGGATCAGGCCCAGGCACGATCTTAAAAACTAGTCCTCTTGCTTTTATCAACAGTAAACTTTCTAAAGTAGGTTGTATTACTACTATCACTCTTATCCATCCCAATAGTTTCCTCAATCTCCTTCGCAGTATACTGACTCTGATGACACTTCATAGCTTCCCAACTGTTGGCTTCATCGGCGTCGGTGTATTTTACTGAAAGGTTGCTATACTTTTCGGAAGCGTACATGAGGTCATCGACGCCGGATTGTTTATAATGATCCACCTGGGATTTGGTCCACATGAAATACCAGAGTGGAAAGCGGTCGTACCAATCCTCGCGGAGAATGAGTTCGGTGGTTAGTGAACTGATGACGCGGTGTTCGGGGTGACCGGTGTCGCCGTCTGGACCGATGGTGATGATAACGCCCGGGTTGAGGCGCCCGATGATGGCTTTTAAACTGTCTTTTGCCCAGGCGGTTTCGTTCCAAAAGGTGCGCAGACTGTTCTTTGAATCGAGCCGATCGACATGTAAGAATATCGGAGGCTGCAGACCGAGCTTTTCAGCGGAGCAAATTACTTCTGCCATGCGGATCTTACCAAGGGAATCGGGCGGAATATTTTTCACCCTGGTGCCGCCTTTGCCGTCTGTTCCATAAACAACGTAGATGGTATATTCCTTCGAGAGTTTGGAAAATGCTGCTGCAATGGCGAGTTCATCGTCGGGATGTGCGAAGATGGCCAGCATCACTTTTTTTGCGGGTGGCGAAGCAAGAGTGGCAACAGTAAAACAAAGCAATGTAAAGGCGATAATGATCTGTTTCACGATATAAGCTTTTTGAATAAGATGAAGAACTTAGTTTAAATGTATCGCTTTTTTTTAACGACAGATAGCCGGAGAGCACAGCGAAACATAGAGGTTATAGAAATTAAACCCTGTGTTTCGCTGTGCTCTCCGGTTCTCCGTTGGTTCAAAACTTATTTCAGGACCGCAGCCTTCAGCGTATACCCATTATACTGCAGCGTCACCACATATTGATCATTCACCTGTGTAAGATAACTCAAGGTGGTATAACCACCGCTGCGGACGTTCAGCTCCTTTTCAAAATGCTCGGGTGTTTCCATCAGGCCTTCTTTGGTAACGGAGATCACCACCGGTACTTTGATCGTGTAGTCGAGTTTGTCTATGTATTTTCTAAGATCGTCGTTGTAGAGCAATGTGAATTTACCATTCTTCACACCAACACCCGGTGTGAGATCGTAGGTGGTGTTTCTTGCAGTAAATTTTCGCGATAGCGGGATGTCGAACTTGGTCCCTGCGGTCATATCATAACCAGTGATCACGAGATCTTCATACGTGTAAGAAAAGTTTTCTTCAAACGATGTTCCGCCCATGAAGCCGCTGCTACCTTGCGTCATGCCTTCTTTCTTTTCGGTGATCTGCTCGCCGGTGATGTAAGCCGTGCCGCCATTGAAGTTGATGGCCGTTGCGCGCATAGCGGGAATTGTTTTTTCAAAAGGCAGCGTAACAAGACTTGCTGGGTTATCAGAATTGTACACCCAGATACCGTTTGCCTGCTCGCGGATATCGCCGATGCGCATGGTGGCTTTCGCTTGTGTATAACCCGCCACGATGAGGTTTCCGGCAGGCGCCACACCTGCGGTGAAATCTACATTCTTTAAGTTTTCCGGCAACAGGCACGCAAATTCTGTGAAGGTTTTTTCTTCCGGTGATTTGCGATATACTACCGCGAAGCGATAGGATTTATCAAACTCTGTATTGATCAGATAGATGTCGCCTTTGTCGGATGCCAACATCTGGAACGAATAGTTCTTTTTCTTTTCATCACCAATGCTGATGTCGCCGCTGCTCAATACATTGAGTGAAGCGTCTAAAAAATAATACTTACCTTTTTGCGGTTGCTGTTTTTCTTTCGGGTACACCGCCACGAGTGCAATGTGTTGTTTGTCGGGCGTAACATAAGCCAGCCATGTTCCCGGATCGATCATGCGCGTGTACGGAATGGAGCCGATCGTTTTTGGCGTGCCGAAGTTGCTGTTTTCTGAAACAGTCCGCATCGACAACGTATTCTGTTCATCAGATTTGTTGCAATTCTCCACCAGCATATATATCTTGTTTCCCACCTGCTGGAAAGAATTGATCGTGTTCATATTTTTAAACGTGCCCAACTCGATCTGTATCGGCTGCGGCTGCGAAAGCTTTGCATCTTCCCCTACAGTAAACAGATCGAACTGGTCGTTCACGCCATTCGTTTGCTTGATGATGAACGTGGTTTTGTTGTTGACGTAGAAGTTGCTCTGTGTGGGCTTCTTGATGAATTTGTATTCCACTTCGTTGCCTTGTGTAACTTTCATTTGGGCAAATGAACCGGCGGTAAATAAAGTGGCAATGGCTGTTGCGATAATTGGTAAACGCATAGTTGTAATGTATGTAGTTGATTAATTTTTTACAGTGAGTCTTTTTTTCAGATCAATATAATCAGCATCATATTGATTTTTGATCATCCTTTCTTTGTTCGAAAGTGAAATTGCATTCATCTTTTGAAAGATGGCCATGCCTGCCGCATGTTCTTTCAATGCGAGATGCAATTCCAGCAAATTAAAACAAATAGCAATGGTAACATCTTTATCAATGCGCGCTTTTTTGTCCTGCAAGTCGGATTCGCTTAATGCTTTTTCCAGCAAGCCGATTGCATGCTGAATGTTCGGTTTTGCGGCAGCACTGTCATCTGCTAAATATTTTAATGCAGAAGATGATTCATTAAAAGCTGTCGTCAGATCAGTGTATTCTTCATTCTTGTCTTTTACGTAATATAGCGTGGCCGTGCGTTTGGTACGAAAATTACCAAACTTTTCATTGATGATCTTATTTACATAAGTGAGATTTTCCTGCAAGGCTTTAGCTTCCGTGCTTTTCACCAACAATTCGGTATTGGCAGATGGGGAAGTGGTAGATTCCGGCGAACGGATGATCTTGTAAACGTTCAATTGCTGCGGCGTAATATTTTCAATTTCCTTTCCATCCGGCAATACCACTTTCACCGCCATCGGGTGGCGGTAAGAATATTCGAGGTAATAATTTGTCTGCGTGTAGGTAGATGTTTTTTGCCCTGTACCAAAGCTCATCATGTCTTTCTGATTATTCATCACACGCGGTTGCGTATAATCAAAACCATAACAGGTGACGATGATCTTCACCGCGTTGTCGGGTGCATTTTCATAACTGTCGAGTTTGATATAACTGCTCGCCAACGTTGGCCAGTCATATTCAGTTTGTAACGTTGGCTTCGGAACCGTGCGCAAATAAGGTTTGTAAGGCAGGTGCTTCACCGGCTTCGTGTTTTCGTTGAGCAGTGTTTTTTCCACCACTTTTTTGCCCAGACTTTTCTTTTTATATTCCTCCATGTCGGCGGCGTATTTGTCTTCCGCGATCTTCAGATCCTTTGTGTACTCGATCATGGCCGAATCATATTCATGCTTTGCCACTTTCACTTCTTCGTTGTAAGCGTCTATGAGTTTGGCATTTTTTTCAGTAAATGAAGGCACAATCTGCGACTGATAATGTTTGATGTTTGCCGGCAGCGCGATCAGCGGCGGTTTTACAATATCATATTCCACGGAGGCATCTTTGATGCTTTGGGCGTGAATAACGATACTAAAAAATAAGAAAGCGGCGAGCAGGGCCGATCTGGAACGTAGAAGCAGTAGCATTCTGTAATTGTTTTGGTTACGATTTGGGTTATGCAAACCGTAGATGTAAATGTAGGGGAAAATGCATAAACTGGTGAGGTTTGTAAAACCTCACCCGTTTTGAACGATTACGGGCGCCCGATAATATTCAGCAAATGCTGCCTGTACGTTTCCGAAACAGGAATCATTGTATCTTTTATATACAACCGGTCTTTTTCCAGCGAATCGATCTTTTGAATGGAAACCATATAAGACTTGTGAACACGGCAAATGGTGCCGGCGGGTAACTCATTCTCAAATTCGCTGAAAGTTTGCAAGGTCATTACAGGCTTGCCGGTGGTGTGTATTTTTCGGTAATCCCGCATGCCCTCGATGAATAGAACATCTGCAAAGAATATTTTCTGTAAACGCGTTTCTGTCTTTACAAAGAAATAATCTTTATGTGTCATTTGTTTTTGGGACACGAAATTTTGCTGCACTTTGTCGATCGCCTGTAAGAAGCGTTCGAACGTAAAAGGTTTGAGTAGGTAATCGGTGATGTTCAATTCATAGCCTTTGAGTGCATATTCCGGATAAGCGGTGGTGATGATGACGCTGCTGCTGATCTGCACGGACTCTAGTAACTGGATGCCGGAAAGTTCACCGAGATTGATATCGAGAAAGATCAGATCGGTTTTGTTGGCTTTGAGCCAGGTGAAAGCATCGATGGCATTATCAAACGATGCTTTGAGTTCCAGCGTGGGCAATTTACCAATGTAGATCTCCAGCCGCTCGCGGGCGAGCGGTTCGTCTTCTACGATGATACAGCTGATCTTCATGCGTGGTTGTTTTTTTCTCCGGAATAAATTATTAAAGAAACTCTGTAAAGATCCGATTGTCTTTCGGTTACAAGTTCGTGCGCATCCGGATACAATAAATTTAACCGCTTTTCCATCAATTCATTTCCAATACCACCAGGTTCCGGCGAAGACTTGATCGCCTGGCTATACTGATTGATGCAGGTAAAACGGAGCATGCCTTCGTTAATGCTGATTTCAATAACAATAGCCGCTGCCACATTTTTATTTCCCGAATGTTTGAAAGAATTTTCAATGAACGGAATGAAGAGCATCGGCGCAATGAACCAGTTGCCGGCATTGCCTTCCACTGTATATTTTACAAATTCTGCGTTTGAATTTCTGATCTTTTGCAGTTCTATATATTTGCTGATATAATCCAGTTCCTGCTGTAACGGAATTCTTTCTGTTTTTGTTTCGTACAGCATAAAGCGCATGATATCCGATAATTTATTGAGGTACGCCGACGCTTTTGCCGGATCTTTCAATATGAGTACGTCGATGTTGTTGATGGTATTGAATAAAAAGTGCGGACTCAATTGCGAACGGATAAGCGCGAGTTCCATTTCAAAGTTTTGCTGCTGCAATTGTTCTTTGATCCTGATTTCACTGTACCAATTGATGAAGCCGCGGATGATGAGCGAGATGATACCATGAATGAGCGACAAGACGGCGATGAACAACGTGATCTGGAACATCGGTTTGAACGAATAGTTCCACGGAAAGAAATTTCCATTGAGCGAATTGACAGTGACGGAGCCGATCAAGCCGGAAACAAGTATGGTAATCAACGCGCCGATGGCAAGCGAACCCAGTTTTCGTTTTGACAGAAATCGTTTAAACAACAGGTTGTAAAAAGTATAGAAGCTGATAATGGCCGGAAGCACCGCAAGTGCAGTCATCGCTTTGACAAATTCCTGCATCAGATCCGCTTCATGGATAAGCGCTTTTTGGTTGCTCACTTTGAGAAATACGGCAAAGATGAAGATGAGCAACAAGTAAAGCGTCCAGTAGCCGATATGAAGTAATATGATGAGGGAGCGTTTCATTTAGTTTGAAGGTAAGAAATAGAATCGCAGATTTTACATTGATCAGGTGATACACAGATTGGGTTTTGCTTCGCAAAATAGTAACCCGAAGATTTCCGCGACAATCATGCATTTCATTTCAATCACATAAATCATAGTCACCCTTTTTCTTTTCTATTAACATACAGCAAATATCCGATGATCACAAACACCACAAAATATCCTAATGCCCATAGGGTTAAATTATGATCAGTGTGTTTGGTGCTTCCGGAAGCTTCGCCGAAATGCAGCGCGGTATAGGCGGGTGGTAACATATAAACATATTTCCAGGAGTGAGCGATGATGCCGCCAACGACAAGTACCAGCCCGGCACCGATAGGCACTAGAAAATTTTTGAATTGTAAGCTGATGGCAAATTGTAACGATATCAAAGGAAGACTGGCAATGAAATAAGCGCCGTTTTCTTTTAGGACATCTGTTCCATTTATGGCATAAAGTGGAAAGGGAACGTCGCGGTTAAGCAAAGCCGGGATCCAGACGCTGACGTAAGTGGCGATGTTGAATAACACGAATAATTGCGCCAGCATGAGCAATATCAAAACGAGTTTGGAAAAATAAATGCTGCTGAATGGCACCGGCGCCGTATGCAGTTGTTTCCACATGTTGTTCTTAAACTCGATCTGTGTAATGAGACTTACAGCCAGCACGATGCCCATTGGCAGCAAGATGATCGACATCGTTTCCCAGGAACGTAGTTGCAATATTCGCCAGAATTGCCCGGAATGATGCAGGTCCAAAATCTGCTTCGGATATACCAAAAACATGATGGTGAGAATAAGCGGTATGAAGCATGCGCCTACGACCACGAGCCAGGAAGAAAAACTCCGCCTCTTTTTTATCCATTCCGCTGAAAGGCAGTTAGTAAAAGAATTAGTCATGTTTTGTTTGATTGATCAGTTCCATAAAAATTGTTTCGAGCTCTTTTTTGATGGCATTCATTTCGTACACATCAATCTTATGCTGCACGAGGGCGCGATGGAGCGCGGCAATTTTTTCTTTTGATAAAAGCGGCATAGAAATATGTTGCGCGTTGATTACAACATCTGATACAAATGTTTTCACAATCTGTGCGGCTTCTGTATTGTTGGCCGTTTGCAATATCATCTGTGATTCGCTTTGCTGGCGACTTACAAGTTCATTCAACGTTCCCTGGAACACGATCCGGCCGGCGCTGATGATGCCGGTATGGGTTACAAGTTTTTCTATTTCTGCCAGCAAATGGCTGCTGATGACAATTGTAATGCCGTGTTGGGTATTCAACGTTTTTAGCAGGTCGCGCATTTCGATGATACCATAAGGATCAAGTCCGTTGGTGGGTTCATCCAAAATAAGCAATGCCGGTTGATGAAGGATTGCGGTTGCGATGCTCAGCCGTTGTTTCATACCGAGCGAGAACTGTCTTACGCGTTTGTTGCCGGTATCCGCTAAACCCACTATTTGCAATGCTTCCGCGATGTGGGGCTTTGGGCATTGATACAATTTCTGCCAGATCAGAAGATTCTCTTTTGCGGTCAGATGGCCGTAAAGGGAAGGTACTTCGATCATAGAGCCCGTTTGCCGGAGCAACTGCAAGCGGTGCAGGTGCAACGGCTGATCGAACAATAATATTTCACCTTGCTGTTTTTTGATCAGGCCTAACAGCAATCGCAAGGTGGTCGTTTTGCCGGCGCCATTTGGACCGAGAAAACCATAGATGCTGCCGGTCGGCACGGCCAGTTCAATTTCCTTCAACACCTGTTGCGAAGCGGAAAAGCGGTGCGATAAAGCCGTTGTGTGCACACAATACATAAGCGATTGATTTTATATAAGTGCAAAGGAAAGCAGGACTTTGGCTTTGGTTAAAAGTATTCTGCGAATTGGGTGTTTTGTTCTGCAAGTTGGTTATGGGTTGCGGGTTGATGTGGCCAAGTAGTTTTTCTGGATGCATTGTTTTTCTTTTCTCTTACCGCAGAGAATGGGAGAGGCGGAGCTTACGCAGAGATTTAAGCTCAGCGTAAACTCCATTTTCTCTTTTCTCTGCGGTAAAGCTTTGCCAACGATCAAAAACCGCCACATGTAACCCGCTACGTGTAACCCTAAACTTATCGTACTTTAGCTTTATTAAAAAGTTGATACATGAAAAATATCCTGCTATTGTGTTTTTTAATAATGACATTTGGCGCGGGAGCGCAAAGTTTTTCCATGCGGGAAGCTGCGGGTGGCGATGCCACTGCTTCGCTGCAACAGGCATTTGACAGGAAAGATGTTACTTCCGTAGTGGTGGGCGCTGCCAGCATGGTGGTCAATGGCACGGTGAAGATCCCCGCCGGCAAGACTTTGAAGATAGAGCCGGGTTGTAAGTTGACGGGTACCGGTACGATCAATGGCGGTATCAT
>JAATFP010000101.1 GCA_015655125.1 Chitinophagales bacterium | reverse complement strand
GGCCGAATCTTTTCGGAGATCATTTTGCCAGCGATACCATTCATTTGGCGACGAGCGAAAAGTAGTAGGCATATGTTTGGTAGCCGGATGTTTGAATTCTACGCGTAATATTGCTGAAGTAGGCCGCCATGTATTGCTCACATACTCTCCCGAACGCAAAAATTCGTTATGGTACCAATCCCAGTTTTGAGGAACACCGGATTCATTCATGGCGAATGCTGCAAAATGAAACCCGATCCAACCACCACCTTTCTTCATGAATCTTTCAAATGCTTCCCGTTGCGGAAGCGAGTCGGGGCGCGTATCAAGAAATAATACAACATTGTATTTCGATAAAAAACTATCGTTCATGTTGTTCCAGTTATTCGTGGAATCATAATGAAAATTGTGTTTTGCCGCCATATCTGCAAACCATTTATTGGCTTCGTGTACAAAGCTTACATGTGCTGCATCGTTGACGCCGGTATAAAAACCAATGACGCTGAACGCGGGTTTTTGTTGCGAAGCAACAGAAAAAAAGGAAAAAAAGGCGATGGAAGTTAAAAAGATTTTTCTTTTAAATGCAGGCATGGCAATCGTTTGAGGAACTTTAATGCAATTAAGTTAGTAAATAAGCCGCAGATGCACAGATTTTTATTTTTTGTTTGCCGCAGATGCGCAGATTTATTTTTTTGAGTTTCATGGGTTTAATAAATGCCATAGAAATCTGCGCATCTGCGGCAAACAAAAGCGCCCTGAATTCAGGGCGCTTAAGATCATAGATCATACATCATAGATCAGATATTAATTCATTTTCTTCTTCAGGTTCTCATCGATCGCATCCAAAAATTCTTCGGTATACAAATAATGTTCACCATGATTTACTTTGTTGCCATGAATACAAACAGCCAGGTCTTTTGTCATCTTGCCGCTTTCAACGGTTTCAATACAAACGGCTTCCAGTGCGTTACAGAAGTCGATCAGTTCCTGGTTGCTGTCCAGCTTACCACGGAAAGCCAATCCTCTTGTCCATGCAAAGATAGAAGCGATGGGGTTGGTGGAAGTTGGTTTGCCGGCCTGGTGATCGCGGTAGTGACGCGTTACGGTTCCATGTGCAGCTTCTGCTTCCATAGTGCTGCCGTCGGGCGTTACCAATACGGAAGTCATGAGGCCGAGTGAACCAAAGCCTTGTGCAACGGTATCGCTTTGTACGTCGCCATCGTAATTTTTACAGGCCCACACAAAGTTGCCGTTCCATTTCAGTGCGCTCGCTACCATGTCATCGATCAAACGATGTTCGTATGTAATTCCTGCAGCTTCGTAATCGGCTTTGAATTCATTTTGGTACACTTCTTCAAAAATATCTTTAAAGCGACCGTCATATTTTTTAAGAATGGTATTTTTTGTAGAAAGATACAGCGGCCATTTTTTGCTCAGCGCCATGTTGAAACAACTGCGTGCGAAACCGTAGATGCTTTCGTCGGTGTTGTACATGGTCATTGCCACGCCATCGCCTTTGTAATTGTATACTTCAAAAACCTGCGCTTCACCGCCATCTTCCGGTGTGAAGGTCATGGTTAATTTCCCTTTTCCTTTGATAACGGTATCTGTTGCGCGGTATTGATCGCCGAATGCATGGCGGCCAACGATGATCGGCGCGGTCCAGTTGGTAACCAAACGCGGCACGTTCTGCATTACGATCGGCTCGCGGAAAACGGTGCCGTCGAGGATGTTGCGGATGGTGCCGTTGGGCGATTTCCACATTTGTTTAAGGTTGAATTCTTTTACACGTGCTTCATCCGGTGTGATGGTGGCGCATTTGATACCTACGCCGCAGGCTTTGATGGCATTGGCTGCATCGATGGTTACCTGGTCGTTGGTTTCATCGCGGTATTCCATTCCAAGATCATAATATTGGATGGGAACTTCGAGGTAAGGAAGAATTAATTTGTCTTTGATAAATTTCCAGATGATCCTTGTCATCTCATCTCCATCCAGTTCTACCACCGGATTTGCTACTTTGATTTTGCTCATATGTCTCTGTTGATTTTTGTTCTATTTTTTTAATTTATAATCTCTGGCTTTCATCACCACAACTTTATCGTTTTTCCAGATAGCGATCGATTCGTTTTTGAGCCGTTTTTCTTTTATAAGTTTTTTGAAAGATAGATCCAATCCCACTTTCAACGCTTCAGAAAAACTGAGGTTTTCTATGTTAGGCTTTTTCATGAGCGATTTCATTTAAGATGTTCCATTGTTTTTCACGATGAATAATATTTATTTCATCATCGTATTTTTCAGCAATAAAAAAAGTTTGCCCCGAATTATTCATTACGATCCAGTTGTCAACGATTGGAATAAAAATATTGAGAAGGTTTTTTATTCCTGCAAAATATCTCCTATTAATTATTTCAACAGGGATATTGTGGCCACCTGCTTTTACACGTAGGTTCACGCGCCTTATAGCCAAATTTACATCATTTAACCAAAAGTAAAGCAATGACACTTTGTAGCCACCATCTTTTGCTTCTTTGATTATTTGTTGATAAGAACGAGTGGCAAGCGTTGTTTCGATAGCGAAGTTTTCTTTGGCTGCGATTAATTCGTCAATTCTATTCAACATTATTCTGCCAGCCTGTATTGCTACTTTCTCTGGCTGAAACGGCGAAATCCCATGCGCAATTTCTCGGCATTTACAAACTTCTTGCAGTCCCATATTTCAGGTAAAACAGTGTAGGACGCAGTTGTTTTCCCCGCACCATTACAACCCGCTATGATATATAAATTTGGCAAGTTTAAATTTATAAACTTGAACTTTTCTTCAACGTAATATCCGCCGTCACCACGCCCATATTCGTAATGATCTCGTCGCCAAATTCGCTCGTCTTCAATAACGTGGCTCCCGTCATTAAATTATAAAAATCGATCGTCACCGTTTTGCGCATGATCGTTGCCTGCAGCGCTGTTGTGATCAGATCCGCCGCTTCTTTCCAGCCAATGTATTCGAGCAACATGCAACCGCTCAAAATCACTGAAGATGGATTCATGCTGTTAGTACCGGCAAATTTTGGCGCCGTTCCGTGGGTGGCTTCAAATACGGCGTAACCTGTTTTGTAATTGATATTCGCGCCCGGCGCAATGCCGATCCCACCTACTTCTGCAGCCAATGCATCGGAAATATAATCGCCATTCAGATTAAGTGTTGCCACCACGGAATAATCTTTCGGCGCAATCAATATCTGTTGTAAAAAATTATCTGCGATTACATCTTTGATCAGCAATTTCCCTTCGCTCAATGCTTTGCGTTGCACTTCATTGGCGTGCGCTTCGCCCTGTTCTTTTTTCAACTGATCCCATTCGTCCCACGTAAAAGTTTTGTCGCCATATTCCTGGCGCGCCACTTCGTAGCCCCAGTTCTTGAAACCACCTTCGGTGTATTTCATGATGTTGCCTTTGTGTACCAATGTTACGGAAGGGAGATTATTTTCCAGCGCATGAATGATCGCGGCGCGAACAAGGCGCTTGCTGCCTTCGGCAGACACTGGTTTTACCCCATAGCTTGAATCACCGGGGAAGCGCACGTTTTTTACGCCCATTTCTTCGATGAGAAATTTTTCAAATTTTTGCGCTTCCGGTGAACCGGCTTTCCATTCTATGCCGGCATAAATGTCTTCGGTATTTTCGCGGAAGATGGTCATGTCTACATCCTGCGGATGAACGACCGGCGACGGAACGCCCTTGAACCATTTTACCGGACGGACGCAGGCGTAGAGGTCAAGATCCTGTCGCAGCGCCACATTCAGGGAACGGATACCGCCGCCGATCGGCGTGGTAAGCGGGCCTTTGATAGAAACGATGTAATCTTTTGCAATTTGTAAAGTTTCAGCCGGCAGCCATTCGCCGGTTTGGTTGAAAGCTTTTTCACCGGCCAGCATTTCTTTCCAGCCGATCTTTCTTGAACCTCCATATGCTTTTTCCACGGCGGTATCAAAAACTTTTTCAGCTACTTTCCATATTTCAGGACCAATGCCGTCGCCTTCAATAAAAGGAATGGTGGGATTGTTGGGAACGACCAGTTTGCCATCAGCGCCCATAGTGATCTTTTCTGCCATAAGATTTATTCTTTTTGTGGCGCAAAAATAAGCTAAATGCTCGACAGCGCCGTGTGCATTGTATTTGTAATTAATAAGCGCGAAAGGATCATTTATAACTTATTGTACCATTAGGATATAAAATTTGCTCTGTGAAAACCGTCTTCGACAAGTTCAGACTGACCGGCTTCTGTCATGTTGAGTTTACCAAACATAGGTAGAATGCTGGTTTTAAATGAAATTCAGACTGCAATTCAACCATCCATCATCAATCTCTGCATTATATCGTTTGTAAAAATTGATCGCAGGCTCGTTCCAATCCAACACCTGCCATACCATGCCGCTGAATTTTTTTTCCCGGCAATGATCGATCAGTTTGTCCATTAATAATTTGCCGATTCCTTTTCCGCGCATGGATTCAGTCACCAGCAGATCTTCAAGATACAGCCGTTGTCCTTTCCAGGTCGAGTATCGGATATAATATAAGGCAAACCCGACCACTTTCGTACCATCGCCGGAAGGTGCCATCGATTCGGCTACAAAGGCCGCCCATACGGGGTTTGGGCCAAAGCCGCTTTGTACAAAATGATGATAATCGACTGTCACCTGTTCGGGCGCTTTTTCATAAAGCGCCAGTTCATGAATAAGTTCCATCATTTTTTTACAATCATCTATTAGCGCAGGGCGAATGGTTGTCATTTTTATTTAATAATAATAATAATGAATAGTTTTTTATAAACTTTGACAAATTGAGAATCGTCAGAGTTCATTAAATTTAAAACATTATTAATTATTCATTGTGAAAAAACTTCTCGTAAAATACGCCGCCTTCAACCATTGGGCCAATAAGCGGTTCTCAGATCTGCTGGTAAATTTAACGGATGAACAATTGAATAAGGACATCACCAGCAGTTACCGGAGCATCGTCAAAACCATGTTGCATTTATGGGACGTGGAAGCGATCTGGTTATTGCGGATTAAACAGCACCCATATCTGGCGGCAGCCTCAAAAGATTTTAACGGCTCCATCATCGAACTTACAACAAATCTGCTGGAGCAATCAAGACTCTGGAAGGAATGGATAAACATCGCCACTGAAGAAGTGCTTGAAAGGGACCTGTCGTACAAAAACATGGCCGGTGAAGAATTTACACAACCGCTCTGGGAAATATTGGTTCATCTCTTCGATCATCAAAGCTATCACCGCGGACAGATAGTAACCATGCTGAGACAAGTGGGCGTTACGAGTGGAATTCCGGGGACGGGCTTTGTGGCATTTGCAAGGGGGAAATAGTGAATAGTGAAATCTTCACAGAGGAACATCTATTTGTCGCGGCGTTAAATTTTTTTATATAAAAACTCTTTATCTAAACGTCTAAACCAGCCGCAGGCGTCTAAACCCGTCAATTAATTATGTTGCAGCAACACCTGCTTGGTGCCGAAGCCGTTATAATGATATGCGGTCACTACCGTATCGCATTTGATTGTATGGCCGGCCAGTGCAGCAATTGAGTCGCAGTTGCCGGTGCTGCAATCTATATCGACAGTGGTTGGGGTTCCGTTTTGAACGAAGGTATGCTTGCAGTTTGAAAGCCCCAGTGTATTCTGGTATTCCCAGCTGATCACATCCCGGTACACCAGGCCAATGCTGTCGGCCCAGATCTCATACCCACGGTCATACGTAGAAAATACAAATGGATTGAACGGCCGGTTATCCGTAGAATCATATTGAACGATCGTTACTGTATTTGGGTAATCAACGCTGCCAACCGTTTGCGGCTGCGCCACATCCTTGTAATAAAAGTTCCAGGATTGATACAGTGAATTATCATGGAAGATCTTGCTGTCGAGATAAACATTTCCATACCAGCTTTTACCTTCTGTGATCGGGCTCACCAGTTTAATGTAGCGTTGATTGTTTTCAATATATTCCAGACTGTTGTCGGTAGGAGTGTAATAAAAGGTATTCGAAGGGTTCCAGGTATTGTGTGTTTGATCGAGCAGGTACCGGAAAACTTTAAAGGAAGTGCGTCCCTGGTTGTCGGTGAATTCTTCCACTACGCTGTCTTTTACAATATTTGAACTTACGATGAACGATGTTCCAAAGGAACGGGTAATGGTAGAATCCAGCTCATAGATCATATACTTGCCCACGGCAAGATTTGTATAATTCTTGTAAGAAACGAAACGGGAATTGTCATCGGTCTTTTTGCAGCTGATGCAAACGATGCTCAGGATAACTGCCAGTGCAAAAACAGAAACTTTTGTCTTTCTCATATCGGGTTAAATAGTGAATGGTGAATGGTGAAATTCTTGTGGCTATTTCATCATTTCCTTCCCTTTAAATATTTATAATCTATGCAATAATAATACTTTTCGAAGGGTTCACCATTCATCATTCACTTTTTCAGCTTCGCTGAATTACGCCACCTCCGATCACATGGTCGCCTTCGTAAAAAACCGCACTCTGCCCGGGGGCAATTCCTTTCACATCATCGTAAAAACGCACTTTTATACCATTTTCGTATGTATACAGGTTGCTCAACGCACCTTTATCTTTATACCTGATCTTGGTAACGGCTTCCATTCCATTCGTAATGCCGTCATATTTCATCCAGTTTATTCCGCGCACCAGCATTTCTGTACGGTTGAGGTCGTCTTCAGTTCCCAGCACCACCGTATTGGTCTCAGGTATGATATCTGTAACAAAGGCCGGTCTACCTAGAGCAATATCCAGACCTTTCCGTTGCCCGACGGTATAAAAAGGATAACCTTTATGTTTGCCGAGTATTTTTCCCGTTGGATCGATGAAATTTCCGCCATCCACCTTTTCTTCCAGTCCATCCACTTTGCGCTTTAAAAAACCGCGGTAGTCGTTATCCGGCACAAAGCATATTTCATAACTTTCATTCTTTTTGGCTAATTCCGGGTACCCGAAATCGTGTGCCATCTGCCGAATCTCTGTTTTGCGATAAGTGCCCAACGGCAATAAAGTCCGGCTCAGCAGATCCTGTTGCAACCCCCAAAGCGCGTAACTCTGGTCTTTGGTTTCATCCAGGCCTTTGCTGATATAATGCCTTCCGTTGGTATGCTGATGAACCTGTGCATAGTGTCCCGTGCTGATGAAATCGCAGCCCATAGCATCGGCTCTTTTGAGCAGGGCGCGCCATTTGATATGCGTATTGCACATTACGCAGGGATTGGGTGTGCGGCCCGCAATGTATTCTTCAATGAAATTTTCAATTACAAAATCGCCGAATTCCTCGCGGATATCCAGGATAAAATGAGGAAAGCCATGCTGAACAGCGGCCATCCGTGCGTCGTTGAAGCTGTCGATGTTACAGCAGCCGGTTTCTTTTTTGCCGGTGGTGCCCACGCTCGAAGCATAGTCCCATGTTTTCATGGTAATTCCTACTACTTCATAACCTTCCTTATGAAGCATCAAAGCTGCAACGGTACTGTCTATACCGCCGCTCATTGCCATCAGAACCTTTCCTTTTTTGCTCATCAGGCAAAGGTAGTAAATAAGTGAATGGGTGAATTGTCAATAGTGAAATCTTTAAACAGTATTCTCTTTTTCGTAAACGAATCGTGAATGATGAATCGTGTAATCTTCAAAGAGTATTCTTTTTTTATTAAATCGGTTTATAAACAATTGATTTATAACATTTAAATTTTGGTGTTGATTTGTTTTACACAGCCCTTTATAAAGATTTCACCATTCACCCTTCACCATTCACCAGATTGGCCTAATTTGCGCCCATGCAACAATACCTCGATCTCGTAAAGCATATTATTTCTACCGGTACCGACAAAAGCGATCGCACCGGAACCGGCACCCGCAGCGTATTTGGTTACCAGATGCGGTTTGATCTGGGCGAAGGATTTCCATTGGTGACGACAAAAAAAACGCATTTAAAAAGCATCATTCACGAGCTCCTTTGGTTCTTGCAAGGCGATACCAACATCGCTTATTTGAAAGAAAATAATGTGAAAATCTGGGACGAATGGGCAGACGAACAAGGGAACTTAGGTCCGGTATATGGCAAACAATGGCGCAGCTGGGAAGGCGCTGATAATACGGAAGTGGACCAGATCGCCGATCTGATCAAACAGATCAAGACGAACCCCGACAGTCGTCGACTTATTGTCAGCGCCTGGAACGTGGCCGATCTGCCAAAGATGAAACTGATGCCTTGTCATTGTCTTTTTCAGTTTTATGTTGCAAACGGAAAACTGAGTTGCCAGCTATATCAGCGATCTGCAGACGTCTTTCTCGGCGTGCCTTTCAACATTGCATCTTATTCGTTGCTGACGATGATGATTGCGCAGGTTTGCGGTCTCGAACCGGGCGAGTTCATCCATTCTTTTGGTGATGTGCATTTGTACAAAAATCATTTTGAACAGGCAAAATTACAACTTACCAGAACGCCCTTTGCCTTGCCGCAAATGAAGATCAATCCGACGGTGAAAGATATTCTTGATTTTAAATTTGAAGATTTTGAGCTGCTCAACTATGAGTCGCACCCGGGCATAAAAGCGCCGGTGGCCGTGTAAGCGTTCCAAAGATGAATAAAACAAAAATTGCCATCGATATTTTCAACAGTCGCGCTGCTGATTATCAGCAGAAGTTCATGGACGTGAGTTTTTACCATGACGGACTTGATATTTTTTGCAACAATCTCCATCCTCCGGGAAAAGTGCTGGACGTGGCGTGTGGTCCGGGAAACATCACTAAATACATTTTACAGAAAATACCCTCTTTAGAAATTACCGGTATTGACCTTGCACCTGCAATGCTGCAACTGGCCACACAAAGCAATCCGTCAGCAAAATTTTTGATGTCCGATGCACGGCAGATTTCTTCTTTAAATGAAAAATTTAACGGCATCATCGCCGGCTTTTGTTTCCCGTATTTATCTAAGGAAGACGCGCTGCAATTCATAACTGATGCGGCATCCATCCTTTTCCCCCAAGGTGTTTTATACATCAGCACAATGGAAGATGACAATACGAATTCTACATTTACAAAAGGCAGCAATGGTGAAGAAATGTTCACCAACTACCACGAAGCCGGTTATCTTACAAAGGCACTGGAAGAAAATGGTTTTGAGATCATTGCCCTGAACCGAAAGATATATTCGCAAGGAAGGGAAAAAGATACCACTGATCTGATTATCATCGGTAAAAAGGTTTAAGGTGCCGGGTGGAGAATAATTGATCGCGGCTCTTATTAAACCCCGACGTATTTTCAAAAATAAACCTGGATGAAAAATGCGCATTCTACTTATGTTTCGACAAGCTCAATATGACAGGAGGCTGTCGGTCTGAGCTTGTCGAAGACGGCTTGCAGCGTAAAGTTTGCAATCTAAATAGCAGAACACATGAAACCTTAAACTTCATACATCATACTAAATCAGTCTTTTTTTCGTTACATGGTCGGCCAATACCATCTTATGCGAAAAATCTCTACACTGCTACCCGCGCTGTTGTTGTGCGTCGCGGCTTTTGCACAGCCTTCTGCACAGGTAAGCGATACCACTATCAAGCTCAAAGAACAGACTGAAAATATCATCCGGGAAGGAACGGTCGTGCAGGTTGAAAATCTTGGCGCACTCATCAATACCGATCTTCCGGAAATGCGTCCTACGATTTCTGCCGATGGAAATTTGTTGTTTTTTATCCGCCAGGGCGATCCGCAAAATACCCAATATTATACCGTTCCCAATTCGCAGGATATCTGGTATTCGCTACGTGATACATCCGGCAAATGGGGCAAAGCCAGGCACCTTAGTGAAAAGGTAAACGCGTCCCATTACAATGCTGTTTATTGGATTTCACCCGACTTAAACACGATTTTATTGAAAGGCGCATTTCGCGACGGACAATATCTCGGCATGGGCGTGAGCATGATACACAAACTCGAAGACGGTAGCTGGACCAATGCAGAAATGCTGAAGATCCGCAACTTTGGGAAATTCAGCAATACGGCACAAATGGGAGCATGTATGGGACACGATGGCAAAACATTGATCTTTTATATGACCGATAAAAAAGGCAGTTTCGACAACGATCTGTATGTATGTTTTGCCGAAGGCAATGACATCTGGACGGCGCCGAAAAGTTTAGGCAAGAAAATAAATCTGCCGGATTACAATGAAATGAGTCCTTTCCTGGCCGCCGATGGTGTGACATTGTATTTCAGCAGCGACCGGCCGGGCGGATTGGGAGAAAATGATATCTGGATGACCAAACGGCTGGACAATAGCTGGACAAAATGGAGCGATCCGGTAAACCTTGGCGCGCCGATCAACACGCCCTTATCCGAAGCTTTTTTTACATTGGATGCCGGCGGCGAATATGCTTATCTCACATCCAGTGAAGGGGCATTTGGCGCCAGCGATATTGTCAGGGTAAAATTGCTGGAAAAAGAAAAACCAGATCCTGTTGTGTTGGTGAGCGGAAATGTTTACAATGCCAAAACCAAGGAACCACTCAATGCGTCTCTTGTTTACCAGACATTGCCCGACGGAACGGAAGCAGGTACAGGTGTTTCGAGTCCGGTAGACGGTTCTTTTAAAATGGTATTGCCTTATGATAAGAATTACAGTATTCATGCCTCCGCCGAGAAGTTTTTCGCCGTATCGGAAAACCTGAATCTTGATTCTCTGATCAAGGTCGGTTATAAAGAAATTCACAAAGACCTTTATCTTGTTCCGATCGAGATCGGCCAGGTTTTTCGCCTGAATAATGTCTTCTTCGATTTTGATAAATACGATCTGCGCCCAGAGTCAAACGTGGAACTGGACAGGGTGGTGGCGTTCCTCAGGGAATATCCTTCGGTTGAAATTGAAATGAGCGCACATACGGATAGTAAGGGCTCCGACAATTATAATTTCACTTTGAGCGACAATCGTGCAAGGTCGGTGATGAATTATATTTTATCTAAAGGCATTGCAAAAGAAAGGATCGTATCCAAAGGTTATGGTGAAACGAAGCCTGTGGCGACGAATGATACGGATGACGGAAGGCAGCTGAACAGGAGAGTGGAGTTTACGATCACGAAGAACTAGACGACCGACGACCGACGAGGTTTGGCAACGGAAGTTAGTGTTTATCTGATATATCAGTCCCGGAGAGATCCGGGGCTTTTTGTGTCAGCCTGAGCTTGTCGAAGGACTTCGACAAGCTCAGGCTGGCAGCATCTTTTGAAACAAATGTTTTTTATCTCTGCAAAAACTCCTGTTTTTTTCTTTTCTCTGCAGTGAAAACGCAGGCAACCTTACTCAGCAGATTCATTGCTTTATAACAACCTTTACCCCGCAACTCGTAACCCATAAAAGGGAAATCTCCATGTCTGATCCAAACTGCTTAATTTTGGCATCAACATCTTTTTATGACAATTTCCCTTATCGTCGCGGCCTCCGAAAATAACGCCATCGGCAAGCAAAATCAATTGCTCTGGAACCTTCCCATCGATTTGAAGTTTTTTAAAGACACTACCTGGGGCATGGTGGTGATCATGGGACGCAAAACGTATGAGAGCGTGGACAAGCCTTTGCCGGGACGCGTAAATATCGTTATCACCAAACAAACCGGCTGGAGCCGGCCTGGAACGCAGGTGGCCGCAGATCTTCATGATGCTATTGAACAGGCAAAAGCAACCAACTGCAAAGAAATTTTCATCATAGGCGGCGGCGAAATTTATAAACAAAGCATGGATATTGCTGATAAAATTTACATGACGCGCGTGCATACGATTTTACAAGGCGACACTTATTTTCCGGAGATTGACCCTGCAAAATGGACCATGACCGGCCACGTCGATTTTTTGAAAGATGAAAAACATGCGTATGATTTTTCATTTCAAACCTGGGAGAGAAATAATGGATAATTTTATAACGGATAATTGATAATTTTTCAATTTCCAGCCAGCTATCATAATAGCGGTACGCCTGCAGCGAAAAATTATCCATCAAGAAATTATCCATTAACATGTATTCGGCTTTTCAAATCGCTAAAAAATATCTGCAATATTATTTCTCCGCTTCCAACGGAAATGGCCATGGCGTGCATTCTCCGTTCGTTTTTGAATTTATAAAATTTGTGATGAACGATGAAACGGTTTATCCTGAATATGAAAAAGCAGAAGCCGTTCGCAGGCAAATGTTGCGCGATCAGCGCAGCATCGAAGTACGTGATTTTGGCGCAGGTTCGGCTGTTATCAAAACAAATACGCGCGTTGTAAGCAAGATCGCAGCGTCATCCTTGAAAGCGAAAAAATTTGCGCAATTGTTGTATCGTATGGCGGCTTACTACAAGCCGCAAATGATGATAGAACTGGGTACTTCGCTCGGTGTTACCAGCGCATATCTTGCCGCCGGAAATCCGTCAACAACGCTTTATACACTCGAAGGCGCACCGGAAATTGCAAAAATTGCGCAGCAAAATTTTCATGCATTATCATTGAAAAATATTGAATTGATCACAGGCGATTTTGCAGTCACGCTCCCGCAATTATTTGCTTCCATTCAGCAAACCGGGTTGGCTTTTGTGGATGGAAATCACCGGAAATTGCCAACACTGCAATATTTTGGATTGCTTCTCCGCCATTCGGATGATAACACCATTCTCATTTTCGACGACATTCACTGGAGCGCTGAAATGGAGGAAGCGTGGGCGGAAATAAAGTCGCACAACGCCGTTACGCTCACCATCGACCTGTTCTTCATCGGAATTGTTTTTCTCCGCAAAGATTTTAAAGTAAAGCAACACTTCAGCATCCGGTTTTAATTTCCTATCTTAGTCGGCGTAAACCTGAACAAACCTTTGCTTTTCCAAACTGCAAGCGTTTACTAAAATCGTATCATTAACCATGATCATCGGCCTGCTAAAAGAACCATCTCCCGAAACAAGAGTTTCATTGTTACCCGAACATATTGCGCTGCTAAAAAAAATGAATGCTGATGTGCATCTGGAGGCGGGTGCCGGTATTACTGCATTTGCGGCCGATGAAAAATATGTTACTGCCGGCGCAACCATCGCGTCGAGAGAAAGTATTCTTCAAAATTCAACCATCGTTCTTTCCATAAGTGTATTGAACGAAAGTGACCTTTCCGTTTGTAAAGCGAAGGTTTTACTCGGATTTTATCAGCCGCTTTTTAATTTTCAACAAATCAAAAACTGGACCGACAAGGGGTTGACGATATTCAGTATGGACATGCTTCCGCGTACAACACGTGCGCAAAGTATGGATGTATTGAGCAGCCAGGCCAACATTGCAGGTTACAAGGCAGTGTTGCTGGCGGCAAACCTGTATCCGAAATATTTTCCCATGTTTATGACCGCAGCAGGTAGTATTCCGCCAGCAAAGATGTTGATACTTGGTGCCGGCGTTGCCGGGTTGCAAGCGATTGCCACCGGAAAAAGATTGGGTGCTGTGGTGGAAGTGTTTGATACACGACCGGCCGTAAAAGAAGAAGTGATGAGCCTTGGGGCAAAATTTGTGGAAGTGGAAGGCGCCGCAGATGCCAGCAGCGCAGGTGGCTACGCGGTGGAACAAACGGATGAATTCATGCAGCGACAAAAGCAAAAGATAGCGGAAAGTGTTGCCAAGGCTGATATCGTAATTACGACAGCCCAGATTCCCGGCAAAAAAGCACCGGTACTTGTTACAGATGAAATGCTCGGCGGAATGAAAAACGGATCGGTCGTGATCGATCTTGCTGCTGCAACTGGCGGAAATACATCACAGACAAAAAATGAAGAAACTGTTTTTTACAATGGTGTCAGCATTGTTGGAAACTCTCGCCTGGCGGCAGATATGCCGAGCGATGCCAGTAAATTATACGGAAAGAATATTTGTAATTTTCTTCAACTCATCATCGGGAAAGAAGGCGAATTGAACCTGAACTTTGAGGATGATCTGGTTGCCGGAACCTGCATTGCAACCGGTGGAAAGATCACTAACGAAAGAATTGCTGCTTTGGCAGGATAAAAAATACGGATCAATGAAATCACAATCATGGAAAATATACTGACTTTTATTTCAGCAAATCAACAGATCATTTACATCGTCATCCTGATGATCTTCGTGGGCATTGAGGTCATTGGCCGCGTGCCGAGTGTATTGCATACGCCGCTGATGAGCGGTGCCAATGCGATTCACGGCGTGGTCATCATCGGCGCCATCATCGTGATGGGAAAGGCCGAAACGGACAATTATCTTGCGCTTGGCCTTGGTTTTCTGGCGGTAATATTAGGTACGCTCAACGTTGTGGGCGGCTTTGTGGTGACAGACAGGATGCTCGAAATGTTTAAGAAGAAAAAATAGCAGCACAGATTTCAAAAGAAAGCATGATTACACAGAAATATTTTAAGGTCGTTCCCCGGATCGGCTTTTGGGTAATCAAAATCAAATCTGTGTTCGCCTTTCAAAATAATTATTATGGAATTTAATATACTTACGCTTTGTTACCTTGTGGCTTCTGTTACTTTTATCCTCGGGCTTAAAATGCTTTCCAATCCTGCGTCTGCGCGCAAAGGAAATCTGGTGGCGGCTTTTGGGATGACTTTGGCGATATCAGGAACGATATTTTTATATCGTAATTCCGAAACGGGCGAGCATCTCCACAACTATGGATGGATATTCGGCGGACTGTTGATCGGCGGGATCATTGGAACATTGGCCGCTAAAAAAGTAAAGATGACGGCCATGCCGGAAATGGTGAGTTTGTTTAACGGAATGGGCGGGGCTTGCGCGGCGTTGATATCTCTTGTGGAATTCAATCATTTGTCGAAGGAATTTGCGATCAACAACAGTCATGAATTTGTTGCGGCACATCAACCAACTATATTGATCATTGTACTTGGACTGATCATCGGTTCGGTATCATTTTCCGGTAGCATGATCGCGTGGGGAAAATTAAATGGAAAAGTAAAAGACCTGAGTTTTGCGGGACAGAATATTTTGAATATGATCTTCCTGCTGATTGCTTTGGGAGCAGGCATATGGTTGGTAATTGATCCCACACAAGGATATTTACTTTATCTCATTCTCACTCTTTCTTTGTTATATGGCGTTTTGTTTGTGATGCCTATCGGTGGTGCCGATATGCCCGTTGTAATTTCCCTACTCAATTCATTTACCGGTGTGGCAGCGGCTTTTGGAGGATTTTTGTACGATAATAAAGTAATGCTCACCGGCGGTATCCTGGTTGGCGCTGCAGGAACATTGCTTACCATCCTGATGTGCAAGGCTATGAATCGTTCGCTTGTCAATGTATTGGTAGGTTCGTTTGGGGGAAGTAAAAATGCCATTGGTGGAACTGCAGCCGGTCCGCAGGGAAATTACAAAGAAATCTCTGTGAGCGATGCTGCCATGGTTATGGCTTATGCAAACAAAGTGATCATCGTTCCGGGGTATGGCCTGGCCGTTGCGCAGGCGCAACACGTTTGCCACGAACTTGAAAAGATCTTAAATGAAAAAGGGGTAGAAGTAGTATACGCCATTCATCCCGTTGCCGGCCGGATGCCCGGCCACATGAATGTATTACTGGCCGAAGCAGACGTCGCCTATGAAAAGCTGGAAGAAATGGAACAGGCCAACGAAGAATTTAAAACCACCGATGTGGTGCTGATATTGGGTGCCAATGATGTGGTAAATCCTGCCGCCAAAACGGATCCTGCATCGCCGATCTACGGCATGCCGATCCTGGAAGTAGAACAGGCGAAAACCGTGATCGTCAATAAACGCAGTATGAAACCGGGGTATGCCGGAATTGAAAATGACTTGTTCTTTCAGCCAAAAACATCGATGTTGTTCGGCGACGCAAAGAAAGTGTTGCAAGATCTTTGCGCGGAAGTGAAAGCTGTGTAAGATTGACTGCCTTTTAAAGTATTAACCTGAAATTTTAATTGTACACGCAACGTGGTCAAGCTCGCATCATCATTTTTGCTAAAAATAGTTATCTGTATTTTTTTTGCTTGTTTTGTTTTTTCAAAACAAACCACTGCGCAAAATTTCTTTGCCAATCCCGGTTTTGAAGACATCAACGTGTGTACGGAATTCAATGCCTTTTGCGCGCCTGAAGCCTGGTTTTACATCAGGCCAACCACAAATCCGCTGGTCAATCGCAGCGATGTGCCAATACCTTTATCCGGACAAAATCTGTTGCTTGTTCCAATGGAAAATGTGTATTGCAGAAAAGATTTTGAAGCCAGTTTCTGTCACGGCTTTGTGTATACGATGCTTGCCTGCCCGCTTTTGAAAGATGAAACTTACCATATTGAATTTTATGTAAATTCTTCTGGCAGGAAATATCATGAAATAAATTTTGCTTTCAGCAGCATTGAGCCGGCGATTGAAAATTTTGATGTGTATCGTCCGCCGGGAATTATTTCTATTAGAGCAACGGATCTTAGAAAGGACACGGTGAACGGCTGGCGAAAAGTAACGCATGATTTTACTGCCACTGGTAAGGAAAAGTATTTTATTCTTGGCAATTTTTCGAAAAGTCAATTGGGGTTTAAAAAACAAGAACGCATGAACAGCGGCGGAATGGTATATTATTTTGTGGATGATATTTCTCTTACGTCAAACAATGGTATTTCGCTTTGCCAAAATTACCAGGTGAACATTGAAAAGATCTACGCGCAAAATTTCCGGCACACAAATTATATGCTCGTTGGCGATCAGCTTTCAGAAGCTGTACAGGAAATTACGAAGCCCATTGTTTTTAGAAACGATACGATCACAATTCCGGCTGCATTTTTCAAAACCGGTAGTGCGGCATTGATGCCGTCTTTTAATCGTTTAATGGACAGCATTATTACTACGCTCGATGGAAAAAAGATCGCTAAAATAGAAGTCGTCGGACATACAGATAACCGCGGATCACTCTTGCAGAATGAGCAGCTTTCGCTTGCCCGTTCGCAAAGTGTTCAATCGTATTTGATCCATCAACGCATACAATATGAACAGATCATTTTTACCTCAGGTAAAGGGCCGGCTCAGCCTGTAGACGACAATAATACAGAGAAAGGTCGTGCAAAAAACAGGCGCGTGGAAATTGTTCTTACCTTCATCGAAAGCGTTCCGGAAAAATAACACCTGTATTTTGTCAGATATTTAGCAATCTTTTAAAGCATAATTTAGTTTGTCCCACGCTTCATAATATTCCTGCAATTTTTTGTCCGACAATTTTTGTTCGCTGATATTTACCGGTAAAGATCTTTCCCGGTCGTTGCTTTGCCAGGTTCCTGTTAGCACATCTTCCTTTTCTGTAAGCAGTAAAACGCCGGTGAATTTATTTTCCACCATGCAATAAAAGCCCTTTGTATTGTGAGAAATATCCAGCAATAACCAGTGTTTACCGTTGTCGTAACTGTACATGCCCGTATAAAAAAAATCTTCACCACCGCAACCTTCGCCTTTACCGATATATAATAAAATGTCGTGTGTGCCGAGCTTGCCTTTGTAAACAACGGATTTTACCGGGTCCGCTGATGCGTTTATAAAAAAGAAGCAAAAAAATACTGTAAGCAGTTTACGCATAGTAGTGATTTTGGCAGATGAAAATTGAGTAAAAAATAAGGAATAACAAGGTTAAGCACTTCCAATATTTACAGTGGCTTAACCTTCTTATTCCCTATGCCTCATTTCCTCAAAAACTCTCTTATCAAAGCAAACTCCTTCGCCGGTTCTTCTATCTGCGGATTATGGCCGCTTTTTTCAAACATTACAAATTGTGCCTGCGGACAGTATTCTTTGTATTTCACCTGCATCCACGGAACGGCCACGCGGTCGTATCTTCCGGCCACGATGAGGACTGGCATTTTCAGATCTTTCAATTGTTTTCTAAAATCAAAATTACCAATGTCATTGCCCACTATAAAATCGCCGTCCTTGCCTACCATCTGGTAATATAATTTTGAATTGAAAGGATTGGGATAAGGTTTTCTCCCTCGTGATAAAAATTTATCAGGATTGTAAGCATACATGAAACCATAAGGAACGTTGCCGTAAATATCCTGGTGAATTTCATCGCTTGAAATAGCGCCGGCTTCGCGTACTTTCATCAAAGTATCCCACACTTCTGGGTAATTTGTTTTGATCTCGTGATTGCTGTTGTCGTCGTTTTCCTGCCACATCACAAAGCTGTGAAAGCCATTGGCGATGATGAGGTGACTTAAATTTTGTCCGTATTTCACCGCATATCCTTGCGCAACAAGGCTTCCGTAAGAATGCCCGAGCAAAGAAATTTTATCTAAATGCATCGCTTTACGCAAACCTTCGATGTCTTCAATATCGCGCGCGAGTGAATATTCTTTCACATCTTTGGCAGTGTCGGATTTGCCGCGCCCGAAAGAGTCAAAATAAATGAGCTGAATATTTGACTTTTCAGTGAGCGAATCGAAGCTTCGATAACCAAGATGCGTGCCGCCCGGCCCACCGGGAATAATGATCAGCGGGTCGCCTTGCCCTACGGTAACTGTGTACAACTTAGCGCCGTTGACCGTATAGTATTTTCCGTCCGTCCAGCTATCGGGATAATTTTGTGCAAGTATAGCCTGTGTGGAAATAACTAATACAAAGAGAAAAAACAATTTTTTCATGAGATGATAATTACTTTTGAAGATTATCAAATATAAATACTTGTCACAACAATTACCACAGGCGCTTTTGGCTTCTTTACAAACGGTAAAAGGCTTTGATGAAAAGTCGTTTGTGCACGTGCATGCATCTGCCGGGCAGATCGTTTCGATCCGGATCAATCCTTCAAAGGGCACTATTGACTCATTGACCCATTCGCCCATTGTGGCTGTTCCATGGAGTTCTACCGGATATTATCTTGCCGAGCGCCCTTCTTTCACACTTGATCCGCTTTTTCATGCGGGCGCATATTATGTTCAGGAAGCGAGCAGCATGTTTTTGGAAGAAGCGTTGAAGCAAACGAGCGATCTGTCAAAATCCTTGAAAGTGCTGGATCTTTGCGCCGCTCCTGGCGGAAAATCAACATTAATTCAATCTTTTCTTTCTCCGGAAAGTTTGCTGGTGAGCAACGAAGTAATCAAAACACGCGCGAATATTTTAGCAGAAAACATTACCAAATGGGGTGTGGCAAATGTGGTGGTGACCAACAACGATCCGAAAGATTTTCAACGGCTACCGGAATTTTTCGACGTGATCGTAGTGGATGCGCCTTGCAGCGGCAGCGGGCTTTTCAGAAAAGATCCGGATGCAATCAATCAATGGAGCCTGAATAATGTGGAACTTTGCAGCCAGCGCCAGCAAAGGATCCTGGCCGATATTTTTCCATGTTTAAAGCCTGGCGGAACGTTGATCTATTGCACCTGTTCGTACTCTGAAAGTGAAGATGAGGCAATCTGCGATTGGTTGAAAGATGTTGGCGACCAGGTTTCAGGTATCAGATTAAAAATAAAAGATGAATGGAACATTGTTGAAACGCAATCGCGCGTTCATCATCAATACGGTTATCGTTTTTATCCGGATAAATTAAAAGGCGAAGGTTTTTTTCTCGCGGCGTTCCGCAAAAATGGAAATTCGATTTCTGATGTTTCGATAAAGGTGAAAACAAAGCCAGCATTGGTAACAAAGGCTGAAGAAGCAATACTGAAGCCGTTTTTGAAAGATGCACATCAGTTTTCCTTTTTAAAATTTAAAGACGAAGTGATCGCATTTCCGCAATTGCAATTTGAAAATTTGCTT
>JAATFP010000033.1 GCA_015655125.1 Chitinophagales bacterium | reverse complement strand
ACAGCGCTGCAGAAATGGAAACGTTGAAAGCCATTGTGATCAAACATGATTTATTTCTATTTGCCGATGAGGCTTACCGCGAGTTTTGCTATCAGGGCGGGCATGTAAGCGCCATGCATTTGAAAGGCGCGGAACAACATGTAGTTTTGATGGACACCATTAGTAAGCGTTACAGTGCTTGTGGCGGAAGGATCGGAGCCTTCATCACAAAAAACAAAGATGTATTTAATGCTGCGATGAAATTTGCACAGGCAAGATTAAGTCCGCCCTTTTATGCACAGGTATTGGGCGAAGCTGCGGTAGATCTACCGGATAATTATTTTGATAAAACGAAGGCTGAATATCAATTGCGCCGCGACGTGCTGGTAAAAAGGTTGAATGATATCCCAGGTGTGTTTTGTCCAAACCCGGGAGGTGCATTTTATGCAATGGCGCGATTGCCAATAGATGATTGCGATATATTTTGTCAATGGCTGCTCGAATCGTTTTCATACGAAGGCGCAACGGTAATGCTGGCACCTGGTACAGGTTTTTACAGCACGCCCGGTCTTGGAAAAAATGAAGTGCGGATCGCCTATGTTTTAAATGCTGATGATATCAACAAAGCAATGGACTGCCTTGCTTCTGCATTGGAAGCCTATCCCGGGAAAAAATAGAACCCGGCATTTTTTTGTTGTATTAAAAGATTATAAAACCAATGTAGCTGTTACCGAAAAATGGTCAGATGCAAAACGGCCGCGCCAGCTTTCGGAAATGGTGGCATGATCTTTTACTTTCCATTTACCTTTCAAAAAAATGTAGTCAATAGGATCATCATCTCTTTCTTTGGCTGCGAAGCCGGTGAATGTGCCGGCGGGGCCGTAGTGTCCGGAAACTGAGCGTTCTTTGGAATCTGTAAGATGCAACGGATCCCTTACGTCACGGATAATTTGTATGGGTTCATCTTGCGGCGTTGCATTAAAATCACCGGTGATCACGGCAGGTGTGCTACCCGCGATCGCCTTCACCTGCTTCAGCAAAAAATGGGCGCTTTCACGGCGCGCAACTTTTCCCATGTGGTCGAAATGCGTATTAAATGCATAGAATATTTTTCCGGAAGTTTCGTACTGGAATTTTGCCCAGGTCACCACACGCGGATATGCCGCGCCCCAGCCTTTGCTGCCTGCAACTTCAGGTGTTTCGGACAACCAGAACGTTTGTGATTCCAGCAGTTTAAAAACAGTGGTATCATAAAAGATCGCAGAATATTCACCTTTCTCTTTACCGTCGTCACGCCCGCCGCCGGTGTATTTGAAAGAAGGCAACCTTTCCTGCAGATCGGTCATTTGTAAATGAAGCGCTTCCTGCACGCCGAGCAATTGAACGTGATGATATTTTACCTGAGATGCCAGCATGTCTTTTCTATAGGGCCACGCATTAAGGCTGTCAACTGCAATATTGAGGCGTATATTGAAGGTCATCACTTTCAGATCCTGTGCACACGCACCAAAAATTTCGAATGCAAAAAATATAAACAGAAAATTTCTTTTCATAAAATGATTTATTCGTCAAATCTAAAGAGAAACCCGCTGTTGTAATATTATTTTATCAAAAGAAATTTGTACAATCCGCGCAATCCTTAAAAATCTGTCATTAACATTGCAGAAAAAACATGCTGCTCACGATTGCCCCATATTTCGGATACCTTGCTTCCCTGTTCCTTATTATTTCCCTGGTAGTGAATAACGACTTGCGGTTTCGCTGGTTCAACACAGCGGGCTGCCTGGCATTTATGATATATGCAATATTGCTGGACGCGTTTCCGGTGCTGCTCACCAACTCTATTTTATTTTGCATCAACATTTATTATCTCCGGAAAATTTATACAAAAAATGAATTTTTCGATCTGTTTGAGTTTGATTCGAAAAACCAGTTGCTGCTAAAATTTTCCGGGTTTTATAAGCAGGACATCAACACATATTTCCCTCAATTCGAACCAAAGGCATTCGATCAAAATTTCAATTTCGCAGTGATCCGAGATCTGGTGATCGCAAATGTTTTCAGCGTTGCAATTACCGAAAACGGGGATGCGGAAGTAGCGATCAATTATACCATCCCAAAATTCAGGGATTACAAAGTGGGTACTTTCATTTTTGAAAAAGAAAAAGAATTACTGATTTCCAAAGGAGTAAAAAGAATCGTTTATAAAGAGGTGTTCAATAAGAACCACGCAGAATTTCTATCCGTAATGGGATTTAAAAGAATACAGGATAAGGAGGGGGTCCTGACTGTAAAGGAACTTCAATAAAAAAGTGCAACAAAAGTTGCACTTAACTAAAACTACTATTAAACATTAATCAACAAAACTAAATAACGTTTCTTTGTCGCGACGCACTTTGGCGGCTTTTGAAAGCTGGTCCTCTTCACTACGATGGCCCAGTGCGAGGATCACAACGGATTTCAACCCTTGTTCTTTTAATCCGAGTATTTCGTCAAATCTGGCAGGTTCAAACCCCTCCATGGGTGCCGCGTCTACCTTTAATTCCGCTGCTGCAGCCAACGCTGTTCCCAATGCGATATATACCTGCCGGGCGGCCCAGTCCTGCCGTCCCTCCACTGTCAGGGAATTTACTTTTCCGTGTATCATATCGCCAAAGCCTTTCAGATGAGCAACATCAACACCGCGTTTTGCAGCAAGGTTCCCGATATAGCCGTCTACATGCGCCGGAGTTATATCATCCCAAACGCTGAATACCAACAGATGGGAGCTTTCCACGATCTGTGGTTGATTGTACCCTGCTGCTCTCAGCTTTTGCCGGACCGCGGGATTACTAATAACATGAATAGTGTACGGCTGTAAGCCAAGTGAAGATGCTGATAAACGTATCGCCTCCAGAATGGTATCCAGTTTTTCGCTGCTGATCTTTTCTCCTGTCATTCTTTTTACGGCGTATCGCCAGTTAAGGCTTTCAATTAAGCTCATAAAATATTTTTAATGTTTAAACACCAAATATACAATTTCTCATTTAATTCAATGTTATAACATTATAATTTTAACAGTTTTTATCTACCCAAATCTGGCTTAATTATTGTTTCCGTTTTAACACATTTTAAACGGTTAAAGTATCAGCAATATTTATCTTTATCAAAATGCAGCATTTATGAAAAAAAAACTGGCAATCGGATTATTAGCTGGAGCGGCAATTGCAACTGCGGCCATTTTACTGGCGCAGAAAAGACGAAAAAAACACATATCGATGTTGAGAGAAGTGTCTGATGAAGGCTATGAAACTGCCCACGACATTTTGTATCCCGGAAAGGGCAAACGTGCAAGCAACCTTAGGTTTGGGCCCGTACTTCCTTTGTAAAACGTATTGAAACATCTTCTAAAATTACCGCAGCAAATGTTGCGGTAATTTTTTATACGACCCTTAATTTAAAATTTCGCATCATGCTTCAATTTATATGCAGACTGATATTCCGTTTACGAGGCTGGAAGGTGGATAAAAACCTCCCTTCAGAAATAAAAAAATGTGTAATAATTGCCGCGCCTCATACCAGTAACTGGGATTTTTGTTATGCAATGGCGGCATTTTCAATTTATAAATTGCGCATTCGGTTTACGGTAAAAAAAGAGTGGATGCGGTTTCCCTTCAGCCTTGTGATGAAACCTTTAGGTGCGATCGCCATCGACCGGTCGCCACGAACCGCAGGCAGCGAACGACTTAGCTTCACAGATGCGATGGCAGATCTTTTTCGAAAGAAAAGTGAACTGGTCATTCTGATCACACCCGAAGGAACACGGGGCCTGAACGATAAATGGAAAACGGGGTTTTTCTATACTGCCAAACAGGCAAACGTTCCTATTTGCCTCGGTTTTATGGATTATAACCGTAAAGTTGCCGGTATAAACACGGTTGTTTATCCAACTGACCTTGAAACGACGATGAAGCAGATCATGAATTTTTATAAAAACATTCATCCAAAATTCCCTGAAAAATTCTCGCTTGATAAAACATTTCAATAAAAAAATGCGGAACAAACGCTCCGCATAAAAATAAATTACCAGATAGCCGGCAACTCTACACTCTCCGCTGACGATTTCTCCATCACCATTGACTACCGCGCTCCCGGAGGACAATTCTTTTTAAGATAATTTGTATAAAGCGTACTCAGGTGCAACCATGTGCCTTCGCCTTCATTAATATTATGACTGCGGTTAGGATAAGCCATAAACTGAAACTGCTTGTTGTATTTGATCAATGCATTCAATAAAATTTCCGCGTTGTCATAATGCACATTGTCATCGCCCGTGCCATGGATATACAACAGGTTTCCCTGCAAACCCTGTACATTTGTAACAGGAGAGCCCTTGATAAAATCTTCGCGGTTTTCCTGCGGAAGTCCCATAAATCTTTCCGTGTAAATATTATCGTAAAACAATTGATTGCTCACTGCCGCAATAGCGATGCCCGTCTTGAAAATTTCGGGATATTGGAACATCAGGTTGAGCGTAGAAGAACCGCCGCCGCTCCAGCCCCATACCGCTACACGGTCCTTATCCATGTAACTTCTTTCCAGTAATTTTTTTGTACCCAATGCCATGTCGCGGATGTTGAGCACGCCTATCTTTCTGTAGATGGATTTGCGCCAGCCGGCACCTTTCAACGATGGCGAACCCCGGTTATCAAGTGCGATCTGGATATAACCATCTTCACGCATATCGCCATTGTATAAAAAATTGCGATGCGAGCCATATTGATCTTCCACCGTACTTGCAGCAGGTTCCCCGTAAACATACAATACTACAGGATATTTTTTTGCAGCATCAAAGTTGGTGGGCTTATTGATCCAGGCATCCAGCACCACATTGTCATCGGTTGTGATCTGCACGTATTCCACATCCGAAGAATTATCCGTTCTCAAATTACCGGCAATACTTTTTGCAGAAGAAACCGGCTTGTTATCAGGCAATGTGCCCCATTCGGCAACCGGTGGAGTATTGTGATTGCTGAAAGAATGACGCGCAAACTTTGCCGATGGCGACACCACATACTCGTTCATCCCTTTCAGCCCTGCCGAAGTAAGCAATTCCGCATCATCTTTTCCTGCATTAATCTTTATTTTGTACAAATATGATTGGGTTGCATTTGCCGGCGATGCACTGAAGTAAATGTTACCACTTGCTTCATCCACTCCTTTGATAGCTCCCACATCATAATTGCCTTTTGTAACAAGCGTTACTGTTTTTCCATCGCGGCTGATGCGATAGATATGGCGCCAGCCGTCTTTTTCGCTCATCCATAAAAAATCCTGCCCTTTGTTAACCCACTTCCATCCGCCCGGTTCGCCGAAGATATCAGCAGAATTCAGATCTACCCATGCATCATCATTTTCGGCCCAGAAGGTGCGTGCAGATCCATCGGTTACTTTACAATACATCAATTTACTTTCCTGCTGCTTACGATCCAGTTGCTGAACAATCAGTTCATTAGGGCCGCTCCATTCCATTCGCGGAATATAATGTTCGCGCGGATCCCCTTCAATATTCATCCACCGGATAAAACCACCGTTCAGGGTAACTACACCGATCCTTACAGGTGATGGCGCTTCGCCTACTTTCGGATATTCTACCGGGATCACTTTTGAATAAGCGGAATCTGTAGTATTGAGCATATAATAGTCGCGGATCTTGGTGGCATCCACCTGCCAGAATGCGATCTGTTTGCTGTCGTCGCTCCAGCGAAAACCATCGCGGCAACCGAATTCTTCTTCATACACCCAGTCGAATGTACCGTTGATAAGCTTTCGTGTGCCATCCGCAGTTAATTTGCGAACAAGACCTGAAGTAAGGTCTTCCGCGAAAAGATTATGTTCGCTAACATAAGCTACCTGCTTGCCGTCAGGCGAAAACTTTGCAAACATGAGCGATTGCGAAGGAAGTCCCTTTCCAAGCTGTATTAATTTACCGGAAGTAACATTAAGAAGCCAATAATCACCACGTGTATTATAGCGCCATACTTTTGCAGTGTTGGTGAAGAGCAATATTTTTGTACGGTCGTTACTGTAGTCAAACTTTTGCAAGCGCAATGGCAACGAGGCTCCTGCTGGAGTTAATTGTTCACGGGTAATGACCATGGTTTCGGCATCAGTCCTGATATCTGTTCGTGCGATACCGCCGTCTTTCGATTTATAATATCCAAGTCCGTCGGCAGTCCAGTTGATGCCGGCCGGCTGCGCATAGGTAAGCTGCACAAAAAGTGCAAGCAAGAGCAGCATGATACTGCTTTTCCAGTTTATCATATAAATATTTTAGGCAACTAAATTAAGTAAATACCGCCGCCTTTGGTTACCATTGCTGTAAAAAGTAACATAAATTTGTGGCACAACAATGTGGTATGAACAAGGAAAAATTAAGGCTGGACAAATACCTGTGGAGCATCCGGCTGTTTAAAACACGCAGCCAGGCTTCGGATGCCTGTGAAAAAGGAAAGGTCAAATATAATGGAGCAAATGCAAAAGCGGCAAAGACAGTTTCTGTAGACGATGAATATGAGGTAAAAACAGAAGGTAAGAAATGGCTCATTAAAGTAGCCGCATTGCTCGACCATAGGGTTCAATATTCGGAAGCCATCAATTACTACATAGACATTACGCCAGCCGAAGAGGTAGAGAGGATCAGGTTCCAGGCAGCTGTTTTTCATACCGGGAAAAGAATGAGCAAAGTGGGAAGACCGACGAAAAAACAGCAGCGTGATCTGGATGGCTTCATGACGGGTGAATAGTCAATGGGCAAATCTTCAAAGAATTTTCTACTGGCGATCATCACAATCCTTTTAAAATCGTAATACCTATTTGAATAAAATTATATTTCTATGAGTTTTCATCATTTACCATTTACCATTCATCTATGAGGATCGACATCATTTCCGTTGTTCCCGACCTTCTTTCTTCGCCGTTTGCACATTCCATTTTAAAACGTGCCAATGAGAAGGGCCTCCTTACAGTAAACGTGATCAACCTCCGCGATTACACTACTTATGCGCGCGCGCAGGTAGACGACTACCAGTTTGGCGGCGGAGCCGGCATGGTGATGATGATCGAACCGCTGGTGAACGCCATTGAAAGCCTGCAGCAAAAAAATACGTACGACGAGATCATCTATCTTACGCCGGATGGAAAAACATTTGATCAGAAAATGGCTAATTCACTTTCGCTGAAAAATAACCTGATGATGATCTGCGGCCATTACAAAGGAATCGATCAACGCGTGCGGGATCATTATATTACAAAGGAAATTTCCATCGGCGATTATGTACTTAGCGGCGGTGAACTGGCAGCAGCCGTGCTCACAGATGCAATCGGAAGATTGATTCCAGGCGTATTAAATGATGAAAGTTCCGCTCTTACAGATAGTTTTCAGGATAATTTACTGGCGCCGCCAGTATACACAAGACCGGAAATATTTCGCGGATGGAAGATCCCGGACATCCTCAAAAGCGGCAATCATAAACTGATAGACGAATGGCGACATGAACAATCGGTGCAGCGGACAAGCGAGAGGCGACCGGATCTGCTGGATTAATGCTTAGATTTAGTTGTTAGCCGTTTTATTTGTTTGAAAGATTTAGAAACTTAAGAGGGCCTGGATAATTTATCGATGAACATACATTTTGTTTACCCAAACTTTCTGAGCCCTCTGAATTCTCTAAGCCTACTCTCTAAACTAATTCTTAAAGATACTTTCGTCTACCGTAACATTCGTTTCAATATTATCATATACGATCGTACCCCGTTCGTTTGTAATACTATACGCGAACCAATATCCGCCGGCATTTTGCTTGTAATCTGCAAAAGTTATTTCAGCAGTCACTTCCTGGCCGTTCACTATTTCAGTAGTGGACGTTTTTACAAGTCTCGCCGTTGCCACATCCAGATAGAAAGTCATCACTTTGCCATTTTTGAAAGTAATCTTCAGGTTCCATGCATCTGCCCCATCTACTTTTTCCGTTCCCTTTAATTCAATAATATTTCCCTTTTCTTTATAGTCGAGCAATGGACTTTGGATATCTAACAAAGCCACTGCTGACCTTAATTCGTCCGGCGTCATTTCTTTTGGCGCTGACATTCCAAACACAGGAAAGAAGGTCCATCCTTTTGTGGGTGTTGCGATCGAGTAATTGGAAGTTCCCATCACCTCCACATCCATGCGCGATCCGGTAAGATGACTTTTAGTATTTATGATAGTAACATCCGCTCCCTGCACCGACATGGCACCGGCCATCTTCACTGTTTTTAACGTAAGTAATTTGTCCCTGCCACCGAGCGAGTTGATGTTTTTTGCGATGATCTCATCAATCGTCTGCGAATAAGACGTAGTGCCTGCGATCATCAGCGATGCGAAAAAAAAGATTTTAAAAAGTTTCATGTGTGGTTTTTAAAAGTCATTAATAAATGTGTAGCTAAAGATAACTTGTTGTATTATTAAAAATAAATTTATAAGGTAGCCTTCTATCTATGTTTCGGTAAGCTTAGCATGAAATCGTTCTGTTATGCTTAACTTACCGAAACACAGATAAAACACCCCCACCCTGAACTCGTTGAAGACAGCTTGCAAAGAGAATTTTACACTTAACAGCACAACGTGTTAAAGATATTATTTTTTATTACATCGCGCCTTTTTGCCTATTAACTTTTACCTTGCGCACAAGCAATTTTGTAAAACATGGCATCCACAATACTTTCAGGGAATATCGTTCAGATAGAAGCCAGAAAGATCTTTTATGGCGAAGTAAAGATCGATAATAAAAAAATAATCTCCATTACCAAAACAGCTGAAGCGAGAGAAGGTGCTCACTTTATCCTTCCCGGATTTATAGACAGTCACGTACACGTGGAAAGCAGCATGCTGGTACCCGCCGAATTTGCCAAACTTGCGGTAGTACATGGAACCACCGGTACCATCAGCGATCCACATGAAATTGCCAATGTTTGCGGGATAGAAGGCGTGCGATACATGATCGAAAACGGGAAAAAGGTCCCGTTCAAATTTCATTTCGGTGCGCCGAGTTGCGTACCCGCCACCATCTTTGAAACTGCAGGCGCTTCGCTCGACGCGGTTGCGGTGGAAGAGTTGCTGGCGCTGCCCGAAATAAAGTACTTAAGCGAGATGATGAATTTTCCCGGTGTGCTGCACCACGATGAAGAAGTGATAAAAAAAATCGCTGCTGCAAAAAAATACAATAAACCGGTAGACGGCCATGCGCCCGGTCTTCGCGGTGAAGCCGCAAAGAAATACATCGATGCGGGCATCAGCACCGATCATGAATGTTTTACAGCGGAAGAAGCATCGGATAAACTTTCCTTCGGCATGAAAATATTGATCCGCGAAGGAAGCGCCGCAAGAAATTTTGAAGCGCTGATAGACCTTGTGAATGACCATTACGAAAACATGATGTTTTGCAGCGACGACAAGCATCCGGATAGTTTGGTAGAAGGTCACATCAATTTGTTGTGTCAACGCGCCGTAGAAAAAGGCATCGACATTTTTAAGGTTTTGCAGGTGGCATGCATCAATCCGGTAAAACATTATAAGATAGAAAACGGCACTTTGAAAGTTGGCGATGCCGCCGATCTTATTGTTGTAAAAGATCTCCGGAAATTTGAAGTGTTGCAAACCTATATAGACGGTGGGCTGGTAGCTGAAAATGGGAAATCGTTGATCAAAACAAGCACATCTAAAAGTATCAATGAATTCAACTGTAGTGAAAAAACAGTGGCCGACCTGATCGTTCCTGCAAATGATCTGATCAGGGAAATTCCGGTAATAGAGGCCCTCGAAGGTCAACTCATTACCAACAAGCTGATGCTCGAACCAACCATTGTGGACGGACAAATGATCAGCGATATTGAAAAAGACATACTGAAGATAGTAGTAGTGAACCGCTACACCAGCGCACCTGTAGCAAAAGCTTTCATCAGAAATTTCGGACTCAAGGAAGGTGCCATCGCATCTACGGTAGCGCATGACAGCCATAATATAGTGGCCGTAGGCGTAGATGACGAGAGCCTTTGCGAAGCGATCAATCAGCTTATTAAACAACGCGGTGGCATAAGCGCTGTATCGGAAACGAAGATGATGGTGCTGCCCTTACCTGTTGCCGGATTGATGAGCAATGAAGATGGGTATAAAGTAGCATCCGATTATACCGCGATAGACAGATTTGTAAAGAATACGCTCGGAAGCAAGCTGGCCGCGCCTTTCATGACATTATCATTTATGGCACTGCTTGTAATACCGCATTTAAAATTGAGTGATAAGGGGCTTTTTGACGGAGATGAATTTAAATTTCTTTGAACGGCAAATCTAAATTGAAGCAAATTTTTATCGCAGGTTTCTTTTCCCGCCTTGCAGAATCGATTAAGTGATTACGCAGATTGGTTCCGTCTTTAGCGGGCAGTTGCGGAGATTAGAGCTAAAAATGCCGGGAAGACGGGAAGAAAATAAGTCTTCTCTTCCCGGACAAAAAACCTGCATTATATGCGGGCAATATTTTGCGAAGCAAATCCAATCTGCGTAATCAATTCGCCATGGGCGAAGAAAAAATCCGCGATAAAAAACCAGCTTCATTCTATTTGTGTAATTGCTTAATTGTATTTCGCAGACAACACTTTTATCGCCAAACTATCCGAACCCTTTGGCGCAAACAATTTTTCCTTAAAAGTTGCAGTGGCGCCAGGCTGGATCGTTTCGTATATAGTTGTATGATCTTCCCCCAGCAGTGTGCCTGTCTTGCTATAAAACTGAAACTTAAGTTCCACGTCTTTATAGGCAACAATTTTAGCATTGTTGAGCAATGAACCCTTGATCACCGTTTGCCTGATAAGATTTTTTTTGTCGTAACCGCTCGCTTTTAAAAATTGGGTAGGATTTTTTTGTTCCGTTTCAGCCAATTGCACTTTTGTATTTTCATATTTGTCTGCTGCTTTGATGTCATACTTATTTCCATTGGTACAGGACAAAAAAGCGGCCGAGGCGCTGATGATTAAAATGGGCAATCGTTTCATAAAAAAGAAAATTGATGAGGGTGATTAAAAAGACACGATCAAAAATAAAGATAGTGCACTATTTTATTATAGATTTGTCGCGCAGTCAACCAAATTTAACTTATCGTTCGAAACGATCCCAAGCAAAATCAGTTTTTAAAAAGATGATACACAATTTAAGTAAGGACCATTCATTGGTGAGCAACTGGGTGGCCGAATTGAGAAATGTAGATGTTCAGCAGGACAGGATGCGGTTTCGCCGCAACCTGGAGCGCATTGCCGAAGTAATCGGGTACGAGATCAGCAAGGGCCTGGAAACAGAGGACCGGGAGATTACTACACCGATGGGAACAGCAAATTGCAAAATGCTGAAGGATCAACCTGTATTGGCAACCATTTTACGCGCCGGCCTTGCGATGCACAATGGCCTGCTGAGCTATTTCGACCGCGCCGACAATGCGTTTTTGAGTGCTTACAGGAAACATCATGCTGACGGGACATTTGACATACAGGTAGAATATATGAGCTGCCCGGAAATCGACGGCCGCGTAGTGATCATCAGTGATCCGATGCTGGCAACCGGGGCCTCCCTTGTAAAATGCATCCGTTTTTTAAAGGAAGAAGGCGATATCAAGGAACTTCATATCGTGTGTGCCATTGCCTGTACGGTAGGAATTGAATATATCAAAAGAGAAGAACCGAAAGCCATTATCTGGTGCGGCGATATCGATGACGAACTCACGGCGAAAGGATATATAGTGCCAGGGCTGGGCGACGCCGGCGATCTGGCATATGGGGCAAAAATACAGAGTTAATTTAGGGATCAGGGTTTAGAAATAGGCCTTTACTTTTAGAGAATCCGGATCTGTTATATTTGTTTGAATAGCCCGCAATTGCGGGCATTTTTTATGCTTAGAAAATGTAACCCCGTTTAAACATTCTAACCCATCTAACCGCTCCTAACTTCAAAACCCTCACCACTAATCTGTAAACCTGCATTAAACTTGCATTTTTTTAGGGATATCGTATCTCCTAATACTCAACAAGTTGGCTGCCACGCGCTTGTTGACAAAAACTTTTAACCTT
>JAATFP010000095.1 GCA_015655125.1 Chitinophagales bacterium | reverse complement strand
CATATCATCTCTTCTGGAGCGAAGCACTTTATACAGGAAATTGAATGATTTTTCTGCGATCGATGCAGGCATTCTCATGATTGCATTTTTTATCACGGAATCCGGAAGCGATTGCTGTACGGAGGTAATAGTGCTGCGCCAGTCTTGTTCGGTTAGTTCATTCATGAATGACCTGTCGAGCGCCGTGGCAGATAAATTCAAACCTATAACATCTTTTACATGCGGCTTGATATCCTGCAAACTACGAATTGTCCACGGCCGGGAAAGAAAATACAGGTTAACGCCGTCGGTTTTTGAAAACGATTGATCCCGGTCCCTCGCAAAAGCCGTATAGATTGTTTTGCCGGATTTTTTATGTGCCACCCATACCCATTGATCGGAGTGGCGATCCCAGTCATTGATCAGCATATCTATCAGGCGAACTCTTAAAAAAGCATGCTGGTCCACACTTTTTTTGTGATCCGAAGCGAGTTCTTCAAACAGCTTTTCCGAGTTGATGATCTCTTTTCCATTATTTGTTAATGGAGTATGGTCCCAACCTTCGCCGGAGGGCCGTTCTTCAAACAGGCATAATTTATCGCCAAAATCTTTTTTATATTCCCCGAGATTATCGGATGCGGTTACAAACACGATCACGGGATTTGTGTGTAACACACCTGCAGCGGCAGAGAGGTTGGCAACCACCAGCGGACCATAGGGGTGCGCGGTAGAAATCTGGTCGTTTACCACATCATTTACGAATGTTCCATGGAACTCTTCCGGAACAAGGATGTCCAGGCTTTTGTCGATTGTTCTCAATACATACTCCCGGTGATCGTTGCCCATTAGTCTCAATGTTTTCGTTTCATGCCCGCCGCCCCGTTTGGTGGGTGTAAGGCCGCCAGCCAGGGTGTCGATGTTCACATGCGGGAACGAAGCCGGCATCAGCCACTCATCGCGCCAATGCTTTCCCCACCAGAATTTTTTCCAGCCGGAGGCGGCAAATTGAGGTCCGGCTGCCATGGTAACCATTTTCGGATTTGTTGAATCGGAAGGCTGGCAAAATCCGCTGCCGGAAAAGAGAATAAGCGCTATGGATGCAAGAGCTACTGTTATTTTTATTTTCATATCTGTTTAAACTAATGTTTGATTTAAATCCGCAGTTGCCCGGTGTAGAAATATTAAGGGCATAGCGATACCTATAGTATTATCTCAAAAATAAAATTCAGGCAGATACGCAACAATGCACAAACAGCATGATTGTTTAACCATATTATTCCCTTCGATCAGGGAAGGCTGTTTTACAGACTTTGTACAGGGAATAAATTGTACCTCATTAGTCTGCATATATCTATTTCTGATAAAAAATGTCCCACCTAATTTTGTTCTGTCGCCATAAATGTTCATCGCGACGAGTTTTTCCGGTACCATCCATCATGACAGGGAACAATTTTAGATTCGATAAAATAACCGTTATGGAACTTGAAGGAAAAATAGCAGTTATAACAAATGTACTCAACAGATCGGGGCTTTCTCTGGCGGCGAGGTTGATGAGTGAAGGATGTTGTGTGATCATTTCTGACGAAAAAAAATCTCAACTATCAGTGGCGGCAAAAGAACTTGGGCTGACAGGTATTGCTGCAAACATAGAGGTGTGCGAAGGCGCGAAATCATTGGTGGAGAAGGTGATCCGTAAGTTTGGCAGGATCGACATTTTTATTTGTCACTACAGCCGGCAAAACCATGCGATTTTTTCTGCTGATAACGGCAGTAATTGCTGGCACTCGCGTGTGATGTCGCAGATGTATATTGCAAAATTTCTTCTTCCCCACATGTGCAACACGGGAGGATACTTCATTACTGCAATACCGGCGTCGGGGCTTTCGGAGGAGTTTCACGTGCCGGTTTACAATACTACAAAGCATGAGGCGCTGCTGCTGGCAGAAAGACTTGCCGATAATTACAGGAACCGTAATATAAAAGTAGGCGCCATTTGTTATGATGAATTTGCAGCCAGCGAATTGCCGTTGACAGAGGGGCCATATTCGAATTGTAGTGAGGACGGATTTGTAAACCGGGTGATCCATGGAATGATCAAGGAACAATTTATGATCGCATCAAAACGCTTTTCCCAGGCAGCGTAAGCAACCCAAATCACTTTTCAATTATTAAAACAGACTTTATGACCAATACAACTGCACCAGATGATAAACTTACCCGGTATCTGCTGGTTGGATTAATGACGGGGATCTTTGTTTCTATCTCCAATTTCGTTTTTGACGTCGCCTATTGTCAATACGTTGGGTTTACCGATTTTGGGATGATCAACATCGGAACAATTTTTTATGGCTGTGTGCTTCCGCTCACTCTTTTTGGGCTGCTGTTTTATTATCTTGACAATCTGCGGGGTGGTATAATTATTTATCTTATTCTTAGCCTGGTGTTGCTCTTCGCCCTTATTTACCTGGTAAACAGTTCCGAGATGTACCAAGATGCCCATAAACAACAGAGTTTTCGTAAGCTGGTTACAGGGCTACTGCTCATCTTCGGCGCAGGGTTTGTCATCATCATTCCTTTACTTGCAAAAAACAAACGCCTGACGGAGAGTTTCCTGTGACGGACCTCCGGGTTTCTTCTTTTAACCCATAATAAGTTTTCTAAAGACAAAATAATGGCATCTTATTGCGAAGATATTCTCAGGAACGGGTTTGAAAAAATGACGATAGTTCAGCCGTACGACTATGAGGGCGAAGTGATATGCACGCTCATCCGCAGGAAGGCACGGCTGCATTCGGATCGTGCCGTTCTTTACCTGCATGGGTTCAACGATTATTTTTTTCAGCAGGAAATGGCCGACCAGTTTAACAATCACGGGTATAATTTTTACGCGCTCGATCTTCGAAAATACGGCCGGTCGTGGCTCCCGCATCAAACATTCAACAACGTACGCAACCTCGAAGAATATTTTGAAGACATCGATGCGGCCATCCAGGCCATCAAAAGTGAAGGAAATTCTTACCTTTTATTAAGTGGGCATTCAACGGGAGGCTTAACAGCTGCACTATATGCTTCCTCCCGTGGAAAAAAAAGCGCAGTGAATGCTATGTTTCTAAACAGCCCTTTCTTCAACTTAAATATGAATAAGTTTTTGAGAGAAGTATTGCTTCCTTTCACTTTAAAATTAAACCGGAATTTTCCGGATAAAAAAGTGAAGGGAGGCTTTTTGTCATTGTATGGGGAAAGTTTACACAAAGATTATTATGGTAGCTGGAACTACAACCTGAATTGGAAACCAAATGTTTCGCCGGGTTTCAATTATGGTTGGCTGCAGGCCGTCCGCAGGGGGCAAAACAGTATCAACAAGGGGCTTTACTTGCATTGCCCGGTGTTGGTGATGCATTCGGTTAAAACGATTCGTGTAAAAAAATGGAGCGTAGAGTTGTTTTACGGAGATGCAATTCTTAATGTTGAGGACATAAAAAAAGGAGCTTCGCAGCTAAAAGGACGTATAAGTGTTGTGGAAGTTCCTTCCGGAATGCATGATCTTGTGTTATCGGTAAAACCTGTGCGTGAACAGGTTTATCATACACTGTTTCAATGGTTGAAGCAATGTCATAGCAACCATCATGATCAAATGTAAATTACCGGTGCTTCATAGCCTTTACGGTAAAAGACGTGAGCAATAAAACGATAAAGATCAGTTTCTGCATATCATGTGGTTTTGGTAAGGGTGTTTTCAAAATATTGAAAAAATCATTACGATGTGCAGCTAGAACATCCGCCATATATTCCTGCATTTTGCTAATCGCCCTAACGAAGGCGGTAAATCATGGTTGATCAACAGGAAAGATTTGTGTATTTGATGCTGCATTCAACAGATCGTCGGGCAAACTCTTTTTTGTTTTCAACCCAAGGTCTTTTAGCTTAGTTGCCTGGGTTACAAGGTTATCGTTTCCGGTTGCCAGTTGCTTGTACGCTTCGCCATATTTGTTTTGGGCTTTTTGCAGGTGGTCGCCTACATCTTTAAGGTTGGCAATGAAGCCAACAAACTTGTCGTATAATTTTGCGCCGCGCTCGGCAATTTCGTTGGCATTCAGGTTCTGGTATTCGCGTTTCCAAAGGTCGGCTATCAGCTTTAACGAGGTAATGAGGTTGGTAGGGCTGAGCAACAATATTCTTTTATCGTAGGCATAGTTCCAAAGTTCGGGGTCGGCCTGTAAAGCAGCGATGTAAGCGGGTTCGCTGGGGATGAACATCATTACAAAATCGAGGCTTTTGCTGTAATCGTCGTATCCTTTTGTGCTAAGTGCGTGCACGTGGCGTTTTATAGAGGAAACATGCTCGCTCAGCTCACTCATTCTTGTTGCTTCATCTGCCGCATCAACACATCTTGTAAAAGCATTGAGCGAAACTTTTGAATCGATGATAACGTGGCGGTTATCCGGATATTTGATCACTGCATCGGGCCGCATCTTTTTATCTTCGGCATCCGAGCGGAGTGGATTTCCTTGTTCATCATTCAGCTGTTCCTCCATAAAATATTCGCGGCCTTTCGCAAGTCCCGAACGCTCCAGGATATTTTCCAGGATCATTTCGCCCCAGCCGCCCTGCGTTTTGGATTCTGATTTTAGCGCGCGGGTAAGATTGTGCGCTTCCTCGCTGATCTTTTTATTCAGCTCTGCAAGTTCTTTTACACGCTCGCCCAAAGAGAATCGTTCTTTTGATTCTTTATTGTAAGCTTCTTCCACTTTGGTTTTAAATTCGGTGATGTTTTTTCCCAGCGGTTCGAGAATCAGATTCAGGTTTGCTTTGTTGAGCTCCGTGAATTTCTCCGTTTTTGTTTCGAGGATGCGGTTGGCTATGTTTTCAAATTCGGTATTGAATTTTTTGTTGAGCGCTTCCATTTCTTCTTTTTGTGTGGTAAGCTTTTCCTGCAGGGCTTCGTTATTGGCGGTTTGGGTGGCAAGTTGCCGGGAAGACGTGGTGAGCTCCTGTTTGAGTGCAAGCAGTTCTTCTTTTAATATTTCTGCGTCTTTGTTTTTATCCTGGGCGAGATGGTTGGCAGCACGGAGGTCGGCTTTGGTGCCGGCAAGGGCTGCGCCGGTTTCTGCCAATTGATACTGTACTTGTTTCAATGAGAGTTGTAAAGCGGTGAGATCGTTTGCAGTAGCCTGTAGTTGTTGCTGGGCGTGGGTTAGCTGCGCGGTTTGCGTAGCGCGGTAAGTCACGTATTCTTTTTCCTGCTCAACGTATTGCTGTTGAGCAAGTGCGATTTTCTTTTCCGATTCCGCCCGATTGTTTGATTTGCCGAGTAGCCAGCCGATGAGTGCGCCGAGCGCGAGGCTGATGAGGAGATATATGATTGTTTCCATGGTGTAATATTAAAAAGTAAAAAGGTTTTCGGAGGGAAAACCTTTTTTGGGATAGGGTAAGGGTTAAATTACTATACGGAAATTATTAGAGCTATATTTTTGTATATATGTAATAGGAAAGCAAAAGAAAGATAAAAAGTCAATTGATAAACTGACCTTTTATCTATAATAAAGAAAAGCTATTTTCTTTATTAAGCTAATTGGATAAGTATCCACGTTACTGCTTTACCGGCATAAGGTGGCATTGTTTCACCTTTAGAAATAGGAGCGGTTGTACTTGGAGTTCCTTGTACTTTCCAAACCCCGCTTTCTGGGCATTTATGCCCTGTGCTAGCTGTTGTACCTACTGGCATTGCTACTTGAATTAAACTGTTCCCAAAGACGAGAGTGGGAGCGCTCTCTCTTAAATAACTTTTCAAAAGTAATAGCTATCCAATAGTGAATTTTACGGGAAACCGTTTATAGGAAGGAAAAGTGTTTACGCTGCACTGCCGACCTGGTGATGATGATCCTTCCTTCTTCGTGGATGATATCTATGGTATGGCCGGCACGGAGGCCGGCATCCTGTAACCATTTGCCGCAAAGCTGTATGGTGGGGAAGCATACATACGATACGTTTTGGTGTTCGAACGATTTGTTGCATACGGTCATGCGCCGTGTTTTTGAGTATGTGTTCATAAGGAAATATTCAGGCAGCAAAGCAACGCCGACCAAATGAAATATAATTGTAAAAGAATAAGTGCTAGAAGTTTGGCCATAGTGTTCAGGTATAATTTATTTCGACAGTAACTCAGGTTAAGCTTGGACAATAACTTGGACAATGTGTCCAAGTTGTACCTATTGTTGACAATGCCTATTACTTTAACCTAGGCATTTTATAGGAATAACATAATTGATGAAATAAAGAAAACAACATTTAAAAAGATTAGTACTAGTTCTTTTACAAGAATAAATGCTATTCAAAAGCTTTATTTCATTGAAAATATTTAATAAAACTCCTAACTATAGATTACAAAACAAATCTTGGATCTCTTATCCCTTTCACAGCGACCCATTCAGTAAACTTCTCAGGCAAACTTTCAGAAAAAGGCTTGGCAAACGGCTCTTCGCTGCAATTGGCATCAATCAAATCATCTAAAACAGCTTCAACTGATTTTTTAACCGGGTCATTATCCTTAACACGTTGATACATTATCCAAGGTTTATCTTTTGAAGCCCCAGAAAGGTAATTGCCGTCTTCATCTAATTCTACTTTATCATGCGCAACTTCAAAAGTTGAGATTGAAATGCGATGCACAACACGTATGCCTGTTGCCCTCGCATTTTTAATTTCTTCATAAATACTTTTATTTCCCGACCAAGCACTATTTACATTGCCTTTTTTATTTTTTGGATAATCAGAGTCATGTAATACAGAAAAATTCACTTTAAAATGACTGAGCATTTTAATTAAGGGTATGATTGTATATTTTCCTCTTGCCCTGATAAGTATGGGCTTACAATTGATATGATATTTATCGGCTTCGATTCTCATTACCTTATCAAATGCAGCATACTCAGTATCTCCCTCAACTATTATTGGATATTGCCCAAAAAACATTTCCGAAAGATTTTGATCAAAACTATTTAATAGCTTCAAATTGTCAATTTCATCGTCAGTAAAGGCTATTTCGTCCGAGCGATAGGTGCTTGGATTTGGATTTCCTTCAGTTCTTAATAATCGAACTATTGTGGTATGATCTTCAAAAGGATTAATGAATAACGGACTGTGTGTTGTTAGCATCACCTGCCAGGAATCATCGTTGGCAAGCTCATATAGATACTTTGAGGCAGCTCTGATCCCATTGGGGTGAAGGGCAATTTCCGGCTCATCTATTAATAGCATATATCCTGGGAGAGAAAGCTCATTGTTCTTTTCATCAACCGCAATTTCCGGATCAATTTCTTTTAGTAATTGTAATTCTGCATTTTTTTCTTCGATTAACTTTTCTTTTGCTTCTTTTGTAGCAGGTGTTTTTGCTTTATCTCTTTCTCCTTCTATTTTTTTAATTTCTTTCTCAGTTTGCTTTACTCTTTTTTCAGTGTCGATTTTGGAATTCTTTACAGCCTGCAGTCTCGACCTTACTTGCAACAATGACCAAAATAATGCTCTTTGTGAACCGGTACCTTGTTGGTCCCAATCAACATTATCTTCAAATTCTTTAATACTTAATCTTGAGCCCCTAATTAGTGCTTCCAAAGGATCTACTTTTAATTCGGACATTCCAATACTTAGATCAATGGACAAATTCGGAAATATCTTATTGTGGCTATTAGTAATTCTTTGGTTTATTTTTTCAATTATCTCTTTCTGTTCTTCTACTGGTTTTTTAGCATGTGCTGTAAATATTTCAAGTGCCTTGCTTATTTCAGACTCCTTGTCTTCCAGTCTGAAACGTAAGTTTTCTGCAATGGGATCAACTATTAATTTTAATAGGTTTTTTAATTCTGTCTGAGGATTTTCCAAAGCGCCGATCCGGAAAGGAACCGGCAATCTACTATTAAACACATTATCCAACCCTGCGGCATTTCCATCATCAGAATAATCGTTTATTTCCGGATCATATGTCTGCCTACTTTTAGTGCCGTTTGAATCCCATTCCCACCTGCTTTTTACCACTAAGTGTTCACCTTGTTTTTCCTTCCATTTTTCAGCAATATTATTAGTTCCTTCAGGAATATGTACTGAAATTTCAATACGTGTATTTTCTCCATTGGACCTTTTACAATAATCTTTTTCATGAGAATACGATTGAGTACCAACAGCCAATTCATAACCCCTTAGTATTGTCGATTTACCTGAATTATTATCACCCACTATACATAGGATATTATCAAGACTTACTGTAAGTCCTTCATTACCTATACATCCTAAATTTGCAATAGTGATATTTAAAAGTTTTGATCTCATGAGTTTATAACCTTAACATGGATTAATCAAACAAATTTTTGACATACTGATTTATATAGCTGTTTAGCCCGCTACCTCTTAAGGCCAATACTTTCATTTGTTCAACATGGTTACTTCCTGCTTTCCTATAGCTGAAAGTATATGTACGTAATGTTCCCGAAAAATTTCACCTTGATGTAATCAGCCCCTATTTCATAAGCTGACACTCCTGAATCACCTGTTGAATTTCTATATCTTTCCATCATCTATTTTTATAATTCAGCATAAATTGTTGACATTCCCTTGTCTCCTGTTTGATAACCGGGCCGTGGGCCTTCAAATTGATCTTGGGTAATCGTAATGTCATCGGCTTTACCAAGATCATACATCTTCCACCCAAATTTGCCAGTAGAACTGTAACCATCAATTTGAAAAGCACGCAGCCCTTCATTACCTGCAGTCGTCAATCCATAACAGTGAGGCTCGACAACTCTTAATTCTTCATCGTAATAAAATTCTATCACACTTTGATTTTCGATTGCTTCAATGATTTCCTGTTTCATAGTTTTTTTATTGTAAGTATTTAGAAATTAGTATTCTAATAAAAATACCAATTATATAATGCAAAATATTACGGAAAACAGTAATGATACATTTAATACGTTTAAAAAATTTATGAAATACACGATTAGGCTCACATATCAAAGCTATTTTATCAATGATTATTAATTGACTATGGTGTATGCTTATACTTTCTTCAACAACAACATAGGCAATATTATTTTAATCTCCTCTTCTTTAGTCTCCCCCTTCCAATAAACAACATAATTAATTTTAGCCGCAGCAATTTTAAAGCCTTTAGCAAACCAACCATCCAAAACAGTCCTGAATTTTTGTGCATACAGCAGTATCAAATCCCCATTAAGATCTGCTAACCCGTCTTCTGTGATGGTAAGGCGGCTGCCGCTGAAGAGATCGTTTAGCTTATGTTGTACCCGCTCAAAATACCATAATTGAACATCTTTATGAGTAAGGTAGATAACTATCTGCTGTGGCTCAGGATATATATTTCGGTCTTCGTTATACGCGAACCCATCAACGGCAAATGGTTTTAAATACTTATCGCTGTAGTGTATGAATAAATTGGTTTTTGCCCTTGTGATGGCCACATAAAACTGCCGCTTCTCTTCATCCGTAGCGGGTGTAAAATTTTTCAACAACAGGTACACATTTTCAAACTCCTTTCCCTTTGCTTTGTGAATGGTAGAAACATACGCCACTTCTGAATCTATTGTTAAAAAATCTTCCACATTAGATTCGAACAGGAATGCCTTCCAGTCGCTTTTGTATTTTTTTGCTCTATTCGCGTCTTCAAATGCTTTGATAGCCGCATTCGCCAGGTCTTTTTTTGAGCTGTTAGCGATATGTGCATTTAACCTCCGTTTGGCATCCGCCCAATCATCGTCTGATACCAATGGGCTGTCAGTATGCTCATAAATCATATCCGAGAAAAGCCGGAGCTCATACAGGTTGATCAGATTAAATCCATCGTTCGACTGTACCAGCTTTGCCTGTACTCCCTGCTGCAACAACAACCCGGATAAGAGTATCGCATCTTCATTTGTTTTGGTCAATACACAGGTGGATCCGGAAAGCTGGGCCTTGCTGATAATGCCGGCAAGCGGAACGATCATGTTACTGTGGCCGTATTGCGTAATTTGGATAACGCCATTGTCCCGCTGGCTGGCAAAACAAGGCGCTGTCTTAAGGCGATTCCTGAGGGTGGCAGCCCATTGGTTGGCAAGGGAAACGATGTTGTCTTTGCTCCGGTAGTTTTCAGTCAATTCATATTTAACAGCCGCTTTCTCGGTGATCAGCTTTTGCATATGCGCTGAATCCGCCTTACGGAATCCATAAATGTTCTGGTCATCGTCTCCCACCAATACCACCCGCATTTCTTCGTTCTGTTCCATCAGTGCTTTTACCAGTTCATATTCATCCTTATTCATATCCTGCGCTTCATCCACTACCAATACTGTTTTGGTGATCCTGAAAGTTTCCATTTCACCGGACCTTATTTTTTCTACTGCCGTGCGAATAATATTTTCAGACTCTAACAGGCTGCCTACTCTTCCAAGTAGATCAAAGCAATACGAGTGAAAGGTTTTTATATCAATAAAATTCGCCGCGTTGCCGATCAGCTCTACCAGGCGTTTTTTAAACTCTGTGGCCGCAGCCCGCGAAAAAGTGAGCATCAGCAGCTGCTCATGCCTTACATCTTCGGCATAGAGAAGAGAAGCCAGCTTGTGCACCAGCAGCCTTGTTTTCCCGCTGCCCGGACCGGCAGCTACTACCATATACTGATTTGCTGAATCATTTATAATTTCTAACTGGGCGGGGGAAAGCGCCCCAAACAGCTTCATAAACTTTTCGGGTGTAAGCGTTCGGTTGATTTCCTCCTGGCGGCTTCCCGGAAAATATTTTGACAGGAAAGAATTGTAGTTCAATCTGAAATAGTCTTCCACAAACTGCAACGCTTCCGTATAGTTGCGGATCATCTTTTTGGCATATTCCCCTACGATATGGATCTGCTGTACTTTTTGCTGGTAAAATTGTTTTAGTTTTTCATAATCGCTTTTTTTGTATTGTATAAGGTTATTCTTTTCTACCCGGTCGATGGTGAGTTTGTTGTAAACCACCAAAAAACCGCCTTCAATTTTTATCGCCTCAATCCTCGACAGGTAGAACAGGCTGCCTTCAATATCGTCAATGCTGGCTTTTAAAGAAAACATTCCCTGTTCGCTTTCTACCATTTCCTTAAGTTCCTGTACGGAAAATTCTATCAATATTTCCTCTTGCTTGTTATCCGCTCCAGCATATTCTGTGGCTTTTTTGTGTAAGTACTCTGTGATCAGTTTTGCCAGCAGGTGCCGTTTTTCCTGCTTTTCCCGGAACGCTGTTTTATCAAACAGTAAACCGATCTTAACATGGTTTCTCGAGTATTCAAGGTACTGCCGTTTGATCCAGTTTTTGATCGACCAGAAATTGATGATCGTCTTCAGCTGGTTGAGCGAACTATCTTTGATGCCTGCCTGCAGGAACAATTCGATGATCTCTTTTAAATGATAGGCGGCTTCTCCTTCCTGTAGTTGCGCCAATAAAAGCTCTTCCTGTTTTCTAAAACTTTCTACGATCGACAACGATTTATTGGCCGATTCCGTTCTTTTGATAAAAGCGGTCAGGTCTTTGGTTTCAGCCAGGATTTTTTCTTCTTTCATCAGCTCAATAGCACGAATGACCTCTTGCTTCATGATACCCAATTGATCTGACAGGTAATCTACTCTCGATTCAGCCTCTTCTTCCGTGGATAATCGTTTGCTCTTACTCGAAAAAAGTTTCTTGATGGTCCGACCGGCCTGCTCTTTCTGTTTTTCCGAAAACTTTTCGGAGGCCTTGATCTTATCGATCGCCTCCCGGGCATTTTTGCTGAGGATACTGGTGGCAAAAACTTTAGGCATATTTTGTCCCCGTTTCAAATAACCGGCATCTTCCAGCGCTGCAATGGCGGTTTTAACCCTTGTTTCAACTTCCTTCATGCCATCATCCCAACCTGCCTTTCTCGCAATTTCCAACGCGGAGTTGGAAACCTTGTCCCTTGTTTTAGTGAGATCCTTGATGGCTTTCCACACCTGGTTGATCTCTTTGCTGCTGATCTTTGTCTGGTTCAGCAAAAGCAAATGTTTGTCCAGGTCCTCTTCATTAAACAGTACAAAACAATCGGCCCGGATATGCTCATCGCGGCCGGCCCTCCCGGCTTCCTGTACGTAATTTTCCAATGAGTCGGAAATATCATAATGTATCACGGAACCAACATCGCTTTTATCGACACCCATACCGAAAGCAGACGTGGCCACCATGATGTTGACTTCTCCAGACATGAAGGCGTTTTGATTGCCGGATTTCTCCTCCTTATCCATTGCACCGTGATAAGGCCTGGCTACAAATCCATCGTCGGTTAATTTTTTTGCGAGGATATACGCCCTTTTCGTTCGGGATACATATACAATCGTAGGGCAATTTTTAGCTTCGATGATGCTTCTTAGCTGGTTATATTTTTCGTCTTCATTTTCTTTTCTATAAACACTATAGTGCAAATTGGTTCGGGAAGCATTGGCCGAGAAAACGCTTAAATGAAGGTTTAATTTTTCCCTGAAATAAGCTTTGATATCCTCGATCACTTTTTGTTTGGCCGTGGCCGTAAAACAGGAAACGGGAATAGGATGATCCATTCGTTTCTTTTCCTGCAGGTTTTTGATAAAGTCGCCGATATATAAATAATCCACCCTGAAATCCTGTCCCCAGGAAGAGAAGCAATGCGCCTCGTCAATTACAAACCGTGCAACTTTTCTTTTTAATAACAATCGCTCAATGGAGAACGACCTTAGCGATTCGGGCGAAATATACAGCAGGCTGACCAATCCGTTCTCTATTCTTTCTATCGCTTTGCTCCGTTCGATGGGATCCAGCAATCCATTAATGGCAACTGCTTCTGTGATGTCTCTCTTTTCAAGGTTATCTACCTGGTCTTTCATCAGCGACTGTAAAGGAGAAATTACCACCGTGAGGGCTTTGGCGTTTTCGCCACTCATCAATGCAGGCACCTGGAAGGTGATGGACTTACCACCACCGGTGGGAAACACGGCCAGGATGGACTTACCGCGTATAGCAGCGTTAACGGCATCTTCCTGCAGGGGCTCATTACCGTACCTGCGAAAGTTTGAAAAACCAAAACTTTTGTTTAAGGCGAGCACAGGATCCAGCGCAAGGTTGCAATAACCGCAGCCGGTCACGCAAGGAGTGCTTTTCATAAGGAAAAGAATGTTTTCCACTTCGGGATAGTTCTTTAATACCCAGGGCGGGGTGATGGAAAAACGATCGTCGCAATTGAGAAGGCCATTGTATAGGCTAAGGCAACGGGAGATGTATGGATAAATGACCCGAGATCAGTTTCCCTGCATATTTTATCCCGGAACCGGTTGCTGATGATGGTTGGCAGTTGTTCCCTGCTTACGGAACCGGTGTAATTAATATACCGGAAGAAGTTTTTAAACTCTTTTTGCTCTGCCAAAAGCAGGTACAATATTTCTTTAAATTCATCGTCCAGCTTTTGGAATGCTGCCATTTCATCAAAAAATAAGTCCCGTGCTTTTTTAGCGTCATTCAAAGGGTTATTACGCTCTTCTGTTTGCAGCTTGTCATCTTTCAGCAGTTTATGGTACGGCAGCTTGGGAAATAGCAGGGGAGAAAACAACAGGGTGTCAATGGCTTTGTCTGTTCCCCATTCGGCCTTCCCAAAATATTTTTGCAGGTAGACCAGATCGTGTGCAAAGATGTTGTGCCCGCAAATAAAATCGGCTTTCCCGATAAATTTTTCAAAGTCGTACGGTTGGTTTTTATGGAACCCGGATTCATCAGACAATATACACCCGATATCACACAACTGTTTGCTGGTAGTGCTTACTTCTGTATCGAAAAAGGCGATAAGGCTCATTGGCGGACTAGGGTTGGTACAGTCCTCTAAAATAGTTTAAAGTAAGCAATTTTAAAAGCTTAGAGCCCATCAAAGCGTTGTACTTGCGATTTGGTGATAATGATCTTCCCATCTTCGTGTGTGATGTCTATGGTGTGGCCGGCACGGAAGCCGGCATCTTTGAGCCACTTGCCGCAAAGCTGTATAATGAGAAAGAAGGTGCAGGGCCCGCTTTGGCGGAGGAAGGCTTGTTGCATACGGTCATTTGTCTTGTTTTGGCAGGGCTGGGCATACGCATTTATTTTATGCAGCAAAGCTCCGCCGTCAACGTTTTGTATCCTACAGGCACAGCCTGTATTTTACGGGATTGTATATGATATTTTACCGGTATATTGCCGAAAAATATTTGTAATTTTCGCTTGCAAATAATTATAATTTTCTATGACACAGGATAACAACCCCAGCCGTACCATACATCAGGGCCGCAACGTAAAACGTTTTAGAGAAATGCTGGGCATTAAGCAGGATGCGCTGGCCACAGAGCTGGGCGACGCTGGAACCAGCAAAAAATTTCCCTGCTGGAGCAGAAGGAAATGATTGATGCTCCGCTGCTGAAACACATGTCTGCTGCGTTGAAAATACCGGTGGAAGTAATAGAGAATTTTGATGGTCAATAATTTTATGTTTCAACTTCCTTGCTCCCTCTTTGTTTCCCCCACAAACCAACTCGCCAAATACGCCGTAAAAGTTCCAAACAGCCCCACGCCCACGGTCATCAGCAAGGCTGCAATGATACGGCCTTCGGTGGTTACGGGATATTTGTCGCCATAGCCCACCGTGGTAATGGTTACATAAGCCCACCAGATGGCGTCTTCGGCCGTTTTAATATTGCTGCCGGCATCCTGCTCCACCTGCAGTATGGCAATGGAGGAGAAGATGATCATGAGTACCGCAATAATGGCGGCAGCAGTCAATGCACCCTGTGTGCGGCGCCGGAAAATATGCTGCACCAGGTGCCTGGTAGAGCGAAAGGCCCTTAAAATTCTCAGCAGCCGTATTAGCCGCAGCATTCGCCCCGCCCTCATCATGTCGAGCGTGGGTATGCTGGATACCAGGTCTATCCATCCCCATTGCATAAATTTTAATTTATCGGGCGCCCTGTACAGCCGCATACTAAAGTCAAGCAAAAAAACGACGCAGATGGCATTGTCGGCCATGTTCAGCACCCGGGATACCTGGGGCGGCAGCTTAAAAAATGTATCCACCAATAATGCCAGCAGCACATAGATGGATAGTACTATGATGAGCAGGTTTAAGAAGCCCAGCTTTTCGGTATCGTTTGGGTGTGTTTTTATCATAGCTGTATGTGGGTGTTGTATTGCCGGGTATGGGCCGGTGTGAGCTCATTACTTTGTACAGCAATACCGGCATGCTCTTCTATGTCTTGCCTTCGCTGTGTTAATATCCACCACTTCAATTTCCGTAGAGCATCTCTTCAACCCCTTACAATCACTCGTTATATGATACGCTTCGGATTGCGGGCCATTGCAGAGATACACCGTATTACCACTACCGCAGCCTGCCAAACATATCATCATCAAAATGAAAAGTTTTTGCATAACAGGCTAGGCTTCTTTTTTCCCCGGCCATTTGAACAGCCAGCTGGTAATAATCGGCACAAAGAAAATCCCCACCGTCAACACCGACACACCAATATCCGCCGCATGGCTTCCTAAAAATCTGCTTACCCGCGCTTCCGGAAAAAAGTGCTCGTACAAGGAAAGCAACAGCTTCACACCTAAAATACCGATCACGATAAAAGCGGCCGTTTCCAGAAACGCATATTTCTCCATCAGCTTCACAAACCATTGGGCGATGAACCGCATGGCCAGGATCCCGATGAAAACACCGATGCACACGAGGATGATGTTGGGCGTAAAGGCTACCGCAGCAAATACATTGTCGATGGAGAAGGCCATATCCATCAACTCTACCAGGCATACGGTGGCCCAAAAATTTCCCAGCGAGCCGACCGTAACCCGGTACAGCCAGTTGCTGTTTTTATCTATAAAGTCATCGTCTTTTGTTTCGGTTTGCTTGCCTTTGTACCAGTCGTATACCAGGTACAAAAGGTATAATCCTCCGACCGGTTTCAGCCACCATATTTTTATCAGCACGGCTGCAAATATCATGGCAAGGCCCCTGAAAATATAGGCGCCCCATATTCCATACTTCAGCGCCTTGCTTCTTTGCTTTACAGGCAGGTCCATTACCATAGTGGCGAGTACGGCGGCATTATCAACAGACAAAAGGCTTTCGATGATAATAAGGTTGCCAATGATGGCCAGCGAGGCGCCGGGATTATTTATGGCGTCTTGCCAGAGAACGCTTATCTGATGAAACAGGTCACTCATGAGTTTTTTATTTAGCTATGATTATTTAACGGCGGTTTTTAAAACGGATAATAAAAAAATGATGAAAAAAGCGATCAGCAGTGGGGCAAATACATCCAGCCAACCCAACCTGCCGACAATTATTTTTACAACAAACAGTACGATCGTAAAGGCCACACCGAGGGAAATAAGCGTGTTGCTGAAATTGCGTTTTCTTTTCTTTTTTGCCATAATAAACCCGTTTAATTATTAGGTTGTTCTGCTGTTAAGAACATCAATATGAATAAAAGCCGCTATTATGTTTCGACAGGCTCAACATGACAACAGGCTGTCAGTCTGAGCTTGTCGAAGACGGATTCCAAAGCGGATTTTGCATTGTAATTAGCACAACACGTTAAATGATTATTGGATCGATACTTCTATGCGCCTGTTTTTCATTCGACCTTCTTCAGAGTCGTTGGAGCCGATCGGGTTTTCAATGCCTTTGCCGGCTGCGGCGATCCTGTTAGCGGAAATACCTTTTGAAACAAGGTAGCTTTTAAACGCATCTGCCCTTGATAGAGATATTTGCTGGTTGATCGCTAGTTCGCCTTCGCTGCTTGCATAGCCATTTACATGAATTACTGCTGCCGGATTTTTTTGCAGGAACGCAATAAGATCGTTCACCAATTGGAGATCGAGGTTGCTGATGGAGGTGGAGCCTTTTGCAAATGTTGCAGGCACACTGTTGTTAAAACCAGCAGCGGATGTACGACCCGGATTGTTGTTGCCGTTACCGGCATCAGTAGCCGCATTGCTACTGGTCGCTGCAGGAGCGTTAGAGGCTTCGGCAGTTACCGTTGGCGCTTGCTTTAGCGTATCTGCCGTAGTAACAGCTGCATCATTTTGAACCATGCCAGGAACATTGGCCGAATCCCGATTGACAGTAGTTGTAGCTATTACCGCATTTTCTTTATCAGAACTTGCGGAAGATCTGGATAAGAAAAACCAAGCCCCGGCTCCGATTGCCAATAAACCCAGCAATGCAAACACCCCCGTTTTTGATCTGTTTTTTTTGTCTTGCGGGGCAACCGCAGCAGGCGAATTCGCTTTGGAAAGATCAAATTTCGTTGAAGGATCAGCTCTTTCGTTTTTATTAAGATTGAATGCCATGTTGTTTGTTTTTATTTTGCTGAAAAAATGATTGATGTATGAGTGTTAGTTTATTGAAATCGCTGTCAGCCTGAGTTTGTCGAAGGCATCTTGTTTCAAGCGGGTTCAACAAGCTCACCCTGACAGTACCTGGTCAGCCTGTCAGCTTTTAAAGTAAACATAGGTTTATGTATACATATCTACCAGCGTCTGCAGGCTTCCGGTGTGCGACCTGCCCATGGCCTCAAATTCCCAGGTATTGCCAACACGGAACAACCGCCCGAACTCAATCGCATCATCGCTGTTGGATTCCTTCGCCAGGTCGTAACGAAGTATTTCATTGCCGGTGGTTTCATCCACGATGCGGATATAACAATCGTCTACCATCCCAAAACTTTGCTCCAGCGTTCGCCTGTCTCTTTTATTATCGTTCGGGTATTTGCAGATCGATGCACAAATGATGATCTGTTCGATATTGTGGTTCACTTTTGTAAGGTCAATAATCATGTCTTCATCATCTTCGCCGTCACTTCTGCGGCCATCAGGGTCGTCGATTGCACCCAGGATCGATTTATCATCGGTGATTGGACGCTGAAATACCACGTTACCTATTTTTTCTTCTACATAGTTTCCTATACGCACCTGGCCGTAAAAAACGAAGTAACTGTCGGATGGTATTTTGAAATGGCTGTTGATGGCAAACGCAGACACATCCAAGTCAAAGTCGGGTCCGTTGGGTTCCTCGTTGGGGTTCCAGCCCATGCCGATGCGAACCGTAGAGAGGCCGGGCGCTGCCTTGGACAAGGAGAATCGTTCCCCTTTACTTAAATTAAAACTTCCCATAGTGTTATTTTTTTATTGATATAATTCAATTAATGTTGCAAGTCCACCCGAAAAGGGCTGGCCCAAAGCCTCCACGTTCCATGCTCCGCCGTTGCGCGATAAAGAAGCAATGATCAAAGAATCCTGTCCATCAAAACTTTCTTTTAATTGGTATTGACATAACACAGCATTGTCTGCTCCATTGCGTATTTTGATAAAGGAATTTTCAACATTTCCAAAATGATGGCCGCGGGTTTCCGATTCATGAATAGTGATGGCAAAATATATATACTCCACTACGGCATCGATTTTAGAAAGCTCGATCTTAATGGATTCATCATCGCCATCACCATCGCCATCCCTGCTGTCGCCGGTATGCGCTACGGCGCCGTCGGGACTTTTTAAATTGTTGTAGAAAATAAAATGCTCGTCCGATACCAGTTTGCCGTTAGCGCCCAGCAGAAACACACTTACATCACAGTCTACCGGCACGCCATTGATAGTAGCTTCATCCCATCCAAGCCCGGCGATGATATATTGCATACCCGGTTTTTCTTTCACCAACGAAATGGGTTTCTTTTTTTCTAATGTTATAGCCATAGTTTTTAATTTTAATTTGATTGATCAGTTAATATTATTTTTTCGGTGGCAATGGCGGTAAGCTTGCTTTTTCTACCTGCAAATATTTTTTACCGCTGATCGCAACAACCTTCACTTTTGTTCCGGTGGCTATTTCATATTTTTCGGAAATTGCCTCATACGAACTGTTGCCGATCTCGACTTTTCCGATGGGAGATAATGTTGATGTTACTGTTCCAACTTTACCAATAAATGTGTTCAGGTTTGTACTGGTAGGCAGGGGCGGACTATTGACCAATTCAGTATTTCTTTTGGGCGGCAGCGCTGGCGGTAATTTTACAGCCGGCTTTATTACAGGCTTCGCTTCTATAGTTGGTAAAACCGGCTTCTGAAATTCAACCGGATCCGGCAATCCTTTTTTACCCGGCAATACGGGCGGTGCTGCGGGAGCTGCGGGCCGCACCAAATAACCGGCATCGGCTATCCCTGAAAAGATCAATTTCATTGCATCCAGGTCGTCTGACGTATTAACACCTTTTACATTTGGATATTTCTTTAAAAGCTTGTTCGAAAAGTAAATAGTATGGATTGCTTCGCTTCCAAGCAAAATAGTGGTGGTTTGAACATCCAGGTCGTGGGTCTTGATCAGATCGTCGATCACACTATATATTTCGCTGTCGTTGGACAGATACAAAAGCCTTTCATTGAGCTTCCTTTCTGTTACCCTGAAATAATAGGCCTTTCCATCAGTAAGTGTTGCTTCACCTGTTATTATCGGTGTAATGCTTTCTAATAATCCAGTGCAATAGGGAAGCAGTGTTGCAATTTCAATCTCTTTGTCTAACAACAAATAAGAGTTTTGCGCAGAAATATATTCCACGATCATCTCAGCCAGGATCCTTACTCTTGGATCTGCTCCCTGACCCCCTAACTTTGAAGAAGCTACCGGCGGTTCTGAAACGGAGGCGTATAACTCAAAATATAAAACATTGTCAACACCGGTAAGCAGTAACACAGGGTTGCGCGCGTTCATCAAACCTTTCGTACATAATACGGTAAATAGCGACGCATTGTAATCTACCCGGCCAACATTGTCATAACCCGTTTCCTTGAACAAGCTTTCCACTAATGCTTTTTCCTTATCCTCTATATCCGGTGCAAAAAGAAACCTCAGAGGAAAATGGGGCCTGTACGATTCTATCGAATCGCTTTTGTATAAAACAGCATTGATGAAATGCGAGAGGTATTGTTCTATGCCATAATACAACAATTGCTTCACCGGTTTTTTATTGCCATAAATGCTAAAGAGCTTACCGGGATCTTTCACTATTTCGAAATAATCACCAAATGCGTTGGGGTCATTGGAATAAAACCTGTCCCTTGCTGCGTTGCCGAAAATAAAATCATTGTGGTTTACATAGAAATACAATGGTGATTCATTGGTATCTTTTATGATCAAAGGGGCATACGGGCCTTTTTCTGATTGATACCAGAAAGAAACGACCCGTTTGGATACTTTGATTAACACACAATAATTCATTTAGTTACTGCTTTTTAATTCCTTTTAATAAATGATCTTCCATGAATTTCATTCCTTCTAAAATGATGATGGGCGCTACATAATCAAACTTGTTGCTTTCGCCTTTTTGAAAACTTTCTGCGGCCTGTTTATATTCAGGAAGCGATTTGATGTAGCTGTTGATATTAATACTTTGGAAACCTGCGAGGAAATCCTGCTGCGTCATTTTCAAACCAAATAATGAAGAAGCCACCTGGAAGAATATTCCCGCAAAATCCATGAACCTCGGGCAGGGCGATTGCCCGGGAGCAGGTGAGTTTAAAAAGTACGTTCCAATGTGTTCAAACATCTCTGCAGTAACCGAGTTTTCTGAGCTCAGGCTTATTTTCTTTCCCTCGCGGTCAACAATGATGAACCCATCCTCACCTAATATTTCAATCGCTTCTTTATTTTGCGGAACGAGCAGCTTATCCGTGTCGCCGGCCAATCCTTTTGACACTTCATATTTGATATTGTAAGTGCCGCTATCGTTGGTGGGATTGATCCTGATCGGCGGACCACCATTGTAACCAGCGGGAGATAAAAATTCAACCGCTTTTTGCATGCCGCCAAAACCGGCGATAAACAGGTCGATAAAATATTTATTGGATGCCTGCGGGTTGATCGACTTGAACCAATCAAATATTCTCGCGCCTTTTCCCGCAAAAACAATATTGATAACCGGCTTCCAATCCGCCATCAACGGATGCTTTTCTTCGGATCTTACTATTTCATTTCTTAGTTTAAATGCAAGCTGCCCGGCATAATACATGATGAGGCCCGTTACGTAGATATTTACACTCATCATTTCCGGGCACTTACCGCTGATGAGTTCATAGAATACCGGGAAGTCTGCGTCGTCTAACCGGTCTACTACCTGTTCAAAAAAGTACGGGGCCGTATCGGGTGAAAACTTATCATCACCTTTATTTAAACCCTGGATGGAGATTTTTTTCCGTTCGCATATTTCCAATAATACCGTCCGGAAATTCGGCGAAGATTTGGTGGCGAATGATACGCGTTGTGCAGCAAAGCGAATAGAATTCTGCTTTACCATTGCCAGTCCGATATCTTCTTTGCCGCGCATCATACATAACGCGGTGATGTCTGTTGTGCTGCCGCCTACATCAAAACAAAGCGTGAGATAATCGTGCGTTTTCTCCAGCGAATCGTTGTTGGCGATATAGTTAGCAACAGCACACGCTTCCGTGAGCGATTCATTGTTCTGTAATTTTTTAAAATCAAAGGTGATCGGCTCAAAAGCTGTTTTAATGTGTTTCAGGCCCTGTTGCTGCAAACTTTCACTTCCCCAATTGCCGGCGGCTTTTGGCTTTTCCGGTTCCTGCTGAACGCCCCACGGGTTGTTATTTGCAACAGTGCCCCACCCGGGATTTTCATTCGATGCAGTATTCTGGCTGCCCCAGGCAGCAGCTGTTGCAGCGCCAAACACTTCGGCACCCGATGCATTGATATTGATGAATGTAGATGGCTTGAAAATATTCAGCGCTTTACCGCCCTTAACCGGGTTTATTTCCCCAAGCGTGGTCCAGATCTGTATATATTTTAAAATAAGACTATTGGACATGGATGAAGGGTAGGACCATTTAAGCTCAACCGGAATATGTCCTTCTTCGAATAACTGTGCATAAATGTGCAGCAGCAAACTGCCCAGGTATGCCTTTTTGTAACTGTTCTCCGTTTCCTGCACCGACCATTTCATGTTATGAACGATCGTAGCAGCACCAACCCTGTTATACTTTAGTGTATAACGATTATCCGTGGCCGCTTCAATTGGCAGGTTTTTTTCAAAGCAGGGGAAGCCGCCTTTTATAGCATCGGAGAACAACGACTCGGTTGACTGTGTTTCGCTGTCTTTTACGATTCTTTTAGGGTCGTGGACCGTCAAAACGCTTTTAATAGCATTAGTCCTGACCTCATCATTTTGAAAGAAAAATATTTCATCTTCCACCGCCGGCCTTTCATCATTATTTTTATTGTCATTTCCCAGCAGCGAGATCCTCCGGTTCCTTAATTTTATTTCCGGGGCCAATTTTTGATCTCTTAAAGAATAATAAGCAACAGATGAATTGGTACTTCCAAAATCAATACCCAACCTGGCATTTGCAAGGTCAATATGGTCAGCAAGCATATTCTTAGGCAACGCTTTGTTGATCGTGCTATACCTGATAATCCCAAAGCCACAATCCTTTGTATCGAATGAAAATTTGATGCCCTTGAAAGGTTGGTTGCTTTCATAGATCTCATACTTATACTTATTATCCGACACAGCAGTGTTTGAGCTAACGTGTAGCTTCACCTTGACATTGCCGTATTTTTTTTCATCGATATTTGTTGCTTTACCATTATTGGCTAAATACAAGGGTACGTTTGTTTCATCCAGAATAATTCTAAAGTACTCATCGTTTACATTTCCTATAAATGGTGTGGCCCGGAACTTTGCATCATTGTGTGGGATCTCGGAGAAGAGAAAATACCTGTTCCACTGCTTTGAAATAAAATTAGGCCACATCAAAATATCCTGGCCAATGATAGAATCCTTTGTTACTTTGTAAATGATCTGTTTGGTTATTTCGTTGCCGGTGTTTGTAAATAATTTTAACTGCACGATCAATTTTTCGCCATCCTTGTCATTGGGATCATATATTGCAGAGATCCGGGATTTTACATTTGAACTTTCATCCAACCCTACCAATGCAGTAAGGTTTGCACCAAAAACATTTAAAGCCAATGGCGTAAGCGGCAGCGTGAAGTAAGCAAAGTTATTGGCCTGCCCTTTGGTACTGGCCTCCAGTAAAAGTAAAGGTTTGGATTGCAGGTAGTTTTTTGTTTCGGCGCCTTCTTTTCCAAAATCTATCTGTGCGATTTCGGTTGATTCGGGCAGCAGCAGGTCTTTAGGATCAAAGGGGATACAACCTTCCATACCCGGGTCGCCTGATATCATTCCTTCGGCACCGTATAGCTCTGTAGAAAAATTAAAAAGAAGGCTGAATGGATAGTTGAAAATAGCACCTACTTCAGGAGGTGTTTGATTATCTAGTTTAGGATACCCTTTCACTTCCTGGTATTTAACCATGTCAAACATCCAGTCTTGAATGCACCCGTAAATATTGCTGTAATCAGGTTTTAACAGATCTTCTAAACCGTCAAAATTCTTCCTGAACTTATCAATGTTGTTGAGTATGTGCTTTGCGTAACCGTAGATTTTAAACAGGTCTTCCGGTTTAAGTTCCGATTGCAAAGGATCAATAAACTTGCCGTTATTAATATTAACAAAAGGCAGTTTCTCCTTAATCTTATAGGACACAGAAGAAAATAAAAAGCAATCAGGAGAAGTGCCACCAACCACATTTCCATAAAAGGAAATAACATCTATAAATGGAATTTTATCGGCATTATTAGAAAGCGACTGGTCGCACCATAAAGGTTGTCGTTCAAATAGTACATTACCAAATGCGCCGAGAGGTTCGTAGATATTTTCGGTATCGCCGGTTCTCTTTCCATCAGAATATGCTAAATGAACCCTGTCTACCTGGATGTCTTTATAGTCCAAAGCAATGCATGCAATAAATCCTTTCCACTCACTAATCAGCGATTTATAAAAGCGCATCAAACCACTGGCTTCAGCATCTTTATCCGTAATGGCATCCAGTGCATTTCTAAATAAGGTTGCTCTTGCATATACCGTGGGCATACCAGATACGATAGATCCGATATCAACGGTAGAATTGCCTTCTTTATCAACAGCAATTTCCGGTATTAGAATATTCTTCGTAAAATTTGGTAGCTCCTTGATGCTGTCCCAGGCATATTTGATACCCGGTTGAACCGTTTTGGAATTTATGGTGAGTGCTTTTATATCTGCCATTATCGCCGTATTAGTTTAGATTGAAATTTTGAGAAGCAGTGATTGCGTTGTAGATGTGTGCCAGGAATTTTTCTTTGGTGGTATTTACTTTTTGTTCGTCTTTTGGTGATGAGTTGATGAGCGTGTCTATAAATGTTCCATACCTGTTGGCGAAGAGGCCGCCTTTTGGCCAGTGATACTTATCATCATTAAAGAGCGTTCCCACATCCAGCTTTTTCAGCTCTGATGGAGCGTCGGGAAAAGCTCTGCTATCGAACAGGAAGGAACCCGGGGCCACCGTATTTCTCACCTGGTACAACCAGCCCGGCGAAAAGCGTGTATTGCCGTTTTCATTATCAAAGTGGTAAGCAAACTGTTTAAAATAATCGTTGATCTCATCACACTCCGCATCCGTGATGGTACTATACTGTGTTAATTTTTGTTCTTCGCACCTTGTAATAAGTCCTTTGATGCCGGAATCATTTGTGGATGCGCCGTTGACGGTTAGTGCCACGTGTGCCAGCGAAAAAAATGCCCCCAGCCTGTTAGCGAAATTTTCACCTGCTTTATTTTGGCTTCCAACAAAATCGTCGAAAGAAAAATTGAAACTATTTTTTTCAAATTCTACCGCTTTGTATAAATATTGCGCTACCGCGCCATCGAAGCCATCTTTTCGGGTAAAAAAATCATATGCTGCGCAGGCGCACAATAACTCCGTAATATGGCAGGGGTTTTTTTGCGTGGCGCCACCGGTAATCGTTTTGTGTCCGGAGGTTTCCTCATCGATCTTTTTACTTTCAATGGGCCAGCCGATATGATATAAAATTTTATAACTTTTTTGTACCGTGGGATCGTTTTGATAAAATTGTAAAGCGGCCTGGCTGTTCAGCGGAAAAAAAGAGGAGTCTGCTATCACACTGTTTTCTTTGGTAGCTTTCTCTTTATTATCCGGCTTTTTAAAAGTGAAATATTCGGTGAGTAAAGTTGAGCCGAATTTGGCTTTTGAAAAATCAATCGTTTCCTTGCCGCCTGATCTTGTTTGTATAAAATCCTGCAGTGCTTTCGGAATAACGGGGATGGAGGAAGCGCCGGTACCGCCGAAGATGGAGCCAAAAATAAAAATGCGTGCATTTTCACCGGCAACCTTTATTTTAGTAATAAACGATTCCAATGCTCTTTCTTCGGGCTTCACATCTTTGCCGCTGGCAATGTTCCTCGCAGCTTCTACAATTCCGTGGTACATCAGCAAAGATCCCAGGTGAGTTTGCGCGCGGTATCCGTGCGCCAGGTTAAATTCCTGAACAGTTGAGTTGTCTAAAAAAAGATCGGATACCAGCTTATTGGCTTTCTGAACTCCTGGTGATCCGGATGAGATTTTAGTTATGTTTTTATAACTTTCTCTTCCTGTACCCGAATAGTTTGTATAGTATTTGTACAAGTTGAGTTTTGCAGAAAAAAAAGTATTTGCATTTGGCGTACCGCCGAAAGTATTGCCGGAAGATTTTACCTGGTTGTAAAGTGAGATCAGGTCCTCTGCTCTTTTTTTATTGCCATTCGTAGAATCTGTATCTAAGGTTAATACCTCAATTTCCCGGTTGTCGAACATTCCGATGGCACATAAATGCGTAAAAGATTCCAGGCAGCGCATACCGGTTCCGCCAATGGCGATGATAAATAGTTTGTCCATGAATTATTTTTTAGAATTAAAACCAATGGCCGAGCTTACCATTTTTAAAAATTTTACTTAGTATAAAGCCGATGATGATGTACAAGGCAAATCCTACACTCGTAGCAATGGGCAATACCTTCATATATTCATCAAAAACCATCTGGTCATCATCTGGGTTGGGTGCCAATACAAACCTTCCCAGGATAAAAAACAGGATCGGGTTAATGATAGCGATGATCCAGAACCAGGTTCTTCTTTGACCGGGATCCTTAGGATTGGAACCACCTTTATATTGGATTGCTGAAGAAATCAGTGCAGCGATTAAGATCATAGCACCTGCTACTATAGCGGCGATAATGTAAGAAGTCATAATGTTAGTTTTGGTTTAAGTCTTATTTTTTAGCGTTGCCGAATTTTATGTAATAGGAGTAGAGTATTTTTCCTTTAGGGTTTACAGCAAAATTTTGTAGCGTGTTCCTGATAGCTTCGGAAAGGGAATTATTTGGCTTATTTGTTATTGTTAACGAGTTCCATTGGAAATCCATTAATTGAGGATTGGTATCATTAAATGTTGCCTCTTCGATCACATAATCGATTCTCACCAACGCATTTTCTTTTTTTACATTTTTACGTTTGTAATTTGGATGGAAAACGGTCTGCAGTTGAATATTTGCAGGGTCATTTTTCAAATGACCGTTGAAGATTTCTTTATCAAAACCGAATACCTCCGGCCATTCTTTTAAATTTTCAGTGTCAGGTTTATAAACCCAGTCTTGCTTTAGTTGTGTTGTATTTAAAACATAGCACTCTTTAACAATAGGATCCCTTTTTGATTTTTCATCCCATACCAGATCCTTTTTGGAATCCTTTACAAGAACAGGTACATGATTTTTAGCTTCTGCACAACGGGCAAACTTTTCATAATCGTCCGACACATCATAAACTTTAACTGCAACCTTGCCTAGTTTATAGGCAGACTGATCAGCGGCATTTAGTGATAATTTATTTAAGAACAAGCCGTTCTCTTTTTTGATAATGTTCTGAACATATTTTTCCAAATCTTCGTTCCATGGTTTATTGATTCCAATTACCTCGTAGGGGAGTTTTTTTTCATTTGACGCATTCAGGTTGAAACTCACCCATTTAGAGAAGGTAGAATTGGCGACACCCGTATTTTCTTTTCCGCCGTAATTGTTAGAAACGCTGTACGGATTATTATTAAGCTCAAAAAATGTAGGATTAAATCTTCCTTTCAACGCATCCCTGATCATAGAAACAAAACTTGTTTCATTTGCTTTTCCATGAGTAAATACAGTGAAATAAAGGTGCTTTTGGGCAGTATTTTTAGATTTTTTATTTGTCTCCGTATAGTCGGTGTAAAAGAAGGTAATGGAGTTTCCTTTTTTGATCCAATCTGTAAAATATGTTTTGGGGTAATTTTCGAACTGTTCTTCGCCGTTGCCAGCAGCACCTTTTTTATATTCTTCAAAGTCGGTAATTAATAATGCATCATTGTTTGATGTGGTTATTCTTTTTAAGGCTTCTTCAATTGGCGCCATTGTTTCCACATACTGTTTGGGGTTAACGACTTTATTGTACACCTGGGTGCTGTTATCTTGAAGTTTCGTTATTGCAGAACCTCCCATGGCATTCCATTCGATATCCGGACTTAAAAATTTATTGCAAATAGCTTGTACAATTTGTCCGTTAGCAGGATTTCCGGTATAAGCCTGGATTAAACCATCAGAAAAATCAACATACACCGCAGGGTTGCCGCTTTTTGGATTAGCCGCTTCTCCTAATGATGCTTCATAATAACTTTCAATATTTTTATCAATTTCATTTAAAGGTTTAAAATCAGCCCATGGCCCTGAATTCTTATCATCACAACCGGTTAGCATATAAATTGATGAAAGAAAAAGGATAATTCGTTTCATATTTGTTGGTTTATTATTTTAATTATTGATTGTAAGGATATTGTGCCAACATATGATTGCTGCCATATCGCAAGGATCGTTAACCCCGTATTTAGTGCAAATAGAGCCGAAGGACTTTTAATCAAATCATGCCTGATAAGCTGTTGGTTTATCATCAGCATCGTTCCGGATTCGTCAAATTCCTTTATGTTGCTATCTAAAAAATCTTTATGATAGCCTTTGAGGGAATTAAGGAGTTTTTGTTGCTTTAAGGCGGTGAGCATAGTCATTAGTTTTGGGTAATCTGAATTCTTCAAATCAAAACTAACAGACCCACAGATCTCTTTCTTACGGTAAACCGTAAAACCTTCGGCATCCGATAAAATAAAATGGAAATAAAATAAAAGAGAAGAGAAGGGAACCGAATTACAATAATCCAATATCCTTGCATCGCACCACCAGCTGCTCGTTTTTAGAATACCCAAACTCATCCCGCATCTTTTTCAACGTTTTTTCAATGGTGCTGGTGCTGCAGTTCAATTGATCCGCAATTGCTTTTTGATGATGCCCTTGCGATAATAACCGAAGGATATTTGCGTCGAAGTCTGTAAACTCGTATGCTTTCGCTTGCTTTAAAAGCAGTGACGTTTCCCGCGAATAGTAGCGATCGCCCTTTAACAGTGCTTCGAAGGCCAGCTTCAGTTCTTTTACATCGTGCCGCGCTTTTCGCACGAAGCCATCGATCTGAAGGTCATTATAGAGCGACTTTATTTTTGCGGATTTACTTTCTGAAGAAAAAACAATGATCCTGATTTCCGGCTGCACCTCGCGCGCGGATTTTATCAAATCAAAACCCGTTTTGACGGTTTGAGTCGTACCGTCCTCATCAAAATACAGATCGGTGATCAATACATCATAGGGCAGGCCGGCTTTCTTTGCCATCCTTATCCGGCTTAGGGCATCATCGCAATAAAAAAAATAATCACTTTGCCTGATGCGTAAGTCTTCCATTGTTTTTTGAACGGAAAGATTGGAACTTTCGTGGTCCTCGGCGATAATTACTTTGTCAATCATAGCTTTTCAGATTGAATCGGGAGGCTGATAATAATAGCCAGGCCGCCCTTTTCATTTTTTTCAAAAGTAACTTCCCCCGTTAGTGAATTAATACGGCTAACCGTATTTTTCAGGCCGTTTCCAAAATCGATGTTTTCGTCAAACCCTATACCATCATCTGTATAATTGATCCAGCCTATGCCGTCTTCCTGTTTGAAACGAATGACCACATTTTGGGCGCGGCTATGTTTTTTCATGTTTACCATGATCTCGTTGAGAACCAGTTGCAGCTCGCGCTTCTGAGCGCCTGTGATCTTGTTCCAGAATGCCGGCTGATTTCCTACTATATACACATTGGTCTGATCTGTAGAAAAAGAATTGAGTAATTCATGAACCTGTGTATCGTAATTTGTGTTGTCGGTCGCCGGACTTTCTTCGTAAGAAATGTCGCGCGATTTTTCATAAAGGTCCTCTATCCTGTTCATCAGCGGCTCCCGGTCGATTGTGGGCCTGTGTTCCAGCTCGTTCATGATACCGTAAAGCCCGTTGGCTACTACGTCGTGTACGCGTTGGGAGGTTTTTAATTTGGAATCGCGGATGGCGATTTCGGATTCGCGTTTGAGTTTTCGCCTGCGGATGTTGTACCAAATAGTAAGAAAAAGAATAATGGCAGTAGCAATTATACCTAAACGTATCATAAAGTCCCGTTGTGTCGAAATTTTTTTTTGGTAGAATAGGTTATCAACTTTGCTTTTTCGTGGATCATATTTTTGTAATCCAAAGCGGCCTTGTGAAGTGTCTTTGGCAAACTGAATATTGTCGTTAAGATTTTTGTATCTGGTGTGCCATTTTTTTATTGTATCCGGGTCGCTGCTAAAAATTGACAGCTTGTCCAAAGCGTTAGCGATATCGTGTACATTTTCACATGCTATTCCGGCATTGTACATCCGGCGTGCATATAACAAGGCGGAATCAGGATTTTTTATGGCGTAGTAATCGGCTAGGTGATCATAACTGGCCGTCAGGCCCTCATTATAATTACTATCGAGCCTAATTTTCAGTGCAGCATGAAATTCATTCGATGCGGAATAATTAGAATCGCGCAACCATTCAGTTCTGGCTCGGTTGTCCAGGATTCTCGCCACCAGCAGCCTGTCCCTTGGCTTAAAGGTTAATGCAAAATTATAAGTTGCAATGGCTTTGGTATAATCTTTCATTCTTTGAAAAGCAACTGCTTCTCCATTCATTATTTCAATGGCATACTCTTTACCCTCAAAAAATGGCAGCGCATTATCGTAAAATCTAATTGCGTCCTTATATCTTCCTAAATCGAGGTTTACATTTCCGAGTAAATTATATAAGTAACCCGGAAGGTTTTTGCGCTTACTTTCTTTTACCGAATCCAGAATAGAAAGTGCTTCTACCAGATTTGTTTCTGAAGCATACAGATCGCCGGCCTGCCAATAAATGTGGCCCAAATAAGTGTATGCCCATGCGGTATATACATCTCTTTCATGAACATCGATATAACGGCTAAATATGCTGAAGGCGGAATCATAATGTTGACCATTGAAATTGTCATAACCATTTATAAATTCCTTGTATCGTGCTTGTTTATCTTGACCGAAGCTGCTTGATATAAAAAGAAAAAGGATAAAAATGAATGCCAACCGGTTTGCTGTTTTCACGAGTTTGATTTTCCTAAATATAAAAAAAGAAAGGCAAAGAATTGCTTTGCCTTTCTTAAGAGCCACTAATCGTCAGTTGGCGGCGGCGGCGGTGGTGGCGGTGGGTGTGGAAGTCCGCCGGTTTCTCCGCCGGTGTCGTCACCGTCGGCATTGGTAGTTACGGTTCCTAAATGTATCAGGTTACAGCTACCATGATTTTGTACGGTATGCTTTGGGTTGGGGCACAAGAGTGCGCCTAACCAGATGATTAATTCTAGCATTGATTGTTAGTTTAAATTGTTTGAAAAAATTGCCCGTACCGGGTCGCGTAGCCGGCAGAGACTGTTTTGTAAGAAGCTTCTTACGGGTCGGGAAGGAGGGCGTTGATTGCGGTCCGGTTGGCAACTTCCCTTGCCGACCAACCTTTCCGCGATCTTTCGCTTCAACAGATTGTGTGATTTGCCAGAAGGCTTGTCAAACGATCACAGTGCAAACATACAATCGGCTAAGAGGCTTGTCAGTATTGGCTTCCCATAATTCCGATCATTCCGGAAAGTACGGGTAACCGTAAACGCGAATTCCGGTTTTGCTGTAATTTGCTTTCGGCAATTCCGATTATTCCGGTTAATGATTATATTAGATTGAAGCTTAAATTCATATGATACTACTAGAGGCGGACTATAAAAAACTGGTAACCGAAACATATAAAAAAATGCGTTCGGACAATAAACTATCTACTTTATTAGCGAAGCCAACACGGGCGAATATCAGGAGGGCATGTCTGCATGTGTTCCACGATAGGTATCGTACGGAAGACGATAATATCCTGAGGGGTTTTTTTGGTCTGGCCAATTCTGAACCGGCCTTTTTAAGGCTGCTTGAAAGATCAAAGGCTGAGAAATTCAGAACACTGAATAATTATTTAAATGGGGAAACAGAAAATACAGATCATGCCAACTTGGAACTACTTGCCTGGCTGATTGAATTCAGACACAGGCCTTGGGTGAGAGGAAAACAAGTTTTATTAAATGATGAAGAGCATTTGATTCTTACAGATTCAGTAAATAATCCAGGAAGCATCAATACTGAATCAAAGCGAATCGATTCGGGAGAACAGGAAGAAAAGCCTGATGTAAATGTTGAAGAAGTAGATAATACAGGAAGCAAAAAAGGAGAAACGTCATTTGGAGAAAATGAACCGCAGACATCAGCAATAGAGTTCGAGCACATTACAGGAAATGAACCTGACGATATATCAGTTCAAAGTCGACCTGTGGTTCCCGAAGGCACTGGTTTGAAAATCAAAAAGTGGAGTATAACATATAAAAGATCAGTAGTGATTTCATTAATCCTGGTATTCATTACCGGTGTTTTGTATACAACATGGGAAGTAATTGGGCAACAAAATGGGTGTATGTATTGGAATGGAGATCAGTATGTGCCAGTATCCTGCAATGAGGACCCTAACGATCGGATTTTTCTGCCATTAGATGTAAAAAAGATGAAGAATTTCCAAAGGATCACCCGTAAAGACACTATAACGAAGCGATCTGTTGGAAAAATATTTTATATAAAAAACAATAATACAATAGAGTATTACACCTATAGCGGCAATTATCCTGCAGATCTTAATCGGTATGTAAAAAAACTGTCACTTCGTATATTTGAAAAAGACAGCCTTAAAAGAAAATTGCCTAACTAAACAGCATAAATAATACAACAAGGCTGCGATAATACGCAGGCTTGTTCATGGTCGTCCTGAAAACTGATTTCAACCCCACTCAACGTTTTCAATGCCGCAAAATTTTTCTTCGCCTCCATCCCAAATCAAGCATTCAGTTTCGCAAACATCTTCAACCTTAGTTGAGTTACCGCCCAATAGAAAACAAATATTAACCTGGCTACTTTTCAAATCGTTTTTGAAAAGAAAATTCTGATGTATGCATGGCAGCTTCATTTATGCTTGTTTCTTCCTGCGCGGCCCTTGCGTACGTAAACATTTGGTGTTCGTAGTCACTGATAGCAGTTGTTACGCTTGCAAAATTTCCTTCTGTGAGATTACGCGATAAGATCAATGCATCTAAAAGGCCCGTGTTTACACCTTTGCCGGCAAATGGTGGCATAATGTGGGCGGCATCGCCGATGAGTGTGACCGGTAGCCGGCGATCATCTTTCCATGGATGATCCATCGGAATTCGCCGTGTTGGTAAGCCAGCAAAGAAAGACGTTGCCCGGAACAATTGCTGGTACCATTTGTGCCAGCCGGTAAATCTTTGCGAAAGGAAATCTCCTATGACATTGCCATCATGGAAATCTAACCCCTTCCCATTTGCCCATTCATCGGGCGTTTTTATCGTTACGCCATAAGTAAGTATACCGTTATTTCGAGGGTTTGCCGTAAGTAAATTACCATTAGCTGATGCCATAAGTATATTGCCATCGCAGAAATTAAAGAACTCGGCACAACTAATTTCCGGCTCCAGAACTTCGCCTTGTATCACAAAGCTGCCTGAATATTCTATGGTTGCATCAGTAACATATTTTCTTGCGGCCGTCATTCCTCCGTTTGCACCAATCACAATATCGGCTTCCGTATCTGGACCGTTTTCAAAATGCAAGATCCATTTCCCGTTCCTTTCTTCGAGGCCGGTAAATTTTCGGTCCCATATAACGGTATCATCTTCCAGACTGCCCAGTAATATTTTGCGCAGATCGTTACGGTTGATCTCCGGCGTTTCATATTGCTTTTCAACGAAGAATAATCTGTTAGCATGCTCATCGGCCACGATTCTTCCCATTGGGATCGCTTTATCAAAATATCGTTGCAGCAGCCCGGCGGCCCTCATCGCTTCCTGGCCGGAGCAGATATGCAGGTCGAGCGGACCTCCCCAAACCCGCGCTTGTGCATTTTTGTCTCTTTCATAAACTCTTACGGCAACATCTTTTTGCTGTAATAATATAGCCATTGTAATGCCTACAGGCCCGGCACCAATGACGGCAACATTTTTATTTTGGAGCAGCATGATCTGTATTTTGATGTCAGAACGCAAAATTCAAGAATGTTTATTGATCAGGATTGTACAAATGCGACAAAATTGTTTTGTCAAATTAAAATACCTCCGTCATGGCGTTTCGCCTGCGAATATCCGCTTCGGTTTTCGGGATAAAATTTTCTTTGATATTGTTCTTCGCCATATCCTGCACTTCCTTAACGAAGGGAAGAAAGGTTTCGTTGTACTCTCTGAAAGCCTTTTCAAAATCACCTTTGTGTTTTTGCAAAGCCGCCACCACTACAGCTGCGCCTTCCACAGACAACGTTGCGCCCATGCCCGCAGCGGGCGATGCGCAATATCCTGCATCACCTATCAATGCTACGCGACCCTTTGTCCACGAAGGCATTTTTACCTGGCAGAATTTATCGAAGTAAAAATTTTTGCATAGAAATACTTCCTGCAGCAACTCTTCTGTTCTCCAACCTTCGCCGGCAAACTGATCATGGATGATTTTTTTTTGTTGCGATTCATCGCGGTAATCGTAGTCGATCTCTTCATCTGAAAGAAAGCTGAATATCACGTCGGTCTTGTTCCGGTAAGCATTCAACACAACACCCTTACACGGAACGTTGTACATCTGCATCATATTTTCCGGTATCAGCAACTTATTTAATACAGTGATAGAAAAGTATGCACCGAGGAAATACGTATAATTTTTTTCTTCGCCAAACCAGATCCGCCGTACATTCGAGTGCATACCATCGCAGCCAAATACCAATTGAAATGATCGTTGCGGCCCGTTTTTAAGGATTACTATTATTTCGTGAGGGGCCTCTTTTAATGCGGATATGCTATCGTTAAAAATAAATTCAATATCATCTTTCAGCAGGTTCATCATAGTATACACGAACGTCTCGCGTTCGATTTCAAGATCATCCTGCAGCGATTCAAGATTGCCATTATTTAATATTACAACTCCTTCGGATACATCATCGGAATTCTTAAACTCCATTTTTTCTACGTTCAGCCTGTTGGCTCTTAATTGTTCAAAAATTCCCATACGCTTTACGGTCTTGATCGTTTCTCCACGCAGATCGACTGCAGCGCCATGTATACGCGGCTCTTTTGCCATTTCGATAACAGTAACTTTGTATCCTGCCTTGTTTAGCCAGAAGGCAGCAGAAAGCCCGGCCATGCTTGCACCCGAAACGAGTACAGGTTGTTTATTTATTGATTTCATTTTTGAAATTTATCTCTTGCAAAGCAACGACGATAGATTTTTGTAAAAAATAACGGGATGAAGTAAGTATTGGACTAATCGCGGTTTTTATTTCGAAATGATAAGGCGCTCATTCCGGCGATCTTGGTAAACAATCTCGAAAAATAGGCATGATCATCGTAGCCTAACATAGTTGCGATCTCTTTTACAGATTTTTCGGAATGATATAACATTCGCTTTGCCTCCAGTATTATTCGCTGCTGAATATGATATGAAACCGGGTATCCCGTGGTTTTGGACACACATTCATTAAGATAGGGCGCGGATATATTGAGTTTTTCGGCATACGCTGCGGGGCGCTTTATGGTTGCATAATTGCGTTCCAGTATTTTGCGAAAAGATCTTGTAACGGTGTTGAGCCGCGATATTTTTTTTGAAGGTCCTGATTGTGCTAAAAACTGTGAAATGGCAAGAACCATCAGTGCGTTACAGCTATCGGTCATTAAAAAGTGATGTAGTTCATCGTTTGTTCGTTGAGTAAATTTCAGGCAAAGCGAAGTGGCTTCAAAAAATAGCGCAAATGTTTCTTTCGTTAATGAAATAGGTTTCGAAGCTGTAATATCTTCGAGTAATTCGAGATATTGAGGCTGAATATTTTCATTTGTCATGGACCAGCTGGTGACAACTGCGTTTTCGACAATCATCGTGCGGTGTACCTGGTCGGGATGCACATAAGTAAGGGCCGGAGCCTTGATACGGTGTTTTTTAAAATCGATCTCGATCAGGACCGTTCCGCGTTCGAGCAGAAAAAAGGAATGGCTGTCGTGCCGGTGCGACTGTTCTGCTTGTTGGGAAAAATCCGGGTGTTCGTTATTTTTCTTTGAAAAACTTGTGATAGTGTGCCTTTCCATTGCAATGCCGGAATCAGTATCGCCTGTCATGTTATTTACCGGAATGACTTTCTTACGCATGATGTTTAATAAAACAAATATCTGAATGTTATACTGTTAATCTTGCACGAACGAAAATAAATCCGGATCGGCAAACAGCCTTGCTTTTTTCGCGTTTCGCACAAATGCAGCGGGAGTAGTGCCACTGAACCGTTTGAACTGGCGGCTGAGGTGTGATTGATCAGCATAACCAAATTCCTGAGCAAGCGCTGCCAACCCGCACTTTGGGCGGAGCCAAAGCGCATTTCTTAACTGTTCGAACCGCATCAACGCAGAAATATTTTTTATAGTGTGTGCAGAAGATGCTTTGAATTTTCGTTCAAGCGTACGAACCGTTGCGTGCGCGGCAATTGCTATTTCATTTACCGGCATTGTTCCGTTTGCTTTTAGCATGGCCGTACCGGCTTTGAACAACAGGCTGTCTTTTGCGATACCTGGCTGATTATTTAAAAATAATTTTTCCACCGTAGCTATTGCTTCTGCAATTTTTCCGGCATTGATTAAATCGTTCAGCGCAGCCTGCAACATCGATATCGGATGTTTAAATGTCCTTATTTCTTCCTTTGTGGCACCGACCCCGAGCAGATCGAATACCGCCCATGGAAAGCTCCTTATGCCGATGATGTGTAAGCGATTCTTTGAATGAAACGTAACGGGTTGATTGAGGAGGCCCATGATGAAAGGAGAGGGTAATGGCTGTAGGGAACCGTTTTTTAACATGCTGCAGTTATTGCCAAAATGAAAGATGATCTCCACATAACCGTCGGGCACTACCTCAAAAGCGGTCGGCTCTTTGCCAAGGTTGCGGCTATCGTACCAGAAGCATTTGATGACGCTGCGTAGTTCTTCGGTTGGTAAAAATTCCTGGTGCTGCATTTGAACTGGAGATTTCCGGTTATAATAATACAAGGTATCAAATTACAGGGACTTCAACAGGAATGTAGTTACCAAAGTACACGATATTAATACGGACCGGTTGCTTCGGTCAATATTTACCGGAGTGAAATAGCTACAACTGGTATCTGTAAACGATGCTTCGGGCAAAACAGTGAAAGCGGACTGATATTTCGGAAGTTATATTACTATCGATCTGTCGGCTCTTAGTAAAGGAATGTACATCTTTGCCTGCAAAACGAATCGATCTTTTATATGTTATAAGAAATGTTTTTAGCCATTATCCGTCCCCGCAAAGCTATTCTGGTAAAATCCCGCTTTTACGGGATATGTCCGGCCTTTTCTGTGATATATTTTTGAACAGTAATAAAAAAGTATCACATGAAACTTCTAACATTTGCACTACTTGCATTTTTAAATTCTTCGTATTGCGACGCGCAAAAAGCAACTTATGATATCATCAGTTATTCTGCGCCTGCCGGCTGGAAACAGGAATACGCAGGCAATTATGTTTCGTATTCAAAGATCGACGGCAGTAGCTGGGCGCAGATGACATTGTATAAAAGTACAGTCAGTAAAGGTGGCATCGCCGCCGATTTGGATAGCGAATGGAAAGAAATTGTGGAAGCCATGCATGCCACGCAAAATACAGAAAGCACCCAACCAGCCACTGCCAACGGTTGGACGGTTGCGAGCCGCAGTTGCCTCTGGCCATACAACGGCGCAAATGTTGCCACTATTCTCACAACTTACACGAACGGAAATGTATGCGTGAGCGTCCTGTGCAATGCTACTGCAAAACCTTATCTCGACAGTTACAAAGCGCTAATAAGCACCATTGATCTGAATGTGCCGGCAGCAACAATTCAAGTTACAGCAACGCCCGCACCATCATCAGCCAGGCCGCTTACCGGACTTTGGGGAATTTACATCAACGAAATATCCGGACAAGTAAACGGAGCGCCGCAGCTTACGGGCGGCTATTTCAGAAAGGAATATACTTTTTTCGAAAATGGAACATACCAGTTTTTAGAAAAGGATCTGTCTGCGTACAGCACCTCTACTATTTTGTTCGGATGGGAAACAGGCACTTGGTCGGTAACCGGGAACAAGATCACTATTTCGCCAAAGCAAGGCAAAGATGAAGAGTGGAGCAAACCGGCCAGTGGCAGAACGGACCAATGGGGGAGCCGTGTAAAGACCAATGTGCGCAAACTCGAAACGATCACTTACACGTTCGAGTTGAAATATTATTCCGGAATGAAGGAAACACACTTACTGTTGCGGAATGATCTCCCAACCTACCGGGAAGGAAAATCGAACAACATGAACAATAAACATCACGAATGGAGCTATACTCCACAGCCGGTAAACAAGGCAATGGTAACACCGCCGCCTGGTACAACGATCATCTTTTAAAATAAATGAATGAAACTTGTAGGCATCTGCTGATTTTGTTATTATGTGCCGTTGAGCCATGTAAGCCGCTCAATTAAATTCAGGGATCAAATGTCAGTTGTCGATTAACTACTGATCCCTGAATTTTTTCCGGCTTATTTCCTGATGAACGTTTCTTTGATAGTGTGACGCACAAGGATATAATCGTCTTTTTTCCAGTAGAAAAATGCTACGCAGTTGTTAATGCCGTCGACGATCATTTCATATTTATTGCCAACTTCGCTTTTTACTGTCATAGTGTATTTTGCGGCCTCCTCGTCGTATTTATATTCGAGGATATCGTAGTTGGAGGTGATGGTAGGCGTGGTGTGTTTGAATTGCGTAAGCTCTGTGTTGAATTCAAATGTGGTGGTACCACCATCCGTACTCAGCACGTCCCATTTTTCATTCTTATTGTCCCAAATGCCATCCTGGCGGTAATTGGTAATGATGGACAATTGTGCAAAAGAGAAATTTGCGAGGATGATAAAAAACAGGCAAAAGAGTAGTTTTTTCATTTTAATGGTTTTTAGGGTTTAGTTGGCCGCCGTAAAAATACCCTGTAACAGGAAAAATTTATATACCCGTGGCAGGGTATTTTCTGAATTATATTTTAAAAATATAGCAGAAAAAGGCGGGTAAATATACAGCGGTGAGAATGGTTTGTAAGCTACGGATATTATTGAAACTTCAAAAGGCACAGGTTGCGGAACTGGTAAAAATGCTGGCTGGCGCAATACCTGCGAAAACGCAGCCTGATCAGATAGTGGGGCGATCATTATTTATACGTCAAACCGAACCTAATCGGTCATTGCGAGGAGCGAAGCAACGACCGAAATAAAAGGCGAAGATAAAATATCGGTAAGCAACACATTCGCTCGGTGAATAACGCCTGGCCGTTTAATCTTGTAACTATTTTTGTGATATCAAACTAAAAGGATATTTCGATATCCGCCATCACAAAAATCAGTACGATGCAATTACAAATAATTCTCCTGGTAGCCGTTGTTGTTTCCATTGGGGTTAAAAAATTTATGGCGTATAAAAGATCCGATAAGCATCCGGGATTGGGTGCTTTGGCTGATTAAATAAATGATCAGCAGAGGAAGCTCAATAATAAAAGCGCCATTAATTTTTGTAACGGCGCTTTATTTTTTAAGTCAGCTTTTTTACGATAGCTTTTACGTTCGCCTTGGTTTCGTTATCAGTCATCCAACGGCCATCGATGCCGGATGTAGCCGATCCGTTCCTGATGGTTTTAAAGAAGGAACTTTAATTTTGATTTCATGGGCCAGCTGCAGCTCGTGCCTCGGAAGCCTTCCAGAGAATAACCTGCAAATACAGTATCTTGGTAAACAGAAAAATCTTTCAAAATGAGACATCTCGTTCCGGCAATATCTGCCCTTATAATATTTGCAGCCTGCGCCTCTTCGAAAAAAACAGCCGGACAACTTCCCGAACAGAAATTAGCGGAAGTGTCTTATGGTTCCTTCCCGAGCAGTAAAATGGATGTTTTTCTTCCGGCAAACCGTACACCCAAAACACCTTTTGTGATTATCATGCATGGCGGCGCGTGGACGATCGGAACAAAAGTATGGGGTACGAGGACGCAGGATAGCCTTGCCGCGCATGGCATAGCTTCCGCCAATATAGAATATCGCTACGCGGATGATTATAACACACACTATCCTGAATTATTGAAAGACATCGACAGCGCGATCAGGTATTGCATTGCGCATGCAAAGGAATGGAACACACGGGCCACAAATTTTACCATGAACGGTGAAAGCGCGGGCGCCCATCTCGCTTTGATGTATGGTTTTATGTCGGATAAAAAAATCGGTGCAATCGTTACCGAATGTGCGCCGACTGATTTTTCAGATACGGCCATGTTGAATCACTATGCAAAAGCGGATAGCAATATTTTACATGCTATTGCAAAAATGACCGGAGCACGTTATGATCCGCTAAAACCGCTGGATCCGGCGTATGCGGCCGCCAGCCCGGTATCACATGTAAAAAATATTCCGACGTTGATGTTTCATGGAACGGCCGATCAGCTGGTGCCGTTTTCACAGGCAACCACGCTCGAAAAAAAGCTAACTCAAAAAGGGGTTACCCATCAGCTTGTTGCCATGCCTGGCGCAGGACACGATGTGGGCTTTAATACCCCGGAAGGAAGAAGTAAGATCTATGGAGAAATGGTTGAATGGATATGGAAATATGGGAGATAATTTTTGGCGTTTAGGGTTAGAGATTAGTGGTTGGCAGATATTACTAACCTCTAAACCCTAAATGCCAAACCCCTGAACTTGCCTTCCACCCAGCCGGTGAAATCCATGAACTTCAAAACCTCTTCTTCGTATTTATCTTCTTTTACGGCAAGGATGTCTTTTGCAACCTTTTTGAAAAGCACGGCATTTTTTATTGTGCTGTTTGCCGACGGATGCAGCTGCACCGTTTTAAAAATCAGTTTTTCACATTTGGTAAGTGTTGCTTTGTTTTTTTGTGCGCGTGTGTAGGAGCGAATTTCGTATTGCAGGAACGACGTATCTTTTTGCTCATAGTACAAAATGATATTGAGGAGCCGCAGCGCTTTGTAAATGCCGTGGTGTATCGGTACATTTTTATCTGCGATTGCAGATTGTATGAATTTATGCGCCTTTTTGTAATCCTTTTTTCCAAAAAAAGTGAGTCCGCAATAAAACAGCAACTCCGCCTGTTTTTCATTATGTACAATGTTATAAGCAGAAATTACAGCAGGTTCCAGCGTGGTAATAAAATCAACGGCGGCCTTGAAATCCTGTTCGCCGGTAGCCACAGCAAGCGTATAAATGGCGATGGTTTTCTTTAATAAAAAACGGAAATATTCCGGAGATGAAGTGTCATCTAGATTTTGAAGTTTCTGGATATAAAACGGCACTTCTTCATATTTTTTTACAGTACGTAAGCTATCCAGGATGCCATCCAAAGCAGAAAAATAATCCATTGGCGGATGATCGTGCAGGTTTGGATATTGCTCAAACAAGCGGTTGAGTTCGTGAAAACTTTTAAGTGCAGATTTGTGATCGGCGATATCTGTAAAGTAAAAAGATTGAAACAACAGGTGCAGTTTCTTTGATTCAAAACTGTTCTTTGCTTTACCGGTCACCAGGCTGATCTCGCTCAGGAGCAGGTCGTTCAATTGTTTTTTATCGTTATCGGAATTAATTTTTCCTGCTTTGCTGAGCCTGAATTTTATCAGTTCATACAGAGAATAATGTCCTTCGATATTGTGAATGAGCCGCAGCACTTCCTTGGCTTTCATCTGCAGATCTACGAGATAACTGTCTTTGATATCCGGAAAACGCTGATCCGATAAATGCATCAGTTCCATGCGGTACGTAAGATACTGCATGATGTGATGCTGGGAGTTCACCGCCTGCTCGCGCAACTTCTTTATCTCTTTGTATGCTTCCTGCTGCAAAGATCGCTCCTGCAGTACTTTTGCGCGAAGCATGCTTTGATACATCATAAACTCACTGTCTTTTTCGGTCTTTGATTCTACCAACCCGTCGGTGAGTACTTTCAATAAATATTTTGCCGTAGCATCGATGGAGCATCCGGGTAATTTTTTTGAAAAAATTTCCGTGATGCTTTTAATGTTCGTTTCGCTCGGAACGCTGCTGTTGATAAGGTCGTACAGCAAGAGGTAATCTTTTTTGCCATTGTGTTTTTGCGACGATAAACGGAAATTTCTTTTCTCCGACGACGACAAAGAGTTGATCAGCTTGATGACAGTTGTACAGTTCGACATATTGGTTCAGCAATGAATAAAACAATTGTTTTTCTTAAAACGCAAAATGCTCATGATGAATGTTTTGCGAAGCAATGTTTTCCAAAGTGTACGAATCTGAATTCTATGTTATCGTAAAAGTAGGCCTATTTAATAATTTTCAAATTTTATTTTTGGTCTATCGATTTGCTAAAACTACAAACGTATGAATTCAAAAAAGATCATCATCGTTGGAAGTACCAACATGGATATGGTTGTAAAAACGAGCCATATTCCGGCACATGGAGAAACCGTACTAGGGGGCTCCTTTTTCATGAATCCCGGAGGTAAAGGCGCAAACCAGGCAGTGGCAGTTGCCCGTCTGGGTGGCGAAGCAATCTTCATTGCCAAGATCGGAAACGACGTATTTGGCAAACAATCGTTCCAGCTTTTTGAAGAAGAAGGGATCGATACCAGGTTCATTTTATCGGACGACGAACTTCCTTCCGGCGTTGCACTCATCACGGTAGATGAAGCCGGCGAAAACAGTATCGTAGTAGCACCGGGTGCCAATGCCGCACTGATGCCGCTCGATCTGCACGATGCTTTGGCGGAAATTGCCGAAGCAAGCGTGGTATTGATCCAGCTGGAAATTCCGCTTACCACCGTTCAGTTTCTGGTACAGCAAGCAAGCGCCAAAGGCGTGGCCGTGATCCTCAACCCTGCACCGGCGGCTGTTCTATCGGAAGAACTGTTGAGTCATGTAGATATCATTACTCCGAATAAAACGGAAGCATCAATGCTTTCCGGCATCGAAGTGACTGATATGGAATCTGCAAAAGTGGCGGCAACGGCCATCCGGAAAATGGGCGCGAAAAATGTGGTGATCACGATGGGACCACTGGGTGCGCTGGTTTTATCAAACGGAGAATTTACAGAAGTTCCGTCACAAAAAGTGGAAACGGTAGACAGCACAGCAGCCGGCGATACTTTCAATGGCGCACTGGCCGTGTATTTATCCGAAGGAAAAGGGCTGGTGGAAGCCGTGAGGTTTTCCTGTGAAGCAGCTGCGGTTTCTGTAACGCGGCTCGGAGCGCAATCTTCCATTCCTTACCGGAATGAATTGATCGCGAGCAAGCTGGCTTAAAAAATATCCATAAAATCAACCAACCTAAACAAACTTGCCATGTTCATCGTACAAAATTATTCACTGGCCATCGTATTTTGCTTCATCACCATGCTTTGCTGGGGAAGCTGGGCCAATACACAAAAACTCGTTACCGGTAAATGGAGGTTCGAACTCTTTTACTGGGACTATGTTATCGGAATTCTTTTACTTTCTTTAGTTGCCGCCTTCACGCTGGGAAGCATGGGATCTTCGGGCCGCAGTTTCCTGGATGATTTTCACCAGGCAAGCTGGAGCAATGTGGGTAGTGCCTTTATTGGCGGCATTATTTTCAATCTTGCGAACATCCTCTTCACTGCCGCCATTGCGATTGCGGGAATGTCGGTGGCCTTTCCCGTCGGGATCGGTATCGCGCTCATTTTGGGCGTGATCATTAATTACCTTGGTGTGCAACGCGGAGATCCTGCGCTGCTCTTTGCCGGCGTGGGCCTGGTAACAGTGGCGATCATCCTCAATGCGATTGCGTACAAAAAATCTGCAATCAGCTCTTCAAAAGCGAGCAGTAAAGGGATCATCCTTTCTATTGTGGCCGGTGTGCTGATGTCGTGCTTCTACCGTTTCATCGCCGCATCGATGGATCTCAACAACTTCGTAAATCCCGAGGTTGCAAAGATGACTCCATATACTGCGTTTGTTGTTTTTGCTGTGGGCATTTTCATCAGCAACTTCCTGTTCAATACAGTAATGATGAAGAAACCGCTTGATGGTCCGCCGGTAACTTACAATAATTATTTCAGCGGTAAACTTCCGCTTCATTTAGTGGGTGTACTGGGCGGCGCCATCTGGGGCGTTGGTAACCTGCTCAATCTTCTCGCTGCCGGAAAAGCCGGACCAGCTGTGAGCTACGGCCTTGGCCAGGGCGCAACGCTTGTTGCAGCCATCTGGGGCGTACTCATCTGGAAGGAATTTAAAAACGCAAAGGGAAAAGTGAACGGCCTGCTGGCCGGAATGTTTGCCTGCTTCGTTCTTGGAATTGTACTCATCATATACTCGGGCGCTTAGTTCAATCGATGCCCTGTCAGGCTGAGCGTGCCGAAGCCGGATCCTGCAAGCTCAGCCTGACAGAACGGACAACCTGCCAAAATAAGTTTCGGCAGGCTCAACGTGACAGCATCATAAAACTAACAGCGTCGATCAATTAATAACTACCCTATTCGTTTGCCAGAACCTAATTAATTCAAATTAAAAACGATTGCTATGATCATCTTACAAAATCTTAAACTGCTCAGGCAGTTAAAAACGCTGTGCCTGATCGGCTGCTTGACAATGCTTTTACCCGCTATCAGCATGGCTCAAACAGCAGTAAGCGGAACGCTCACAGACGCTAACGGTAAACCGGTGCCGGATGTAACCATCAGCCGCAAAGGCGGATCGGCGCTCGGAACCACCGATGCAAAAGGACACTACAACGTTGTAGTAAAAACCGGTGAAACGCTGGTGTTTTCTTCCACCGGTTATCAAACAAAAGAAATTGTTTACAGCGGCCAAAATCCGTTAAACGATCAACTCGTAGTTTCATTCAATAAAATGGATGAAGTAGTAGTGGTGGGGTATGGCACGGCCACCAAAAAGGAAGTGACAAGTGCGATCACGTCACTCAAACCTTCCGACTTCAACAAAGGAAGCATCGGCAACCCGGTGCAGTTGCTGCAGGGCAGAGTTTCGGGCCTCAATATTGCCCGGCCGGGCGGTGGCGATGTGAACGGCAGCTTCGATATTCAATTGCGCGGACTTACCACACTTTCAGGCGGACAAGGTCCTTTGTTTGTGATCGATGGTGTGTTGGGCGGCGATCTTAACAGCGTGAGTACAGACGAAATAGAATCTATCGATGTATTGAAAGATGGTTCTGCTGCCGCGATCTATGGCACCCGCGGAACAAACGGTGTGATCATCATCACTACAAAAAAAGGCAGGGCCGGTCAGCATGGATTGGAATTTGCCACCTACACTTCGATTCAGCAGGTAGCAAAAAAATTGCGCAACCTAAATGCTGCAGAGTTCCGCCAGGCGATCCATGATCATTATCCCGGCCGTGAATCAGAATTTGATGGTGGCGCAAGTACTGATTGGTTCAAAGAGATCACACAAACCCCACTTGATCAATATTACGATATGGCAATGACGGGTGGCGCAGAAAACTTCAATTATCGCGCAGCGGTAAATTATCGCGAAGCGCAAGGTATCGTGCAGGACAATCGTAACCGACGTATGCAGGCTAAAATTGCAGCTACTCAAAAAGAATTCAACAACAAGCTTACCATCAATTATAACCTGATGTATGCGGAAACAAGGCGCGACTATACCGACCAGGAAGTGTTGCAGCAAGCGTTCCGCAGAAATCCGACAGAGCCTGTTTACGACAGCACCAACAAACTGGCCGGAGGATATTACCGTAATACGGGCCCTTTCCAATATTACAATCCAGTGGCGATGATCAAAGAAGAGGTGAACCAGGGTAAGCAACAGACATTTACCGGAAGTGCGCGCCTCACTTACGCAGTGGCAAAAGGCTGGAACGTTTCTGCCTTTGGATCGCTCATCCGCGATCAATATAAAAATACTTTGTACCAGTCACGGTATTACCCGATCGGTATTGGCAACAACGGTACGGCGATCATTGGAACAGGCCAGACAAACAGCAAGTTGATGGAGCTGAGCAGTGATTACCGCAAAAAATTCGGCCGTCATGATATCCAGGCGATCGCAGGTTATTCTTATCAATATGGAACCAACGAAACATTTGGTGCAACCAATGCCGGATTTGACGTGGACATTTATCAATACAATAATATCGGCGCAGGTAACGCATTGTCGCTCGGACAGGCATCTATGTCGAGCTATAAAGAATCCAACACGCTTATCGCGTTCTTCGGCCGCGTGATCTATAACTTCGATGAAAAATATCTTGCGCAGGTTTCTTTGCGTCATGAAGGTTCTTCCCGTTTTGGTGCCAACCACAAATGGGGTGATTTTCCTGCCGTAAGTCTTGGGTGGAGGATCAAGAAAGAAAACTTCCTTGCCGGTGTAAACTGGTTGAGCGATCTGAAACTGAGAGCAGGTTTTGGCGTAACGGGTAACCAGGATATTGGTAACTATCGTTCGCTCCAGTTGCTTGCCGTTGGCGGGAGATTCTATTACAACGGTCAATGGCTGAACACTTACCCGCCTGCAAGCAATCCCAATCCGGATCTGCGTTGGGAAAAGAAAGAAGAGTATAATATCGGTACCGATTTTGGTTTTCTCAATGGCCGCCTCAGCGGAAGTATCGATTATTATGTACGCAATACAAAGGATTTGTTGTGGACATATACCGTTCCTGTTCCGCCAAACTTATACAATTCCCTGTACACAAACGTTGGTACTATCCGCAACAGCGGTATCGAAGTGACATTGAATGCAACACCGGTAAAAACGCGTGACCTCACATGGAATACTTCACTGTTGTACAGCCGCAACCGAAATAAACTGGTGTCGTTTTCCGACAACGATGCAGGGTTCAAATTGACCGATCTTAAACAAGGCTATATTGGCGCCGATGTGCAAACCTGGACGCACCAGATTGTAGAAGGCGGCGCATTGGGAAATTTTGTAGCATTGGTATTCAATGGTATTGATACGGCAGGCTACCCGATCTATGTGGATCAGAATAAAGATGGTAAGATCGATGAATCCGACCGCCGCATCGTAGGCAATGCTTATCCTAAATTTCAAATGTCTTTCAGTAACTCGTTTACCTATAAAAACTTCGATCTCGCTTTCAACCTGCGTGCTTCTTATGGCAACGATGTGCTGAACATTCATCGCCTTTATTATGAAAACTTCGGTTATCTCGGTGGAAAGAACATTTTACTGAGTGCGCTCGACAATCCTAATTATAAAGGTAAAGCGGAATACTCATCTCGTTTTGTGGAAGATGCTTCCTACATAAAGCTGGATAATCTTTCTATAGGCTACACGCCAAACCTGAAAACAAAAGTGATAAAGAAATTGCGGGTCTATGCTACGGGTCAACAGCTCATCACCATCACCGGCTATAAAGGAGTAGATCCGGAAGTAGGATTGGCGGGCTTGTCACCAGGCATTGATGCTTACAATTATTATCCAAGAACAAGAACCTACACGCTTGGATTGAACGTCACTTTTTAATTAACTATTACAACATCAACATATGAAAAAGTCAATTATAAAATACGGCATATTGCTTTTTTCGCTGGCCACAACATTTTCCTGTACGAAGCTGGATGAAGAAGTATATTCTTCCGTGGCAGCGGATAATTTCTTCCGTAATGAGGCTGAAGTGATGACTAATGTAGGAAGGATCTATGCGCAGATGAGAAAGATCACATCACGTTTTGGCGCGGGGAGCCTCGATCTGGTTGGTACCGATGAATGTATTATTCCTTTCCGGGAAACGAACCTCTGGTATGACAATGGTCTCTGGATCGCGCTGCATCAGCATAAATTTGATCCGAATTTATCGGTGATGAGCGGCGGCTACAGCTTTTGCTTCGATGGAATTTCGATGTGCAACCAGATATTATATCAGCTGGAAAATTCACCCGTAGATTTTCCTACCAAGCCCAAAATTTTTGCCGAAGTAAAAATTGCGCGTGCATTCTTTTATTATCGTGCATTGGATTGGTTCGGCAACGTTCCGATTTCAACAGACTTTACGGATGTAACACTTCCGCAACAAAGCACACGCGCACAAGTATGGGATTTTGTGGTAGGGGAGATCACTGCCAATATCGCTGCGCTGGATGACGCCCCGTCTACAAATAACTACGGCCGCACGTGCACGAAAGCGATGGCGAATATGATGTTGTCGAAACTTTATCTCAACGCGGAAAAATGGCGCGGAGTTTCTAAATACGATGAAGCCATTGCTGCCGCCGACGCGGTAATAGCGACACCAGGGTATCAATTATCGGATGATTATTTTGCAAACTTTACCCCAACAAACGAAGGCTCGAAGGAAAACATTTTTGTTGTTCCTTATGATAAAACAAAAACTCCCGGCAATATCCTGCAAATTCATTGCTGGACGCTGCATACACTCAGCCAACAGACTTTTGGCCTGATCGCATTCACATGGGACGGGTATGCAGGTATGGAAGATTTTTACAACTCATATGCATCAACCGACAAGCGCATCAATAGCTGGCTGGTTGGTCCGCAATACAGCGCCGGCGGTGCTCCGCTGATGTTGAATTCAACACGCCAGCTAACGTATCGCAATCATATCAATGCTTTGTACAATCCCACAGCGCCTGCTTTGCTGGACGATGGCGTACGCTTTAAGAAATATGGGTACGAATCCGGACTTAAAGACAACGAAAGCATGAGCAACGATTGGGTGGTGTTCCGTTATGCAGATGCGCTGATGACGAAAGCCGAAGCGATCATGCGGAAGAACGGAGGCATTGCCAACCAAACTGCGGTTGATCTGGTGAACCAGGTTCGCTTCAGGGCATTCGGAGATCATACACATGATTATACGATCGCAACATTAACAATGGACGAGTTGCTGGCAGAACTAGGCCGTGAATTTGCATGGGAATACCATCGCCGCCAGGACCTGATCCGCTTCGGCAAATGGAATACCCCCTGGTTTGAAAAAGCGGCAGGTACAGTAAACGATGAACTGTATCCTTTGCCAACAGCGGTATTGAATGTAAATCCAAATCTTCACCAAAACCCCGGGTATTAATCATGACAAATAGCGTAATAAAAAAATTACTATTGCCCTGCTGCCTGTTGCTGGCGGCAGCAGGCAATGCACAAAAGCCCGCAGGCAATGGAACGGTGCGCATTTCAAAAGAAGTGTTGAAAGATAAGATCCGCGGCGGCTGGGCAGGACAAACCATCGGCGTTACCTTTGGAGGTCCGTATGAGTTCCGGTACAACGGCACTTTCATCCAGGATTATCAACCATTGGTATGGCACGATGATTATCTGAAAAAAACGATGACCGATCAGCCTGGCCTGTATGATGATATTTACATGGATCTCACTTTTGTAGATATTTTGGAACGCGTAGGTTTTGATGCCCCGGTCGATTCTTTTGCCAACTCATTCGCGCGCGCAGGATTTGATCTCTGGTTCGCCAACCAGGCCGCGCGATACAATATTCTAAATGGTGTTAAAGCGCCTGCTTCCGGCCAACCGGCGCATAACCTGCATGCAGATGCGATCGATTACCAGATCGAAGCAGATTACTCTGGCCTGATGAATCCCGGCATGCCCAATTCCGCTTCCGAAATCAACGATAAGATCGGCCACATCATGAACTATGGCGATGGCTGGTATGGCGGTGTTTACGTGGGCGCGATGTATAGCATAGCGTTTACTTCAGGCGATGTTAATTTTGTGGTAACGGAAGCGTTGAAAACTATTCCGCAGAAGAGTGAATTTTATCAATGTATCAGCGATGTGATTAAATGGCACAAGAAATACCCGACAGACTGGAAAGCCACCTGGTTTGAATTGCAGAAGAAATGGGCCGATGATAAAGTTTGCCCGCAGGGCGTATTTGTGCCTTTTAATATCGACGCAAAAATAAATGCCGCGTATGTTGTGCTGGGCCTCTTATATGGCAACGGCGATTTTACAAAAACGCTGGAGATCGCCACGCGGGCCGGCCAGGATGCAGATTGTAATCCATCAACCGCAGGCGGTGTATTGGGCACCATCAAGGGCTATGCGGCCATTCCTGCAAAATGGAAAGCCGGGCTTACGGCCATTGAAGACATGAATTTCAGCTACACAACATTATCGTTAAATGGTGTAAATGCCTTGAGCTATAAACATGCGCTGACGATGATTGAAAAAAATGGCGGAAGTGTAGAAGCAGATGCGGTAGTGATAAAAACACAGAAGCCGGCCACGGTTCGTTTTGAAGAAAGCTTCCCTGGCATTTATCCCACTGCAAAGCCGTCGTTGCGAAATAAAGATGCCAATGGTCTCACACTTGATATTGATGGAACGGGATTTTGTGTATTAGGCAGAGCGGTGAAAAAGAAGAGAGACGGCGACGACTATGTTTTTGAAGCCGACATCTTTGTAGATGGTGTAAAAACAGAAACGGCGAAATTTCCAACGGCATTCCGCACGCGCCGCCATGAATTATTCTGGAACCTAAAGCTTCCGAAAGGAAAACACACTATCAGGATCGTAGTAAACAACCCTTCTCCGGATTTTGATCTGAAAGCGGATGAATATGTAGTGTATGGTGACAAGCCGGTGAGCGGCATCACGGAATAAATTTTTATCACAGACTTCTTTTTTCGCCTGCGGCGAAACTTCCTTAGCGGAGAAAAAAATTTGCCGCAGACGTTCGTCGAAGGCGAACAAAATCTGTGTAATCATTTAATCATCCCGCGAAGCGGGAAAAAGAAATCTGTGATCCCAAAAAATAAAAATCTTCAAACATGAGAAAATCTTTTTTAGTAATCACTCTCCTTGCATCGTCCTTCATCTCCAGATCCCAGATGGGGATGCGGCAGCAAAATCCACAATTATTGTCGCAGCCTACACAAGGTGGACTGCGTGAATTGTTTGCCGGTCCGGCCACACCTGAAGGCTTTGCGCCGTGGCTCGATAGTATGAAGAGCTGGCGGCAAAAATTGCATGATACGCTTCAGTTTAACAACAAGCGCTACAGCGAACCCAAAACGGCATGGACGAAAACAACGTTTGTGTATGCCCAGATGATGGCGCACGACAAATATTTTTTCGACCGGTCCAAAGGCGAATATACCGTTAACAAATACCTCGATGATCTTGAAAAGAGGTATGGCGGATTAGATGCGGTGCTGATCTGGCCTACTTATCCGAACATCGGTATCGATGACCGTAATCAACTTGATTACTGGAAAGACATGCCAGGCGGATTACAAGGCATTGCAAAAATGGTAAACGATTTTCACAAGCGCGGCGTGAAAGTCTTCTTTCCGATCATGATCTGGGATCATGGAACCCGCAAGTTGCAATGGGCCATGGCAGCGGCTTTGCTGGAGGCACTGAAAGCCGTTGGCGCCGACGGGTTGAACGGCGATACAATGTCTGGTGTAACAGAAGATTATGCATCGGCATCGGATAGCCTGAATTATCCAACTGCACTGCAACCAGAATTGAGCGTGAAAAATATAAATATGCTCGCATACAACCAGCTTAGCTGGGGTTATTTCTGGCAATATAATTATTCGCCGGGCGTAAGTGTTTACAAATGGTTCGAGCCACAGCACCAGGTAAATATCACCAACCGCTGGATGACTGATAAAACGAATGACCTGCAATATGCATTCTTTAATGGTATCGGCTATAATAGCTGGGAAAATATCTGGGGCATCTGGAACCAGATAACGGAAAGACATTCTTCTGCCATAAGAACCATCCGGACGATCTACCGGCAATTTCCTGATGTATGGAGCAGCGTCGGCTGGACGCCGCATGTATCAGTGTTGCAGAAAGGTGTATTTGCTTCTCAATTTCCGGGCGCCCATCAAACGGTATACACTTTTGTGAATCGTGATAGCTTTCCGAAATAGGGTGGGCAGATTGCTGTTCCATATGAAGAAGGGGTAAAATATATCGACATCTGGCATGGGGTGCCGGCAACGTTTACACGAAAAGGCGACCAGGTGATACTTTCCTTTGATATCGAAGCACAAGGTTACGGAGCCATTGCGGTAGTAGATGAAAAGCAATCTGCGGCTTTGGAACCATTTCTGGCAAAAATGCAGTTGCTCACAAAAGTGCCATTGCAAAACTTGTCTGCTACCTGGAAGGAAATTCCGCAAAAGCTGGTCGCAATTGCTTCCACAAAAAAAGCATCGTCAGCACCTGAAGGAATGGCGTTGGTGGAAGGTTCGAAAGAGTACAAGTTTGAATCTACCGGGGTGATGATAGAAGGCAATGAATTACCAACTGCTATTGGCATTCAGCATCCTTGGGAACAGCATCCGGCGAGGTCGCAAAGTCATGTGATGGAGATCAGTTCTTTTTACATGGACATTACGCCGGTGACGAACAAACAATACAAAGCATTTGTAGCCGCAACAAAATATCATCCGAAAGATGATCATAATTTTCTTAAAAACTGGGTGAACGGAAATTATCCGGATGGGGCGGCTGATCAGCCGGTGACGTGGGTTTCATTGGAAGACGCCCGCGCTTATGCAACATGGGCAGGAAAAAGATTACCACACGAATGGGAATGGCAATACGCCGCGCAGGGAACCGATGGCCGATTGTATCCTTGGGGCGCAAAAGACAGCACGCGTATGCCGGTGGCAGATACAAACCGCGTGATGCGTGCGCCTACTAACGTAAACGCGTATCCGCAAGGAGCGAGTCCTTATGGGATCCTGGATCTTGTGGGCAACGTATGGCAGTGGACGGATGAATATACGGACGAACATACAAGCGCGGCCATATTGAAAGGCGGCAGCTATTTTCATGCGCAAACTTCACGCTGGTATTTTCCGCAGGCGAAAGAAGTAAATAAATATGGCAAATATTTATTGATGAGCCCGGGACTCGACAGGGCCGGCGGCATAGGTTTCCGGTGCGTGATGGATAAATAACAAATGAGTTTTTTTAGCAGTGCAATTTTTGGTGAATAAACGAAGCCGGTAGTCTTACCGGCTTTTTTTGATTCTGTCGTTGCTGTAACGAAGCAATTTCCTGTTTCAATAAGATTGAGATTACTTCGTTTCGCACAATCGCAAAAAAAGTATAAGTTATTCCTTCCTGGTACCGTCTTCATAAAAATCCTTCAACGCCTCCATCGTATCTTTCAGATCTCCCGAAGCCTGATCAAACAGATCGTCTTTCGATTTTTTAGAGGTCCTGTTATCGTTTGATTTTTTAACAAGCATGCGAACAGGATCCAGCGTATCAAAAAATTCATCTACATTTTTTTCATAAAAATCATTTTCCGCTTCGATCAATTGAAGCAGTTCCTCATATTCATCAAGGATGTTGTTTATTTCCTTCACATTATCTGTAGTATGGCGGCGCGGAATACGCGAAAACAACTCGTTCAATTTTGTGCTAATGGTATTCATCCCGTAATAAATGATTGAAATTAAAATTACGAAGAATAGCCAACATGCCGGCGGCAATCGAACGCAACCGGTTTTCCGGCTGGGGAAATTTTAATTTGTAATTAATTTCCTCCTGGAATTAACGCGGTGTTGTTAATGATCAGCATTCTACCGCCTTTTACGCAGACAAATCTTGTTGCATACGTTTTTGATTTGCCTTCGATGTTTGAAAAATTTACTTCCCAATCGTTGAGCATTTTAAAGGTTCCTTCGCCCGTACCTTGCGCAAGTTTTGTGGCGCCACCGTATGAATTGCCTGCAATGATGCGCCATTTGTAGGTATAGGCCGACAAAAAATTATATTCTTCATTGGAAGTGTATGTACTCATTCCCGCGCTCAAACCGGTGTAGATGTTGGTGTAATAAGTATTACCGCCAAAACTGCTCGTCCATTTTCCCGAAAGGTCGCTTTGCGCCACGGCGAATTTATTATAAGTGGCCAGTTTTTGTAATGGATCAAAAATGGCAACGTCGCTGTAGTAGTTGAGTTTGCTGATATCAACACCAAAATTGTTAATGAAGGTTTGTTCATCAGGACAAACGATTTCGATCCATCCGATGTTACCGCGGCTGAACAATCCCACAAAAACATTTTTGCCGCTTGATAGTTCTGTGAGGACCGCTTTTGCAAAATACGGTCGCGTGGAGGCGAGCATATTGGGCGCGCTTTTATACTGTTGCATATTTTTGTAACGCGGCGCCACCAATACGTCCCAGGCGGCGGCACACATTTTACCGGGATCGGTATTGACGGGTTTGATGGCCTCATTTTTATAATGAAGATAAACCTTGATATTTCCTTTTGTGACCAACACCCAATCGGCCTGTTCTACGGCTGTCCAGCCGTCGTCAAAATTGGTAGTGTTGAATTTGAATTTGCTTTTTAATGCAGTCGATAAAACAGCCGAAGGCGATAATACCGCGTTTGTTGACGGCACTTTAAAATCAACAGAAGCGAGAAAAGCGGTTACATCTTTTTGATAAACATCGCTGTTTGTAAGGATCAGAATATTTACAAGTTTGCCGCGGCCCGATGAAGCCACGAGCATCGCGACGCCTTTTAAAGCATCTTTTTCAAATGGAGCAAATCCTGTTTTTGCTGTCCAGCCTTTTTCAGCCGCATCAGGTTGCATCTGCGGCGCGGCGCCGGCGCCAAGGTTTTCTTTCACCAATGCATTCCAGGAATGATTGAAATTTACGGCCGCATCTGTACTGGCGTCTAAAGACTTGAAAACGGAAATGATGCACCATGTGCCTTTCGGTTTGTCTTCTTTCGAAAATGTAATAGCATCGGCTTTTGAGACTGTGATCCAGCCTTCGGGCGGCTTGTAGGTTGTGATGTCGAATTGCTGCGCATTGATAAAGGAGGTTTTAAGAAGGAAGGTGAAAAATAGGACAAAGATTTTTTTCATAAGTAATGTTTGATCTGAATGAACAACTAATAATTTTTTCTGCCGGCTTTTATTAGTAATGGCCCGATGTTTGGGATCATTAATTATTCAGTATTAATTATTCTCACATTGCTCAAATACACATTTCCCTCTTTTCGTTGTTGCACAAACACGCTTCCGCGCCAGGAGATGTTGGTAAACGTGGTGTTATCCGGAAGTTTCATTTCGGCGTCATAATCGCGTCCATATTTCGCATCGGCTTTTACCTGAAGATCGTTTGCAAATATTTTCAACGAGGTTCCTTTTTTTACTACTTTAATATGTACCACATTTTTGACATTGTTGAAGGTGTTAAATTCTAATTCCTGAATTTTCGCGTCATAGTTGGCCGGCGTTCTTACCGCAATTACAGCCGTGGAGGGATATACTCTGTCAAGATCAGCGTGACCGGGACTGAGCGTGAGTTTCACACCTACGTCGCGCTTTCCGGCAGGGGAATTTCCGTCCAGGAAAAATTGAACGGAGCGGCCGCTTTTTTCTGTGAAATCACTCGTGGCAATATCAAACGTGAGCGTAAAATCCTGCGGGAAATTTTTCTTAATGGCAGATGGGAATACGGCAGAATTATCATCAAGCAACATCCAGTTTGCACTTTGTTCAGATATTTTCTCAAATTGGAATGTGCGGTTAGACTGCTCCGAACTCCAGCCTGCAGGCATCGTTCCGGATGTTGCATCTGCAAAATCTTCCATGTAAAAAACGCCTTGAGGAAAAGTCTTGATTTGTGATGAAGCTGCCGCCTTGTTTTTCACCTTGTCTTCCGCAGCCATTGTGGTAACGGGTTTCAGCGGCTGGTACGATTTTCCTTTTACTTTTTCCGGGTTGAAAAAATAATTGTACACGTATTCATAATTGAAGTTTGTCGTCATCGCTTTGTAAATTTCCCATGCACAAGTGCTGCTTTTTTCTGTCGCATAATCGAAGGTGATGTTGAGCCAGACCGGCTTGTCATTTTTTGCCAGTTCATATACTTCCGGTTTGTATTTATAAACCGCCCACGGATATTGTTCGCGTTTCTTCATATCGAACAAATCGGCATCTTTTTCAAAAGAGTAAATGCCGAGTTGCATGTGATTGATGATGGCAGGTTCATCCAGACTGTTTTTATATTTATTTCGCAGGTCGCGAATATTGTCCAGCGCGGGTTGCAACATGTGATCGGGAAGATCTTTTTTCGCGTTGGCGCGCTTTACACACTCTTCACCTTTGTCCAGTATTTCGCGTTTGGTGAGTTGTATCAACGGCAGTTCGCCGCCGGGGATCATCAGGATGTTCATTGTACGCACACCTGCCGAAGTGTAGATCATGTAATTTCCGCTGATCTTCCGATTGAGCTCTTCCCGAAATGGCGCCACTTTCTGCTCGCTGGCTGCGTCGAAATATTTGCCGCGCGTATCCATGCACATGGTAAAATAATATTGTGTCGGCGTATTGTACCAACTTGCTTCTTCATATGCCTTCAAATGATTGGTAAGAATAGTGATCCGATCCGCAGAAGCGGGCTGTGCCCGGGTGAGTCCTTTTCCGGTCTTGTCGTAACACGGTACCCACATGCCCATTGAAACGCCGCTGCCAATAGGAACGTAAGGGCGCGAATTAGGCGCATCCGGCAATGCAAGCCGCTCCTGTTGCGGCAAACCGCCGATAGGGATGTAACTTTTCTTTATCCAGCTGGAAAAGGTGTCTATCAATCCAAACTGATAATTGCTATATGTGCGGCCGTTGTTGATAGCCGCTTTGGTGCGGGCGTTGCCATTGGGCTGCATGATTTTATCCCAGCCGATCACTTTTTCTTTTAGTTCGTTCATGCCCGGGTTTGGGCCTTGTGCGTTTGCAATGATGGTGCAACATGCGAGAGTGAGAAGGAAGATCGTTTTTTTCATTGTGTTTGTTTTAGGCCATGGATGTCATCCGTGGTTATTGTTGTGTTATCACTTCGGGATAAAAACTTGTGTGTAGCAAACCGTCTGTCATCTTTTATAGGTTATGAATCATAGATCACAGTTTCTACATCTGAATTACTTTGTTGGATCGAGGTTGAAAATATTCGTCGTCTTTCCATTATCCACCGCATCCACATTAATTCCGCTGGTCATGCCGATCACTGCGGTTACTTTTTCTTCTATTACAACCGGCCCGATGTTTACCTCGCCCCCAGATTCGAAACGCATGCCGCAATCGATCGGCTGAAAACCGTTTAACTTAAAAAACATTTGTCCTTTAACACCCAGCCCGAGGAAGCCCAGTTCTGTACTTTCGCCGAGACCGAAAGCAACGGTCCATTCACCGGATTTGTAATCTTTTTCATAACCTAGCACAAGTAATTCACCGCCTTCCCATTCAATGCCCTTGCAATCTTCTTTGATGGAACCGATTCCGATAGGGTATTTAACTTTAATGGGACAATCATAATCGCCATCGCCTTCGGCAGCCTGGTCCTTTGGCGGATTTTTCAGAATATCTTCGCAACGTCTTGCAATTGACTCCGGCGAAGTGTTCAGCGGTTGCCATTGCCAGTAGCCGGCAATATCCCGCACCAACTCAGTTGCAGTGCGGTAAAAATAATTTTTGTATTGTTCATCATTCATCAAAAATAAATTCCAATAAAGTTGGTCATTTGCATAGTCATACCGTTTGAACAAATTTTTGCGCACCATGCCGTCATATAATTCGGCCGATTCTTTCAGGTATTTTTGAAGTTCTTCTTTTTGCATCACGCACTCTTCGTAAGTGCTGGCAAAACTTTCATCGTGAAATCTTTTGTTGATACGATCATCCATTTGCTTCAGCATTTCGTTTGCCTGCAAGCGCGCTTTCTCATTTTCGATCGCAACAGCCATGCCCCTGGCCGCAAAATCTTTTGTACTTTGGATGACCATGAACCTGGCTCTGCGGCTAAATGGCGCCGTTGGCAAATAACCATACACACGGTTTACCATTTGCTCCATATTTTCGTTTTCCATTTTTGCATTTGTTTCCTCATCGCTTGCGTTTGATTTGGTATACCATGCTTCACGCAAAAGATCCAATTCATTGCGCTGTGTGATAACAGGCGATATTTCTTCCAGCTTTGTAGCTGCCGGCGCCGGTTTTATTTTTAGCTCATTGAAATATTCCGGCACTTTGGCGCGGATCGCGCTGTAATCGAGAGAGATTTTATGCTGATCCATCAGGTCTTCCAGCGTTTCGGAATAGCTGTCTTTCATTGCTTTTTGAATGTAGGGCGCAGCTTCCCCGATCTTTCCTTCTTTGGTCAATATCAATCCCATCCCGCAATTGGCATCGGCATTGGCAGGATTCAGGCGCAACGCGCCTATAAAAAATTCTTTTGCTTTTTCCTTGTCGCCAAGCGACAAATAACATTGCCCGCTTGTGTTTAGCAGGCGATCACTTTTATATTGAGTGTTGAGCCAAACGAGGATCGGCAACGCATATTGAGGGTAACCCGACTGGTGTAAAATAACGGTGAGATTATTTTGCGACAACACCGCAGCTGGATTCAACTGCACCGCCCGAATGGCGGCATAAATGGCACCCGGAACATTTTTTTTGATAAGCAAAGCCGGCCCGAGATTGTTGATTGCTTTCGCATCGCTTTTGTATTTAATAAGGGTTTGCTCCACTTCATCGCGTATTTTTTTATCAATTGTCTGCGACGCTTTTGCTTTCAGGCTTTCGATGTATGCATTAAATGCAGCTGCTGAATTAATAACCGGGATTTTTGCCAGCAAGGCCGTTTGTTTCACTGGCAAAGTTGTGATGTTTTGCTTGCCTGCTGTTGGCAACGTTCCATTCTTTTGCATTTCCTGCGCCATCTTCATCCCTTCTTCCATCATTTTTTTATCTTCGGGGCTGAGGTTGCCGATCATTTGCTGTGTTTGCTTTTTGATCGCACCTATTTCTTTTTGAGAAGGCATTTTTCCTGCCGGCGTTTTTTTTTGCGCGTAGCAAAAAGTTATGCAAAATAGAATTACTGAGAGAAAAGTGGTTTTAAGCATGACTGAATTTTTTAGCCAGATTGTACGATGTTGTAAAAATGGAAGATTTTAATAAAACGTCCAATACCGTAAAAGCGTGATATTTGGGTAGGGTGGTCATGAGTAGTCTGCATAAAAATCATCCGAAAAGGGGATTGCAGCGACGGAAACATTGGTTTATTTTGAGCCACGGATTACACAGGTTAATACGGGCATCTATTTTCGATCTAACATATTACAATGATTGAGTTCAGAAAAATAAAACTTTTGATGGGGATTTTTTTGTTACCCATTTTTTGCTTTGCGCAACAAAACCTCGTGGACAGCACGCTGATTATTCTAAAACAACAACTGTCCGATACTGCGCGTGCGCACAACATGATCAACCTGGCAAAATTTACAGAAAAACTGGATATCGGTAAGTCGCATAAACTGTATAAAGATGCGGTTGATTTTGCACTGAAACACAATATGTATTATTGGGCCGGACGCGCACTTCGCAGCGAAGCGGCACCTTATCAACAAGCATCACAACGCGATCTGCAGGGAACTACAATCTTCAAATCGATCGAATATCTCGAAAAGGATCAGAGTGGCACTATGCAGCAGAACGAGCTCGGCCGTGCGTTTGTGGATCTTGGAAGTTATCATCGTGCCATCAACAATGCCGACTCTGCCATCAAGTATACTTTGAAAGGAGCGGCTTTGCTGGAGCAGGACCCCCGGGGCGATCTTACTACTACTTATCTTAATCTTGCTTCTATTTACCAGCAAATGCATATTCCTGAAAAGCAACAGGAATATGCGGACAAGGCGCTTGCTGCAGCGAAGAAAAATCCGCTGCCTAAAAATTTGTTCGGCGGCTACCTGTGGCAGGTGCAATACCAGGTGGAAGTAAAAAAATTCGATGTTGCCGAACGATACCTCGATAGCGCACGAAATTATTTTTCAGAAACATTTCCATTCTCGCTCAACTACGCATACTACGCACTTTCGGGTGTAACCAATCAGCAGCTGGAAAAATATGACAAAGCGATTGCATATTACGACAGCGGTTATCAGTATTCCAGCCAAAATAATTATCCGTGGGGAATGGTGGAACCGAAGATCCAGATCGCCCACATTTATAACATTCAAAAAAAATGGGAGGAAGCAGATACGGTTGCGCGCGAAGCAGTGAAGCTGGCAGAAGCCGGCGATTACAAGCTTTTTATGAAAGAAGGATATGCGCTCATCAGCGGCATCAACGAATCACTTGGCAACTATAAAGTAGCAAATGAATACTGCTGGAAATACACCGATCTGAAAGACACCATCGATGCCAATGAAAGAAAAACGTACGCGCTTGAACTGGAAAAAAAATACGAAACCGAAAAGAAAGATCAGCAGTTGCGATTGCAGCGCGCAGAACTGAAGCAGCAAAGCACCTATAATTATGTATTGCTTGGTTGCGGACTTGCACTGCTGCTCATTGCGGCTCTATTTTACCGCAATTACCGCAACAAACAAAAATTGCAACAGCAACGCATTACAGAACTCGAAACCCAGCAACAACTTACGGCCACCGAAGCCGTTTTGAAAGGTGAAGAAAAGGAACGGACGCGATTGGCAAAAGACCTGCACGACGGATTGGGCGGCATGCTAAGCGGGATAAAATTTTCTCTCAATACGGTAAAAGAAAATCTTGTCATGACGCCGGATAATGCGCAGGCATTTGATCGCAGCATCGACATGCTGGACAGTTCAATCAAGGAAATGCGGCGCGTGGCGCATAACATGATGCCGGAAGGATTGGTAAAATTTGGATTGGATAGCGCATTGAATGATTTTTGTGCAGACATCAACCAATCCGGCGCTTTGAATATCCGTTATCAATCCATCGGACTCGCAGGTTCTGTCATAAACGATCTCACTTCCATCGGGATTTACAGGATCGTTCAGGAACTGGTAAACAATGTGATCAAACATGCTGCCGCAAAAAATGTATTAGTACAGGTAAGTAAATCGAATGATGCGATCTTCATTACAGTGGAAGATGATGGAAAAGGATTCGATAAAAAGATATTGGAACAAACGAAAGGAATCGGATGGACGAATATCGAAAACCGCGTTGAATTTTTAAAAGGCAAACTGGACGTGCAATCTGCGCCCGGACAGGGAACGGCCGTTCTGATAGAATTGAAGTCATGAAAAAGATAACTGTTTTTATCGTAGATGATCATTATATGGTGATCGAAGGCATCCGCTCGTTGTTGCAGAACGAACCTGCAATAGAATGGAGCGGGCATGCTACCAATGCTTCATCGTGCATGGCCTTTTTACAGAGGCATCAACCGCAGGTAATCCTGATGGACATTAGTCTGCCTGATGTAAACGGCATCGATCTTTGCAGGGAAGTGAAAGAGAAGTATCCGCAGGTAATGATACTTGGACTTAGTACGTTCAATCAGTTTAGCTATATCGAAAAAATGATGGCTAATGGCGCTTCGGGTTATGCAATAAAAAATGCAGGAAAACAAGAACTACTCAATGCGATCAGTGCTGTTGCCGCAGGCAAAACATGGTTAAGTGAGGATGTTTCAAAAACACTCCGCAAATCTGCCGATCAGGGAATTCTCCTTACGCGACGCGAAAAGGAGATTCTCGGACTGATCGCCGAAGGGAAAACGAATACGGAAATCGCAACAGAACTTTTCATCAGCGTGAATACGGTGGACACGCATCGCAAAAATCTTCTCGCAAAATTCGACTGCAAAAATATAGCCATGCTGGTAAAAAGGGCGATGGAGCTGGAGTTGCTGTAAATACTGCATCCTGATCGTATTCCTGCATTGAAAGGACTAAAGTGATCCGGAAACCGTGATTAATGGCATCTCATGGCCGGCGCCACGGCTTTTTTTACAACGTTTGCTTTGCCGCCGACCATCTTTTTAGTGGCCCGTCTATCTGGTTTGATTGTTGGGCCGCAGTTGGTTGGGCGCGGGTTGATAGATGGAAAGAGAGGAGATAACCGACGGCTGACAACCGGCCACAGTAGGCTATAACCAGTGTTTTTCCGTTGCCGGTGGTTCGTTGTCGGTCGTCTTCACTACAATGTCATTCCGATCTCAATTCCTTTGATCTTCCTGTACAGATCTGTTGCGTAATTATCCGTCATACCCGATACATAATCGATCACACCCATCACTTTTTCGTAGTGCGTGCCTGAGGGATATTGAAATTGTTCCGGTAATAATTTGAGGGCCTTCTTTTGCGCATTGGTGATGTTTTCATTTGCCAGGATCGGTGGGATAAAATGCGACAACAACTCCGACATTACGTTATATCCTGCATTTTCGATTTCCACAACGGAGCGGTGATTGTAAATATATTTCACCGAAAAGTTAATGATGTCTCCGATCGCAGGGCATTTGTCTGCAATGCTGTCGAAGATGGCCTTGTCATATTCGCCGCTCCGTATTTTTTCGAAATCTTTGACGTAAATATCAATCGCATTCATGATAAGCGCACTGATCGTTTTGGCGCGGAGGAAGCCTGTCTTTTCATTTTTATTGGTGATTGCTTCCACCTGCGAACGTGTTTTGCCGATGTTGCCGCTGCCGATAGCTTCCAGTACTTTCATCATCAGCTCTATACATTGACTATGTTCAATAATGCCCAACCGGTGAGCATCTTCAAGGTCGATGATGGTATAGCAGATATCATCGGCAGCTTCCACAAGCCACACAAAAGGATGACGTCTAAAGATAATGGGCGATTGACTTTCGCGAATCATCGATGTATTTCTTGTAATCTCTTCAAAGGCATTTTTTTCAGATTGAAAAAAGCCGAATTTTTTTCGGTGCAGATGACCGCGCTTTTTTCCGGAAGATTCACAGGGATATTTTGCGATAGCGGAAAGCGTAGAGCTGGTTAGGTTAAAGCTGCCGCCGGATTTTCCATTTTGCTGCTGTGTTAATATCCGGATTGCATTGGCATTTCCTTCAAAGTTGATGAAGTCCTGCCATTCTGCCGCCGAAAATTGTGAAGCAAGTTCCTTTTCATTCTTGATAAAATAATTTGCGATCGCGTCTTCGCCGGAATGACCGAAGGCAGGATTGCCGATATCATGGCACAGGCATGCCGCGGCAATTACATTGTTTAAACTGTATTTATAAAATTCAATACTTTCTGCCGAAAGATCGTTTTCATATTTCGCCGCAATAAACGCTCCGGCTAAACTTCCAAGCGAACGGCCAACAGATGCTACTTCCAGCGAATGCGTGAGCCTGTTGTGAACAAATACTACACCCGGCAAAGGAAAAACCTGCGTTTTATTCTGCAATCGCCGGAAAGAAGAAGAAAAAATGATGCGGTCAAAGTCACGCTGGAAAACCGTGCGCGGATCAGACGTGCTTGAATTGTAGCCGAGTCGTTTGTCGGAGTAAAGTTTATTTAGATCCATCATATTGAGAAATAAGGAGTGTGAAATAAGGAATAAGAAAGTTAGTGACCAAAAAATGTTGCCGCAATATTGGTAGCCTGGTTATAAATCAGTGCAGGCAATACAGGAAGAACTTTTATTTAATCGCCCCGGCGATTGCTATCACAAATGCGCCAGTTTTTTGTGTCACTATTTGCTTAAAGATAAGTTTCCGGGGTGACACGATCATGTTAATCACCAGCATTACGGCCGAAAAAGAGGGGCATACAGTGGAAACTGTGCCCCGATTTTAATCCGTACCCTATGAAAACTGGCCTCAAGATAATAAAATCCGGGTAACAATTCCTAATGAAAATTGAAGATGGTTTTTTTGCTTAAAAAGAAGGGGGATGTTTTTTTAAATGATGCCGGGATACGATATGGTTTTATGCATGAAAGGGTACCATTATCTTGTTGATCATCTATATAATTGTTGCGGCTATCCCGTTATTTTTTCCGCCCGCTACGTGGCTTCAGCGCAACCGTCAACGTCTTGAAATTATGCATGTTATTAAGAAATGAAAAAAGGTTGCAGCAGGAACAACCTTAATTAATCACAATCGTTTGGAAGTAGTTTTATAGGGAAATATCATCCTGTATACCGGCGCACAGTTCGTGGTAAAAATTACTAAATCAATGAACCTGCCACGACATTTTCATTGATTAGTTTCCTGATGTAAAACTAAGGGAAAGCGGGTGTCTTTTTAGTAAACTTTGTAACTGCAACGAAATACCAATAAGTGTGAAGCCCTGCGGAAAATGCCTGGGTTTTTTATGCTCAAAACATCTGTTTAGAGCCTTCTTAAGCAATTGTATTCTATCTTTAAGCTGTGAGAGCAAAAGCGATTCTGAACTTTTTTTTATTCCT
>JAATFP010000050.1 GCA_015655125.1 Chitinophagales bacterium | reverse complement strand
GCATTCGGAACGGCCGAGGGCTAAAAGACAGAGCGGCGTGGTGGACGTCGACGGGAGCCCGCGGCGGAGGGTGCGTTAGCACCTTTGGTGAGGACCTGGGATGTGATGAAGATATAGACCGGAAGGAACGGCAGGTTCCGTCATATGATCGAAATGAATTTTTTGCCGGATGTGCATGTGCACTGCGAAAAATGTAATGGGAAACGATATAACCGCGAAACGCTGGAGATCCGCTACAAAGGAAAATCCATCAGCGATGTGCTGGATATGAGTGTTGATGATGCTGTGGAATTTTTCAATGCGGTTCCTTTCATTTATCGCAAAATAAAGGTGCTGCAGGAAGTAGGTCTTGGCTATATTACCCTCGGCCAAAGTGCGGTAACATTGAGTGGTGGCGAGGCACAGCGGGTTAAGCTGGCGACAGAACTGGGTAAGCGTGATACAGGTAAAACATTTTATATTCTCGATGAGCCAACGACCGGCCTTCATTTCCAGGATATCAAACATTTGCTGGATGTGTTGAACAAGCTTGTCGACAGGGGGAATACTGTGTTGGTGATCGAACACAATCTCGATATGATTAAGGTGGCCGATCACATCATTGATATCGGCCCGGAAGGGGGAAGCGGCGGTGGCACAGTATTGTATGAAGGCACACCTGCAAAGATGAAAAATATTAAAAACAGTTTTACAGGTAAATACGTGATGGAGGAAATGGCCGGACGCAAATAATAATTAATACTGAATAATAATAATTGTCATAACTTTTGGATTTCCCGGTTATCAGAATAGTTTTCTAAATCAGAAAAAATATTTATTATTATTTATTCAATATTAAGTTAAAAGAAAATGTCTTTAATAGCTGATCGCATTAAATGGGGCATCATCGGTTGCGGCGATGTAACGGAAGTAAAAAGCGGCCCCGCATTCAATAAAGTGCCCGGTTCTTCACTGGTAGCTGTGATGCGCCGCAATGCGGCAAAGGCGGAAGATTATGCCAAACGACACCAGGTTCCCGTATGGTACAGCGATGCGCTCAACTTGATCAATGATAAGAATGTGAATGCTGTTTACATCGCCACGCCACCATCATCTCATAAAGAATTAACGCTCCTTGCTTTGAAGGCCGGCAAGCCCGTATACGTTGAGAAACCGATGACCACCAATGCCGCTGATGCGAAAGAAATGACAGCGGTAGCGAAGCAAACAAATATGAAGTTATCGGTAGCGCATTATCGGCGGGCGCAGCCTAAGTTTAAAAAAGTGCAACAATTGCTACGGGAAAAAGCGATAGGAGAAGTAAGGCTGGTGCAGCTGAATTTTTATAGAAAACAGTTATCGGCTTCCGAATTGTCTGTGAGCAAAACAGCCTGGCGCGTTGACCCGGCTATTGCCGGCGGCGGCTTGTTTTATGATATCGCACCCCATCAGCTTGATATCATGTTTTATTATTTTGGCGAAGCCGAACACGTACAGGGATTTTCGGCGAATCAATCTAAAACGTACAACGCTCCGGATATCGTAAGCGGCCAGATACATTTTAAATCCGGCGTTTTTTTCAGCGGCACCTGGTGCTTTGCAGCATCAGCTTTGGCAGAACAGGATGAGATCACTATCATCGGCTCTGCAGGTAAAATGATATTTTCTGCATTTGGCGCAAATACAGTTACAGTGATCACCGAAGATGGAAAACAGGTTTTTTCATTTGATGAGTTACAGCATGTGCAGCAGCCGATGATCGAACAGGTAGTAAATTATTTTTTAGATAAGGGAGCCAACCCCAGTAGTGGAGAAGAAGGGGTAATGGTAATGGACTGGCTGGAAAAATTCAGTGTTTAGGGGTTTACAGTTTTTGCCTGAAGAAAGCTATTGGATTGCCCATAAAATTCTTTTATTGCTTTGCCTAACTCCTAAACCAAAAAGGTCAACGGCTCGTATTCCGTTGACCTTTAAATTAATCAACTCTTTTAAAAATAAGGCAGAGCATATTAACGAAAGCGGGTTAATAGTGTGGTTTCAGAAATATCAACCAGCGTCTAAAAGACATGTTGCATTTCCCGGGGGTTGCCTTCTGTTGTATACCCTGCACTTATTTGTTTTCAATCATTTTGTATAAAAGTTCAATAGGGCCTGTTAGTAGAAATGCGGGCACCTTGTTTGTTTCCTCATCCTTTTTTCTTCACTATCGGTGTACCCCAGCCTGATGCCGAGTTTTAATGCAACTGAAAAATAGGCATCTTTGTTATTTACGTTTCCACGTTGTGTTCCTGGTTCGATCCTGTTTTGTGCGCTCGGGTAAATACTGCTGATCACTTTGTCATTCAGCTTCCTGGCGATCGCCGCATCGGCAGGAGAAAGATAGGCAGCAAAGTAAGCAGGGTCGATATATGTTGTACTCACGTCGTCGATGTAATCGGTGAATGTTTTCCTATACAATAACTCCATGCCGGTTGTTACTTTATCACTCAGGTCATATTTAAAACCGAAACCAAGCGGAATATTCATCTGCGTCAACTTGTATGGTTTGCGGCTTGGATATTCAGCCATGCCCTGACCTTCGGTGCGTAATGGCTGCAATGCGTACCAGGTTTTGTTTCCGTTTACATCTGTCAGAGAACCTTGCGGATTAAAATGAAACATTCCCACACCAACGAAACCATATGGTTTCAGACGTGGATCATAATCATCATATTTTCTGAAAGCCATGGTTGGGTAAAATTCTATCGCACCATACACTTCCCACATATTACTTTTGAAATCAAGATTGCGCGACTTCCGGTACATTTCATCTTCACCTTCTGTTTTGATAAGATTATCGCGGCCTTCAACAAAAGTATATTGACCCGCCACGCGAAGCCCTAAATAATGATTCGGATATACAGTGATGAATGCACCTTTCATTAATTTCGTCGTTTCCAGATTGAGGTCTTTAAGGAAAGCTGTGCCCTTGCCTTTGTGGCCGCCAAGATCGCCAAGGAAAAAGGTAGGGCCAAAGTTAAGCCCGGCTTCCACTCTCATATTCTCGTTTCCGAAAACCAGGTGTTGGGCCTGCATGGTATTTGACAGGAAAAAACACGTCAACAGCAGCAGCAGTTTACCAGCAGCTTTGGGTAAAGTTGATTTCATGGAATCAGTTTTGTCTTTCTACAGAATTGGATATTTGTAGACGGATTATTACACCGTCGTCTGTAAAAAACGCGCACTGCCCCAAAATATTGTCCGGAAAACTAATTTTTTGTGAGAACCATCTCTATATGAGGGATGTCATCCTCAAAATAAGTATCGCTGGCCTGTATGAAACCCAGTTCGGTATAAAATTTCTGCAGGTATTGCTGGGCACCGATCCGGATAGAATTTGTACCATATAAAGCATGTGTTCTGGCAATAGCTTCTGTCATCAATGGTTTGCCCAGGCGCTTATTCCGGAAATCCGCCTGTGTAAGCACGCGTCCGATGCTTGCTTCTTCAAATGCCAGTCCCGGCGGTAAAATGCGTACATATGCCGCCAGCCTGCCATCGATATATCCGCACAAATGATAGGAGTCCACGTCTTTGCCGTCTGGATCGAGGTAAGGGCAATTTTGTTCTACTACAAAAACTTCATTGCGTACCTTCAGTATTTCATACAATTCTATAGCAGAAAGGTCGGTAAATTTTTTGAGTGACCAGGAAATTACGTTCAGCATAAAATTTAATGTTTCCCGCAATGACGGAATAATGGAAGTATAATTAAAAGAATCTGGGTCGTCTGCATTATCGCTGGTTAATAGCCGTATTTATCTTTCCAACGCTCTTTCAAAAATTTTCGCAGTTCTTCTTCACGCGTGTTTTTTTGCGGAACGTAGAAAGCTTTGCCTTTTAGCTCGTCCGGTAAAAAATCCTGGATAACGAAATTGTTTTCATAGCTATGAGCATATTTATAGTCCTTGCCATAATTCATGTTTTTCATCAGCTTCGTTGGCGCATTGCGTAAATGAAGCGGTACCGGAAGATCACCATGTTGCTGAACCGCAGCCAATGCATCGCCGATGGCCATATAACTTGCATTGCTTTTAACAGATGTTGCCAGGTAAATGGCGCATTGCGATAAGATGATGCGGCTCTCCGGATACCCGATCATCGCCACCGCCTGAAAGGTGCTTGTAGCAAGCAACAGCGCATTCGGATTTGAATTGCCGATATCTTCACTGGCAAAAATCAACATCCGTCGCGCGATAAACTTTACATCTTCACCGCCTTCTATCATTCTTGCGAGCCAATATACTGCGCCATTCGGGTCGCTGCCGCGCATACTTTTGATAAAAGCAGAAATGATATCGTAATGCTGTTCGCCTTTTTTATCATACAATGCAATTCGCTGCTGCGCAATTTCCATTACAGCATCGTCTGTGATCGTTCCGTTTTTACCCAACGTTTCTGAAACGAGCTCGAGCAGGTTGAGCAACTTGCGGGCGTCGCCGCCGGAAATGTTGATGAGCGCCTCTGTTTCTTTTAATTTGATCTTAAGGTTCTTCAGCACAGCGTCGTTTGCAAGTGCATAATGGAGTAATTCAATAAGTGCGGTTTGATCCAATGCTTTTAATACGTATACCTGGCACCTGCTAAGCAAGGCGCTGTTTACTTCAAACGAAGGATTTTCTGTAGTAGCGCCAATGAGCGTAACTATGCCTTTTTCAACTGCACCCAGCAAAGCATCTTGCTGACCCTTATTGAAACGATGAATTTCATCAATGAAAAGAATGGCACCGTTTAGATTTTTTGCCTCCTCAATCACTTCGCGGATGTCTTTCACACCGGAAGAAATAGCGCTGAGCGTGTAAAATTTTTGCTGTAAAGTATGCGCAATGATATTAGCGATAGTTGTCTTTCCAACGCCGGGCGGCCCCCATAAAATCATTGATGGAACTTTTCCTTTTTCAATGGCCGTACGCAAAATACTTCCCTTGCCGGTGAGGTGTTGCTGACCGATCAGGCTATCTAAAGTATCAGGGCGAAGACGCTCTGCGAGCGGGGGAAGATTCATGAAGTAAAATTACGAATTACGGATTATGAATTGCGAATTCTTTGATTCGTGACCAGGCTGCGCCCGTTGAACGCGGCACCCTTACAGAGCCGGGTCTGATACTTCTTATTTCTTATTAAAAAAACGAAGAATATCAGCGGGCACAACAGCTCGTTCATCATCACTTATATTTATTACGATCACATAGCCATCGGCACCGCCGGCTTTGATGAGCGCATTGATCAGCAATTGCTGATCGCTTTGCGTGCGCTGGCCACTTTCCGGATCCCAGGTTTCTTTGGAAGTAAGGCAACCCTGTGTAGGAGTAAGTGGAAAATAGGGCTGCTGTGCATAATATTGGGGATTGACCGTACTGCCGTGGATAATGATCTCGGTGCGGCCGGCTTTGCCTGCGTAATAGCTCTGGTAAAGAGGATAATATTCCTTCAGGGAAACGGGCAATAATTTTTTATAGCGATCGATGTTCCATATTGTATCGCTGATGGCAGAATCTGCGTAAAAATATTTCGGCGACCGTTCAAACGGCATGGTAAGCTGCACGTTCATGGTGGGGCCGATAAATGTCGATCGTGAAACATCATACCCTTTCATCCGGAAAATACCTTCGGGCGTATTGCCGTTGCTCAAATACCCGGGAAGATTGCTGTTGGCACGCGCCAGTTGCGGTACAGAAAAATAAGCGCCGCTACTGTCCTTTATAAAATTTCCATTACCGTCGCGTACCATTGCCAAACCAGGAAAATCACGGTTCTTTCTTTGGAAGCTAAATACCAAAACTTTACCCGGCAGATAATTTTTTTGAAAAAATGAACTGATATCCGGTACACTGAAATTTTGTTTCGTTTGCGAAAGATGATTTTGTAGCTGGAGCAAAATAGCATTATCAATATTTGCAGAAAGAAGCCCGGAAGTCTTCACTGAAAGAAAAGAAACGTTTTCCGCACCTTTGCTCGATTGCAATATATATTCTGCGCAAAGAGCAAATGTTTTTGGATCAGAAGTTTGCATCAGCAGATATTTTACTTCGTTGTAAAATTTATCTGCAAAGCAACTGTAAAATAACTCGAGTGCCGCATACTGAAACATTACAGAACGACTTTGAAGTTGTTCTGCTGCGATTGCTATTCTGCCATTTACCCACAATGATTGATAGCGCGTTACTTCCAGTGCATTGAATGCATCCTGCCAGTTGTCTTCTGTAGAATCTGTTAGTGAAAGAGAGAGGTTTTTATTGATGGTGTTTTGTACGAGATTCCTGTAAAGCTTGTCCTGGCTGGCCCTAAGCGCACCTTTAAAATACAGTTGGGAAAATGCAGGTGCCGTTACAATTGAAAGCAATATGAGCAGGACTCGTTTTATGATGACGGTTTTGAATTAAGAATTACGATAGAATTTGAAGTGACACAAGATAATAATTATTAAAAGATATTATGTGGGAAGTAAGAACACAAAATTAAATTTTGTGTTCTTACTTCCTGGCCAATACCGTTAATCTTTGTACCGGTAATCCATTTTCGCGTATTTTTTTTACCTGGGAGGAAATGTTCACACCCACATACAATTCATAAACATACATACAAGTATTATGGGCTAATGTATGGTTCAAATAAACAGATTAAAAATACCTTCCGGTGCGGGAAGGTATAAAATTATATTTTTGTTTAAAAATGTCAGGACTTGAGATCGAGTTTTATCTGCAGCTCGTCAAATTGCTTGTCATCTATCGTACTTGGTGCATCGATCATCACATCGCGGCCGCTGTTGTTTTTCGGGAAAGCAATGAAATCGCGGATGCTTTCACTTCCGCCTAAAATGGAGCAAAGCCTGTCAAAACCAAAGGCGATACCGCCGTGTGGCGGGGCGCCATATTCAAAAGCACCGAGCAGGAACCCGAATTTGTGTTGCTGTTCCTGCTCATCCATGCCAAGTGCTGCAAACATTTTCTGTTGCAACTCTTTCTGGAAGATGCGGATGCTTCCGCCGCCGATTTCGTTTCCGTTCAGCACCATATCATAAGCGTTTGCTTTTATATTGGCGTAAGGATGTTTAAGGTATTCTGCAGCATTATTGATCGTGGGGTCATTGCCAATCATCGTTTCAATGTCGCTTGGTTTTGGCGAAGTGAACGGGTGGTGGCGCGCCACCCAGCGATTGTCTTCTTCCGCATATTCAAACAGCGGAAAATCGAGTACCCACAGTAATTTGAATTCTTCTGTTTTGCGAAGCCCCAATTGTGAGCCGAGGTACATACGCAGATCGCTTGCAGCTTTGCGTGTTCTTTCTTCTGCGCCCGCAACAATCAATAACAGGTCGCCGGCTTTTGCATTGGCTGCCTCCGCAATGGCTTTTAATTTAGCTTCGGAATAAAATTTATCTACACTGCTCTTGAAAGTTCCGTCAATATTGCATTTGATGTAAACAAGGCCTTTCATGCCAACCTGCGGACGTTTAACCCATTCCGTTAATTCGTCTGTTTGCTTGCGGGTATATTCGCTGCAACCCGTCGCCGCTACTGCGATGACGGTTTCTGCTTCATCAAATACTTTAAAATCAACGCCCGAGATCAACGATGAAATATCCTGTTGCCCCAGGAAAGTATGCGATGGAAATTTCAGGTTTGTCAGCTTCATTTCAAAACGAATATCGGGCTTGTCATTTCCGTATGTCCACATGGCGTTTTCCCAGGTCATGCGCTCCACAACATCGGTGTAGTCTATATTCTTTACATCTTTAAAAATTCTTTTTACCAGGCCTTCGAACATCTGCAGGATGTCTTCCTGTTCTACGAAGCACATTTCACAATCGATCTGTGTAAATTCCGGCTGCCTGTCGGCGCGAAGATCTTCGTCGCGAAAACACTTTACGATCTGGTAATAACGATCATAGCCGCTTACCATCAATAATTGTTTGAATGTTTGCGGGCTTTGCGGAAGCGCATAAAATTGTCCCGCATTCATGCGGCTCGGCACCACAAAGTCGCGCGCGCCTTCCTGCGTACTTTTGATGAGGAACGGCGTTTCGATATCCATGAAATTATTCTCGTGCAAATAATTTCTGGTGCTGCGACCAACTGCATAACGTAGCTCAAGATTCTTTTTTACAGCATTCCTGCGAAGATCGAGGAAGCGGTATTTCATGCGCAGGTCATCGCCACCATCGGTATCATCCTGGATGGTGAATGGCGGTGTAATGGATTTGTTAAGTATCTTAAAGGTTGTCACCAGCAGTTCGATATCACCGGTGGGGATGTTGTTATTTTTGTTGCTGCGCTCGTTCACGGTGCCGGTTACCTGCAACACGAATTCGCGGCCCAAAGGATTGGCATCCAGTTCGGCATTAAGACTTTCGGAAAAAAGCAATTGCGTAATGCCGTACCGGTCGCGCAGATCCACAAAAGTGATCGATCCGAATTTGCGAACGGTTTGCACCCATCCTGCGAGGGTAACTGTAGTATCTTTATCGGCTATTCTGAGCTGGCCGCATGTGTGTGTACGAAACATTGGTAAATATTATTGAGGCGCAAAGATAAAGATTATACGCAGATTTTGCGACAGATCAGGCCAACGATTAGGGTTGGTACGAAGAGCGGGTAAAAAGAATTTTTCGGCACAACACTTTTAGAGCAAATTTGATGCAGCTTTTAGCCGGTATTATTTATCTTGTAGAGAACGAAACTTTTTTAGATGTTTTCTTTGACTTTTTTCAAAAATCTATTTTTCCTCAGGTTTGCCGTTGCGGTCATTCTGATGGTTCATGGACTGGGAGGTATGTTTAATAACGGAGTATATGAATTTGGTAAATTTTTTCTCGATGAGCAAGGCTTTGCGCCGATAGGCGTGCCACTTGCGTGGATCATCAAAATATCGCATGTGCTTGCTGCCATTTGTTTGCTCTCGCAGCGGTTCCTAAAGGTGGCCTGCTTAGGAACAATTATCATCTTGATCGCTGGAATAATCATGGTGCATTTCCGTGAAGGTTGGTTTGTGGTGGGCGGTGGGCGAAATGGTGTGGAATTTAATTTTCTCCTGATATTTGCATTGCTCACAATTATGTTCCCGGCAGGATTTGCGAGCGTACAGCGAACGAAGTGAATTTTGCAAAGCCGGAACTAAAGATCACTGTCTATCCATCTGGAAGCTTCTCGAAAAATGCCCCTAACATAAGATTGCTCGTCGGTTTTTCTTCCTGCTGCGCAACCGTTGTTGCTTCCTACATCGATCGTCGTTCAGGTGCAAATGATGAAGATGTAATTGCGAAGCGGCAAAACGATACGCTTTCTATCCATGCAGCTTCTGAGTGAAAAAAATGCTCCATTCGTATATTACCGGCATTAACCCTGACAAATCCGATCGTTTATGAGGAAAATCTTTTTGCTGTTTTGTGTGATCCTTCCATCGTTGTGTTTTTCCCAGGAAAATTTAAAAAAGCTTCGGACCGGCAGCTGGCAAGCGTTTGCTTATAAGATCAATGCTGCCGATGCCGAAAAATACAGGAAGTGGGATTCCATTCCGCTCGATGTATTTCTGACACAACAACCGGCAATGATATTTAATGCGGATTCTGTTGAAGAGGACCGGTTGCCCTTGGGCAATTACGTACTGATTTCTGTGAACGATTATTTTATTCGTGCCTCGATGATAAATATTTCCGATCTGATATTGCAGACAATCAACAACGGGCAAAAACTGCAATTCGACATCAGAACAAGGCAAGGCATGTTTGTGAATAATGCCAAGGTTTTTGTAGCTGAAAAAGAAGCCGTATTTAAAACCACATCGCATACGTTCTGGAGCAATTGGAGAAGCGAAGACGACGCGTTGGTAAAAGTGTACGCGCCGGGCGATACCTTGTATTGGTCGGTTTCGGAATCCGGCGACTATGATCGGACAATTGCGCAACAACGCCGACAGATTTATCACGAACATAAAATATATAAGTACCTCAACTGGTTGCCTTCGCAGTGGGCAAAGTTATTCGAAAAAAAAAATACGTTTAGAAAATCATCTTATCCGCGGCCGGGCGGTTATGTTATTTTTAACCAGCCAAAATACAAACCGATTGACACGGTTCGGTACAAAGCATATTTGCTGGACAGGAATAAAAAGCCTTTCACCAAGAACATAGAAGTACATCTCCAGTATTATGACAGGCGGGGATATCAAAATCAATTGCTGGAAACACTCAAACCCGCATCGCCTGGCGCTTATTTTTCTTCTTTCGTACTGGCAGATACGCTGCCGTCGGATAGAACGTACAAGCTTTCCTTTCAGGCAAAAAAAGCGGTGCAGCTGACCTATGGGGAATTTAAAATGGAAGACTATGTGCTAAGCGAAATTGCGAGCTACAATTTTAGAAAAGAAAAAGAAACTTATTATCCCGGCGATAGTATTCGTTTTTTTGCGGAAGCAAAAGATGCCAATGGATTGAATGTGATGGATGCTACGGCCAGCCTGTTATTGACAACTCGCGTTATTGACAAGGCATACCGTGATACTTTGTTTGTGTACGATACACTTTACGCCAACACAGTAAAACTAGATACACGCGGACCGACGAAGTTTGTTGTACCCGCTGATATTTTGCCTGATGCGAACCTGACGATAGATGCGTTATTGACGTTTAAAAATTCCAACAATGAAATTCAAACCCGGCAGGAAAGTTTTTCTTACCAATACCGGTCTGTAGAATTACTGATAACACAGGTTGCAGACAGCATCATTACAAAATATACTATAGACGGAAAGGTTGAACCGGCTTCGGGAACCATGACAGCAGGTGAAAACAGGAAAGTACGCGTAAATTTTCCGCTGAAAGTAAAAATTGACCCGCAGGTAGACTCGTATAGGTTTTCTGTAGATGACAAGGGCAATACTACGGAAACATTTTGGCTGTACAATAATTACAATGTCTGGGCTACGTCCATGCACTGCGGCGATACTTTGGGGTTAGGATTGGTAAACCCTTACCGGATACCGGTGTACTACACTGTTTTTCGGGGAAATGAAGTAATCGCTTCGGCGCGCGATACAGCTGCACTTATTACCTGGTCGATGTACCAAAAGGATCCGCATCGGATGTACACAGTAAAATGGCAATACATCTGGAAAGGAGAGGAACAAAACAATGCCGTTTCGCTCGGGCTGGATTACGAATGGCTCAACTTTAAGATCTCCACGTCGTCTTCGGTATATCCGGGACAAAAAGATTCTGTGAAGATCGATATTGCCGATTATAAAGGCAAGCCTGCGCCGGAGGTGAATCTTACGGCAGTGAGCTACAACAATCAATTTAGCAAAGACATTAAATATCCCCACTTGCCTTACACGCGCCGTTCGAATTTCAAACGCGGGCTTGTATATCCGAAATTTGAAAGTGATGACAGAACATTCTCAGCGAAGTCGTACCGACTGGGAAAAAACACCGCATGGATCGATTTGTTTCATCTCGATACGATGACCTATTACAAGCTATTGTTTCCAAAACAGTGTTATTTTGATGCGCAAACACTAATCAGCGACTTTATTCCGCAGGTTTCGGTAAATGTGGTAAAAAATGGAACCCCGCAAAGCGTTTGCCTTTTGTATATCAACCGGCAATTGGTTTATTGGAACGGCGTAACCGATCGTATGCCCTATGCTTTTAAAGTGATGCCGGGAATGACGCAGTTTTCCATAAGAACGCCTGATGCTTATATGGAATTCGATAGCATTTACATCCAGCCGAATTACAAGCATGACCTGAGTTTTGATCTGAACAAGCTTTCAAAAGACTCCAAAATAACAACTCAGCCGGCAACCTGGAGTGATCAGGAAATTAATTTGCTGGAATCAACCATGTGGCAGATGCGCAATGACCAACCAGCGAACGCGACGGTTTGGCAAAATGACCGGGTGGTAAATTTAAGTTCCGGAACTGCACATATCGCGGGGCCTTTCAGGCGCGAAGAAATGACGTTTTTCAATCCGGGAAAATTTGACATCAGCTTTCAATTTGAACCCGGATACCAGTATTCATTATCGCCGTTGATAACGAGACTGGAAAAAATGTCTTTGTTTCCGGACAAGTCAAAATTGTATACCATCAAAAGCAACTTTTCCAATAAGCTTTTGTTAGGCGATACCGTACAGCCGCCACCTGTAATTCAGTACAAGGCCATCGCAGCACAGCGTTATTTGCCGGAGGATGAAAACGCCACTTTGTATAATTATTACACAAATGCCCGTGGAAAAGGAAAACTGCAATTTACCAAAGTGCCGGATTCGGCGCTACGCAATGTGATACTTGTAAATGTAACAAGTGTAGATACGATCGTGCTTCCCATCAGCTACAATCGTATCATTGGAAATATTCCGCCGGGAAAATACAGCCTGCTATTGGTCACCCATAATTTTTATACTGCGGTTGTTGATGACCTTAACATCAGGCCGGACGGCACTTTGGTAGTAGATGCAGGCAAAGCGATATTTACAGCTCAAAATGATGTGGTAGACGAGTTGTTTAATAAATTAAAGAAGTTCGAGGAAGCACGTGACAGAAGTGACTATGTTTCAAAGACCATCGAAGTGCAGGTAGCCGTGCGGCCCGCAGGCGACATCATTTTAAAGAAAGGAGGCGGTTCAGTTTCAGGCACCGTAGTAGATATTAAAACGGATGTGCCGGTTCCATTTGCAACCGTTTCAGTTTCGGGCTATGGGTTGTCGGTATCGACTGATGCCGACGGCAGATTTTTGCTTGCACATCTTCGTAAAGGCGCTTACGAGTTATCATTTACCGCTGCCGGATATAAACCAAAGCTGATAAAAGTAACCATTGAAGATGGAAAAAAAATTCCGGTGCGGGCCGCACTGGAAATGAGCCTGTCGCAATTAAGTGAGGTAATCGTTACTACTTCTCTGGGGCGCGTGCGGCAGAAACAAAGCATTGGCTATGCCTCCGCTACAATTTCGAGTAAGGAACTTACTATGGTAAATGCTGTAAATGGGCTGGCAGGAAAAGTTTCCGGGTTGAATATTCAGACTGTAAACTCCGGCGAGTTAGGAGGTACGAGGATTTCGTTGAGAGATATCCGAAGTTTAACCAGTGATAACTCGCCGCTGCTGGTGGTAGATGGCATTATTATGCGGCTTCAAACTCTGTCCTCTATTGACCCCAATAATATCGAGGAAATCTCCATACTCACTAGCGAACAGGCAACGGCCATCTATGGCTCGGATGGTGTTGCCGGTGCCGTACTTGTAAAAACAAAAGCCGCCAATTTCCGAAAAAAATTCCGCGATTATGCTGCCTGGGAACCTAATTTCTTTACAGATAAAAACGGCCATGCGGGGTTTGTGATCAACTATCCCGACAACGTGACCGGCTGGCAAACATTTGTAATCGGCATAGATAAAAAGGGGCGCGTTGGAAAGTCTTCTGTGATCACGCAGGCTTATAAACCAATAGTGGCGCAGCTTTCTGTGCCGCAGTTTTTGGTGGAAGGCGATTCTGTGTCAGTGATCGGTAAGTCGCTCAATTACACAGATGATGTTTATCAGGTACAAACAAATTTTAAGACCAATGGGCGTGTTCTTTCGGAAAGTACCGGCAACCTTGCAGGCAATGATGCTTTGATCAGCGAGCAGATGATTGGCGCAAAAGGCACGGATTCTGTGAAAATAGATTTCAATCTTCAGACCAGTACGGGGTTTAAAGATGGTGAACAAAGGGTCATTCCAACGGTAAAACAAGGTACCCAAGAGTCGGTGGGCAACTTCTGGATGTTTCAAAATGATACGACTGTATCTTTTACGGCTGCAAAGCAGCACAGCGGATTGCATTTGTACGCGCAAAATAATACACTCGATGTATTGTTGAATGCCATCGATCAGTTGAAAGAATATCCGTTTGCCTGTATGGAACAAACAGCTTCAAAACTGGCAGGATTGATTATGGAAAAAAAGATCAAAGCAACTTTAAAGGAAGAATTCAAAGACCAGAAGATGGTTGACCGACTGCTGCTCAAGCTACAGAAAGGACAATCGTTTGAAGGTGGTTGGCCGTGGTGGGAAGGCGGACCCACCAATCTTTACATCACGGCACATGTAACTAAAACACTTTTGCTTCAACGGGAAAATCCTTTGGTGGAAACAAATATCCGTAATGCATTTTTATACCTGCAAAATAATCTTTTTAAAATGAGCAGGAATGAATTGCTGGCGGCGCTGGCGGTGATGAGTGACGGGCGGCATGCATTAGATTACAAGTATTGGCTGGCAAAAATAAAACCGGATTCCTTGGAAATACATCAGCAATGGCAATATGTAAAGGTTTGCCGCCAGCAACAAATAATCTATCAGCCGATGCTAGACAAATTGGTGGCGCGCCGAAAACAAACCATGCTCGGTGGTGTTCATTGGGGCGAAGAAAATTACAGCTGGTATCGGAATGAAATGGCTACTACAGTGATCGCTTATGAAATATTGAAGGAGGAGCCGCAATATCGGTCGCTGCTGCAGCCTATACTGCAATATTTTCTCGAGAAAAGAAATGGCGGCTCCTGGGGAAATACCGTGGAAGCAGCTAGTGTATTGCAAACGATCTTACCGGATATTCTTGCGCAACAAAAAAATTTCCGCAAGGATGCAATGGTGCGCATCAGCGGCGATACAAATTTTGTGATGAATGTTTTTCCGGCGGAAGTGGTGATCAAAGATTCTTCGGTACAAAAATTCATCATTTCCAAAGCAGGCGGTGGATTTGTATATTTCACTGCATGGCAAAACGTGTTCAACACGGCGCCATTGCCGGTGCGGGATAAATTTGATATTCAGACAGCTTTTGTAAAAAACGGAAGTATCGTTTCTTCTATTACTTCCGGAGAAAAAATAACGATGCAAATAAAAGTCGATGTGCTGAAAGATGCAGATTATGTAATGATCGAGGTGCCTTTGCCCGCAGGCTGTATTTATGCAGAGAAAAGTAATCGCAGCGGAAATGTGTACAAGGAATTTTACAAAGACAAATTGATGATGTTTTTCGAATATTTACGGGCAGGGCAGCATATATTTGAAATTTTACTGGAGCCGAGATACAACGGGACTTTCACCCTTAATCCGGTTAAGGCAGAATTGATGTATTTCCCTGTTTTCTTCGGAAGAAACGAAATGAAGCAAATGATCATTCAAAAATGAGTCAGGTTTTTATGAACGCTTTTGCAGGGTATAGGTTGCGGGTTATGCGTTTTGATTATTAGCGGAGGCTTTGCAAAACAATTCAGTTGCGCAGCGCAAAGCATTAAAAAATCGTAGCGCAACAAAAACATATGCTCTATAAATTGTTATAACTCGTAACCCGCAACTCATAACGTTTATGTAATCAAATGCGGTACAAACCTGCTCTTGTTATCCGTAATTAAATTTTTCGCTTCGCGGATCCCCATGCCTGCAGTTTCCTGGCCGATGATCCAGCTTCCGATAACAGGATAGTTCTCGTCAAAATCGGGTAACTCAAATAATTGCTGGTAAATAAACCCTTCTTCCCCATATTCACCTTCACTTTTTTCTACGGTACCGTAATGTTTTACTATTTCAATATTTGCCCCTTCACGTGAAAGGATCGGTTTTTTTACATAGTCCTTCATGCCATTATCTTCAAAGTACGCAGGTAGCAGGTATTCATTTTCCGGGTATAATTTCCATAAGATCGGTAGAATGGCTTTGTTAGATAAAATCATCTTCCATGCAGGCTCTATCCAGAAAGCATCGTTGGAATCTTTTAAGATATTTCCCCCGAATTCTTCATGCGCCAGCCATTCCCATGGGTATAATTTGAAGATGTTTTTGATCTGTTCGTTTTCCAGGTCAACAAACTGTTCGCCGGTGCTATCCCAGCCGATGTCATCAATAAAAACCAGTTTTGTATCAAGTCCGGCCTGGATAGCGCAATCGCGCATGTATTCAGTATTGGTAAGATCTTCGAGCGTTTCTTTCAGACAGGTGAAATGTAGTTTGCCAGGGTGCAAATATATTTTAAGATATTTCCAATAGGCGATCAGTTTTTCATGAATGCTATTAAACTGATCCTTGCTTTTGTCAAAATCCTGCAGCCAGAACCATTGCACGATCCCTGCTTCATACAAACTCGTTGGCGTATCGGCGTTGAATTCCAGCATTTTTATTTTTCCATCTTTCACACAAAGGTCAAAACGTCCATAGATGGCCGGATGATCGTCGTTCCAGGTACGTTCGATGTATGGAACGAATTTCTCCGGGATATGAAACTGGGCATATAATTTTTCATCGATCACGTGCTGAACAGCACCGAGACACAGTTCCCATAATTGCGCGGTGGCAGTTTCGATGCGCGTTATTTCATCGAGCGAAAAAGTATAGTAAGCACTTTCATCCCAATAGGCAACATCGCTGGTATGAAAGCCAAAACCTAATTTTTCCACGGCAGATTGCCAGTTGTTGCGGGGTTGTATTTTTATTCGTTCCATTTAGTTTAGTGTTTAGAGATGAGTGGTTAGTAATATTAATTACGGATTAGGGCGGAGTGCGGACTGCTGTCATGGTTTGGGTACTTGAGCCGAAATAATGAATGGTTCGTGTGCCACGAACCATGGGGAAAACATCATGAATCATTGATCACAGATCATACATCTTATCCGCCGACACTGTAGCCACTTCTGCCAAATCCACCGCGTGTTACACTTCCCTTGAAGCCATTGCTTCCTATATTTGAATTTGCCGAGATAGCGCCGGAATAATAGCCCGCTTTGGTATAAGTGCCATTATTGTAATTTCCATACGGCCGGAACGCATAGTACCATAAGGCTGCTGTAACAAGACCGTGTCCACCGCCATGATGTGTGCGTGTATACGGAGCGGTGCTGTCGCCCCTGACGTAGGTCTTGTTGCCCGTACCCCATTCCGGCTCCTTATTTTTCTGACTGCAACTTGCCAGTGCAGCTGTGATGAGAATGAGTTGTATTTTTTTTGAACGCTTCATGTTGGTTTAGTGTTTAGAGATGAGAGGTTGGGGAGGTTCAGGCGTTTAGTCAAAGAGAACGCAATTGTAAAGCTTTAGTTATTCACTATTGACTATTCACCTATTCACTTACCTGATCGTTATATAGATTTCATAATCCTTCTTCACCGTTACCGATTTGGTATCGCCATCTTTGTTTTCTGCGGTCTTTGTTTCCAGGCCTAATGCCGGAACGGTATCGCGATGCTCTATCTGCTTGTATTCGCTGCCATGCACCCACACTTTGTATTTTGTGATGAGTATATCATTCAGGCTGTCGGCGTGTTCCGTTGATACTATAGTTTCAACCGAACCACTTTTATTTACTCCGGTCGTGATGTCTTCATTTTGTTTTTCCTTACACGAAGAAAAAATAAACATGGAGAGCAATGAAATTGTTGTTATTGTTAGTTTCATGTTTGTTATTTAAAGCATAGATTATTAAATAATGAATAATGAATAATGAATAATGAATAATTTTTTGCCTGAAATTTCCTGATTTGTAAGATAATTCCGTTTCAAATATTATTCACTATTAATTTTTATTTAATTCGCCCCGGGCGAATCTGTTTTTTTCTGATCCATCATTTCCATTAGTTTCATTCCCAGCAAACCATTGATGCTGCCATCAGTTCCGGTTCCGCCGCCGATCAGAATATCCGGTATCACTTTTATCTGGCCACGGCCAATTTCTTCTGTGATCTTATAGCGTGTAAAGTTGTCGCCACCCATCGCTTTCACCTGTAGTTCGTATGCTTCTGCTGTGCTTTTACCGATCGCCATGATCTTTTCCGCTTCTGCCAAACCGGTCTTGCTGATCTTTTCGGCATCCGCGCTGGCATTGAGTTTGGTGGCTTCGGCTTGCGCGCCTGCTCTCGCTTTGGTAGCTTCCGCTTCGGCGTTCGCACGCATTTTCGTAGCGGTGGCTTCTGCGTCTACCTGCAGTTTCAGACTGTTCGCATCACCTTCGGCTTTTTTAACGGCTGCATCGGCGGTACGTTGCGCGATCTCCACACTTTGTTGTGCCTTCACGATCTCTTTCTGCATATCGGCAATGGCTGTTTCCTTTTCCATACCTTGTCTTTTTTCCTGCGCCATGCGTTGCGTGCTGTAGGTCTTTTCTTCTTCCTGTGCGATCTTACGATCGGTCAACGTTTTCATCAATGATTCGGGCGGAACGATGTCGCCGATCAGCGTATCTACTGCATTCACGTTGTATTCGTCCAGCACCGTTTTCATATTTTCTTTTGCGGCCTGCTGTCTTTCTTTACGCGTGCTTAAGAACGCGATCACATCGCTGTCCTGAGCGGAGTTGCGGAAATAGTTGCCAATGGTTGGTTCCAATACCTGGCTCACAAGGTTGTTCATGCTACCGAAACGCGCGATCACCTTTGGTGCTTCATTTGCAGGAATGTGGATTATCTGCGAAACATCGAGATTGAAAGGGAAACCATCCTGCGAACGAACAGTGATCGTAGAAAGATTTTTATCCAGCTGATGTGATTCGCTGCGCGTATTGGCCCAGTTCAACACGAGGTTGGTTGTTGGTACCAATTCTACTTTCATGATATATTTATTGAACGGATATTTGCCCGGCCCATAAGGTTCCATCCACACGCCGCGACTTCCTTTGCTGACGATATTGCCGTGTTTAAAGCTTTCTCCGGTAAGATCCTTTCCATCCTGACCGATATAAGAGATCACTACGCCCACATACCCGATCGGAACGTCTGTCATCGGCACTTCTTCGATTTGGATCGCCCATGGGTTGATGTTGTAACTACCGGCAAGTATGATCGAAGGCTGAAGCCCGCGATTGCCATCGTTTTTCAGGAAAGTATCAAAATCCTGGAAGTTATTGTGGCCGTCAATATATTTACCGGCGATTTGCCCGCTTTCGATAGGATGCCCATCAAGCGACGTTACGATGCCCACCATATTTTCATGAATGATCACCATGTCGGCTACCGTTAATGTAAATGCAAACGTATTGATACGGTAAGTACCTGCGGTGATGTAAGCAGTTTGCCGTCCTTTTTGTCCGCCGTTTTCCAAAAACTTTTCTGCATCCTGGAAGTTGTCGCTGTCTACTCTTCGTCCGAGAATGGCGCCAGTCGGAATTTCCGCGCCGTCATTGGATAATACCAATCCGATCTTTCCTTCGGGAATAACGGTAAAGGGCTGCATATCCACACCATATTGCCATGGCCACATGCCCCAATACAATCCGGGTGCAAGCGCCTGCGCCTGAAAGCCGGCTTCGCCTTTGGTAGCGATGATTCTTCCATCTGGCAACTCGCGGTTGGCGCCAAAAAGAACGAATTTTTTTGTTACTAGGCCGATCCTGTTTTCAGGAACGATCACCATTCCGAAGAAAACTCTCAGGATGAATTTGTAAAAGATCAATGATAAGACGATGAGGATAACCCACCAGTAAGTGTGTAATAATAATTGTGTGTCCATTGTATTTGTTGAGTTTTGGTAATATTGTTAAGAAATAAATACAGCCGGTTACGGCATTCATTTTTATACAACTGATCATCGTGGTACGGGTGGCCGGTTCCGTTTCCAAAGAAATGATTTATAGCTGAATATCTTTCATTCGCTCGGGTAAAAAGTTCAAACGAATTAACGAAAGCTAACCAGGAATGTGAAAAGGTTGTTTAGCAGCGCTCCGGGTTAACTCTTTTACGATAGTTAAAAAGGGGAGTTGCAATAAGATGATACATTTGGCATGGGAGCGAGGCTCCGTTTAGATTTGAAACGCTAAGGTATACAGGCGGTAATTATTACGCAATAAAATCGGAGCCGAGCGGGACTTGCGTTCATATAGATGGTAAAGTATGTATGATGAGCGGTAAGTCAATTAAGAATTGAGAATTTAAAATCAAAAGAGCAAACCAATCTGGTTTGCTCTTTAACGACGTCACAAAATTTGTAATGTATCTTTTGTAATTATTTATTTTACGTTTACACGGATGCCTTCACTATGGCTGCTAAATTCGGGTGCATACATACTTTGAATGGTAGTAACGCCATTGCTGTAGTTACCGCCTTGCATTACAAACATCGGATATTCAAAAACGTATGTGCCGCGGGAAAGCCAGCTGAAGAAGAAATTGGTGCTTGCATCTTTGGTGCTTTCATAATACCCAAGTCCGTCCTGGTATTTGTAACTGCTGATCACATTAACCGGTTCCATACAGGCGGCGCGCATATCTTTCATGTGTACATATTCCATGTCGCGGTCAACTCGTAGTTCGATACGAACCTTTACTTTATCACCGATGTGCAGCTCATCGCCATCTTTGAGCGCAACCAACACCGGCCCCTTGTCACTGTTTTTTTCAACGAACAATTTTTTTACAAGTTTCAATGGTGTTTCTGCGGAAGTGATCTTGTCGAGCTCCTCGAAGTATTGCCAGTAAACTGCACCCCAGGAAGTGGAATTACTTGTTGAAGCCTGTGCGCTGCCCGAAGAAACATTCACCGTGATGTTGCCCATTCCTTGCTGCACTTTACTTCCATCTATCGTTTTTTTGAAATAACCGGTGCCGGCTTCCGTTTTATCATCGGTGCTTTTTATTACCGTATTTCCAAGTTTGATGGTCACTTCTTTTTCTTCATTTAACCAATTATTACCGTTTAGCAACAGTGCATAACATGCTTCAGCAGTGGCTTTGGTAGTTTTCCAGTTTTGTGTTTGTTTTTGTTTCAGTAGCCATGTTTTTAAGTCATCTACTGTTGAATTGTTTTTTTCAATATCATTGAATGCTTCAATCATCATTGCCTGGCTCTCAATGGGTGCCTGGTACCAATAGTAACCTCCTGTAGTAAATTCTTTGAAATACATGCCCATTTCATCTTTGTAGATCGCATTTTCTTTTAGAGACTTGATGATTGCCTGCGGTGTTTTTGTATCCGCTGTTCTATAAAGCGACAAGGCGATCATTGCCTGCATATACTTGCTGGCACTCAGCCAGAATTTCTGCGCCTGACCCCGGTAATATTGATATGCCGTTTGCGCTGCGGCCGCAACTTTTGTTTCGGGGAAAAAGCTACGCATGTATAAATATTGTATCGCAGTGTTCGAAAGATTGTTGAGTTTCAGGTCTGATTTGTATTTAATTAAATTTTCATAATCATCTTTTAATCTTGCATCCAAATAAGGAAGGGCTTTGTCTGCAAGAACTTTCAGCTTGCTGTAATCATCGCTGCTCAACGCGTTCAATTTTCGTAAATGCCCGATGCCGGTTACAATATATTGGGTGATGTATCTGTCGTCCGCACCACCTTTGAACCAGCTAAATCCTCCATTAGCTAGCTGCATCTCTTTCAGCTTATTAAAAGTGGATGTTTTTTCTTTTGCCAAACGCACCATATCAAATAAGATCGCAATATTCTTTTTTTGCTCCGCTTCGTTTTTTGCTTCCAATACCCACGGCGTTTCCTGGAGCAATGCCGATTTCAATTCTTCATTTTTTTGCAGGTTGCTTCTCAATGCAGCTGTATCAAGTATTTTCCATTGCTCAAAGATCGCTTTGATCTTGGGCGTACTGTTGCTTACAAAGGATGCCAGTGTGTTTGCGTAATACCTGTTGAAACTTTGTTCTGCGCATTCATATGGGAACTCCATGAGGTAAGGAAGCGCCTGCACCGCATACCATGCCGGATTGCTGGTGTATTCTACAGTGAGTGAATGGTTGCTCAGGCTTCCGCTGGAAGCACTGTTCAGCAGTTTTTCAAATTTAAAATTCTTGCCCGTAGTGTTGCGCATGTTCAATGGCAATGTTTCTGTTACCAGCATCCTGTTAGTCAGTACGGGCAATGCTGCTTCTTCACCGTCGGAGAAACTACCGTCTTTTGCAATTGCCTTGATACGGTATTGCAAGGCGCTGTTGAAACTGACCGGGATGCCGGCAGGGAATTTTACTGCAGCACTTTGCCCCGCAGCAACCGTGAAATACTGATTTGGAAAAACGTTCTTGAACCAGCCGTCCACCGGTTTATTTGTCGCCGCATCAAATAGTTCCAGTTGCGCCGTTCCGGTAATTTCTTTATCACTGAGGTTGACAACCTTTGCTGAAAATTCAATCTCATCACCTTCGCGCAAGAAACGCGGCGCGTTTGCCTGTATCATCAAAGGCTTTTGAGTGATGACAGTTTGTTCGTTGTAAGCACTTGCCAATTCTTTGGTGTGGGCAAGCGTCATCAATTTCCACGTCGTGAGCGCTTCAGGAATAGTGAATGAAAATTCAACATTACCGTCGGCATCTGTTTTCAGATCAGGGAAGAAGAACGCGGTTTCATTGAAGTTTTTTCTTATCTGAACATCATTACCTGTAGTTTTTTGTAAGGTGCTGTCATTTACGCCAGGATTTTTATCAAATTGATCGACTATTCCATCTCCATCGGCATCATCAAATGTGGTGTTCGGCACTTTCATATGCTGTGGTGAGGCCTTTTTAGAAGCCGCAAATGTGCCTTCGTCTCTTTCTTCCAATCTGTCTTCCAACGGTGCGGCAGATGGCGCTACTGCTCTAAGCTGATCACTCATTTTATAATAACGAATGTCACTTCTTCCTCCATAATAACCTTCGTTCCATCCATTATTCGTCAACGCATCATAGATCTTCTCCGGCACGTTCACGTATTTATAAGAGGTATTATCGCGTTCACTCGAATTCACCTGCATAAAAGTATTTGCCGTCCAGTAAATGCTTCCGGCAATTCCTGGCCAGATGGCAGAGAGCGAACTCCAGTTGTGCGGTTTGAACTGATCCAGCGAAGCATCGTACATGCTGATCAGCGCTTCAGCGGCAATTTTGTCGGAATTGTTTCCACCGACCTTCACCTTCCATTTTTCTTCGCTGCCCGGTAATAATTTATCACGGAACGTTTCATAATTTATTTTCAGTTGTTTGTTCGTCCATGGCACGTACAACGTTTGTGAACTTTGATAGATGCGGTTGTGCAATACAAACATATAGTTCAATCCGATACCACCACGATCATTTTCCGTTACGGGAATTTCATTTTCATAGCTTTTATCCGCTGTAAGCGTAAGATAATTTGTCGTGGTTTGCTTCGGCGCCTTGACGGTGTTTTGCACCACAAAGATCTTATCAAAACCGGTGTTGATGCTGTAATTAAATTTTTGCCCGGGTTCTGCCGTTGTTTGTTTCGCAATCAATAATAACGCGTCACGGTCGGCAGGTTTTTTAGGATCAGTGATACGGATAAATTTTTCAGCTTTCACTTCCTCGCCATATTTGTCTTTTGTGGTGGCAGTAATCTTATACCAGCCCGACGCAAGCCCCGGATTTTTTGCAGAAAAATTTCCATTGGCCGAAGTGGTATCGGTAATGTCCAGCACTTTTTCTCCTACCGGCCATTTTTCCATCTGGTCTTCATCAGCGTAGACATCGTACGGGAAATCTTTTGCATAGGCTTCCTTGCTGATCACGAAAACATCGGGCGCTTCCCAATATCTTGTTCTCTGGATTTTGTTAGGTGACTGAATTTTTTGCATCACTACATTTACCGTCGCCTTTTCAAAAAGCCCGTTCGTATTAGTACTGGTGATCTGCACATTCTTCAAGCTATCGGCCGGGATTTTATCAACGCTGTTGATACTAAGTTGTAATGACTGGTAAGCAACTGCTACTGTGGCGCTGCCGCTACGTGTTTCGCCGCTGATGTCGGTAATGTCTGCACTTACATCATAGTAGAATGTAGGCTGATCTTTTTTATTCGTCGTTTCATCAGGGATGGCCTTGAAAGTAATGGTAAATTTTCCGTTTGCATCTGTTTTCGTTTCACCATTCGTAATTTCCATCTGCTCGCGGTTGCCTTGTGGAATATATCTTCTGCTCCAGCCAAACCAAACAGGGTATTGTATTCTTCTTACCACGCGGTATTTTACCGTTGCCCCATCAATGTTATTGCCTGCATAAGCTTTCGCATTTCCGGTTACAGTAATGCTGTCATTCACGCGATAAGTGCCTTCGGGTTTTTTAATTTCTGTAAAAAATTTCGGACGCTTGTATTCTTCCACATTAAAATATTGTGTGGATTGCGTAACGCTGTCTGTGATGTAAAAAGATCCGTTCAATAAACCTTCCGGCAATTTGAAACTGCCGTTATAAGAACCGAAGTCATTGGCGATCAATGTAAGTGAAGCAACTTTCTGCCGGTTTACATCAAACAACAGTACGTTGGTAGACAGCCCCGGAAGGATTTCACTCTTTCTTCCGTCTGCAGATGTTTTAAGCGCGATTCCTTTGAAAAAAACTGTTTGTCCGGGTCGGTAAATACTTCTGTCGGTAAAGAGGAAGGTTTTTTTTGTTTCCTTTGGCGCATAGCTATTATAATTGTAAGCATAATACCTGTCATCGGTAAACAACTCATCTGTTTTATATTTTACCTGCATGAAATAATTATAGCTGTCATTCACGCCTGTCTTTATCGTTTTGATATAGCCGTTCTTATCAGACACATATTTGTTGATCTTTATATCTTCATAGTTGCGTGTGGAAGAATTGTAAGTCTGCTTCCACAACTGTACTTCAGCATTTACCAATGGTTCGCCGGTATTGCGATTAAGGACGTACATCTCATCCTGGTTATTGTTAACGGTGCTGATATCGCTTACAAAAATGTTTTGCCTTGCAATGATATTGTTTGAAAGTGAGAAGCCGGGATCGATACTTGCCAGAATGATGTATGTACCTGACGGCAAGCCATCAGCTTTGATTTCCGTGGAATGACTTTGATAATCTTTCAAATCTTTCAATCCGATGTTCCATGTTTTTACAGGATTTAGTTTTACCAATGCCGACCAGGTTTTGTCATAATCATCGCGGTCTATCTTCTTCAATTCATCGCGGCTCGTTTTGATAATGCGCAAATAGATCGTATTTACATTTTTATATGTTACGAGGTTCCGAAAAGGTTCATTGATCACATTTACTTTTTCGGTTGCCAGGTTCAAGGCTGGTCGCGCAATTTGTACCAGCAGGTTCTGTGCATTTTTTGCGCCCGCAGATTCCGGGTATTTTCGGATGATCTCATCACACAGGTCTTTGGCTTTTTTAATATCGAATTGCACTCCCGGTTTGGTAAAAGCATCATAGGCTTGCCCGCTCGCCGAATACAGTTGCGCCCGCATGAACATTGCCGTTGCGGCCAATGGATGATTGCTGTAATTTGTTTCTATGGTCTTTAGCGAATTTTCATACAACGCATCTTTGGTACTAAAAATTCCATGTTCATTTATAAATGCAAGCCGGGTTATATCTGCGTCTATTAAGGCATCCGGCTTTGTATCATTCAAATGAAACCTCAGGATGTCCTGTAGTAATTTAACCGCATTGAAATACAGAGAAGCGGTGTCTTTGGTGGTAAATTTTATTTCGGTAAATATTTTTGCCGGTGAAAATAACTGTTCATCATTTAAAATAAATTTGTAAGAAGGATCGGTAACATCGTTTTCGGTATTGGTAAAATAATCCAATGCACGATTCGCCAGGAGATCGTATAGAGTGGGACGAAGATCGCGTGTGTTTTTACCTTTATCGAGAATGGCCTCGAAACCGCTCAGTGATTGTTGCTTTAGAAGATTTTCATTTGATAGCGATGCTTTATACAATGCGGTGATTGTAGCGTTCAATTTTGATAAGCTCCAGGTGCTTAAATCCTTGGCAACTTCTTTTTGTTCCTCAGTCTCTGCGATGGTGGTTCTGTTATAAAATTTATACCGGTTGTTCTGTTTATAGCTCCAGAACAGGCTTGCCTGCATGCTTTGTAAAATATTCTTGGCAGGCGCCTTTGTTTTTTCGATTAAAGTGTCAAGGTAAAAAATATTGTTTTCGCGGTTATCTTCTTCCACGAGGTTGCGGTATTTCATTTGATACATCGCAGATTTTATCTGCTGGGTTTCGTTGCCTGCTGCGATCGCTTTATTGAAGATCATGATTACCTGGTCGAGCGCCGATTTTGTCAGTCCTTTTTTCTCCAGGTCGGCCACCATTTTCCATTCGGTATTATAATCATTGTTGTTTTGTGCCTGCACGCAAATAAAGTTTACAAGTAATAAAATAAATAATAGGAGTGTTTTTTTTGAGATCATTTGAACGGGATTTAAATTATTTTTTCAAGATATGTTTATTACTCCAGCGGGTTACAGCAATAGCAAGTGCTGTACCACAGATGTGGCCACTTGCTCATTTGCATAAAAAGAATTCACATTTTGCTTTAACAATTTTTTCGCTAAACGGCTTTTTACATTTTTATCTGTGCCGAATCTATGGATTAACGAAGCAATATTTTTAAAACTTTTAAAACTACACAAAATGAAAAAGATTTTTACTTTATTAACCGCAACAATATTTTCTTTTTCTCTTTTTGCCCTTGCGCCACAAACAAAATTAACCGTAAGTACCGATGGCAAGAAAGCAGTTATGGTAATGGTGGATGGTAAAACCTACACCGACAGGAAAGATGACGACAAGACCGAGATTGAAAACCTGGCAGTTGGTTCCCACAATATAAAAGTATACCAGCAGAATAACAACGGTTTCTTCAATAAAAAAATGCAATTGCTATATGATGGGGATGTTTATGTAAGGACGAGATCCAATACCAAAGTAGCAATCGACAGAATGGGCCGGGCTACAGTAACGACAGACAGGATCGACAATTTCGATTATCCTTCCAACAACGAAAACGGTGGCTGGAACGCCCGCTATCCACAAGCGATGAATGACAGAGGGTTTGATCAGCTTCGGGCAACTGTTAACAGAACGTCTTTTGAAAATCCAAAAATGGACGTAGCGAAAGAGGCAATTTCCCGGAACTATTTTACGACCGACCAGATTCAGACCTTGCTGGGTTCTTTCAACTATGAAAGCAGCAAAGTTGAAATTGCAAAATACGCTTACGAACGCACGCTTGACAAAGAAAACTATTATGTTGTGGCAAATGCATTCAACTACAGTTCAAGCAAACAGGAATTAATGAAATTCCTGCAAAGAAGATAAAATAGGTTTTGGTGGCTATACTTTAAAGGGTTTGAAGCGCTGGCTTCGCCCTTTTAAAGGAGTTTTTTGATCACACAAATTTTTAGTTGGTTATAGTTTTAGATGATGGATTAAATATGGACGAAAGGAAAAGCCCGCACACTGCGGGCTTTCCTTATTCTGTGTAATCAATGAATTGTTTAATAAAGTCTGTATCTGTAATCTTATTTCTTCAAAGCTTCAGCCATTGTTTTACCAATGTCGGCCGGGCTTGCAACCACGTGAATGCCACATTCTGCCATGATTTTCATTTTTGCTGCTGCAGTGTCATCGGCGCCGCCAACGATCGCTCCGGCATGACCCATACGACGTCCCGGAGGTGCAGTTTGCCCGGCGATAAAACCAACTACAGGTTTTTTATTGCCGGTGCTTTTAATATAGCTCGCCGCATCGGCTTCCATACCGCCGCCGATCTCGCCGATCATCACGATGGCATCTGTTTCGTCATCGTTCATCAGCAATTCTACCGCTTCTTTGGTAGTAGTGCCGATGATCGGATCGCCACCTATACCGATTGCTGTGGAAATACCCAATCCTGCTTTTGCCACCTGGTCGGCAGCTTCATAAGTAAGGGTTCCGCTTTTACTTACAATTCCAACGCGCCCTTTTTTGAAAATAAACCCGGGCATGATGCCTACTTTACATTCTTCCGCAGTGATAACACCGGGGCAGTTTGGTCCGATTAATCTCGTGCCTGATCCTTTCAGGTAATCTTTTGCCTTAACCATGTCCGCAACCGGAATACCTTCCGTGATGCATACTACCAGCGCGATACCCGCGTCTGCGGCTTCCATGATAGCATCTGCGGCAAATGCAGGTGGAACAAAAATGATGCTCACGTTTGCGCCCGTTGTTTTAACCGCATCTGCAACCGTATTAAAAACAGGTTTTTCAAGGTGCAAAGTGCCGCCTTTGTTAGGCGTAACACCACCAACGACGTTGGTTCCGTACTCGATCATCTGTGTTGCGTGAAAAGTACCTTCCGTACCGGTGAAACCCTGTACGATCACTTTTGAATCTTTATTCACCAAAACTGCCATAAATAATATGTGTTTAGAATTAAGAAAACGGGATGGTCCCGAAATTGCCGCAAAGATAAGCAGGAAATAGGTATCAGGTATCAGTTATCAGGGTTTAGAACGAGGTTTTAGGTATAAACAACCCTTTTTTACATATGCTTATTTGCGAATCCGGGGCAAAAAAAAGCTTCGCCAAAGGCGAAGCTGATACCGTGTATTATCCGATTATTTTTCAATATCTTTTTTGATTTCGGCCGCTTTATCTTCCACCTTTCCTGCAGCATTGGCAGCGGCTTCTCTTGCATTTTCTTTTACCCGCTGCGCTTCATTTTCGATATTAGATCCGGCCCTGGCGGCAGCGGCTCCCAACTGATGGCCCGCCTCATCCGTTTTGTCTGTAGCTTTCTCCCATAAATCTTCGGCCTTGTCTTTTACGTCAGCGGCTTTTTCCTTTGTTTTATCCCAAAGGTCGCCCGCGGTATCTTTTGTTTTATCCCACACATCCTCTGCCTTATCTTCTACCTTATCCCAAACGTCTTCGGCTTTGTCCTTCAATTCATTGAATTTACTTTTTGCCTTGTCGAAAAAACTTTGTTCCTCTTCAGGATTACCGGCGGCGGGGTTATTGCTTTGCTCTGCCATAATGATTTTTTTTTGATGATTAAAATTGATTAATGCGGATGATATGGAAAAAAGCATGCCAAAGCAGAAGTGTCAGGTGCCAGGTATGCCTCGGCCGGGTATTTTGACCGGCCAAACATCGGTGAATTATATGGCTGGAAATAACGTGAGAACACCAGTTGGGGGGGCGGTTTTATAAGATGAGTGTACCGTCGGACAGCAGATATCTATAAAAAAATAGGGGCTGAATAGAAATTCTGC
>JAATFP010000010.1 GCA_015655125.1 Chitinophagales bacterium | reverse complement strand
CTGGCGCGTGGCGAACTGCAATGCATCGGCGCTTCTACTTTGGATGAATATCGCATGCACATTGAAAAGGATGGCGCGTTGGATCGTCGGTTCCAAAAAGTATTAATCGAACAACCTTCTGTTGAAGAAGCAATTCAGATCTTGAATAATATCAAAGGTAAATATGAGGATTATCACAATGTAACCTACAGCCAGGAAGCGATTGAAGCTTGTGTGAAGTTGAGCGACCGTTATATGACCGACCGTTTGTTGCCTGACAAAGCGATCGACGTACTGGATGAAGTAGGCGCGAGAAAGCATATCAAAAACATCAATGTTCCGGAAACGATCATCGAGCTGGAAAAGAAGATCGAAGACATCAAGCTGGAAAAAAACAAAGTGGTGAAGAGCCAGAAGTTTGAAGAAGCGGCGTCTTTGCGAGATACTGAAAAAAGATTGCAGGAAGATCTTGAAAAAGCGAAGATCGACTGGGAAGAAGAAAGCAAGAACAAGCGTTTCCCGATCGAGGAAGAAGATATTGCTGAAGTGGTGCACATGATGACCGGCATTCCGGTGAAGAGAATGGTGCAGGCGGAAACCGACAAATTGCGCCGCATGGGCGACGATCTGAAAGGTTCCGTGATCGGCCAGGAAAATGCCATTTCAAAAGTGGTAAAAGCCATCCAGCGAAACAGGGTTGGTTTGAAAGATCCTAAAAAACCGATCGGTACATTTATTTTTCTTGGCCCGACCGGTGTTGGTAAAACCGAACTGGCCCGCACATTGGCCCGCCAGATGTTCGACAGTGAAGACGCGCTGATCCGCATCGATATGAGTGAATACATGGAAAAATTCACGGTGAGCCGCCTCATTGGTGCGCCTCCTGGATATGTGGGTTACGAAGAAGGTGGTCAGCTAACAGAAAGGGTTAGACGCAAACCATACAGTGTGATCTTGCTGGATGAAATTGAAAAGGCACATCCGGATATTTACAACATTTTGTTGCAGGTGCTCGATGATGGTCAATTGACAGATGGTCTTGGCAGAAAAGTTGATTTCAAAAATACCATGATCATCATGACTTCCAATATCGGTGTTCGCCAGTTGAAAGATTTTGGCGACGGTGTTGGTTTTGCAACAGCAAACCGGGTAGAAAATTCCGACGAGAACAACAAGGCTATTATTGAAAAAGCGCTGAAACGCACGTTCAGTCCGGAGTTTCTCAACCGTATCGATGATGTGGTGATTTTTAATTCGCTGGACAAAGAAAATATCTTTGAGATCATCGACATTTTGATGAAAGGTGTAATTACCAGATTGAGCAACCTTGGTTTTGCCATGGAACTTTCTACGGAAGCAAAAGACTTCATTGCAGACAAAGGTTACGACAGCCAGTTCGGTGCGCGTCCTTTGCATAGGGCCATTCAAAAATACCTGGAGGATCCGCTGGCTGAAGAGATACTTAATATGAATGTGAAAGCTGGCGATACTTTAATTGCCGAACTGGACAAGGAAAATCAAAAGATCCTGTTCAGACTGAAGGAAGAACCGAAGAAGAAGGAAAAGAAATCCGAGGCATAAACAACATGCATAAAGAAGCCGTTCATACATAAATGAACGGCTTTTTATTCATAAATAATTCCTGAAGTTTTGGGTTGGATAAATAGGAAACATTATCTTCACAATCCTAAGCCGCCCCTAATGACTGAACTGCTTCCTGATAGGAGACTTCGATTATACAGCGCTTTCCTTATAACGTTCATGTCAATTATTCCATTTTACTTTGCCTGCACAAAACTTGATTTAATCGGGAAGCATCAGGTAATGGATGCAACGGATAAATTCTTTAACGTTCCGAATTCTACAAATCCTTTAACCATTAAGGTTCTCAACGAAATCAGAAGACGGAATGACATTAAGCCCTTTGTTACTGAGTTTGCCACTAAAAATGGTTATCCCGTTTGGGAAAAAGCGTTGATCCGATCCAAAAGTCAGGTGAGCCATCAATCCGGATTCGCGAATAATGCTCAGGAGGATACAAGTACTTTGGTGTATGTTCCATTGGTTCTTGAAACAGAAAGTAAAGTCAACGGATATATTCTTGCTGTCATCACCGACTCTTCCATGCCCATCGTTTACAGATTAGCGCAAGATTACAAGAATTATGCTTTTGAGGAATCTGAAAATGAACTTTCAGCGACCCAATTTGCCTATTCAATGATCATTCTTAATAAAAACGTTTTCGGGATCAACAGTTATAAAATCAATGATCCCCGGCTTTTTTCTTCAGACACGCTTCACAACCAAACCACGCAGATTACACTATCGTCACAAAGTATAGAAGGATTCTCAGATGGATCTTCAGGATCGACAAATCTTTTGGGAAACGTTATATGCTCGGATATTACCTGGCAAGGTATTCATTGCGGTACCCCTAACTATTGTCAGGCCCATGGCGGGTGCGATTTATGCGGGACCTATTGCTGGTTGGAAACAATGGGAGCAACGACTTGCTATGGCGACGGAACGCCCAGCATACCTCCCACTGAGGGAGGACCTCCTACCGGCGCCGGTGGTACGCCAACAGGAGGTGGTGGCGATGGCGATATTCCACATGATTACCCATGCACACCAGTGCTACAACAGCAGGTGATTGACGATCCTTTACCGCCATGTCCCGAACCCGGCGACGGTACAGGTTGGGATCCAAATGCATTTACAATAAATAACCCATGTGACGTAGTAGATTCGTTAGTGAGAAGTACGTCCTTCCAACATCACTTAAAAACATTGCGGGATTCTTGTTCGTTAAATCACGAAAAAATCATTGTTTTTAAAAATGCCTTTACCCCGGTGTGTATTCTTCAACAATGTCCAGTGGTGGGAGGTCCACTACAGATAGCATGGAGGTTTCTTACGACGTGACATCGGCTCAGGATGGCTACATGCATAATCATCCAACTGGATCAAAATTTTTCGGCGCGGATGATCTATATAGTTTATGCAAACTTTTTCATTATGGGGCGCTTCAAAACTATAGAACTTTTACCTTCACAGTCGTAACCAATTCAACCGCATATATTTTGATGATTGAGGACACCGTAAAATTCAGAACCTTTATCAACATATGGATGGATACATATGAACATATTGTAGCATTTAGTCAAAATTATTATGTGACATATCAGATGGATAATGATTTGACAATAGGTGAGAAAGAAGTTAACTTTTTCAAAGCGATGAATTCTTATCCCCCGAATGGTCCTGGATGCGGTCTAAAACTTTTTAGGGGAAATGAGGACATGACCTCTTTTGCCCCTATCAAACTTGTAAACGGAACTTTGATCAAACCGAACCCTTGTTATTAAATTGACAAATATGAAAAAAACTCTTTTAGTCATTACGCTAGCCTTCCTCGCTTTCGCAGCAGAATCGCAAGATATCACCACAATGGATAAGTTTGTGGGTACCTGGCGTTGGGTGTCAGGTACAGATACCGTACTGATAGTTCTTCAGCGGCAAAACACTTTCATCAAACCAGGAATCAATCTACAGGCGCTTGTCGGTTGGCATAAATATGTTCAAAATGGGCAGACTGTTCAATCTTCTCTACAATATGTAGGAAGAGATGAATCTGTGGAACACACCGATATAACCACCGATTTGAAAACAACCATGGTTGGTAATGCAAAAAACACTACTACTATTTGGTTCACTACATTTTGGGATCTCACGCTTCATTCGAGTTGCTTCCTGACCCTCTCGCTTTTACCAGGGTCAACGACACAGGCTTCGTGGAAGCTTTCCAGCAGCGGGGTGAAAATTACCAATTCCGGGGGCTATACTGTAAAACCTGTATCCATTTTGCCGAAACGGTTGACTCTAACAAAAATATAGCAGCTGGATTTTGACGTTCAACGGGTGCGGATATAGAATTAAGACTTGTTAACGGAATCTGATAAAACTGATCCTTGGTATGAAAACAAAAAAATGAAAAAATTATTGATTACCGGTCTTTTATCCATTTTTGTTGTTCATAATGGCTACTCTCAGGATATAACCACTATGGATAAGTTTGTTGGAACCTGGAGATGGGTTTCAGGCACAGATACTTTGTTGATAGTACTACAACGACAGAACACTTTGATCAGATCAGGATTAAACAGGCAATCATTAGTGGGCTGGCATAAATATGTTAAGAACGGAATTCTTATTCAGTCATCCTTACCCTATGTTGGAAGAGATGAATCTGTTGATCACAATGATATAACCACCGATTTACAAACAACTTTGGTTGGTCATGCAAAAGACACCACGACTATTTAGTTCACTACATTTTGGGATCTCACGCTTCATTCAAGCTGCTTCCTGACGCTCTCGCTCTTGCCAGGTTCAACGACACAGGCTTCGTGGAAACTATCCAGCAGCGGAGTGAAATTTACCAATTCCGGGGGCTATAATGTAAAACCTGTATCCGTTTTGCCCAAGCTGTTAACTCTAACAAAAATATAGCGGTGGTATTTTGACCTGCAACTGGTCCACATATAAAATTATTTAAGGCGACAGCGATATAAGTGTGTTCTCCCAAGATTGTTAACGATACACTGATCAAACCTGATCCTTGCTATTAAAGAAAATGAAAAAATTATTGATTACCGGTCTTTTATCCATTTTTATTGTGAATAGCGGCTTTTCGCAGGATACAACCATTATGGATAAGTTTGTGGGTACCTGGCGTTGGGTGTCAGGTACAGATACTGTTATAATTGTTCTTCAGAGACAAAATGTTTTTATTCAACCCGGAATTAGCAGAATGTCATTAGTTGGATGGCACAAGTATGTTCAAAATGGCCAGGTGGTTCAATCTTCTCTCCAATATGTGGGAAGAGACGAAACCGTGGAGCATACTGACGTGACGAGTGATTTAAAAACAACACTAATGGGCCACGCAAGAAATTCAACTACCATTTGGTTCACAACCTTTTGGGATCTTACACTTCACAAAAGTTGTTTTCTGGATTTTCAGCTCTTGCCAGGTTCTACCACTCGAGCTACGTGGAAACTATCAGTTGACAGCGATATTAACCTCACCACAACACCGGGTACTCCAACTACCCAGCCAATTTCAGTTTTACCGAAAATGTTGACTTTGACAAAAATCTAAAAGTAAATTAATTTGAATGATCGAAAAATAAAGCTTTTTGTAATGCACGAAAATTACAGCATGGGTAAAGCCCAATGTTTGGGCAATTTTTCTTTAAACTAAATTCCAAAGTTTAGCCCATAAGATAAATAGCTCCGCTATTTTGATGCTCTTTTAGTAAGACAGCGGCATCTTTTAATTTTGTAGTGCCAGGTAAGATAAGGTACGTATAGTATCATCGATGACAAGAAAGATTATTTGTAGTATAACTTTCTTTGAGGATTATACAAACTGTTATTTTGAAGTCCCCCATTTTTTATTGATTTTTGTGGTCAACATGGCAAAGAAAATTATCATCACCATCGACGGATGGAGCAGCTGCGGTAAAAGTACGTTGGCAAAGCAACTCGCTAAAAAGTTGGGCTATGCCTATATTGATAGCGGTGCCATGTACCGCGCTATTACTTTATTTTTTTTACGCAACCATATCGATTGGACCGATGAGAAGGAAGTGGCGGAAGCATTGGAGCAGATTCATCTTCATTTTGAACACAATGAAAAATCCGGGCAATCGGAAATTTTTCTCAACGAAGAAAATGTGGAGTATGTGATCCGTGATCTGGTAATTGCGGAAAAGGTAAGTGATGTGGCTTCCATCGCCGCAGTTCGGGCGGCTGCTGTTGCGCAGCAACAAAAAATGGGAAAGAAAAAAGGAATTGTGATGGATGGACGCGATATCGGCACCACCGTTTTTCCAAATGCGGAATTGAAAATTTTCATGACGGCAGATATTGCTACCCGCGTGGAAAGACGCTTTAAGGAAATGTTTGAAAAAAATCCGAACATCACCATTGAAGAAGTGAAAGATAATTTAGAAATGCGTGATTATATTGACAGTCACCGCGAGGTAAGTCCGCTCAGAAAAGCCGATGATGCCATCTTGCTGAACAACACTCATATCTCCATGGAAGAGCAGTTGAACTTTGCTTTGAATCTCGTAAAAGAATTGAAAGAAAAAGTGAGTTAAGGTGTAGGATATCAGGCATTAGTTTAACTCTTGAATTCTTAAAAAGCTGCCCTGGCGCGGCGATAAAAATAAGGTTCGTAAAGAAAAGTTCACAAAAAGTCTTAGAGTTCAAAACCGGGAAGATTTTCAATTTTTTCTCCAAAAAAAGCTGCAATTTTAGTGATTACCTTTTCTACCACAGCATCGGGGCAACTGGCGCCGCTGGTCATCAAGATCCTTACCGGGGAAACATTGGGAAGAAAATTCATAGTTACCTTTTCTGAATGACTATGGAGATCAAAATGGTGTATTTCACCGGCAGAAATGATCTTATCCGCATCATTGATAAAATACGTCGGCAATTTTTGTTCGGTGAGTTCCACCAGGTGAGAAGTATTGCTGCTGTTGTATCCGCCAACTACAATTGCCAGGTCGGCCGGTTGCGCCAGTAAGCCATATACTGCAGATTGATTGTCATTGGTGGCGTAGCAAAGCGTGTCTTTCGTATCTGCAAATCGTTCGCCGACATTTGTTTCATTAAGCGAATACTTTTCGATCATCACTTGTTTTAAAAAATCAGCAATTGCCTGCGTATCGCTCGCCAGCATGGTGGTTTGGTTTACCACGCCGATCCGCTGCAGATCCTTTTCAATATCGAAATTTTGTGAGAACCGGCCTTCAAAAGCTGTAAAAAATTCAGCGGCTGGTTTTTCACCGGTAATAAACCTGGATAGTAGTACAGCATCATTCATATCATTCACCACAACTGTTGGTGTGTCGGATGCAGCATGCGAGAAAGTGGCGCGTGTTTCTTCATGCGTGGGCTTTCCATGAACAATGACGCTGTATTTTTTCTGTGCGATCTGCTGGCTGCGGTTCCATACTTTTTCCACGAAAGGGCAGGTGGTATTGTATTTTTCGGTGGCGATACCAATGTTATTCAGCCTTTGTTCTATATCGAGCGTTGTGCCAAATGCGGGGATCAGTACAACATCATCACCGGAGAGTTCTTCAAACGGAATGAGTTTTTTTCCATAAGTATCCTGCAGGAATTGAACGCCTCTCTCCGCCAGGTCTTTATTTACCTGTGGGTTGTGGATCATTTCACTCAGCAAAAAAATACGCTTCCCGGGATTTTCGTCCACCGTTCTGAAAGCAATTTCTATTGCATTTTCAACACCATAGCAAAATCCGAAATGACGGGCAAGGTAGATCTGCACCGGCCCAAAATCGAGCAGGGTAGGAGTGAAGTCTTTTTTCATTTTATCCTGCTGGCGGCGCCTGTTCTTGATGCCGGAGATCAGCGGACTTCGGTATGTGAAAGGAATGGTGAACTGCTTCATGAAGTGCAAAGTTAATCAGGATTTGCCTATTTTAAGTCACTCAGCCTGAGCTTGTCGAAGGCAGCTTCAGCAAGCTCATGCTGACAGGATCGCGCTGCCTTGATTGTGGCACACGAGCCGGTGCGCAGGAACCTCACAGGTTTCTTACCTTTGCGTCTATGCAACAAACCGGAAATTTTCCACGCGCCAGCTGGCTCTGTACCACCAATGTTTACGAAGTAAATTTGCGGCAATATTAGGAGGAAGGAACCTTCAATGCTTTTGCAAAACAATTGCCGAGGCTCAAACAAATGGGGGTGGAAACTCTTTGGTTCATGCCGGTGACTCCAATTGCGCAACTGCATAAAAAAGGGTCATTGGGGAGTCCGTATGCCTGCAGTGATTATGTTTCCGTTAACCCGGAGTTTGGTAATTTGGAGGATTTCAAGAACCTCATAAATATTGCGCATTCGATGAGTCTGAAAGTGATGATTGATTGGGTGGCGAATCATACTGGCTGGGATCATGTTTGGACAATATCCAACCCGGAATATTATCAAAAAGATAGGGAAACAGGTACGTTTAAAATTGCGAGTGGTATGGATGATATCATCGAACTGGATTATTCGAATCCTGTTTTGCGCAACGCCATGATTGCCGCCATGCGCTTCTGGATAACAGAAACAAATATCGACGGATTTCGCTGTGACCTGGCTTCGTGGGTAACGGTTGATTTCTGGCTGGAAGCGAGAAAAGCACTTGAACAGACAAAAAATCTTTTCTGGTTGGGGGAATTTGATCCGATCGATAGCCCTGAATATATGCATGTTTTTGACGCCGCTTATACCTGGAAATGGATGCATAGCACTGAAGATTTTTATAAAAAACATCTTCCCCTGCACACACTTACCGACTTGTTGAAGCAGTATAGCTCGGATGCAGGAAAAGACTCCATTAAATTATGGTTTACCAGCAACCATGACGAGAACAGCTGGAACGGCACCGAATATGAAAAATATGGTGAAGCAGCGCTTCTTTTTGCCGTTCATAGCTTTACCTGGGATGGGATCCCATTAGTGTATAGCGGCCAGGAATTGCCAAACCATAAGCGACTGCCTTTTTTCGAAAAAGGCATAATTGAATGGACCGGCGTAAATATTATGTCCGAATTTTACAGCACATTGTACAATCTGCGGAAAAATAATCCCGCTTTAAAAACTGCTGATGCTGCAGTAAAAACGTATATCATCAACACAAATGCACCTGATAATGTATTAGCATACTTGCGAAAAAGCGGGGCCGATGAAGTATTGGTGATACTCAATTTTACTAATGCCGAAATCGATGTGGTACTCTCAGATGAAGTACTGACAGGCATTTACAGCGATGTGTTTCATGACGGGGAGAAGCTGGACATACAACGAAGGAACTCTATTAAGTTAATGCCATGGCAGCATCTGTTATTTGAAAAGCGGTAGATGGCTTGCTTTTTGTTTTTGGTATCCAACACCTAAAACAATTGTATGGCACGCAGACTAGCTTTGGTCGCCACGATGGCGATCCTCTTTTTTAATTTGGTCTCCGCGCAAACGACCAATGCGAAAAAAAAAGAAAGGCCCTTCAACTTCAATAATAAATGGGAAATACCTGTCACCGCCGCATTGGTGGCATGGCCGGTATACGGAATGTCAAAAGTCTATGGCCGGGATCCGGTACCGGAAGCGGAGATTCTTGCGTTGAATGTAAATGATATCAATAAATTCGACCGGCCGATTGCGGATAACTATGATCCGAAGGCAGCCAAAACAAGCGACCTCTTCTTTTACGGAAGCATGCCTTTGCCATTGGTGTTGCTTTTAGATAATAAAATAAGAAAAGACGCAGGTCAGATCGGGTTGATGTATCTGGAAACAATGGGCACTTTCGGTTCTGTTTACGTTACGGCTGCAATGTCTGCCAACCGCTTGCGGCCGTATGCCTATAATCCAAATGTGGACATAATCAAGCGAACCCGCGGCGGCGCACGCAATTCGTTTTTTGCGGGCCACCCTGGTTTTGTTGCTTCCTCCACTTTTTTTATTGCGCAGGTATATACGTCCTATCATCCTGAGATGAAATTCAAATGGGCGTTGTATGCAATTGCGGGAGCAGCAACTGTTACAACCGGTTTACTGCGTTTAAAGGCAGGTCAGCATTTCCGCTCTGATGTGATTACGGGGACTACCATTGGCACGCTTTCCGGAATCCTCATCCCGCATTTTCATCGTAATAAAAATTACAAGCGTATGGCGTTTTATCCGTGTTCCGACGGATATTCAAACGGAATTACGGCAATCTATAAACTTGGCACAAGGAAGCGTGGATAATACCCATAAAAAAAGCCATTGCGGGGAAGAAAGCAATCTCTGCTTAGTATAATGAGATTGATTGCTTAGCTCCACGCAATGACTGGTACTATGTAAAAAATATTCTTACTCGTCACCCATCGTCACCTGGTAATCGTACAGACCGTCGTAGCCAGGGTAAAAGCCGCTGATAGTAATATTTTTACTATTTCCGATCGCTGTTCTCATCTCATCGGTGCTTTTAACTTCCGTATCGTTTATCTTCAGGATGATAAAGCTGTCCTTTATTCTCGTTTGTTCATTCAACAAGCCGTTATCTTTTATTTTCTTGATGATCACGCCACCCGGAACTCCATAATCCTTTGCTTTTTTCGGATCAAGATTCGCAAAATCAGCGCCCAGAAGATCAAGTGAGGTTTCGCTTTGCACGATGTCGAAATTACCGGCTTTGTTTTTTAGGGTAACAGTAGTCATAAGATCCTTATCGTTTCTTGTATAAGTTACCGGTACCTTGTCGCCTGGCTTGTAGTTACTCACTTGTTCCTGTAATTCGGAAGCATTGCTTACTTCGATATTGTTGATCTTTTTGATAATATCTCCCTTGCGTATACCTGCGGCATAAGCGGCACCTTCTATTGGAACATCGGTGACATAAATACCATAAGCGCTCTCAGGAACACCGCGACGTTTCTTTTCTTCAGAACTCATATCGCTTGCCGGGGCAAACTGCAATCCGAGATAGCCTCTCTGAACCGTACCGAATTTGATGATATCATCCACTACTTTTTTGGCAATGTTTACCGGTATTGCGTAAGAATAACCTGAATAATAACCTGTAGGTGATGCGATAGCAGAATTGATACCGATCAGTTTGCCATCCGTATTGATCAATG
>JAATFP010000058.1 GCA_015655125.1 Chitinophagales bacterium | reverse complement strand
GAGCGGCGATGGATTGGCGGCTGAGTACGCGTCCTCGGTTGACCACGAAATACAACAGCAGGTCAAACTCTTTGCGCGTGAGATCGAGCATGGTTTCATTTACCGAAGCCTCGAGGGTAGAAGTGTTCAGGCTCATTTCGTTAAAAGAAACAATGTTTGATCCCGAAAGATTTTTCCTGCGATATACGGCACGGATGCGGGCATGGAGTTCGGGCAGGTAAAAGGGCTTGGTAATATAATCGTCGGCACCATCTTCCAGTCCGGTCACTTTATCTTCCAGCCCGTTTTTTGCCGAAGTGATCAGGATATTGGTATGTATCTGGTGCTTTTTGATAAGGTCCAGCAATTTAAGTCCGTTTCCATCCGGAAGCATGATGTCGAGCAGGATGGTGTCATACTGGAAAAAGGAGAGCTTGTCTTCTGCGGCAGCAAAATCGTTTGCTACTTCGCACACATACCCTTCCCGTACCAGGTATTCGGATATGTTGCTCACCAGCTCAATATTGTCTTCAATAATTAAAATTTTCATCCTGCCGCAAATTTAAAGATATATATTGAAGGAAATTTGAAGGCCAAAAGCGTGTGGTGTAAGGTTATTGCTGCCTGGTACCGGGTGTGGTACTTGCCATGATGAAAAGTTCCTAAGAACATATTATTGAAATACTTTTTTATTTTACTGCCTTATCCCGCTAAACGTTTTGCTGATAATAAAAACGAAGAATTGTAATATGGTTAGCGGTTGAAGTTCGCTTCCGCTTTTTGCAGGGGCGTTGACAGGAACGACCACCTTGCACTGCCTGAACCTAAAGCTTTAAACATAATGGAGTTTAACTTTCATGAAAAATACGGCACTTATTCCAATATCGAACTCTTAAAGATCATTCGGGAGCCTGAAAAGTATCAGCCGTCCGCCGTTGACGCAGCCGGGCAGATTCTGCAATCGCGGGAAGTTTCAGAAGAAGACAAGGATAGGGCAGATGAGCAACTTGGCCGTCCAGATTCTGAAAAAATGAAGAAAAAATTGCAACACGATCTTGTTAATGGGGTGGTTGTAGATCTGCTCGACGAAGAGGATGCCGTTTCTTCAAGACCTGCGATATGGATCGTTGCCGGGTTTGCCCTGATCGCTCTTTTTTACCTTTGGATATTTTACTACCATATCCGGACATTCGTGTTATTTTCCGATTACCTTATTTATCAATCAGCGGCCGGATTGTTTTTTAATAATATTGTCATGATTTATATACCTCTGATCTTTTACCTGGTTTACAAAAGGAGGCGCTGGGGCTGGATATTGCTATTTACAGAGTGTACGATCGCAACTCTTACTTTTATAAGCAATACTTATTTTGCCATGCGTGGTCATGCCATCATTCAACAGGCCATAGCGGTACCGGTATTGATCCATTCCGGCATAATATTTTTTCTGTGTACACGTGAAGTTGCATTATTTTGTAATGTTAATGCGGATGCGAGAAAGAAAACACTTATTACGATGGGTACAGTAGCGGCAATATGGTTGTACCTTGTATTTTTTGTGATGTAATCGTCAGGGGTAAGGTTTCTGGCTTAAGCTAGCCCCCTAACACTCTAAACTCTAAACAAATGAAACAGTTTTTATTCGTCGTCATTCTGCTTGTATCGGTCGTTGGCTCACGCGGGCAGCAGGTTTATGAAACGGAAAAGGACATTCGTTATTACAATGATTCATTGAAAAAAGATACTTATATCGATTCCCAATGCACGCTGGATTTTTATTATCCGAAGGGGAAGTCTCATTTTGCCACAATCATTTGGTTTCATGGCGGCGGGCTTACGGGGGGCAACAAAGAACTTCCGAAAGCTTTGATGGACAAAGGGTATGCGGTGATTGGAGTGGGTTACCGGCTATCGCCCAAAGTAAGGGCGCCGGCATATATAGAAGATGCTGCAGCGGCTGTAGCATGGGCATTTCGGCATGTTGCCGCATATGGAGGTGACAGCAGCCTGATCTTCGTTTCGGGTCATTCGGCGGGCGGTTATCTG
>JAATFP010000115.1 GCA_015655125.1 Chitinophagales bacterium | reverse complement strand
TGGTGGCGGCAGCGGCGGCGGTGGCGGCGCGAGCGGAAGCTGGTAGGTCAATCGTGAAAACTTCAAAGATTTTCCATTAATCAATCAGAATAAAATTTTCATATTGTTTATAAAAAAGCGACTTCAATTTTGAAGTCGCTTTTTTATAAACTTGAAATTATCAATTTAAAGGGAACAAAGAATTCTATTCAGAGATTTCACTATTCTCTACTTAAAATTTGCCTGGATATACTGTTCAATTTCGCCGCCTTTTGCTTTGGATATCTTTTCCAGTGCGGATTTGATCGAAGGATCGATCCTGGATCTTCTTTCCGCAGGTATGCTGTTGCGGAACGCAATGATAAAATCGACACCTGTTTTGATTTTTTGCGTGTCATTCAGTTTAGCAAGATATTCTGCAAATTTGCCTGTCGAAGAAACTTTTGCGAAAGAAGCCGGGCCTTCGCTATAATCACTTGCCAACAATTCAAAATCGCCCTCGTTCCCTTTAGCATACAGGGCATTTTTTGCTTCCGTATTCAACGAACCCTTTGCATCAGCCAGGTGTTTCTTAGCGATCGTATATGCACCATCGGCATCCAGTGCAGCAATTCCTTTTAAAGCGGCACCCGCTACCGAGTAAGAACTGTCATTTATGGCAGCCTGGTAGATAGGAAGATATTTTGCATCACCAATTTTGATGAGATAATTAATAGCCGCCGCTTTTGTAAGCGTATTCGTTTCTGTTTTCGCCATCTTCTCAATCTGCTCCAGCACAACCTTGTCGGATTTATAAGGAGTGTTCACAATTCTCTGGAGGGTGAAATTGCGTAATGGCGCATATTTATCATACAAACCTTTCGCTATTTCGGGCATATTCTTTTTTGCAAAGAATTCCAGCGCTTCCCTTCTGTCAAGATAATTTTTGGCATTGTTCCATTGTGCGATATAATTCGCTTCGGTTTTATTGTCGGTCTTTTCTGCCAAAAGCACCTTATCCGCATCTACGTTGATGAAGTCGGGCGTTCCGTTTACTTTGAAATAAAACGTATCGCTTTTGTTGCTCAATGTTACATCGTAACGTTCTTTTTTCCCTGCTTCGTATACATCTACTGCAATCGGTAAAGTAAACAGCTGGCCATTCTGTGTTTGCTGTACCACTACTTCCGCTACACCTGGCATGCCGGCAATGTTGTAATTGTAGCTGATCGTTAACTTAGGATGTCCGGCGCCGTAATACCATTGGTTCCAGAACCATTGCAGATCTTTTCCTGTTGTTTCTTCAAATGCCAAACGCAGCTGCGCCGCCTCGCCGTTCTTGAATTTGTTGGTAGTAAGGTAATTATTCAGCGATTTGAAAAAAGCGTCGTCGCCCACATAATTGCGCAACATGTGTAAAATGCGGCCGCCTTTATTGTAGCTTACGGCATCAAAAACATCTTCCTTATCTTCATAATAATAACGTACAAGATCCTTGTCTTCACTATGGCTTCCGATGTAGCCCATCATGTCTCTATAATTATGTTCGTCAGCGGCGTCCTTGCCGTATTTGTATTCGTTCCAAAGGTATTCGCTGTAATTGGCGAAACTTTCATTTACAGTGATATTGCTCCAGCTTTCGGCGGTTACATAATCGCCAAACCATTGGTGAAATAACTCATGTGCGATCGTTTCTTCCCAGCCATTACCGTCTGCCAGCTGGCGGCTGTTTTGGTAAGCGCCTTCCCCGTGTAAAGTAGCGGTAGTGTTTTCCATTGCCCCGCTTACGTAATCGCGGCCCACGATCTGCGAATATTTTGCCCATGGATAATCCACGCCGAGTTTTTCAGAAAAGAATTTGATCATTTCAGGAGTATTACCAAATACCTGGCGGGCATATTTCGTTTGATTTTTTTCTGTGTAATAACTTACTTCTTTGCCTTTGTAACTGTCTTTTGTAACGTCGAATTCTCCTACGCCCATAAAGAAAAGATAAGGGGAGTGCGGCAGATCCATTTTCCAATAATCTGTACGGGTGCCGTCGGCATTTTTCTTTTCGCTTATTTTGAGGCCGTTGCTCAGCGTCACGTATTTAGCCGGAACGGTCATGGTAATTTCTTCCGTGGTTTTTTGATTGGGCTTGTCGATTGTGAACATCCACACACTGTTGGATTCTGTTTCACCCTGTGTCCAGATCTGGATCGGTTTCTTCTTATCGTCGCCCAACGGATTAATGAAATAAAGTCCTTTAGCATCGCTGATGGCCATGCTGCCGGCAACTTTCACCTCGTTTGGTTTGCTGATATAGTCGAAATACAGCGTGTATTTTTCCTGCGCCGTATATAGGCGGTCAAGTTTGATGTTTACCTGTAAGCCGTCGTAAGTATACTTCAGCGCGGTTTTGGCGGTTCCTTTTATGATAGAAATCTCTTTGATGTCCATTCCTTTGGCATCCAGTAAAACGGAATCGGTCGGGTAAAAGTGCGGCTGCAATGTGAGCCATTCTTTTCCGTAGAGATACGATTTGGCATAGTCGAATTTCACGTCCAGCTTGGTATGTACCAGGTCGTTTGTTTTCGGATAGCTGCCACGATATACCTTTTTCCAGGAAGTGTCGCCGTCATCACCGAAGTTCGGCTGTGCCTGGATATACAGGGAAACACCGAGAACGGTACAGAGTAAAAGAAATCTTTTCATATATAATTTAAATTTGCGCAAAATTAGTAAGTCGTTTTTTACAAAAGAGGATATATTTTATAAAAGGTAAATAAGAGTTATTAAGTAGCTTTGTGGCGAATGGTGAATAGTCGACGCTGAAACCTCAAAAAAGCGTAGATCGAAAGCAAACTTTCAAGGGGCAGGCACAGACTTCTTAATGATTTCACCATTCGCCATTGACTTATACTATCAACATGAAACTATTACTCCTCACTGCTACGTTTTTTCTTTTAACCCTGGCCGGCCTCGCCCAGCATAATCATTTTGTATACGTTCAATCGGATAATAAGCAACCGTTCTACATCAGGCTGAACGATAAGGTGTACAGTTCTTCCGCTTCGGGTTATGCCATCGTTTCCAAATTGCAGAAAGGCAATTACACATTTCTTATCGGTTTTCCTAAAAATGAGTTTCCCCAACAATCCATCGCCCTTACGGTGAACGAAGATGCGGGCTATATGCTCAAAAATTTCGGCGAAAAAGGCTGGGGACTTTACAATATTCAAACCATGGCAATCGTAATGGCTGGTACAGGAAATGGCAATGCTACAGGAAGCACGGGCACCAATACGGACGGCTTTTCCAACACACTGGCCGGAGTAGTAAATACGCCTTTGGTGAAACAAGAGATCAGGGATACAGAAGTGGTGGCAAAAGTGACTCCTGCACCTGAAGTGAAATTGGTTACAGAAAGCAAACCTGCCGCCGTTGAAAATAAGATCACCGTGTTAAGCAACATCAGGGATAACAGTGGCCGGTCCATAATATATATAGATAAAACCTTTGGTGGAAATGATACCATTCGCGTGTTTATTCCTTACAAAGAAGATGCGGTGGAAGTAAAACAGGTGGTACAAAGGGAGGAAATAAAAGTTCCGAAAACCGGTGATGATAAAAAGTTCCTGAATATTGAACTGGGAAATCCGAATGTAGCTGCAGATTCTTCGGCGGTGGTAAAAACCACTAATACAGAACCCTTGCCGGAAGTGAAGCTTGTAAATCCTGCGGAAACCAAAACGGTAATTTCATCCCCCGAAACGAATGTGGTAGAAAACAGGCCCGCGATCACACAAACTAAGTCGCTTACCGTTAATTCCGACTGCCGGGCCATGGCCAGCGACGACGATTTTTTAAAGATCAGGAAGAAGATGGCGGCAGAAGATACCGATGAAGATATGATCACGGCTGCAAAAAAAATGTTCAAAATCAAATGTTACTCAACAGAACAGGTGAAAAATCTCAGTTTACTTTTTTTAAAAGACAAAGGTAAATACAGCTTTTTTGATGCCGCTTACCCTTTCATCCACGATACACAAAACTTCGGTAGCCTCGAATCGCAGCTAAGCGATCCATATTATATCACCCGGTTCAAGGCCATGATTCGTAACTAATCTAAACCCTAAACCGTTTAATGGCACGTTATTTCATCGAACTATCCTATCACGGCGCAGCCTATGCAGGTTTTCAGGTGCAGCAAAACGCGCATACGGTGCAGGCAGAAATTGAAAAAGCACTGGCAACCTATTTCCGTGAAACGCTTGGGTTGACAGGATCTTCCCGTACAGATGCGGGTGTACACGCGTTGCAGAATTATTTTCAGTTTGACAGCCTGAACGAATTTGATGTGCTGACCTGCAGTAAAGCCGTGTACCATCTTAATGCCATTTTACCGCAGGATATAGTTATTAAAAGCATTCGTAGGGTGGAAGAGGAGGCACATTGCCGTTTTGACGCTGTTTCACGCAGCTATGTATATACGGTATATCGTTTCAAGGATCCCTTTTTGAATGATCGTGCATACTATCATCCGTATAGTATCGATCTCCGGCTGTTGAACAAAGCGGCGACATTATTGATGGGCTATACGGATTTTGAGAGTTTTGCCAAAAAGCACAACCAGTCATTTACCAATAACTGTACTATATATAAGAGTGAGTGGAAAGAAGAACGCCCGGGAGTATTCTGTTACAATGTGATTGGGAACAGGTTCCTGCGCGGAATGGTGCGGGGGCTGGTTGGTACAATGTTGCCTGTCGGGCGTGGAAAATGTACATTGGAACAGTTTAAGTATATAATCGAATCGAAGGATCCATCGCTCGCCAATTTTGCTGTACCCGCACATGGGCTGACACTGGCAGCAGTAAACTACGAACGTTTGTGACATTTCCAGGCAGGACTTTTAGTTGACACAAAGGTTTCTTTTCCGATAATCTCGCGTTATTGCTTTGTAAGTTGCCCATACCGAACGGTACAACGTTATAGCCGGAACATTATCATTGATTTATAGCCGTCCGGAAGGGAATTAACCGGTTTTTATTGTGGCAGGCTCGTTTTTAGAAAATAATTTCAAAAAAAATTACAGAGTGTAACCCTTACGGATAAAGGGTTTGGGCTTATGATAATGTTACTTCCGCAACAAATAATTGAAAAATATTTTGCGAGAGAGGTACGGCACCTTATCTTTGCCGTCCGCTTTTGAAAAAAGGCAATCAGTTCTTCCACATCTCAACTAAGAAATTCAAAAAAATCTTTTAGAATTTGCAAAGAAAAATTTGGTTGGTGTTTCAACCACCATTACCTTTGCACTCCCAATCAAAAAAGGGGCTTTTCTACAGAGAAAAGAAGTAAAAAAAATTAGAGATTTTTGAAATAAAATTTGGTTGATAAAGTAAAGGCTTATACCTTTGCACTCCGCTTTAAAAAGCGGTTGATTTTCAAAGGAAAAGCGTAAAAAAAGATTGAAAAAAAGGAATAAAAAACACATCAAAGTTTGGTGGTTTAAATAAAGCCTTTTACCTTTGCACTCCGCTTTAAAAAAACGGTTGTTTCTAAAGAGAAACGGAAAATAGAAGTTGAAATAAAATAAAAAATTCTCTATCAAAATTTGGTAGATAATATAAAGACCTTTACCTTTGCACTCCGCTTTAAAAACGGGTACAAAATAAAGATCAAAGTTCTTTGAAAGTTTGGAAATAACAGCATATTTAAACAAGGTAGGTAAGCGCAAATATTAATTAGAATTTGACGTTTAATTTCAATGAAATTACACAGTCAGTTCAAACAACTCATTTACAATGGAGAGTTTGATCCTGGCTCAGGATGAACGCTAGCGGCAGGCTTAATACATGCAAGTCGAGGGGCAGCACGGGTAGCAATACCTGGTGGCGACCGGCAAACGGGTGCGGAACACGTACGCAACCTTCCCATAACTGGTGAATAGCCTTTCGAAAGAGAGATTAATACACCGTAACATAACGAAGCGGCATCGCTTTGTTATTATAGCCGCAAGGCGGTTTTGGATGGGCGTGCGCCTGATTAGGTAGTTGGCGGGGTAACGGCCCACCAAGC
>JAATFP010000001.1 GCA_015655125.1 Chitinophagales bacterium | reverse complement strand
CGGGGAGTATGTTTATTCGTCTGCATACGATACGGGCGAGGGGTGGACATCCTATGAAGTGGCACCTCATTACGATATTTCTTATCAGTTTGAAAAACTGAACGTATACACCGCCGGCCCTGCAAACAGCGTTTCTTTTCGCATGAATGCAGCCGGAACTGCGCCTTTCGAGAGAAATATCCGCGTGAAATTTTACAATGATTCCATTTATAGTTTTCCGTTGCCTTTCTTTACCGACCGCAAAGTTGAACTTACTAACTTACCGTTGACCATTCTGCCAAGCCCAAATAACCTGATTGTTACTGCGGGCGCAATTTTGAACAGTTTTCCGGACACAGTGAACCTGAATGCCCGTTTCGTGGTAGCTAATTTTGGTCTCACCTATCCGGCCACATTCAGGTTTAACAATGAAAAAGTGTTCGATTTCGAACTCGCGGCTTCGCCAATGGGAAATAACCTGTTAATAGAAGACTTTAACTACGGCTCCACTGCGCCAGTATTGCTCGATATGACCGAAGGCAAAAGATATTTTGGCGACATCACTTCCACACCTGGAAAAGTACGGTTCGTTTTACCGCCGTCTACTCAGCCAAACAGGAAATTTAAACTGATCAATTATGAAAGCAGAAGTTTTGTAACGGAACTGACACAACGTAAATTCATCGATTTAACCAGCACGGAATTCCAGGGAGATTATCTGATCATAAGCCACCCCATCCTTTTCAACGACGGAAGCGGCAACAATTATGTGGAGCAGTATCGCCAGTATCGTGCGTCGATGGCCGGCGGCAGTTTTAATCCGAAAATATATGATATCAATGAATTGAACGATCAGTTTGGATACGGTATCAAAAAGCATCCTTCTTCCATCCGCGACTTCATCCTATACGCCAATCAGAATTTTGCGGTGAAGCCAAAATATGTTTTTCTCATCGGTCGCGGTATGAATTATATAGACCAGCGTGTTTATGAATCTAATCCGATCGCTGATAAGATCGACCTGGTGCCTGCATTCGGTTGGCCCGCATCCGACATCCTGCTGGCATCGGTGCCGGGATTAGTTGGCCCGGTAGTGCCGATCGGTCGTCTTGCAGCGGTAAACGGGCAGGAAGTAAATGCTTACCTGCAGAAAGTTATTCAATACGAACAGGTACAGGCGGCGGCAAATATTTCAGCTGCCGATAAAGGATGGATGAAGAATGTGATCCATGTTGCCGGCGGAAAGGATAGCACAGAGAACACTTTGTTCCGCCAGTATATGAGCGGTTATAAACGCATCATTGAAGACACGCTGTATGGTGGTCATGTGGAAACATTCTCTAAAACATCGGCCGGCGCGGTGCAGGAAGCAAACAGCCAGACGATCAACCAGATCTTCAATTCCGGTCTTGGTTTCATCGGATATTTTGGTCACTCTTCGGCCAATACTTTTGAATTTAATCTCAGTGATCCCAACAGTTACACCAATGCAGGCAAATACCCGGTATTTAATGTAAGCGGCTGCAGCGCTGGTAATTTTTATATTTACGATCCAACGCGCCTTACCGGAAATCTTACTTTGTCTGAAAAATATGTGCTTACTGCTCAAAAAGGAAGCATCGCCTTTATAGCAGACACGCATTTTGGTGTGCCGCCTTACCTTGATACTTACAACACTTATTTGTATACGGAGTTTAGTAAAAATATGTACGGCAACACCATTGGGAACCAGATGCAAAAAGTTATTTCCGATGTTGGTGGTGCCAATCCAAACCTGGATTTCTTCACCAGGGCGCATGCGGAAGAGATTTCACTGCATGGCGATCCCGCGTTGCGGATCAACAACTTCCCGAAGCCCGATTATGCAATCGACGACCAGATGATCAAGATCAGTCCGAGTATCATTTCTGTTGCCGACAATAATTTCAGCGTTGCCGTAAAGATGCGCAACAACGGGCGCGCGATCAATGATTCAATTAAAATATCCATTAAAAGAAAATTACCCAACGATACGCTGCAGGTTTTGCTGGATTCGATGATCCCGGCGATCAAAAACCTTGACTCTTTTAACTTCGTGGTTCCGATCAACCAGATCACGGATAAAGGATTGAATCAATTAATAGTGAATCTCGATTATACCAATCGGGTAGACGAATCAACCGAAACGAACAATAATATTACCAAGGATTTTTACATCTTCGAGGATGAAGTAAGGCCATCATCACCTTACAATTATTCCATCGTAAACCAACAGAACATCACGTTTTACGGAAGTACGGCAAATCCGCTCAGCGGACAAAGGCAATATGTGATGGAAATCGATACCACTCAATTGTTCAATTCTCCTTTCAAAAAATCTTATAATACCAGCGGTGGTGGTGGTATTGTGCAGTTCACTCCCACGAATCTTACTTTTTCAGACAGCACGGTTTATTACTGGCGCGTGGCAATGGTGCCGGCTGCGGGTGCACAATATATCTGGAACGGGTTTTCTTTCATTTACCTGCCCAATGGCGGTACCGGGTTTAACCAGTCGCATTATTTTCAGCACCTGGATTCGAAATATACCAATATCGAACTCGCTCCCGACAGAACGTTCAAGTTTGTGGAAACGCCAAGGAACCTGATCTTTAGAACCGGGCTTTATCCTTACAACGATTACGACAGGATCAATGTTAACCTTGATTTTGATGAGATCGAACAATATGGTTGCCGGTATAATTCAATACAATTTTATGTATTCGATCCGGTTACGCTAAAACCGTGGAAGAACTATAACGTACAAGGTACAAATCCACTGCGTGCGCGTTTCGGAAGCTATCCGGTGTGTTATAATTCCGCAGATACAAATCGTATCTTTTTCGAATTTCCTTATTATGATAAAACTTTCCGGAAAGCGGCTATGGATTTCATCGCGCAGATCCCGGCAGGGATGTATGTTGGTATAACTAACCTTGGCGAAGTGGGCAACACCAGCTTCATTGATGAATGGAAGGCCGACCAGGCTGAATTGGGTAACGGTAATTCTTTGTACCACAGTCTTAAAAACATCGGGTTTACACAAATCGACAGTTTTACCAGGAATCTGCCTTTCTTATACTTCTATCGCGCAGGCACGTCATCTTATGAAGCAACGCAGATAATGGGAACACAGGATTCGTCTTATATCGACCAGGCATTTCAGCTTAATTCGATCAATACCAACGGTGCGATCGAATCGGTTACCTATGGTCCTGCAAAAAGCTGGACCTCCATGCATTGGCGCGGAAAGATCACTGATCCATCGCCGCAGGCCGACAGTGTAAAAATTGAAGTATGGGGTGTTAAGAATGACGGTTCGTCTACTAAACTTGCAACAGTTGCGCCTTCGCAGGATTCCACATTGAATTATGTAGATGCGCTGGTCTATCCGTTCCTGAGATTGAAAATGCTCAATACCGATGATGTGTACATTACACCAAACCAATTGCGTTATCTGCGTGTAAATGCCGATCTGGTTCCGGAAGGAGCTGTGGCGCCAAACGTATTGTACTCATTCCGCGACAGCGTTCAGCAAGGCGAAGTGGTAGATTTTGCGCTTGCATTCAAAAACATCAGCCAGGCGGCATTTGACAGCTTGCTGAAAGTGAAATTCACCATCCGCGACCGCAACAACAACGATCATCCGGTGGATATTGTACCGCGGAAAGCATTGATTGCAGGAGACACGCTCACTGTAAAATACAGCATCAATACGGCCAATCTTTCCGGAAGCAATACCATCGCCCTGGATTTCAATCCTGACAATGATCAGCCCGAACAGTATCACTACAACAACGTTTTCTACAAGGAGCTTTTTGTAAAAGAAGATAAATACAATCCGCTGCTGGATGTAACGTTCGATGCGGTACATATCCTCAACAGGGATATCGTGGCGTCGCGCCCGAATATCCTTATCAAACTGAAGGATGAAAGCAGGTATCTCGCGTTGAAGGATACGGCACTGCTCAAGGTTCAGGTAAAGTTTCCGGACGATGACCAAACAGTTCGTACTTATAATTTTGATAATGATACGATGCGTTTCATCCCGGCTAATTTAAGTACGGGCGAAAATACCGCCAGCATTGAATTCAAGCCTTATTTCCCGCTGGATGGCGAATACGAATTAACAGTGATGGGTAAGGACGTTAACGGTAACACGGCCGGCGAACTTGATTATAGCGTATTGTTCAACGTGATCAACAAACCGATGATCTCGAACATGCTCAATTACCCTAACCCGTTCACCACATCTACGGCATTCGTGTTTACCGTAACAGGTATGGAAGTGCCGCAAAACATCCGGATACAGATCCTCACTATTACGGGTAAGGTGGTTCGTGAGATTACCAAGGATGAACTCGGTCCGATCCATATCGGTAGAAATATTACGGAATTCAAATGGGACGGCACAGACATGTACGGTCAGAAACTTGCAAATGGCGTTTATCTGTATCGTGTACTCACCAATCTTAATGGTAAATCGCTTGACAAATACCGTGCGAACGGCGACAATACTGATAAATTCTTCAACAAAGGATATGGTAAAATGTACCTGATGCGTTAAAAGTTTCGTTTATCGGATACAGCCCTCCGCGGAAGCGGGGGGCTTTTTATGTTATCCGGTGAAAGAATGACAATACTTTCTTACGTTTAATATTGAAACTTTAACTTTGCAATCGTTCACTCCGGATTTGAAAATTTTTGGGTGATTATTCTAATAAGAACCCTATAAAACTCATGGAAGAAAATCGAAAACGCAGACGTATTCATAAACAACCGGGATATCAAGGAATACCTGCTTTACCTGATGATAAGCAATTTATTCAAAACCGTTGTTCCCCAAATGCAAGAAAAATCGGAACAAGGATAGAATCAACCAGCATAGATTATTGGATCGATAAGCATTATCATATTAGAGAACAACTAGGCGATGACCTTGGCAAAAGAAACGGTATTGAACAGGAAAAGGTCCATCCGCTGGTTCAGGAATGTTTAAAGCATTTAATTTTTTACAGCAGTACTGTTAAGGGATTTCATTTCTTAAATCATAATTCCCATGCAGGCGGTAGGATGTTACGGATAATTTGCCAACAGGAAGCGGAAGATGGAGAAAAATTAAATGTAATGATAGAGGGACATGTTTTGGGACTAAATGAGTATGAAATAACCATCATATCCGCAATAAAAAAAGCTGACTTTCAATTTAGTGACGGGCAATATGGTGTAGAATTAATGGGGCAGAATAACTCTGTTTTATTGTTTAGCTCAAGGGGAAGCATTTCTGAAATTTCAAGTATTTAACAAAAATAAGTTTTGATTTACGGTTTTTACGTTTATCTTTGAATTCAAGATAGGACATGTCTCTGGCAGCCTGAAAAGGCAGGACACATCTCTGGTCAATCTTCTTAAGCCGCAGCAATGCGGCTTTTTTGTTCTAAGCAATCACTCGAAAAACTATACGACATTAAGTAAATAAAAAGTTAGATTTTAGTTATTTACTTTTGCAGTTACAAAAAAATCAGGAATGGCTAAAATAGCGATCAATATAGCAACAGGGAGTTTGCAAAAGGAAGAAATCATCGTGGGAATAGACCTTGGAACGACCAATAGCCTTGTGGCCATCATTCACCCGGATACCAAACAGGCGGTTGCGCTGAAGGAACACGACAGCAGTTCACTGCTGCCATCCGTTGTTCACTTTGATGAACATTCGAACATAATGGTTGGTGAGGTCGCCAAAACCATGCTGGTGCAGGCACCGGAGCGTACGATCTTTTCTGCAAAAAGGCTGATGGGAAAAAGTTACAACGACATCCGTGACAATGCCGGCAATTTTTCTTACAAAATCATCGATGATAATACAGAAAGCCTGGTGAAGATACAGGTAGGGGATAAATTTTATTCGCCCGTTGACCTGTCGTCTTATATTTTAAAAGAATTAAAGCATCGTGCGGAACATATTTTAAAAACGCCTGTGAACAAAGCGGTGATCACCGTTCCGGCTTATTTCAACGATGCGCAACGGCAGGCAACCCGGGACGCGGGAAGATTGGCCGGACTGGATGTGCTGCGCATCATCAACGAACCCACAGCGGCAAGTCTCGCTTACGGCATCGGCATCAGCAGGGAAGAGCATAAAACCATCGCAGTGTACGACCTTGGTGGCGGAACTTTTGATATCTCAATCTTGCGCATCGCAGGTGGAATTTTTGAAGTATTGTCTACCAATGGAGATACTTATCTCGGCGGCGATGACATGGATCATGCCATTGTGGATCATTGGAAAAAATCGCTGAACATTTCTGAAAACGAAATTCAAAAGGACCTTTCATTGAACCAGTCATTGCGGTTGCATGCAGAAACTGCAAAGAAGCAGTTGTCTGCAGAAGATAATTACGAAGCAGCATTGGGCCAATATAAATTAAAATTAGGCAAAGCGGAGTTTGAAACACTGATACATCCGCTCATCGACAAAACCATTCAGTCGTGCAAAAATGCTTTGAAAGATGCTGCGCTAAAAACAACGGACATCGATGCGGTTGTGATGGTTGGTGGAAGCACGAGAGTTCCGGCGGTAAAATCAGCGGTAGGCAGTTTCTTTGGAAAAGAAGTAAATGATTCCGTAAATCCTGATGAGGTGGTTGCGCTGGGTGCGGCCATCCAGGCGGATATTTTAGCCGGGAACAATAAAGAGTTGTTGTTGATAGATATTACGCCGTTGAGCCTTGGAATTGAAACTGCCGGCGGGTTGATGGATGTGCTTATCCCGAGAAATACAAAGATCCCATCGAAGGCTTCGCGGCAATATACCACGCAGGTAGACGCCCAATCGGGCATGCGCATCAGTGTGTTCCAGGGCGAGCGCGACCTGGTGCAGCACAACCGCAAACTGGCAGAATTTAACCTTTCCGGCATACCGGGGATGCTTGCAGGATTGCCGAAAGTGGAGGTAAGTTTTTTGATAAATGCCGATGGAATACTTACCGTTGCAGCAAAAGAATTGCGCAGTGGTGTGGAGCAAAGCATCGAGATAAAGCCCCAATACGGCCTCACAGATAATGACGTTGAAAAAATGTTGCTCGATTCCATCACGCATGCAAAGGATGATATTTCTGCAAGAGCGTTGGCCGAGGCACGTACTGAAGGCGAGCAGTTATTGAAAACGACTGAACGGTTTCTACAAAAGAATGCATCTTTATTATCGCAGGATGAATTGCTTAAAACTGCTGCTGCCATGCAGGCATTACAACTTGCGGTAACGATGGAAGATAAGGACCTGGTGCAGGCAAAAACAGAAGAACTCAATGAGATATCGCGGCCATATGCAGAACGCATCATGGATGAAGCAGTTTCCGGCGCGATGAAAGGAAAATCTATTTAAGGCTGCAAGTTAGCCGTCAGGGCCTTCGCCGTAAGAAAAGTAACAGTAATATCGCCGCAATAAAAAACAGCGCGCTTAATAATAAGCCGGTTTTTACCAGTGTTGGTTCAAACGAAAAAGTGATCCTGTTGTTGCCCGTTTTTACAGGCGCGGAAAGAAAGGTGCCACTAAAAATTTCTGCTGCTTTTTTCTCATGACCATCGCTGTAAAACCAATGCGGATAATAGTTTTGTTGATATACAAGTTGCCCGTCTGTTTCAATGCTATCTTTAATTGTTATTTTCCCCGGGGTAAATTTTTCTATGCTGATATCTTGAATGGCCGGATCACTGTTAAATAAAAGCGGCTGGTCCAAAAAAGATTTTTCAGCCAGGTGATCGAGATAAATTTCGTTCGTGCGAAGTGTGACCGGGTAGATCACAAATGTTTTGTTGCCGGGTTGCTTGCTGTAAAAACTCCAGCTTCCTACCATTTGCTCTATACTTTCGTCGGGCGCGCTGTTTGTGTTTATAGGTTGTAAACCGGGTGTAGGTATCCCTTTCGGCGACATGTTTAGAATGGTTTGTATATGGGCAACCGATGTTTGTCCCGCGCCTGTAAACGGAATATTCATGAGGGCAGCCAGCACAAGTTCGGTGATGAGCACCTTTATCAGTAGTTTTTTATTGTTTCTTCGCAATGCGCGTTGGATCAGCCACAGAAAGAGCATTTGTAAAGTTCCCTGTATCCACAACGTGTCATAAAAACTGATGCTGTCGATGATGCCTTTCATTTGAGCAGTAATGCCTGGCAGCTGAAAAATATCGTGACCTTTTAAAACGATACTTTGGCCGGAATGAAAAGCCTGGTACAATCCGGTGACGATGGCAATGCCGAGCAATATTTTCAACCCATAATAAACCCGGGCGATACTGCCTTCAAAACGTAAACCTGCTGCAAACGATCTGTTCATTTGAGTGCAGGCGATGATGATAAAGCAAAAAATAGAAATGATCCGGAACTCGCCGTTGAGCCGGACATAGCCGATCATCGGAATGAATTTGTACCCAAATATTTTAAAAATACCGCCGGTGGAAAGCAACAGGAACAATATTCCGGTAATGAGCAGCAATTTTTCCCAGCGGCTTTTTTTACTGAACAATGCCACAAGAAAGAACAACAGCGATCCGAGCCCGAAATAAATGTTTCTCATCGAAATATCGGTGTTGAAAGACACGTCATTTTTTACAGTGCCGAATGGAAGCAATGCAGATATCCAGCTTTGAAAAGTGGTGGCATTTGCCAGCATATTTATTTCGCTCACTTTTTCGCCGCGCGTGATGTGCGGCAGGATATCGGCATAAGCTATGATCATACCTATGCTCAGCAATCCGGTAGCAATGAGGAATTTTGCATGAGCGGAAATATAAGAACCTATCTTTTTTACAAAAGTTTTTTCTTTTTCATCAAAAAATAAAAAAACGGATACCGGTACAAAAAAATAAAATGCCGCTATGGAAAGCCCCGGATGTGCCGAAGCCACGAATATGTAAAAGATCAGGGCCGTCAGCAGCACATTCCGGAACGTTCGATGATGATAGAATCGCAGGTAGCTCCACATGCACCATGGCAACAAAGCTGCGCCGCTGATCCAGTTGAAATGCTGAAGATTGCCCACATTGTAGCCACAGCATAAATAAGCGATAGCTCCGGCAAAGCATACCAATTTATCTAGGTCCATTAGTCTGAGAAGCCTGAACATTCCGACACAGCCAATCAGCAGATAGATAAGTTCTTCGATAGTGAATGTATATGCATTGTAACCAACTGTAGCAGCAAACAGCCAGGTGAATGGGCTCCAGAAGGCGCTGCTCATATCACCATACTGCGGCAGGCCGTAGTTGATGTAGGGGTTCCAGAGTGGGAGATAGCCGGCACGCAGGCTTTCGCTCATGAAAAATTTGGGCGGAAAATACCCGTCGAACGCATCGTTTTTTAAAAAAAATAAAAAAGATGAGATCGGTAAATAAGCCACTACAAGTATCAAAACAAAAATGAGGATAGATTTTAAAGAGACCCTGTCGGTTTTTGTGTAAACTTGCATTTGATAAAATTACAGGTTACACTTTTATGGCAAAAAGAAATTTTGATGACTTTGACGAATATGCGGACCGATACCGCGACATTCATTCAGCAAACGTGAAAATGAGTGGTGCCGACAGTTTTTATTTTGCCGAGCAGAAAGTGCTTGAAATAAAAAAATATGAAAGTGAACCTGCTCTCCGTTTGCTGGATGTAGGTTGCGGTGATGGTGCCACTGAAATATATTTTCAAAAATATTTCCCGGGCTGGAAGCTGGAAGGAATTGATGTGAGCGGGCAAAGCCTGCAGAAAGCGGTGAAACGCAATATCGGAGCGGCGAGCTTCGGCTTGTACAATGGTACCGAAATTCCTTTTGAAAAAGAAAGCTTTGATATAGTTTTTATTGCAGCTGTATTGCATCATATCCATTTTTCATTGCACGATCAGCTGATACAGGAAATTCACCGCGTATTAAAGCCTGGCGGAAGATTATATGTTTTCGAACACAATCCTTACAATCCTGTTACACGCTATTTTGTAAACACTTGTCCTTTTGATAAAGATGCAAAATTGCTCACGGCGTCTTATACAAAAAAGATGCTCCGTAAATTTTTTAATGAAGTTCAGGTGCGATACACATTGTTTTTCCCAAGAAAAGGAGTGCTGTCAAAATTGATTTCGATGGAAGATAAACTGGGCTGGTTGCCGCTGGGCGGGCAGTTTTATTGCAAAGCAAAAAAAACGTCGATCGCCGGCAGTAAGAGTTCTTTATTCAAATATTATTTTTCCACACATCAGGCACAATCATCGGCTGTCGGAAGTCAATCGTCGATAGTCAAATTTGTTTTATCAACAATATACAATTGCCTGCTTCTTACAGAATCATTGATGCGGCTGATGTATTCACCGATGATGCCCACACAAAATAACTGAATGCCGCCAAGAAACAGTATCGTCACCATAACGGAGGCCCAGCCAGTAATGGTATGTCCCCATACAAGTTTTGCAAATAACACATAAATGATGAGCAGGAATGCGAATAAGGAAACGATGATCCCGCTGATGCTGGCTAGTTTTAGCGGGAAGTTTGAAAAACCGGTGATGCCATCGAGCGCGAACCGAAGCATTTTGTTATAACTGAAATTGCTGTGACCTCCTTTGCGGGTTTCGCGGGTGTATCCGATGTATGTTTCTTTAAAGCCGAGCCAGGCGATTTGCCCGCGTAGGAATTTATTGGGTTCTTTCATGTTGATCACTTCCCTGCAAACTTTCCTGGTCATGATACGAAAATCGCCCGTATCCACGGGAATGCTGATGGAAGTGATGCGGCTTAGCAGGCGGTAAAAAAAAGCTGCCGTTGATTTTTTCAGAAATGTTTCACCGTTACGTGCGATGCGTTTTGCGTACACAACATCGTATCCTTCCTTTAATTTTGCGTAAAGCGGTGCGATCATCTCCGGCGGATCCTGCAGGTCGCCATCGATCAATACGATATTTTCCCCGCTGCATTTTTCCAGTCCGGCAAACAAGGCTACCTGGTGACCGAAGTTCCTGCTGAAGCTGATGAACTTCACGCTGCTGTTTTCCCGTGCAAATTTTTGAATGGCCGTTAATGTTTCATCGCTGCTGCCATCGTTTACAAAAAGTATTTCGTAGCTGGGGGCGAAATCTTTCAGGGTATTGTTGAGCCTTGTATACAGTTCCAGGATGTTCTGTTCTTCATTGAGTACAGGCACTATTACCGAAATTTCTGGAATCATGTAGCGATGGTTAAGATATTTGGCTAAAGTACGAAAACAGTTTAGAAGTTTAGATGGTTAGTTCGGCAACTTCTCAGTTCAAACCTAAACTCTTAAATCCGTAATTCTGTTAACATACTTGCCGATCATATCAAATTCAATGTTTACCTGCCCGTTTACCTGCAGCCTGTTCATGTTGGTGTGATTGAAAGTATAGGAAATGATTGCTACGCTGAAAGTATTTTCGGTAACATTAAAAAGTGTGAGGCTGATGCCATTGATGCTGATGGAGCCTTTTTCGATGATAAGCGGCGCAAATCTGCGGTCCATCTCGAACGTATATTCCCAACTGCCGTTTTTGTCAATGGCTGCGATACAGGTGGCCACGGTATCTACGTGTCCCTGCACGATATGGCCGTCGATGCGTCCGTTCATTTGCATGCAGCGTTCGATATTAATGGTATCCCTTTGTTTCCAGCTACCAAGGTTTGTTTTTTCGATCGTTTCGGCGATAGCCGTAACGATGTGGGAATGATCGCTTACCGATTCCACGGTAAGACAAACGCCGTTGTGGCTCACGCTTTGATCGATTGTAAAGCTGTGTGAAAGTGGTGATTCGATCGTAAAAGTGATGTTGGTGCCGTTTTTTTCAATTGCGGCTACCGTTCCCGTGGTTTCTATTATTCCTGTAAACATTCGGCAAATTTCGGATTTTTAGCGCTGAATATTTTATTTTTTGAATAATCTCCCTATCTTTGCGACCCTGTTTGAAAGTTCAGACAGAATTTATTCACCAAAGGAGGTATATACAAATGCTTATTATTGATTCGAAAGATTGCGAAAACATAGACAAGGCGCTTAAGAAATACAAGAAGAAATTTGAAAAGAGCCGTGTTTTATTGCACCTTAGAGAAAGGCAGGCTTTCACAAAGCCATCTGTTCGTCGTCGTACGGAAGTGCTGAAAGCGGTGTACAAACAGCAATTGGCTGCAGGTAAATTCGACAAATAACTTGTCCTGGGCCATAGCAAAGGATCTTTTTTTGCCTGAATACAGAATTTAAAGGATTGTGTGTATGTAAATGCGCACCTGCTATAAAAATACCAGACTGATAACCGGTTATTGTTAACTTTGGTTATCAGTTTTTTTATGCTACCAACTCATCAATCATATCTTTCAGCTTTCCTGGATTATCTGAAGTTCCAGAAAAGGTACAGCCAGCACACGATCATCTCCTATGAGAACGATCTTCGTTCTTTTTTTCAATTCCTGGCGCCTTATGGCGAAATGGAGCTTTCGGAAATAAAGCCGGTGATCGTCCGAAGCTGGCTTGCGGACCTGAAGGCCAATCAGGAGATGTCTTCTAAAAGCATCAACCGGAAGATATCTTCCCTGAAATCCTTTTTTAAATTTCAACTAAAACAGCAACAGATCACGGTGAGCCCGATGACAACCATTATCTCACCAAAGGTGGGAAAAAAGTTGCCGCAATACGTGGAAAAACGCGATACCGATACCTTGTTCACCCATGTGGAATTTCCGGATAGCTGGAAGGGCCGTACGGATAGGTTGATACTCGAGCTGTTGTATAATACCGGAATCCGTAAAGCAGAATTGATCAGCCTCACCGATCAGCACGTGGACGCACACAGTTCTACTATAAAAGTACTTGGCAAGGGGAGTAAGGAACGTATCATCCCGGTTGCACCCGGATTTATGCAGGTATTGCTTGCTTACAAGAACGATAAGAATAAAGAAGCCGGACATTCAGCCGGGGGACATTTTTTTGTGAATTAAAAAGGTAAAAAGCTGGATCCCAAATATGTATACAATGTGGCGAAAATGTATTTATCATTGGTGACCACGATCGATAAGAAGAGTCCGCATATATTGCGGCACAGCTTTGCCACCCATCTTACAAATAATGGTGCCGACCTCAACGCGGTAAAGGAACTATTAGGCCACAGCAGCCTGGCCGCTACGCAGATTTATACCCATAACACTATTGAAAAGCTGAAAGAGGTATATAAAAAATCTCATCCAAAGGCCTGAAAGAAAATATCATCTGCAAAATGTTGCCGTCGTGGATATTCAAAATGCCTTCATCATCAATCTGTGGATGACAGGTAATATCGTCCACAACGTTTAAAATCTTCCTGAATTTTTGTTTTTGTTTGTAAAATTTTATTTTGGAAACTACGTTTGATTAAGTAACTTCATTATGCAAAAAAGCCGCATTTTTTCTTCCAGTTTGAATACCCGCCTATGCAGTAATGCTACGTTATTTTATTTATTGTTTCACCATATAAAAATTGAAAGTTATGAACGTAAACATTCAAACGGTGCATTTTGATGCAGATTCAAAGTTATTGTCTTACATTGAAAAGAAGGTAGAAAAACTGACGCAGTTCCATGACCGTATAACCCACGTGGATGTATATCTGAAGCTCGATAATATTGTTCACACCATCAAGGATAAGGTAGCTGAAATCAAAGTGATGATTCCCCGTCACGAATTTTTTGTTAAGCAATCGTCTAAATCTTTTGAAGAAAGTTTTGATGAAGCGATGGATGCGGTGATCAACCAGATTAAACGAAAAAAAGATAGGCTTGCAGCCTGATTTTACCATATATTTTTTTAAAAAAGCTGCTTTTTAAAAGCAGCTTTTTTAATGTGTTATCCACAACCCAAAAAAAGTCACCAAAAAAATTGCAACAAAATTTTTCTATTAATCATTTTCTCTTACCTTTGCCTTCCGAAAAAAAGGGGTGCACAAATATGTGCAGGATTTAATCGGAAGTTCTTAGAAAGTAAAAACGCCGAAGTAGCTCAGTTGGTAGAGCAACTGATTTGTAATCAGTAGGTCGCTGGTTCGACTCCAGTCTTCGGCTCATTTGAGTGCTGCGCCTGTAAAGGCGGAACATTCAACTCTAAGGTTTGGGCAGATGGCCGAGTGGTTAAAGGCGACAGACTGTAAATCTGTTCTCTCCGGAGTACGTAGGTTCGAAACCTACTCTGCCCACAGCAAATAACAGGCGATTTGCACAAGGCAAATGTCGGTTGTTTGATAAAAAATAGTTCTTAAAAGTGGGCAATTTGCTTATTGCATATTGCCTATTGGTTTACCAGCGGAAGTAGCTCATTTGGTAGAGCGGTAGCCTTCCAAGCTTCAGGTGGCCGGTTCG
>JAATFP010000049.1 GCA_015655125.1 Chitinophagales bacterium | reverse complement strand
TGGCATGTCATGACGGGCGAAATTTTACGATCCGCGCTGTAGCAGCATCCTTAGATCCTGTAGCTTTGCCTGCAGATGTGCTGATTTTCCGAAAGAATATTTCAACCTGCCTGCAGATCTGCAGCGAATGTTTTTGAACACGTCTTCATTCCGTTCCCTGTATCTTTGCGTGCAGAATCAATCATCATGATCAATACCATCAAATCTATTATACAGGCTTCCATTGATACCAAACAGCGGTTGCTGGAAGACGAGGCATTACTCGAAACGATCAGGCTTTGTGTACATGATATCGTTACCGCGTTTGAAAGCGGAAACAAAATCTTGTTTTGCGGTAATGGCGGAAGCGCCGCAGATGCACAGCATCTTGCAGCAGAATTCAGCGGGCGGTTTTATCTCGACAGGGATGCACTGCCGGCAGAAGCCCTGCATGTAAACAGTTCGTACATGACCGCAGTTGCCAATGACTATAGTTATGATGTAGTATACGCCAGGATGGTAAAGGGGCTTGGCAAACCCGGCGACGTGCTGGTAGCGATCAGTACGTCCGGCAACAGCAAGAATATCGTATTGGCTGTTGATGCTGCTAAAGAAAAAGGCATGCTGACCATCGGTTTTACCGGGGCAAACGGCGGCAGGATGAAAGATACCTGCGATCACATTATCAATATACCATCGGCCGATACGCCAAGGATACAGGAAAGCCATATTCTAGCCGGCCATATTATCTGCCAGTTGGTAGAAGATATTTATTTTAAAAAACATGTGGAGCAAACAGGCTCCCTGTAAGTTTATATGATCAGGGGTTAGTGGTTGGAAGAACATTTTACCGTGTTGGCTAACCTCCATTCGTGAACACTAAGCCAGCACATCCTGTTTAAATCCGTTAACTTGTATAACCAATGTTCCTGCTAAAAAATATTAATGCTTCCTGGACGCTTTTTCTTGATCGTGATGGCGTAATCAATCACGAGAAGCATGAAGATTATATAAATAACTGGGAAGAATTCTCTTTTTATGATGGGGTACGCGATGCGATGAAAATATTCGCTTCCAGGTTCAACCGCATTGTGATTGTCACCAATCAAAAAGGCATCGGCAAGGGCGTAACGAAGTTGGCCGACCTGGAAACGATCCATACGAATATGCAACAGGAAATTGAAAATGCGGGCGGAAGGATCGATGCCATTTATTATTGCGGCGACCTTGATAATAACAGCATTAACCGCAAACCCAATCCGGGTATGGGTTTGCAGGCCGCAAAAAGATTTGCCGATATTGACCTTTCAAAAGCAGTGATGGTTGGCAACACCATCAGTGATATGGAATTCGGCCGCACCCTGGGCATTTATACTGTTTTTCTGCCTACCACGCGACCGGAAGTGAAACTGGATGATGACCGTATCGATGCAGTATATGAAACACTCTTTGATTTTGCGAAGGCGTTGAACGAGCAATGTTAGCTCGTTGGATCTTAAAAGAAATTTTTTAAGTACCGGTATTGTATGCTGACCGCTAAACACTAAATTTCTAAACCTTAGTTAAAACTTCCCCTATAAATCTCCCGGAGTTTTCTGTTGGCAATAGTTTATTTACATTTGATTTCATGAAACTGATTCCCCTGTTCCTTATCGCTTTATTTTTTGCCAGCGAATCTTCCGCTCAGTTATCCGAAGCCGATAAAAAGCAACTGGTAATAAAAGAAGATTCGTTGAAGGTGCCGGCCTTGAAGATCATCATGGGCATCAACCCGTCGGATAAGTTCAATGCCGACAGCCTCTTTACCCGCGGCCTTGTGCGTGCGCTAAAGGTGCCCCATTCTTTCGATTACCCGTTCGATTCCCTGGTAACGGTTTCAAAAGTGTATCCGCCGGATAGCAGCTTTCGCATTTTTACCTGGCAAATGATGATCAATGAGAATATGATACGGCAGCATGGCGCGATCCAGATACATACCGCAGACGGTTCACTGAAGTTATTTCCATTGATCGACAAATCTGATGTGACGCAAAATATGGCAGATACGATCGGCAACAATTACGGCTGGATCGGCGCCATATATTACCGGCTCATCCAAACGGCCTGGAAGGATAAACAATATTACACGTTGCTTGGTTTTGACGAAAACAATATCAAATCAGATAAAAAGCTGATCGAAGTACTTACTTTTGAAAACGGGCAGCCGGTTTTTGGCAACCGTAATTTTGTGATAGAAAATGGCAATGTTTACACCAGGGACATCGCGCGCTACATCATGGAATTTAAGAAAGAAGCGGGTTCGCGCCTCACCTATGATGAAGATCTCAATATGATCATCATGGAGCATCTTATTTCAGAATCGGGCGAACCCAATAAAAAATGGACCCTCATTCCGGATGGTGATTACGAAGGATTCAAATGGCTGAATGGCAAGTGGGTCTATGTAAACAAGGTATTCAACGAAATCACGCCGGAAGGGAAAGCGCCCGTGCCAGATCCTATCCGCAACGATAAAGGCGAAATAGATTATTCCAAATTAAAAGGAGAAGAGGAAAACAAAACAACACCAACATCGGCTCCCGTTAAAAAAGATCGGAAGAAAAAAGAACAGTAATTATTTTTCAGTTTCCATAACATCTATAGTTCGCCCCGCATCGTATATTACGATCTAATTCATATTTCATGTCCAGGATATTTTCTGTAGCAGCAATTGCAACCGTATTTATAGCATTGTCCGGTTTTGGCTCGCCAAATAGCAACCTGACGGCTCGCGGCAACAGCGCCGTTGAACCAAGCGACACAGCCACTTTTGGAACAGGCTGTTTCTGGTGTACCGAAGCGATCTTTCAACAGGTAGAGGGCGTGATCAGTGTCAGCAGTGGCTATAGTGGCGGATATACCGTTAATCCCACTTATAAGGAAGTTTGTTCAGGCATAACGGGCCATGCCGAATGTCTTAATATCATTTATGATCCTAAAAAGATCAGTTTTGACGAACTACTGGAGATGTTCTGGCAAAGCCACGATCCAACAACCCTCAATCGTCAAGGTAACGATGTTGGTACGCAATATCGCAGCGTGATCTTCTATCACAATGCTGCACAAAAGGCGCTTGGCGAAAAATATAAAGCCGAATTGAACAAAAGCGGCGCATTCTCAAATCCCATCGTAACTTCCCTGGAACCATTTAAGAAATTTTATAAGGCAGAAGATTACCATCAAAATTACTTTAATGAAAATGGACAAGAACCTTATTGTCAGTATGTTATAAAACCAAAGATAGAAAAATTCAATAAGGTCTTTAAGAATAAACTGAAGCACTGATAAGTACCCGTTATAAATATTTCTTAAAAAATATTCAATTTAATTTTGAAATATCCGTTTTTAGTTTAAAATTTGCTTTCTCAAATAACTGCTTACCCGGTTATTCCCCATAACCCATCTTCCTAGAGACAACTACCTGTATAGAGTTATTCAATTAAAATTATACTCCTCTATTATCCACGTTAAAGCCACTCAAAAAAAGCTTCCTTATCTCCTGTGAGCCATTTTTTTAATCTTAAATTTTAAAAAATGCTTACTAAATTTACTACAAGAGCAACTGCTTTGTTTGCACTGTTCGCTATCCTCGCGACTGCTGCAACTGCGCAAAATCCCATCACCGCCTATACGCAGGTATATTCCGGCGTTATCAAAGGTGGCACAACCGTTATCGGCAATACCAGCATGCATGCTGTAAACGGCGACGGTTCCGTTCGTACTTCACGTATGAACGATATCTCCACAGCTTCTCATATCGGCACTACCACATATGGTAATGATGACGAGAACATGCAATTCGCGGATGTTGACGGAGTAGCCGCTACCGGCAACTCTACTTCTGCCACGCTTTCTCTTCCTGCAGGAGCAAATACTATCAAATATGCACGTCTTTACTGGGGTGGCCGGATCAACAATTCAGCGATCACCGCAAAGCCGGACACTTTGCGCAGGGCAAAGATCAGGTTCGGTACCGGCCCGTATTCACAGATCATAGCGCCTGTAGGCAACGTTGATTTATTTGCCATCAACACTACCGAAACTGTTTACCAGTCCTATGTTGACGTTACCTCTTATATCCAGGGTTCTGGTGCCGGCACCTACACCGTGGCGGACGTACCTGCAACACCAGGTCAGGTAACCGGAGGCGGTAAATTCGCAGGCTGGAGCATCGTGATCGCTTACGAAAACCCGAACTCATTATTGAACAGCGTTCGTATCTATCATGGTTACTACCAGGTATATACTACTACCAATAACCCGGCTTCTATTTCTGTTACTCTCAGCGACCTTAATGTACCGAACAATTCGCTTTCTGCAAGTGATGCGGTAATGTCGGTAATGGGTTGGGAAGGAGATGGTAATCTTGGTGCCACTACTTCAAACCCTTCCGGTGATTTCGTAAAAGTAAATAACGTCGCTGTTTCAAATACTCCGAACCTGGCTACTAACTTCTGGAACGGAAGTATCACCACTAATGGCGCCTATGTTACTACAAAGAACCCTAACTACTCCAACCAGATGGGTATCGATATCGATCAGGTGAATGTAGGTACAGGCTACGGCATTTTACCAAATGCAACATCAGTTACCTTAACCTTTGGTACGGAAGCTGATCAATATTTCCCAAGCTATTTTGCTTTCCAACTGCGTGTAAAAGATCCATTGGTAACTGTTGACAAAACAGTAGCCGATGCTAACAACAACGGAACAGTCGAATCAAACGAAATCCTCACTTATACATTGACTGGTACAAACATTGGCCCCGGTGTTGCAAACGGCGCTTATGTGGTAGATTCGTTGCCTTCAAACGTAACTTATATTCCCGGTTCAATGGTAGCCGTTTCTGGTATCGGACTGGTTCTTGGCCCGCAAACTGATGCACAGGATGCTGCTGACAAATCATTCAAAGGTGTGAACGGTTCAAGAAATTACCTGAAATTCTTTGTGGGTACGGGTTCAACAAGCACGGCCGGCGGTACATTACAGGTGGGTGAGGGCTATAGTTTTACATTTAAGGTTCAGGGCCAGGCAATTCCTGGTAGTATTACCAATACTGCCACCTCTTATGCATTCTCAGCTGGCGGCGACCTTTTCACAGACATTAGCACTGCAGTAATCGCTCCATCAGGTGGCCCATTGTCGGTAAAACTTGTTTCCTTCACAGGTAAGCTCAACGCTGATAAAACATCTACATTGCTCAACTGGGTAACTGAATCTGAGTTGAACAACAAATCTTTCGAAGTTCAGAGAAGCGAAGATGGTATTCATTTTACAGGAAAAGCAATTGTATCGGGCAACGGTACAAGCACTATCAGACACAACTACAGCTACACCGACGTGTTGAATACAAATGCTAAAGTGTTGTACTACCGCCTGAAGATTACCGACAATGACGGCAAAATTTCTTACAGCCAGATCGTTATCGTTAAACTCGAAGGAAGCACATTAAGCGTAGATAAAATGAGCGTGTTCCCTAATCCTTTCGTGAGCAATGTAAAAGTATTCCTCACAAGCACCCAACAGGCTACTGCTACCTTCAGGTTAATCGCTATGGATGGCAGGCAGGTATCCACAAGAAAAGTAGCATTGGAAAATGGTGACAACGTTGTGGTACTTACCGATGTTGCAACATTACCAAACGGCACTTATATCCTGGAAGTATCTACAGGTAATGAAAAATACACAAAGAAAATTGTAAAGAACTAAGAATAAAAGCAACCAACAATCCAAAAAAAGAGCGGCTATCTTATTAATTTAAGATAGCCGTTTTATTTTACGGTATGAGGTTTATCTTTTGGGTTTATATCTGACAAATCCAGCACTGATTTTGTTGAAATAGCCGACCTTTATAGTTGTACATCAAAAACTTTAATATTTGCTTTTTATGTTGTAATCTGCGGTATCTGTTGCCGGCATTGCATTTCCGTGGTGGCACGTATAACACGTTACGGCACTCACTCCTGAGGTATTTGGGAAATATTTTTTATTGATATCATTTGTAAGCAGCATCATGCTGCGCGCCATCAGCTTTTCGGATTTGGCATCCTTGTCAAATTCAAAGTCTTTTGTATCGGGATTTTTAGAATGACAATAACCACAACTTACGCCGAGTCCTTCATTGAAACCTTCCATGATTTTGTCAAGTTCTTTTGCAGAGATATTTTTAGGAAGAACCTGAAGATTTTTAAATTCATCCTGTCGGTGCGGTGTTGCAGCAGCAAATACCACGATGGCAGCAGACAATAAAGAAATTATCCCAAACGTATTTTTAAAGATCATCTTATCATTATTTAAAGATCCATTTCAAAGTTAACAGCCAGTGTTTTAGATTTACATCAAAAAAAGTTAAAACTTTTTTACGCGATAATCCTCGCCCGAGGTTCACAACTTTCTTACGCGCCTTAGCTCCAGCATATTCAAACTATTTGGATAAAAGCCACTCACATCGGTATGTACCAGGTGAAGCACCATATCATACCAAAGCGGTATCACCGGGGCCTCGCTCATGATCAGCTGATCCATTTTCCGATATAAAATGTACCGTAATGAGTCATTGTCTTCGGCCAGCGCAAAATCATAAAGACGATCGTATTCTACATTTTGGTATCGCGTGTAATTCGGCGGAGCAGGGTTTTTACTATAAAAAACACTTAAAAAATTCTCGGCGTCCGGATAATCCGCAATCCAGCTCCCACGAAAAAACAGCGCTTCCGATTTGCTGGTTTGCTCCAGCAGCAAACTTTTCCGGACAACTTCTACCTGAACATTGATGCCAACCTGTTTCAATTCATTTGCGATGTAAGAACCGATGCTTGCATAGTTGGGGATCGTTAGCAACTTCACTACGGGCATTTCTTTTCCGGCCGTATAACCGGCTTCGGTCAACAATTGTTTTGCCTTTTCCGGATCGTAGTGATAGCCGGAAACGAGCGCTGCATCAAATGAAGGAAGACCTTGCGGAACAAATCCTGCTTCAGCCGGCGTACCGATTGAATTACGCAGGTAGAGCATCATCTTTTTGCGGTCAATCGCATAACCGGCTGCCTGTCGAACTTTCAACGATCGCATCGGAGAAACTTTTACCAACGGATTGGTGCTATCCATCAGTATTCCTAAATATTCAATATTCAAATAAGGTTGTTTATGCAGCACCAATTTCCCTACCCATTGCTTTTTTAAATTTCCTGTTTTGGTTAATACCTCATCCTTAAACGAAGGATCGATATCGTTAATGAAATCAAGCCTGTTTTGTTGAAATTCAAGAAACTCCGTCGCCCGGCTGTCATAAAAATTAACCTTAATACCATCGAGATAAGGCAGCAAATTGCCGGCACTGTCACGTTCAAAATATGCAGGATTTTTTTTCAGGATCAAGGCCTGCCCTTCCTCCCAGGCAACAAATTCAAACGGGCCGCTCCCGACCGGGTGCCGCCTGAAATCATTTCCATATTTTTCTACGGCTTCCTTCGGAACGATAGAACAATATTGCATACTCAGTATACCGAGGATCGGATGAAAAGGTGACAAAAGGTGCAATTCAAATGTACTGTCGTTGGGTGCAAAAAAAGGTTTTACACTGTCCACACGATTGTTGAATATCCAGGCTCCGGGACTTGCTGTACCTTTGTCTATGATCCTCTCCAGGCTGTATACCACATCGCTGGCTATTAATCTTCTGCCCTTTCCATTCAAAAAAACGGCATCGTTATGAAAAAAGACGTCATTACGGAGATGAAAAGTAACTAGCTTTTTATCTGGCGAAAATTCCCACCGCAGAGCCAGCGATGGAACGATCCGCATCTGTTCGTCTACCTCTACTAAGGTATTGTATAGCTGATGCACCGGCCACATCACCGATTGGTTCTTTGCAAATGCGGGATCCAATGATGCGATGCCTGTCAATTCATTATAACGGAAAATCTTCCGGGTTGTTTGCGGACGGGAATTACAGGCGAAGAAGCTCATTGAGATCAATAGAAAATGGATAACATTAAAATATCTAAGTGACTTTTTATGATCATTACAGTGCTTCATTGAAGTAAAAATATACAATTCAGTGATTTTTATTTTATAATAAAGTAACCGCTCCTGTAAAATCCCAATTTCAGTAATATAAGAATGGTTAATTTCATCGCTCTAAAGTCTTTCCGATGAAGCGACCGGTGAACGCTCAAAAAGCCATTGTCAATTATCTTATCTTCCTGGCATGCCTGCTGCTTTCAGGAACCTATGCTATTGCGCAGGACTCAACAAATACTTTTAGCCGGCAGGATACTTTACGCGGAAGCATTGGCCCGGGCCGCATCGGATGGAATGTGCTAAAATACGACATCACCGTGCAACCCGATTTCGAAACTAAAACCATTAAAGGTATCAATGACCTGACTTATTATGATGAAGGTGTGAAATTGATGCAGATCGATCTGCAACAGCCGATGCAAATAGACAGCATCAGCAGCAATGGAAAAAGTATTTCTTTTACGCGTGACGGAAATGCTTTTTTTGCAGCCATTCGCGATACAGCGGCGATGTATAAGATCAGGCCGGGAACAAGAACGATGCGCATTTATTTTTCAGGAAAACCCATCGCAGCAAAACACCCACCATGGGACGGCGGCTGGATATGGACGAAAGACAAAAACGGAAATCCATGGATGAGTGTTGCCTGCCAGGGATTAGGCGCCAGCGTATGGTATCCATGCAAGGATACCCAAAGTGACGAACCCGACAGCGGCGCCATTTTGCGTATTATCGTTCCGGATTCGCTCGTGGCGGTTGGCAACGGACGACTTACCGGAAAGAAAGCAAACGGCAACGGCTACACAACATACACATGGACGGTAACTTCACCGATTAATAATTACAATATCGTTCCTAACATTGGAAAGTATGTTCATTTCGGTGAAATCTATGATGGTGAAAAAGGTAAACTGACAATGGATTACTGGGTGCTTGATTACAATCTTGAAAATGCAAAAAAACAATTTACCGATGCACCGCGCATGATGAAAGCATTTGAATATTGGTTTGGCCCCTACCCGTTTTATAAAGATGGCTATAAACTCGTAGAATCACCATTTCTTGGAATGGAGCATCAAAGCAACATTGCGTATGGAAACAATTATCAAAAAGGGTATTCGGGGCGCGATCTTTCCGGAAGCGGCTGGGGTCTTAAATGGGACTTTATTATCGTACACGAAAGCGGTCACGAATGGTTCGCCAACAACATCACTACAAAAGATATCGCCGACATGTGGGTACATGAAGGGTTTACAAATTATAGCGAAACGTTGTTCACCGAATATTACTTTGGAAAGGAGGCCGGTAACGCTTATGAGATAGGACTGCGAAAAAACATCGAAAACAAACAACCCCCAATTTCGCATTACGGAGTAAACCAGGAGCCGCCAATCGATATCTATTACAAGGCATCGAACATGATCCATACAATTCGACAGGTGGTCAATGACGATAAAAATTTCAGAAATATACTCCGTGGATTGAACAAGACGTTTTATCATCAGACAGTAACTACGAAGCAGGTGGAGGACTATATCAACAAAGCAGCTAAGAAAAACTTCAGTAAAATTTTCGATCAATATTTACGCACTGTGCAAATACCGGTGTTGGAATATAAGATAAATGGATATTCACTTAGTTACCGATATACGAACTGTATCAAAGGATTTGATATGCCGTTAAAAATAAATTTCAAAGGTGAGCGTTGGATCAAACCTACAGAGCAATGGAAGATGCTGAATCTGTATCCCGAAGGAAATACCGGTTTTAGTATAGATAAAAACTTTTTTATAATGAGCAGACAGGTTCAATAGATACCGGGTTTTAGATGGAAGGATAAATACCTGGCGTTGTAAAAAAGAGCTTCCTGTAAAAGAAACCCTCCTTTCTTATTTATTTAAATTTTATCGCCGGTATCTCACAACCCTATTTTAATTTCGCCAACTCCACACCATTATCTACCGCTCTTGCAGCACCGATAAATTTGCCTGCATAATAACCCTCATCAAGATTGCTGATAGTAACACCATTACTTACGCTTGCATGAACAAAATATCCGCCACCAAGGTACACACCTACATGACTGACGCCTCCACGCGTATTGAAAAAAACCATGTCGCCCTCCAGCATATCTTCTTTGCGGATCTTTTCTGAAACTGCATATTGTTCGCGCGCAGTTCGCGGAAGTTTGAAACCATACACAGATGACATAAGCATGCCTACAAAAGCACTGCAATCTATTCCGGCTTTGGTGGTACCTCCATACCTATAGCGCGTTGCCCACCATTCGTCGATTAATGAAAACAATGCTACATTGGTAAGGGTTTCTACTTCCCTTTCCAATATCTGTGCGAATTTGAATTGTAAACGACTACAGTTTTCCGTTGCCATTGCTGCCAGCTTTCCGGTATTGCGGATCGTTGAAACCGACAACTTTACTGGTGTAGACGGTGTTGAAACTATTTCATTAGCTGTTAAAACCGGTCCGGAGCTTAATTCAATATCCTGAATAAACTCAGGCGCCGGTTGTGCAAATGCGCTGAGTGATGTTCCTGAAAAAATGCTAAAAGCAATAGAAACAAAAAACAAGTTTTTCATACGTAAAATTGGGTTTACACGTACGTACGACTTAGTCTTGTGTTATTTACTCTCCTGTGTTCTCTGTAACTGTGCTGCTGTTAAATTCCTTTCCCTGAGTCCTGTCCTACAAACAAATTATTAATATTATTCTCTTTCTAAACAGCGCAAAGGTAGGTAAAATTGTTATTTGGACAACCCTTTAACATTTCGTTGACGCAAGAGAAGCTGTCATAGGATAAAATGACCACCTGGCTTACCGGCTTATTTTTTTTAAAATCAGCCATTGTTATTCATTTTTACCGGGTGCGGCAAATTAAAATAAAATAATTCTCACCTATCGTTTTATAAATTAAATTGCGATACTATATTTCTTCAACCATTAAAAAATCAATATGTCTACAACTTCTAAATGGGTGATTGACCCAACACATACAGAGATCGGTTTTAAAATCAAGCACCTTATGATATCAAATGTAAAAGGCAGCTTTGGTACATTTGAAGCAAACGTGGTTACTACGGGAGATGATTTCATGACTGCAGAAATTGACTTCTGGCTCGATCCGGCTTCGATTAATACCGGCAATGCAGATCGTGACGCTCATCTGAAAGGACCCGATTTTTTTGATGTAGAAAATCACAAACAAATCACTTTCCAGGCAAACACATATGAAAATGTAGACAACGACGGCAGTTATGAATTGTGGGGTGAGCTTTCAATAAAAGGTATCTCCAAAAAAATAAAGCTGGACGTTGAGTTCGGCGGTGTGGTAAAAGACCCATGGGGAAATGAAAAAGCTGGTTTTACCATCAACGGAAAGATCAACCGCAAAGATTGGGGACTCACCTGGAACGCGGCAATGGAAGCAGGCGGTGTGGTAGTAAGTGAAGATGTAGTAATTAATTGCGAAATAGAATTGATGCGTGCGACAGAAGATAAAAATAGCTAAATTGATCTATTGAATTTTGAAATCCCTTGCCCGTTGCAAGGGATTTTTTTATAAAAACGACATTTACCATAACATTTCTGCAGATCAGCGGAAAGAGCTTGAAAGACATCAAACTCATGCAATCTATTTTAAAACTTTTGGCAATTGCAATAATATCCCAGCCAATAATGTATTATATTTTGATAGCTGCCCGCAACGCGAAAGAATAATATCTCACAAGAATTTATGACGGCGGCCGGAAGAAAAACAGGCTGATTTTCACAGATTGTTTATAAAAAACAGGTAAAAACCTGTTGAAAAAGCAACATTTTATTGTACTTTAGTATCAGTTAGTAAGGTGTTGTGCCATAAACTAAATCCAGACTTAAATTCACATTCTCTACTTTCCGACAATCTCACCATGACAGAATGCTGCCAGTAAGATCTTGTCGAAGACTGTTCATAGGGCGAATTTAAGTTGCGATAGCACAACAGTCATTAAAACTCGTAACGATGTTTTCTATACCCTGCTATCCCACCCGATTCCAGCAACACGCCGGGCCTTGCCTGTCGTCGATTATTTTTTATACAGGAATTTTAAAATAGGCAATCTTGTAATATGAATCGTCCAGATGAATTGTTGTGACATAAGTCTCTGAAGAAAAATTTGTTAAGTTATTCACATTGAGGCAGTCGGGCAATATTATTGCGACTGCCCAAACAAATTTAAATACTAAACGTGCAGCGATGAAAAAAGTGCAACCCAAGAAATTAAACTTGCTGGTGGTGGATGATGATGATGATATGCTGGTCTTATTTTATATGGCAATGAGCAAAAAAGGCTATTCCGTTGAAGTGAGCCGCAATGCCGAAACATTTTGGGAAGACCTGTTTTACACTCATCCCGATGTGATCATTCTTGATGTACATATGCCCGGAATAGACGGGCGTGTGCTTTGCAAGCGCTTGAAAGAACATGAATATACCGCGCAGATACCTGTGATTCTGCTTTCCGCCAATGCAGATTTGGAACATATCGCTTCCGAAACTGGTGCCAACGGATATGTAAAAAAACCCTTTACTGCCGATAAAGTAATAAGCGAAGTAGACAGGATCCTGAATAAACAAGCGGCATAGAACAATTATGAATGCAGGATTTTTTTAGTAGATACATAGTTTATACATTTTTGAACCAAGCTTCGCCGTGTGCGGAGCTTTTTTGTCGCAATGAGTCAGAAATTGAAGGAGCTACAGATAACTTCACTATACGTTATGAAGATCACGATCGTTTTTGTGGCAACCATTTTGCAACACATCTTTCAGTCATTAACTAAATATTTTTTATGGAAAATAATCAACCTAAAACAGATGAAAGTGTAAGAGGCGTATTAAAAATGAAAGGTGCCAAGCCAGAGATCGCTAAAGAAGGCAACATTCCTGTTGATAAAGAAATTGATGCTGACGATCTGGTGCACGTTCGTACCGATGAAAATCCAGATGTAACAAATGAAACCGACTTAGATGAATTGGTTCACCTACAACCGGCAGACGCCATCAACACCAACCAGGAAGCCGACGTTGATGACCTGATGCACGAACCTGATAGCGGTGATGAACCACGTTAGTTAAGCTATTTGGCTGTGGTGCCGCAAAACATGATCGTCTTTCACCACTTGCGGCGTTGCGATTTGCCTATGATGAAGAACGAACCATTTTGATAAAAAAACGCTGCAGGATAATTTATCAGCAGACCAGTTTAAAAAACTTTGAAACAGTAAAGCGCGGTTAAAAACACGATTCAAAGAACCGGATGCAGCGACTGAAAAGCTGCCCCAATATTTTCAATTACGTCCCTGGCCAGTAGACTTTCCATGCTTTGCTTTTTAACAGCAATATCTGCGGCACGACCATGCAGGAAAATACCAACCTGTGCAGCAACCAAAGAAGAATACCCTTGCGCAAGCAATGCAGTGATCATACCTGTAAGAACGTCGCCCGAACCACCTTTTGCAAGTCCTGCATTGCCGGTAGTATTCTGGTAACCCCTACCATCAGTGGCAATTAAAGTCTGGTGCCCCTTCAACACAATTGTCCAGGGATGCAGTTTTGATAAAGTGATCGCTTTAGCCGCACGTTCCTCTAACGAGGCATGCTCGCCGAACAACCGGTCGAATTCTTTTGGATGGGGCGTCAACACAGCATTTGGTGGGATTAAACGGAACAGGTCCTTTTGTTGGGATAAGATAGTGAGCGCATCGGCATCCAGCACCACCGGCTTATGAAATTGTTGTAACAGGTCGGTAAGAGTTACAGTAGAAGCATTGGTACCTATAGCCGGGCCGATGCCTGCAGCGCTGAACACGCTGTTATCCCTGGCCCCATTTTCACGAAACAATAGCATCGCTTCCGGAACGGATGTTTGAAGGATACATCGTTCTTCCTCCGGGATTTCTACCGTAAGCAAACCGGATCCTGTACGGAGACAGGCCATGGCCGCAAGTACGGAAGCGCCCATCCTGCCTTTACTCCCAGCGATAATTAATGCGTGACCATAAGTTCCTTTATGCGAATCAGCCGCGCGTAGTTTTATCAAGGGAGCTATAAAATCAGGTGTAAGATGTGTAAACATGAGTCGCTGTTATCTCACGAATTTACTTTATCTGCCCGGTTTTTGTGTATCTTAATACCATGAAAAGATTCACTGTTTTTTTTCTTACCATTTTTCTCATGGCGGCTTGCAATCAAAATAAACAACGGCCGGCGAATGAAAGTGTAGCCGCAAAAGATTCCGTTCGGATTGAAAAAAAAGATTCTATCCCTGTCACAAATGTTGATACCGTTGCTTTGAATGAAACGACCAGACAGGTATTATCAGCCGTTAAACACCACGACTATACGGCCTTTGCAGATTTTATTCACCCGGAAGAAGGCATAAGATTTTCGCCTTATGGATACATTGACACAGCCGGTTACCCAAAAGAAACAAATTTGTTGTTTTCGAAAAATGAATTTATAACGGCACTCAAAACAAAAAACAAAAAAACGTTGTGGGTTAGTTTTGATGCAAGCGACGAACCCACACACATGTCGCTGGAAGATTATTTTAAAAGATTTGTATATGATGTTGATTTTTTATATGTGGAGAAAAAAAGTGTAAACGAATTTCTAGGGGGTGGAAATTCACTTAATAATCTGCGGGCGATATACCCCGACGAGCCTTTTACTGAAAATTATTTTTCGCCAGATAGAAGAGAAACGGAATTCAATAACTGGCGCACCTTACGACTGGTGTACAAAAAATCAGGCAGCCGGTACTATGTGATTGCGGTGGTGCATGATGAATGGACGATATGATCAATTAAGAATTTACTGTAAGGATGAGAGGCAAAATTTAACCGGGCAATTTATAAGGTAGAAAATTCGTAATTCGTAATCGGCAATTCGCAATTGGATCTACCTTTACTATATGAGCAAGTTAAAACTTAGCATTCTGGATCAATCCATTGTTCGGCAAGGATCAACAGCATCGGAAGCGATACAGGAAACGATTGAAACGGCACAGCTTGCTGACAGGTTAAATTATCACAGGATCTGGATCTCGGAACATCACAACTCCGCATTCATTGCGGGCTCTGCCCCTGAAGTACTGATGGTAAAACTTGCCGACGTAACAAACAGGATCCGCATCGGTTCGGGTGGCATTATGCTTCCCAATCACAGTGCCTATAAGGTTGCAGAAAATTTTCGCATGCTGGAAACATTATTTCCTGGCAGGATAGATCTCGGCATGGGCCGCGCACCGGGCGGAGACAGGATTTCGGCCTCATTGCTCAATCCTTCTAACAATTTTGCAGAAGAAAATTACCTGACGCAATTAGACAACCTCCAGCATTTTTTCCGCGATACCGCAGGAACCAAATACGGCCCGATCATAGCAGTACCGCAGGCTCAAACGATACCGATGCAGTGGATATTGAGTTCAAGTGGTGGCAGCAGCGCGATTGCGGCAAAATTCGGGATGGGACTCGTCATCGCAAAATTCATCAACGGATTTGCAACCTACCAACTGGTTGAAACTTACCGCGATAATTTTGTTCCGTCTTCGCAGTTTTCTTCGCCGCACGCGATCCTTGCTATTTCAGTGCTTTGCGCAGACACAGAAGAAAAAGCAGCATCTATGCGAAAAAATGTGGATTATATCCTTCTGCAATTTGATAAAGGAATCTTCGACAAGTTCCCTGCCGATGAAGTTATTCAGCAATACGAATTTTCACCCGCCGAGCTGGAACGTATTCAATACAACAGCGGACGCATTATATCCGGAACAAAAGATAGCGTAAAGGCCCAGCTGACGACGCTTGCAACGGAATTTGAAACGGATGAAATCATCGTTTCCACGATGACTGCAAATAAAAATGACAGGAAACGCAGCTTTGAACTATTAGCGGAAGCATTTGAATTGTGACCAGCCGGAATCAATTTCGGGAAACACTGATTTGTTCCCGCAGGCTTCTCATTTCCGCCTGCATCTTTTCAATTTTTAAAAGAAGGTAATTAATCGTTTCAATTCCTTCCAGGTTGATATCCATGTCATACCGGAAACGGATGAATTTTTCCAGCGCCGGCAGTTGTTCATATTGAACAAATATTACATCGTTATCGGTTTCCGTTTCAATCAGGCCCGATTGCCGGAGCGCAACGATGAAGTCCGGTTCTATATTATGATGTATACAAAATTCGTGTATGGCGATCCTTGTGTCGTTTTGCATATCTAATAATTTTTATTTTATGATCCCGCGAGTTGTTTAAATAATCGCTTCTGCTCTTCCGTAAGATTGGTTGGAATCTTAACTTCATATGTTACAAAAAGGTCTCCAAATTCTCCTTCCTTCTTATATACCGGGAAACCTTTTCCTTTGATTCGCGTTTTACTTCCGGGCTGTGTTCCGGCGGCAACTTTCAATTTTATCTTACCGTTGAGGGTGTCTATGATCTTTTCACCTCCAAGTACGGCCGTATACAAATCTATTTCGATATTCGTGTAAAGATCATTTCCCAGGCGCCTGAAGTCAGGATGGTCGGCAATCACGAACCTTATGAACAGATCGCCAGCCGGGCCGCCATTACCACCGGGCGCGCCATATCCTTTCAATTTTATAACCTGCCCGTTTGCGGTTCCTGCAGGAATGGTAAGACGAACATTTTTACCATCGATGGTAATCGTTCGCTGATGGGTAGTCAATACATCCGTAAGATTCAGTTTTAACTCAGAATTATAATCCTGTCCGCGAAACTTTGTTTTCCTACGCGAACCACCACCGCCAAACATCGATTGAAAAAAATCCGAAAAGCCGCCACCATCGTCAAAACCATCAAACCCGCCACCGCCATATTGTTGCTGGTATTGGCGTTGGGCTTGTTCCTGTTGTTCCCCATGTTCCCAATCCTTTCCGTATTTATCATATTTTTTTCTTTTTTCAGGATCACCCAATACTTCATTCGCTTCATTTACCTGCTGAAATTTCTTGTGTGCGTCTTTATCATCCGGGTTAAGATCCGGATGTAATTTTCGCGCCTGCTTACGATACGCCTTTTTAATATCTTCTTCAGAGGCTGATTTATCCACCCCTAAAATCTTATAATAATCTACAAAATCCATGAGCTGTTATTTTAATTCTTTTTGACCGTGAAAGATGTACAATTTACAAAATTATCGCGCGGCATTACAACTAAAAAATATTATTCCCATCCCTACAAAAAATACTATTGTGGGGAAGCAATTCCTGAAGCGATGTTCCGGGCAAAAATAAATCTCTGCCCATTTATTTTTAAATGAATATCAATCAGCTGTTTAATCATCCTTAGAAGGGCATCAATCATTGATCCTTGTTTTTGGTACGATTATTTGATGACACAATAAGGCACATCACTCATTTTAAAATTTACTACAATGTTACATGATACTCCTCCTCCTCAAAGCAAACAGGTTCCGCAGCCAAAATGGCTCACATTGTTCCGCATCATACTCGGCTTCATCCTGATTTTAAAAGGCTATACATTCTTCCAGGATTCTGCCCATCTCGAAGAAATGATCAGGGCAGGAAATATCGAAATGTTCACCAATAACACAAGGGCCATCGCATTTATTATCACCTATGTAAATTTATTAGGCGGCGTGTTCATCGCTACAGGACTTTTTACAAGATGGATGTCGCTGCTGAATATCCCGGTAGTGATAGGTGCGATCGTTTTTGTAAACAGTAAAGCCGGGATGAGCCTGAACAATACAGAACTCATCCTGTCGGTTTGCACTTTGATCCTGCTTGTTTTATTTTCCATTAAGGGAAGCGGCGCATTATCGGCAGATGAATTTTTTAGAAGTTATACCAAAGCCGGTATGGAACCGGGACATACGAAAAAACTATTTCAGTAAGGAACATTTTCAATTGAAAGAAATTTTCCGGGTTGTTTGAAACTACAAACTCCGCGCCGACGTACCAAAAGCATGATGTAAAAATAAATGGAACATTGTTCCATTTATTTTTACGCCCACATATACTTATCGGTATATATAATTAATACTGCTATCTCCTTTACACAATATGCAATAGCAACAGTGATATACGAATTTTCTTATGCAGATAATCTATTTTTTTGCAGCAAGGCTGGCAAAAAAATCTGCGACTGTTTTATTGAATAACGCCGGATGTTGCTGGCAAACGCCGTGATGCGAGTCAGGAAATATGCACATTTGTGCATTTGGGATCGATTGAAATATTTTGACTGTATGTGCTGTTTTGATGATGTCGTGATCGCCGGCCATGACAAGCACCGGACATTTTATTCCTGCAAGATCAGCATATGGGATATCAGGTTGTGTAAGCATCATCTTATTAAGCGCAATCTCTTTGGGTGATGCTTTTGAATTTTTATAAACAAGATTTTCCAACTCTGTGATCATGTCCGCAGGCAACGCCGTTGAGTCTGGTACTACATTGGCGCCGGTAAATGCAAGTCCCTTCACGAGCTGAGGGCATTTCAACGCCATAATAATTCCATTGATACCCCCATCGCTCCACCCAAGTATATATGCGGAATCGATTTTGAGCGATCCTAACAACATGCAGAAATCGGTGGCCATCATATCGTAAGAAAGTGAATCGGCCGTGCCGCCGGATCGTCCCTGTAGCCTGCTGTCGACAGCTATTACGCGATATTTTTTTGCAAAAAAAGGAATTTGATTGCTGAAAGCGCTCATGTCACCGCCATTTCCATGTAATAACAACAAAGGCATTCCCGACCCATATTCTTCATAATAAAGATTTACGCCGTTTACTTTTATAAACTTTCCAGCGGCGGGATTGTGGTCGTAATTAATGTGCTGACCGATACTTACAAAGGAAAGAAATGCCAAAATTGCGGTAATAATAAATCGTGTTTTCATTTTTTAAAATGAGGATTTAATGAACGCGTTGAAATATTTTTAATAAACCTATTTCTTCAAACCCGCGATGATATTAATTGTGAGCGCTACCACAAAAGTGTTAAGTACAAAAGCCAGTAATCCATGAAGAAGTGCCAGCCGCCTGATGTTTCGAGATGTGATACTTACGTCGGACACCTGAAAAGTACAACCGATCACGAATGAAAAATAGGCAAAATCGATATAGTCGGGTTGGGGTTCATCGGGAAATTGCAAACCGCCTTTTATGGCGCTGCCCTTTTCTGCTGGAGAATCATAGTATTTATGGGCGTAGTGAAAAGTAAAAACGGTATGCACCATAATCCAGGACAACAGCATTCCGGCAATTGCAACCGGGAGAAAAAAGGCCTGCTGGCTATCCCTGGACAACATCAAAATCAATACAGTAACCATTCCTGCGAAAGATGAAATGAGTACCATAGCCGAAACAAAATATCTATTTCCATCTTCGCCGGAAGCGATCTCCCTGATTTCTCCGATCGACCTTTTAAAGAGAACAATCCAGCTCATGGTAAGAAAAACGATGGAAAACACGATCCAACCTACCATGATCAAAAATAAAATACCCTGGCTATAACGGGCCACGAAAAAAATCGCGGCGGCGGCAAACAAGGCGCTTATGCTTAGCCGTTGAAGTGGGTACATCCTGAGAATGATATTTCCTTTTTTCTTTTTCTTAGATGGCATACACTAAATTGTCATTAACGATAACGTGATGTAATATTAAAAATAAATCTAACAAAATTCGCACGGGAAAGAGATAGAACCTATGCTGGAATCGATCAACAAGCTGGCGGAAAAGATCAAAGACAACTCCACCAAATCACCAGGAATTTAAAACATTGATATTGGCAAAAATCTACTGGCCGGCATCTTCGATCATCTTCATAAGCGATTCGTAGGTCCTCTCGTAATCTGCGATGGTGCCATTTATGAAAAAGGTGGGGGTTCCGTTAACACCGCTCCTGATACCGCTTTCAAAGTCCGTCGCTACTTTTTCCTGTATATCGTCGCTGTCCATATCTCTCATTAGTTGTTCTGAATCAAGTCCAAGCTGGTTTGCAAAATCAGCGAAAATACCTTCATCGTCCAACAGATCCTGGTTGTCAAAAATAAGGTTGTGCATTTCCCAGAACTTACCCTGTAAACCGGCCGCTTCGGCAACATGAGCGGCGGCACGAGAGGCGGGATGAACTTCCTGCAAGGGAAAATTACGAAACACGAAAAGAAATTCTCCACCTTTCTCCTTCAGTAAACGATTGACCAGTGGATGAGCATGGCCGCAGTGCGGACATTGATAGTCGCCAAATTCAACCAAAACAATCGGGGAACCAGGGTCACCAATTGATTGGTCGTAATCAGAAACAGGTGGCTTTAATTTTGACATAGCTTATTTTTTGCGCACCCGTGCCGCTAAGGCGCCAGGTGCATAAAATTTCAAATAATCAAAAGTGAAAATGCTATTACTTTTACGATTGACTCACTTATCATTCCCGATTTTTTCCAACGCTTCCACAATACCGTCGGCACCGGGATTGATGCCATCGGGGGCAAGGTAACTCCATTGAACAACGCCTTCCGCATCGATCACAAAAAGCGCCCGCCTGCTCTGTCCCTCTGCTTCATTGTAGGCGCCATATAACTTTGACACTTGTCCCTTCGGTTCAAAATCTGCAAGCAATGGAAATTTAATTTTCCGGTTATCGCCAAAAGCAAGATGGCACCATTTGCTGTCGACAGAAATACCGATTACCTGCGCATTCAGCTTAGCGAAAAATTCGCGCATCTCGTTGTATAGCGCCATCTGGTCGCTGCACACCGGGCTCCAGTCTGCCGGATAAAAAGCCAGGATCACATTTTTTCCTTTCAGTTCATCAAGCGCCAGTTTCTGATCGGGAGTTGCATACAATTTAAATGACGGTGCTTTTTCACCCTTTTGTAATATCTCTGCCATTATAGAATATTTACCTTTTAAATTAATTGGGAACAATGCTTAACGGTCAACGACAATAAATATACCGGGATATTCCGAAAGTAATTGTTCCGATATTAAAAGCACATAAATATATGATAGAACCACGGCGCATTTAAAATTTCCGTATCAATAATTCCTTCATGGTGCGTTATATTAACGATAGGCTACCACACAAAATCCTACTTTTAAAATTGTTTGATCATAATATGATAACTTTCAACTCAAAAATTATGGCAATACTTGAAGTATGGCAACGCGGACCAGTGGATGGGATCCCGCCATTATTGCAACCTGTGGCACACGCATTATTGCAGGCACGGGAAGAAATTGCAGAACTGTCGCGTGAGATAACGGATGAAATACTTTGGAAAAGACCTGCTGGTGTTGCCTCCGCCGGCTTTCATCTGCAGCATCTGTCGGGTGTACTCGACAGGGTTTTCACGTATGCCAGAAATGAGATGCTGTCGGAAAAACAGCTTATAGAACTGGCTACTGAAGACATCTCTCCCAACCCGGATCTTTCCGTAGCGGGTCTTATATCCAGGTTCAACAACCAGGTAGATATTGCTATGATGCAATTAAACAACACAAAAGAAGATACTTTGACAGAACCGATGCCCATCGGAAGAAAGCGCCTTCCTACTACCGTAATCGGCTTGCTGGTACACGCTGCAGAACATACGATGCGGCACCTGGGCCAGCTTCGCGTAACGGTAAAGATCCTTGTAAATGCTCAAACCGGCATTTAAGTCTAAAGCCACCTCGAGGCGGCTTTAGATATTTTTAAATTAAAGCGTTGTGCTATTAGATCTGAATTTGCTATGCAATCGGTCTTCGACAAGCTCAGACTGACAGCTTTCTGTCATGTTGAGCTTGTCGAAACATACACAAGAGCGAATTATTATCCGGATTTATTTTTGATGGGCAGTAACCTGTAAAATTATCAAATAAGCTATTTTGCGCTGTAGTCAACCACAATACCATCTATCAACAATTGCTTCCCTTCATAACTCTGTTTGCCGGACGGTGGTGTAAAGATCAATACAGCTGCGTTTTCCGGGGCCAAAGAAACATTTATTTTTCCCGATACGTTGCGGGCGATGAAAGACGATGTAAGCGTATTATAAACATCTGTGCTTTTAGCACCAACATTTACAGAAATAGTTTTATTATTTTTAAAAGGGTTGTAATATAAATAAGACGGATAAGCTTTTGCGTGATAAAAATCTGTAGCCAGCAGGTCGAGTTGCAAAATTCCCCTAACATTCGTTGTCTTGATAATGCTTCCGAATATCCCCACATGCCCGCTTCCATAAACACTGAATTGTGATTCCGGAGGATTTTTGTCTGCCACCCATAGCGGGCCATCACCCTGTGCCACCGGCCCTTTCAGGTGTTCATATTTTTTATACGAAGATTGTTTGATCATTCCTTCATAACCGATTACACCTTTGGTAACCTTGGCAAGTTCGGGTATCACCTGGTGTTCCCTTGGCATATAAGCCGGGTAAAAAAATCTTGCGGCATTGGCTGCATTGAGCATCCATTTCCCGATTGCTTTTGCATACCATTTATCATAACGAACCATCGGCACAAGCGGCCATGCAAAATCATAAGTGTTCATCAGGAAGCCATAGCCTCCATGATCAACGGTACTTCCCACGATCCCCGAAATATCGATCCCGTTCCAGTTTCCTGCCAGCACGCCCCACCCTTCGCGGCATAGCGGCGTTCCGTCGAAGCTCCAGCTGAGCATCTTGTTCATATCGTATTGCTTGTGCTGTTCCGCATTTATTCTTGCACTTAAATAGGCACCAAATGGCATCAATACTTCATAGGTTGGATTTTTGGATTGTGCCTGCAAAGCATTTAGTGCACTTATCGCTCCCTTCAAATAGCGATCATCGCCGAATTTTTTGTATGCAGCATACAACACCCACGCGTGGCCCGCAGCAACATCCGGTTGCGTACAGATATTATTTTTCATAGGAGCCATCTTTCCGTAATCAAAAAACGACCATTCATAATTTCCATTTAGAATGGAATCTGCGGCGTAAAATTTATCTGCAATCGTTTTAGCGATATCCGTAAAACCGGGTTCATCGGGATACATATCGCAGATGGCATAAAACAATACATTCGGATACACATCGTACCACCAGTCGCGTCCATAACCGCCGCCAAGCAACGCTACTTCGGGACAGGTATTGTTCATCATGATGTTCCAACCCGTTTCCTTGTTGAAATAGTTTTTCAACATGCCTACGTAATTATACTTTTGTTTGCTTTTATCAATTCCTACCAGGCTTGCACCCATCACGGCTCCCATGGTAGCAAGGGCTTCGTGGAAAATACCTTTATTGTTTTGCGGCCCCTGTCTCACGTCCCCTACTGCAGTATAGATACCGGCAACGGGTTGCGCAAAGTTCCTGTTGCTGCTGTCTATCCAGATCATTGGCCAGAATTTCCCCTTTGCGTTAAAATCATAAATGGTTCTGTCAAATTTTAAAGCGAGCGCCCTATAATCTATTATTTTCAAGGGTTTTGGCACATCGGCCATCGCATCCACGCGCGGAATATTTTTTTGGCCGGGCTGCGCAAAAGCAGCGGTGGAAAGAAGAAAGAGTAAGATGATATTGAATTTCTTCATGTAGAAACCTTTTAAAAAAGCAGCAATTAATAATTAACAGCTGATAATTATTTAAATTTAAACCAGAAAACAAAAAGGATAACCCGTTAATTTTTAATATTTATCAGTTGCCCTAGGCTATCACTTCAGCCACTTTCCCCACTACTTCTTCTTTCGATTGCCTTTCCGATTCCGGCATGATTATTTTTCCTTGTGCAATAATTTTCCTGCCCACAAAAATAGAACACAATTGCAAAACGCCGATGATTACCACAGCATATCGCAATGCGATATCGGCAGAACCATATTTGGCCATTACCAGGAATGTTGCAGCACCAAGGAACCGGCCAATATATAACCCTGCTTCATGATTGAGGATGTAAGCAAACTCACTTCGTTTTTCGATCCTGGAAACTATATCTATCACCTGGAACTGAATCGGAAAATAAGCAAGATCCATCAGGGGCTTGGCAATCAGTAACATCAAAATAAATATCACCACACCGAGCTGGCTGTATAAAACTCCGTTGATGGCTGCGCCGACTGCGAACAATAATAATCCGGCTGCAAATATCTTTATCCTGTCAGACGGCTTCGAAATACGCCCCAGCACATACATGATGATAGCTGCAATCACCGCACCTATCGATGTTGCGGATCCCAGGGCTCCTTCGTTACCAAAAAATTTCAATATCAACATGGCGGGCGCGGTTACTAAAAAACCTTGTGCCAGGCCCTTCAAGGATGCGAGTGTAAGTAATTTATACCAAAGTGGATGGAACCTGAAGAAGACATATTTTTTCTGTGCGGGATTTTGAAAGGTTCCCCTGAAACACACAACAGACGCCAATACCGTTATTCCAAACACTACACCGGTGATCATTACATATGCCGATTGTTTGGATGCAGGAGTTGTTTTTGAATCTATAAAAAAACCTATGGCAATGGGTACCACCACGGCAATGATCGTATAAAACAAAGTTTCCATCCCGTAATAATAGTTCCTGTTGGAATCATTTGTGATGGCGAGCGCAAGCACGTCGCGATTAGACCAGTAAAATCCGAAACTAAGTCCCATGATAAATCCTGCCACTGCCAGGCCCACTACATTTAATTCCGACAACGACATCATATAAATCATCGAAATGCCGCTGAGCATCATTCCGGCAGAATATAACTTACGGATATTAAAATGCTGTAATAAAAAACCATTCAATAAAAACGTAAGTGGAATTCCGGTGTAGATTGTCAGTTGGTAGATTACCACTTTAGTAAGGTCGCCATGTGTGCTTCGCATAATATAGGCAGCCATGAATGTATCGATCACCGGCAGCACGAGTGCATAGATCATGTTCACAAAAATAAGTATGCGAAAGTTACGCGGCTGACTTTTAAAATGGTCAATCTCTATTTGTAATTTGTTAGACATGATCGGATTTTAATAATGAAAAAATATCCTTCAGCGAAAAATCTGCCCCGCAAACGAATTCATCCGAGGCACCATAATAAACGGTAATGGTATCACCATCGGGTTGAACAACATGGCCGTTTGTAAATACAACATTTCCAAAAAAACCTGTCAGCTCGTAAGGAGCTTCCGGTATCATGATCGCATCATTTGTTCGCGCGATCACTTTTGTAGGATCATCAATATCCATAAGAAATGCACCTAAACAATATTGATGATCTGCATTGGCACCATGATAGATCTCGAGCCATCCTTTATCCGTTTTAATCGGCGCAGCGCCCGCACCTACCCTTTTGCTGTCCCATTTATCCTTTCTCGTTTTGATGATGCAGCGGTGATCGCCCCAATGAATACCATCAGGGGAGGACGCTATCCAGATAAAATTTCCACCGATATCTACGCTGCTCGGACGGTGAAGCGCGTAATATTTTCCATTGATCTTTTCCTCAAAAATGGCACAATCCTTATTGTGCGGCGGCAACATCATTCCATGCGAGTCAAAATTTTTCCAGTCCGTTGTCGTCCGCAGTCCAACGCCCACGCCATTATCCGACACGGCGGTAAAAGTCAGGTGATACTTTTCTTCGAGCCTGGTAACGCGGCAATCTTCAATTCCAAATGTTTGCAAAATGCCTTCTCCGGTTAACAAAGGATATCCTTCGGGTTGATAAAAATTCTTACCATCATCGCTGCATAACAATCGTAAGTGCGATAACGTGGTGAGATAATCAAGCCCCTTGTAATTGATCACGCGCGCATCGCTTGCATCCAGTTCGGGATCGTTGGCCGGGATTTTCATGATCTCCATTCCGCCGCTTTTGGTGAGAATAGGAAAAGAAATAACATCGTCCGTTTGCTTTGGCCTTTCTGCTACACGCACCAGCAGCCATGTTTTTCCATCGTATTCGAAAACGCCCGGATTGAGCAAACAGGCTATTTCAAGTCCGTCGATACTGGGTTTAAGATCAGCGGGTGACAGCAAGGGATTACCTTCAAAACGTTTTGCGATATCTTTCATTAAAAAAAATTTAGTTCCGCATCAGCGGCATTTACCTTTTGTATCGGTTCAAAGCGGTACGTACCGTCGTGTAGTTGGTAATTTGTTGCATCGTGAGCAAAGCTTCCACCGTAGATTCTGCGCCGGAATTTTTATTTACGTTTGCCGGCGCGGCGATTGCATCAAAACATATTCCTGTAGAAACGGAATACATATTTTCCGAAGCCACATTGTTTCCGAGCAACCAAGCACCCAGGTGTCCTGCCATGTCCGAATACCTTTCATCACCGGTAACAGCATACGCATCAATGGCTGCAAATACCATCGGGCGGATACCATACGCAATCTGCTCGAAATCTTTTTGGTTATATCCTGTGAGTACATTGTTTACCAATTTCACCTGGAACGAACTCTTCATTCCGCTCGTAAGTAACCACGGGTAAAAATTATCCACTTCTTTTTTGGCACTTGCCACATACGACGCATCGTTTAAAAAGGCACCCGCTGTAAATAATGCATGGGCCTGGTCGTTCCCATACGCGTGCCAGGTAGTAGAAGCGCTCAGAAATGCGCCATAAGGAAATTGTGTGGCACTACCCGATTGCGACGCCACAATACCATCGGCCAGTTTTTGTATGAAAGTTCTAATAACGGCATCACCGGAATTACGGCAATACGGAACAAGCCCCAATATCAGCGTTGACGCCTGGTCGGCACCTTCCGGCAACCATTGCGGAACGTCGATTCCATCCACTTGTGAAAATACCTGCGGACGATCAACAAGATCTGTTTTAATGGCAGCTACCAATTTATTTACAGCCGCGCCCATACGACCCGCAAGTGTTGCATCTTTTGTGCGAACAACGTTAACGCCTTCGGCTAAAACCTGCAATGCGCGCCAGCTCCACCATTTTGGCTGATTGACGCTGGTGATGCCGTATTGATTGATCGAGCCGTCGGTTTGCAAAAAATTATAGAAATATCCATTGTCCGACTGCATGTTCAATACAAACTTTATCATTCCAAATGCCCTGTTTTGTATAGCTGTATCGGTTGCGAAAGCATAACTGCGGGTGTAATACAAGGCGGCGCGTGCCACGTCATCCACGCAGGTGAACCCTTCTCCGGTGGCCTCCACGGGCGTATAGAAAGGCGCATCGGAATAAATGTATACCCCGATGGCCTTTTCACCATTAACGAAAGAAACAGGTACACTTAGTTTTTCGAGATGTGCCGTTTTTGTAAGAGCAGTATCAGTCACCGGCGTTACTACCGGTGGCGTTACCGGCGGCTGTGTGGTATCCACGCTGTCGCTGCTCTTGGAACAGGCGGTAAAAAGTGACAGGCAAAGAATTCCTGCAACACATTTTCTGAGATGTATCATCTTGTAAGTTTTAATTATAAAGTAAACCTGTAACTACGTTATAGCGATTTTTCCTGAGTGTAAATAGAAAGCACTTCCGCATCAGATAATACCGAATTATAAAAACGGATATCATCAAGGCTTCCTACAAAGAAGCTTGCCCCGTAAAAGTAATTCGGGCTGCTGGCATCCGTGAGGTTATAACCTGATTTTGGAAGTTCATTTCCGATAGAAATATTCACTGGCGGATTGACTGTGATCGGAGTTCCGGAAACGTTCACAGTCTTGGTCATGTTGCCGTTGATATAAAAACGAACGGCACCATTTGTAACCGAAACAGCCACATGTGTCCATACATCCTGAGGTACCGTACCAGGATTATCATCGATATCATGATATCCATTATTAGTATCCTGGAAAGTTACAAACGGGAAGTTGTCACTCTGCAACTGGAACTTAAATCCGTTCCAGCGATTAAGAGAAATGATGTAATTGTTGGCATTTGTGGTATGCCTTTTTACCCACACGCAAATTGTAAAGCTTTGGGGATTCAACGTTGCGCTGTACGGAACTTCGACGGTCGCTGCATTATTAAAATCGTAGGCCATGTTTGCCCGCCCGAACCTGTCTGCTACGAGCTGCGGCAATACACCGGCATCCACTGCAGTTGTAGCGCTGCTTCCCATCAATCCTGTACTTAAAGTTCCGTTGTTATTGTGGCCGGATGAGTCATTGGCATTGCCGTTGAATTTCCAGAATGCCATGAGATTTGCCACGGATACTTCCTGCAATAATTTCGTTTGAAACAATTGCCCGGCGATGATCAGGTTCTGCAATGCATTGTTTACCTGTACTTGTGTGTAACTTCCGCCGTTATAAACCTGCAATGCAAGATTAAGAACAGAATCCAAAGCTGTACGCGCCCCTACTGCATACTGGCCCGGATGCGATCCTTCCACGGTAGTGTTGTATACATTTGTAAGCGAATCGATTTTTGCTTTCAATGCCAGTTTATCAGATGCGGGTGCATCGTTATTGTTGTCATCTTTGGAACAGGCTACAAAACCTGTTGCCAGCGAAATGATCACCGCTAATTGAAAAATAGTTTTAGATATACGCATTTTATTAAATTTAAAAATGAAAATATTTTACCTGAACAAATTTGGATTTGCATCTCTTTCGCTCTGCGGAAGCGGGAAAAATTTGTTATTCGTATAATTAAAATTAGGCGCTCCAGGCAATAAAGCCGGGTTGGCATAAGTTTCACCGTAGCGGATCACGTCAAAGAAACGATGAAATTCCAATGCCAGTTCAGACCTCCTCTCACGGCGGATAATATCGCGCAGCTGAGCCTGGTCGGTGATAGTGATATCAGGCAATAAACCGACGGGAACCGTACCAAAACCTGGTAAGGTGTTATCATACAAATAGGATTCACGCGCCCGTTTGCGTACGGCGTTCAACGGCGCCAGCGCATCCCCGGAATGTCCGCCTTCGTTCAAGGCTTCAGCCTGCACCAACAGGATATCGGCTAAACGCAATGGTTCGTAGTTGACGGTACCAACATTTTTGATCGAAGTTGGAACTTCTGATAACGGTTGAACCATCTTCTTCGTAATATAGCCAGTTGTGCTCCAGGATGGATCGAATGGTACATCGAAATAATTATGACCTGTACGAGCCAGTGAATAATCCAGGCGCGGATCTACTTCGCCACCTGTGGCTTTTTCAAAATTGTCTACCAGGCTTTGCGTCGGATAAAAGAATCCATATCCGCCAATGCTTCGTGGTGCAAACCACGCGTTCAATTCGTTTCCAAGACCAAGCGTACCTGCCAGCTGATTTACGGTGAGGATCACCTCCGTATTGTTTTTGGTGGCAGAACTAAAATTATCGTAATAACGTTGAGTTAGATTATAGCCAAGCGTAGTAACGGTTTGAGCAGTTGTTGCAGCTAACTGATAATGATTTGTAAGACTTGTATGAAATAAATATGTTTTTGCCAGCAGAGCCAATGCTGCACCTTTTGAAGCACGACCAAACTCCGTTGCGGAAGGCGTGGGAAGGTCAGCAGCAGCTTCCGTGCAATCTTTTTCAATCTGTGCAAAGATACTATCCTGGCTGATCGCTGGCGATTGTGCCTCAATGGCCGTTTCTACGCGCAGATGCAAAGGAATTTTGCCGTATGCAGTAGTTAAAACAAAATAATAATATGCACGCAAAAACTTCGCTTGCGCAATGCACGATTTTGCAGTAGCTTCACTTACTGCGGTATTACCGGCAGCCAAACCATCCAACACAACGTTGCACTGGAAAACGCCGTTATAATAATTCTTCCAGACTGCTTCTACTGCGGAATTGGTAGGCAAGATATTGAACTGGTCAACGGCGCTGAAGTCCGCCTGGTCACCATCGTTCACACCTTTGATAGCATCATCGGAAGCTATGTCGCCCAACACCCAGATGGCGTTTGAACCACCGGAATTAAAGGAAAGCGATTTGTATGCGGCATTGGTTGCGAGCAAAGCATTCGCATCTGATGTAAAGAAATTTCCAGGCGTATAACTGCCTTGCACTTCCTGGTCGAGGATCTTTTTACAACCGGTGCCCGCAATGATCGCGACAGCGCCGACAAGAAAGATGAATTTATTTTTAGTTCGCATTGTATACTATTTAATATTTTAGAAATTAATGTTTACACCGGCAGTGAAAGTGCGTGCAGATGGATAAGTTCCCCAATCGATGCCCACACCCTTTACACCATCTCCCTGAGCCGCAGCATCTGCGCTGGTAGCCATCTCAGGATCAAGTCCTGAATATTTGGTGAATGTCAGCAGGTTTTGCCCACTAACAAATAAACGCATAGACGACACTTTCAAACGGTTGATCAACGCGCTGCTGAAGGAGTATCCGATCTGCACATTTTTCAATCGCAGGTAAGACCCGTCTTCCAGAAAGCGGGTGGAAGCCTGTGTATTGTTCTGGCCGCCGGTATACGACAGGCGTGCATATTTGTTGGTTGAACCTTCGCCGCTCCATGCATTTTCAAGTGCGCGAACGGTAAGATTGAACGGACGATAGAAACCTTCGATATCACGTCCAACCTGGTTGTAGATCTTATTACCGCTTACTCCCTGGAAGAAGATATTCAGATCAAATTGTTTGAATGCCACATTTCCTGTGAATCCGTAGTTCAGTTTCGGAATCGGGCTGCCAGCATACACCCTGTCATTCTGGTCAATCTTACCGTCGCCGTTTACATCTTTAAATTTGATGTCGCCGGGAACGATATTCGCTCCCTGGTTGGCATGTGTAAACACATCCAATGCATTCTGGAAAACACCCTCCTGTTGCAGGATGTAAAATTCACCTATCGGATGGCCCACAGCAGTTGATGTGATATACTGGCCGCCGTTACCAAGTTGTCCGCCGGGAATTGGCTGACTATTCAACAATGATAAAACTTCATTGTGAACGGTGGCAAGATTTGCCCCTACTTCAAATCTCCAGTCTTTGTTGATCTGTTTGCGATAAGAAAGATCAAATTCAAAACCTGTGTTAAGTATTTCACCATTGTTTTCATAAGCAGCACCGGCAACAGTTCCGGCACTTGTTGGATTTGGCGGAGCCACCAAAAGGTCGGAAGTTTTTTTATGGTAATAATCAGCGGTAAAGCTAAGCGCGTCATTAAAGAGACCAAGATCCAGACCGATGTCTGCGATCGTGCTGGTTTCCCATTTCACGTTCGGATTACCTTTAGCATAAATACTGTAAGTAGGTGTTGCCGTATTTCCGAAAGCATAGTAGCCGTTTGCACCGAGCAAAGATGCGTAACCGTAATTGCTGATCTCCTGGTTTCCTAACTGCCCAAGACTTGCTCTTAATTTCAGCAAAGAGACCGGCTTGATATTGGCCATAAATTTTTCTTTATCGATCCTCCAACCAACAGATCCGGAGTAGAAATTCCCCCACCTGTTGCTCGGATCCAATCTTGACGAGCCATCCCTTCTTACACTGAATGAAGCAAGATATTTAGCATCATACTGATAATCTACTCTTCCAAAAACAGAAGACAATGAAGAATTGTACAAATCACCACCAACCGAAGGCGAAATGCTTGTTCCGTTGTTCAGGTATTGGAAAGCCGGACTTTGATTTGGAAAATTTGAATTGGACGCAGAAATCAGTTTGGTTTCATTATAAATGATCTCCGTACCGGCCAGAAAATTCAATGCGTGTTTGTTGATCGTCCAGTCGTAAGTAGCCGTATTCGTCCAGTTGTAATTATAGTTATTGAGATTGTACTGTGACAGGGCATTCGGACTGTTTTCTATATGCCCGCCCGGACGATCGGTTCCCCATGTATTTTTAAATTGCTTAAAATCGGTGATGATAAAATTTGTACCAAAATCCGATTTTAATTTCAAATGCGCGATGGGCGTCACTTCTACGTAAGCATCACCGAGCAATGAGTAATTTTTAAAATTCCGATCCGCATTTGCAGCCAAACCAACCGGGTTCAAACCGTCTCCAAATACATTTACCTGGCTCCCGCCCGGTCCGATAGGCAATGTATATGGCCTGTCAACATACTGGCCGGCATAGGCGCCCGTTGGGAACCTCACGCCGGAAGCCGGAGTTGCAAACAATGCATAACGCAGAATACTTCCGCCCTGGCCACTTGCGAAGCCATCTCCGGAACTTGATACCTGTTTCGTATTTCCGGTGGAGATATTTACATTGGTACCAACTTTAAAAATCTTGTTGATGGTGCTGGTCAGAGAAGTACGGAGATTAAAACGATCGGTAGAAGAATTATCGATCATACCTTTCTGACTGAAGTATGCACCAGACACAATGTATCTGGTATTTTCATTTCCGCCGCTTAGTGACAATTGTGCGTTAAGAATAGGTGCCGAATTCAACACTTCCTTTTGCCAGTTTGTATTTGACAATGTATCGCGCGCAGATAGCGGTATCAAAGGACGACCATCATTGGTTGCGGCAATATTATATGCCTGGATGTATTGGTCGGTATTGGCCATTTTTATAAGATTGGCCGGCGTTTGCGATCCTGCATAGAAATTCAGGCTCAGCCTTGGTTTGCCCGCACGCCCCTTTTTAGTTGTGATGACGATCACACCATTGGATGCGCGCGCACCATAAATAGAGGCTGATGCCGCATCTTTTAAAACGCTGATTGTTTCAATATCGTTTGGAGAAATTTCATTAATACCATCTTTTGTAGGAACTCCATCTACTATATATAATGGATCGTTGTTATTGATCGTTCCCGTACCGCGCACCCGAACTGTAACACCTTCACCGGGCGCACCGGTAGACTGCGTAATGGTTACACCTGCCGCTTTACCTTGCAGGATCTGATCTACACCGCCAACAGGTATAGCATTGATGTCGCGACTGGAAACTGTAGAAACTGCGCCGGTAAGATCTTTCTTTTTTTGCGTGGTATATCCCACTACCACTACATCGTTGAGTGTATTTACGCCACGTTGCAGCGTTATTGAAATGGAAGAACGGCCTGCCACCGCAACGTCCTGGGAAATAAATCCTACGGAGCTGATCTCAAGAACATCCGTTTTGGCTGCAGAAATGCTGAAGTTCCCGGAAATATCGGTACTTGTGCCAACAGATGAACCTTTGACATTGACGCTTACCCCCGAAACCGCCTCACCGGCAGCGTTGATAACCTTCCCGGATATGACCTCCGTCTGTGCCCGCGCCGTATAATGCATCAATGCAAATGCGAGAAAGAAAACGGCCATTTTTAAAACCTTTTCAGACGGTTTTAAAATTAAGCGGAGAGATTCGTTAATAGTTTTTTTCATAATGCAATCTTTTTTAAATGAAAGTGCCTGTGTTTGCACCAGGATAATGATGACTGTTTGGTGTTGGTAAAAAGCAGTTCGGAAGAGGACGGAGAAAAATTCGCTGCAGGCATCCGGCTAACCGGTACCGTCAGGAACATAGATGTTGAAATAATTACAAGTGTGGCCCGTTGTTAAACGGCACGGCAAGTTCGTTTTAGTAGCGTTCATATGCGGCAATTGAGGACCGAAAATTACACCGCATCGGAAATTTCATTGTACACTATGGTTACATTTTAGTATACTATGGTAACATTTATACGGGAAACGCCTGTGAAAAATGTAAAATCATATTATTAAATCGTTATACTAAAAATAAATTTCCTACAAAATCCCGGTCAGGATATGTTTCGACAGGCTCAACATCACAGGGTGCTGTCATTCTGGGCTTGCCGAAGACAGCCACAAAAAGATATTAAATCAGGGATTATACGTCAAATTGCTGCCTGGTTATTGCGGTACTCATTCGGTGCGCAGCCGAACCGTTTTTTAAATTCGCGGAAGAAATACGACTGGTTATTGAAACCTGTCCTGTAAAATATTTCGGTCACGTTCAGGCTGGTGGTCACCAAAAGATCAGCGGCCTGTTTCAACCGTACGTGCCGGATGAATTCGCCTGGTGTCATGCCCGTCATTGTTTTCATTTTACGGTACAGCTGCATTTTACTCATGCTGAATTCTTTTTCAAGAAAGACGGCATTGAGTTCCGGCTCGGCAATATGTTCCCCGATCACTTTTACAAGCTTCACTAAAAATGCCTTATCGTCCTCGGCAAGACCGGCATCATCAATATTATCCGGTTGATGCCCCGTTTTAAATACATTCAACATTTTTTGCCTGTATTCAAGCATTTTTCTCACGCGTAGCCGCAGATGTTCGGTATGAAACGGCTTTGATATATACGCATCCGCTCCCACTTCGTATCCCTCCATATGATGATCCTCACTATCACGCGCCGACAACATAATAACGGGTACCTGGCAGGTAGCGGGTGCATTCTTAATGCGATTGCAAAGTTCCAGCCCGTTCATATTCGGCATCATCACATCGCAGATCAACAGATCCGGGATGAATTTTTCCAGCATTTCGAGCGCCTTTGCTCCATCCACGGCTTCATAAATAATATATTCATCTTTAAATATATCCTTTAGAAGAAACCGGATATTGGCATCATCTTCCACGATAAGGATATTCTTCCGGTTATCATGCTGCAAATTTTCAATGATCGCATATTTGTTGTTGTCAACTGCCGAGACTGCCGAAACAGGTTCGGGAACAGAAGTAACTGCCTTGTATAAATAAGAAGGCTGGCCGGTTAAGGCTTCAGACCCGTCCTCCGTTACAATATTTGTAGATGCAGCATTGAGTGGCAACAGTACCTTGAAAGTAATGTACCCGTTTTCACTGGTTGCGCTGATCTGGCCATTAAGCAGGTTCACCAATTGCCGCGTAAACGCAAGCCCTATGCCGGTGCCAAACTGATCCGTACCTGCTGCCCCCGGGCGGGCAACGTAAAACTGATCGAATAAATGTTCAAGTACTTCAGCCGGAAGATCGGTACCTGAATTAATCACCGTGATCTCCACTTGCCTGGTTTGCGCATGTGCAACGGCAGCAAAGACGACCTGCTCATTTTTTTCAGAATGTTTAAAGGCGTTTGACAGTAAATTAAAGATGATCTTTTCCAGTTTATCCTTATCGATCCAGCCGCTGATACCCTGCGCAATATTGATCTCGTATTCCAATTGCTTTTTTTCGCTGATCGGAACAAAAGGTTCCGCAAGGTTTTCCAACAGCTCGGAAATATCCAGGTATGCATATTGATTTTTAAAAAAGCCGGCTTCGCCTTTCCGGAATTCCAGCAACTGGTGAACGAGATAGGTCAATCTCGATGCCTGTTGGTGAATCATTGATAAGAAGAATGGTTTTTCTTTTTCACGCGACAACCGGTCCTTGTCCATGAATCTTTCTGCAGATCCCATGATAAGCGTAAGTGGCGTCTGAAGTTCATGCGCAATGTTTGTAAAAAAGCCAATGCGGCTCTCATGAACGGCTTCGTCTTTTTCGCGCAGCAAATGTTCCACTTCCAACTGGTGACGGATCGCTTCTTTATTTTTCCGGTAACTATATATAATATAAATAACGGCTGAAATCACCAGTGCGTAAAATAACAATGCATACCAGCGCAACCAGAAATACTGTTGTACCTCCAATGTCAGGAGCTTGGTTTCTGCCGACCAAGAACCTTCGCCATTGCTCCATTTCACGCGAAGCGAATAAGTGCCGGGCAATAAATTGTTATAAACGATCTTACCGGAAGTGCCGCTGAAGCGCCAAACCTTGTCATATCCTTCCAGTAAATATGCATATTCGCATTTTTCAGCGTTTAAAAAACTGACGGCCCGGATGTCGAGTTCAAAAAAATTATCCTTTCGGTTGATGGTAAAATGCAATGGCTGCGCAGACGCGGAATCGAGTACGTTATAACCGTTGCCGGCAATATCTTTTCCGCCAACCAGGATATTGGACAATAATAAATTGGGCTGCCATGCGGAACGGCGGATATCCTGTGGAAGAAAATGATTGAAGCCATACGTTCCACCGAAAAACAATGCACCATTTTTATCTTTCCACACGGCACCGTCGCAAAATTCATTGCTCTGCAAACCATCTGCCTGCTGATAGTACGACACTTTTCCATCCTGGTTCACTTTAGCCAAACCCTTGTTGGTACTCACCCACAGCTGTCCTACGCTATCCTGTTCGATTGCGTGAATAGTATTATTCGGTAGCCCGTTTGTTGTTGTAATCTTTTGAAAAATAGGGGCGTTTTTTAAGGCCTCCTGTTCATCCAGCCAATTCAGTCCGTAGCTCGTGCCGATCCACAAACGATTCCTGTTGTCTTTAAAAAGCGACAACACATCATTATTGGAAAGACTTCCATCATAAGTAAAAGCCTTGAAAGTCCTGAAACGTTTCGTTTTCTTATCGAGCAGGCTTAGACCGCCATACCGGCACCCGATCCAGAGTTGGTCACGGTCGCCATCGGCCAACGCGTAGATAATATCGTTGGCCGGACCTTTATCACTGTTGTCAAACAAAAATCTTTCTATGAATGAAACAGACAATGATCCGGAAGCATCCTTGTTTATTTTTAAATGCACCAATCCGTAACCGCTGGTGCCGAGCCACAGCGATTGATCCGTGTCCTGCCTGATCGCATATACCGAACCAAATTCCGGGCAGGCCGCACTTCCTTTGATATCGGCCCATTTAAAAAAATGTTTTGCCCTGATATCATAGGCACCGATTCCTTTTGCATCACTGCCGATATAGATCAGTTCATTGCTGCATTTCGTTAAAGAATAAACGGCGTTGTTATCAATCGTTGCAGGAAAGGAGAAATATGATTTATCATATGTTGCTTTTTCCTGCCAGAAATCTTTGATGGCCATGATGCCGCTCCCTTTAGTGCCTATCCAAAGGTCGCCATTTGCTTCGCAAAAAGCCCGCACAGAGCGGTTGTATGGCATACCATTATCGGACGTAGAAATGGTTCCGAAAGATTTCGTTTTTGGGTATACCTTGATGATACCATTTCCATCAGTTCCATACCACAAAATATCTTCGCTTCCCAACGAAAACGAGGTAACTTTTATATCCTGCTGCTGATCGGATTCCTGTTTTAAAAAATCATCTTTCTGAAATGAAGCGTTGTAGATGCCATACCCCTTGGTGGTCCACGCAAACAGGTAGTGTCCTTTGTAAAAAGTAACGGCGCTCACTGCATGCGGCAACTGCAAGAGAAAATCGCCGGCCCTCCTTGCTTCGGTCACCTGGAACAACCTGTTGTCGGAAGTTGTATAAAAAAGCCTGGTACCCACTTTAAAGAAATTTGAAACCGCTTGCTCATCGCTGTTCCCCGGAAGCGATGTAAAGCCTGCCCCGGCCCTTTCAAAGGCGCTGAGCCTCCCGGTTGTATTTAATATCCAAAGCCGGTTGGCATCATCAAAAAGCATCCTCGATATACGCGCCTGCTGCTGCGGAATGTTGCATGCCCTGAAACTGTCGGCTGCGAAGTCATAAGAAGACAGCCCGTTCTTTTGACTGAAACAAAATACGTTCCCCGCAGTGTCGGTTGCGAGCGCATATTCCTGTTCGCTTACGCGACTTCGCTGGTATTGATTGTAAAAATAATTATAGAACTTTCCGCTGAATTTTTCATACCGCGAAATGCCCTCGATGGTGGTGATCCAGATATTACCGCGCCTGTCTTCCGACACCTGCTGGATCACGTTACTTCCGATACTTTTGAAATCGTTGTCCTTATTATAATTGAACACGTGAAAATTGTTGCCATCGTACATGTTCAACCCGTCCCACGTAGCAACCCACAAAAGATTGTTCGCATCCTTATATATATAATTGATGGAACTATTGGAAAGGCCGTTCCTGTTATCGTAATGCTGCAAAAAGAAAGGATCATTGTTTTCAGCTTTGGCAGCAATTGAAGAACAACAAAACTGTACAATAAAATAAAACAAACACAGGTGTGATCGCCTTTTGCCAGATGGTTTAGAAATATATGTAAGCAAGCCGGGCAATGAAAGAGTGGTTTTATGGCAATCAATAGCAGATTTCACAGGATAAATGTAAAGGAAAAACTTCGTTTTCGCGTTAAAGTTAGTGATCAGAGGTTAGCAGGTGCCTTCCACCATCCCCTAACCCTGAATTCTTTCCGGGTGAATACTTCGTTTGATAAAAGCATCTGCTGCATATTTATTGGCCGAAATAAAATAAAGCAACGTGGTAAAAAAAGCAACATGTATCAATTGTGATGGAATGGCATCCCAGTTTTCAATCATTCCGGAGCCAAACAGCAGTAGCATCATCACGATACACCCAGCCACCAGCGCTTGTTTTGTAAGTAAACCAGCTATCAGAAACATCCCGATTGCAAACTCCAACATGGGCAGCGCAATACTAAACGGTTTTACAAGCGATGGAGGCAATGCAGACCTTTGAAAACTTTTGAACATCCACAGACTGAATGCTGCAAGTTTGGGCAGTCTCACAAGTCCGTGTACAAACATACTGACGCCTACAGAAACCCTCAGCAGTACGTAGATCAGCGGTGTCATCATGTAATTGCGTTTTGACAAATTTAGTTTTTATTTCCTGTACCGCAGCCGTTATCCCGCAGGGATTTACAAAATCACCGGAGCAGACTTTTGTGGGCATCACTCATTTTAATTTACGGTAAAATAATTTTTCGTCGCTCAGCAGTAAAAAGCCGCTGATTGTTCCGTTTATTTTTTGGAAACGCACTTCTACATTCATTCCGGGTTTTACAAAGAACATATCATTACCGCCGTATTTCAACAACACCGGCTTATTTCGCGGGTATGCCGTCAACCCATCTTCACTTACCTTCATTTTTACCGTATCTCTTTCCGAAATAAAAGTTCCTTCATAGCTTTTTAATTCGGTTGAAGATACCGGCATTTCCCTAAAACTGAATTTGCTTTGCGCCAGCAACCATGTGTACAAGGAATCATTGCGGTAAGTGGTATCCCAACTGTTGTGGTTCGTATTTTGGTAAAGCGTAAAGCGAACATTTTTATTATAGCGGCTTGCCGCCGCAGTCATATTCCGGCCGTATACCGGCAGCACCACATCGTCGTCGGCACCGTGAAAAGCCCATACCGGGATATTATGTATTTTCCAGGTATTGGAAGTATCACCGCCTGCACAAACCGGCGCGATGGCTGCAAATTCTTCGGGATGCTCCATGGCTAACTGCCAGGTTCCGTACCCGCCCATACTCAATCCGCTTAAATATATCCTGTCGGGATCAATATGATAGCGCTGCTTTATCTCTTGCAATAATTTATACAACATATCGGTGTTCCACCCCGAAGGCTTGTCGGATTGGGGTGATAAAAGAATAAAAGGAAACTTCTTTCCATTTTTTACAAGTTCAGGCGGCCCATGCAGAGCCACCCTGGAAACATCGGTCCCGCTTTCGCCGCTTCCGTGAAGAAACAATAGTAGCGGCCATCTTGCTGCGGTATCTTTCCCGTAATTTTCAGGAAGATATAAAAGGTAATTGGTGGTTTGTACAAATTGTTGCGCCGTTTGCTGCGCTTGGCCAATATGGGGTGAAAACAACACGGCAATGAAATAAAAAAAACTACACAATGAACGTTTCATGATTTTATTTTTAAATAAAACGAAAGCGTTCAATAGTTACTGTTGAAGAAGTATAAAGAAACGAAGTTTTTTTAAATTCCGAAAGCTAAAAACAATAAAATTTAACATGTTGTGCTATGGCAAATACACCTGAATAAAAAATTCGCATTCAAACTATGTTTCGACAAGCTCAACATGACAGGAAGCTGTCAGTCTGAGCTTGTCGAAGACGGTTGCAGAGTAAAATTTACAATCTAAATAGCATAACACGTTAATTTTATGCGTTGCTAAATTTATTCCGTGTTTATCTGCAAGTTTAATAAATTACACTGCCATAAATTTGACAACAATAGCGGCCAACCTTTCGTTTAATTCAACAACCAATTAACATGCGTATATTACTGATTGCTTCTATCCTGCTTTTATCGTTTCAATCATTCAGCCAGGTGTACAAAGATTCTACCAAACCAGCAGAAGAGAGAGCAAAGAGCCTGCTTGAAGAAATGACGCTTGAAGAAAAGATCGATTACATCGGCGGCGTGGATGCATTTTATATCCGTGGCAACGAGCGGCTGGGATTGCCGAAAATAAAAATGTCCGACGGCCCCGTGGGCGCACATACATTCGGCAAAGCCGTTGCCTACCCGTCATCCGTGTTGCTGGCCGCCAGTTGGGACACCATACTTGCCCACAAAATGGGTGCGGCACTTGGTAAAGATGCACGCGCCAAAGGGGTGCATATCCTGCTTGCCCCGGGAGTAAATATTTTTCGTGCGTCGATGAACGGGCGCAATTTCGAATACCTGGGAGAAGACCCGTATCTCACTTCGCGCCTCGCCGTGAACTATATCAATGGCGTACAATCGCAGGATGTGGTGGCAACGGTAAAGCATTATGCGGCCAACAACCAGGAATGGGATCGCCATCATGTGAGTTCCGACATCGATGAAACGACCTTGCAGGAAATTTACCTGCCCGCATTCAAAGCAGCTGTGCTGGAAGCCAATGTGGGCGCGGTTATGAACAGTTATAACCTGGTAAACGGCGTTCATGCCACTCAAAATGAACATCTCAATATCGACATACTGAAAAAAAACTGGGGCTTTACCGGCATCCTGATGTCTGACTGGGAATCGGTGTATGATGGTGTTGCTGCTGCTAAGAATGGACTCGATATTGAAATGCCGTCGGCAAAATTCATGAACAGGGAAACGCTGATGCCCGCTATAAAAAGCGGAATCGTTACAGAAGAAATGATCAACGATAAAGTTCGCCGGATCCTGCGCGTTATATTTGAATACGGTTTTTACGACCGCGAGCAACAAATCAGATCCATTCCCGAAGATAATCCCGACAACGACAAGGTGGCGCTGGAAGTGGCCCGTGGCGGAATCGTTCTTTTAAAAAATGAAAACAAAGCGCTGCCACTTAATAGTGACAAAATAAAAACACTGGCTATCATCGGCCCGAATGCAAATGCATATATTACCGGGGGTGGAAGTTCCGCCACCACGCCATTTCATTTCGTGAGCGTGTTGAAGGGGCTCCAGGATCTCGTGGGAAATAAGGTTAAACTTGTATACGTGCCGGGGTTCAGAGACAATGAAAGTGCCGCGAAAGAATCTGTATTTTATACAAATACCGATACGAAAGAAACAGGATTGAGGGCCGAATACTTTTCAAACAAAGCACTCGCCGGAACGCCTGTAGCTACGCGCATAGAACCGGTTGTTGATCACAACTGGAATGGCGCACCTGGGATAGACAGCATCGGCGCCGATAATTTCTCCATTCGCTGGACGGGCATTGTAAAACCGCTCACTACAGCCAATTACCGTTTTTCTGTAAAGGGCGATGACGGTTACCGGCTGTGGGTAAACGATCAATTGGTAATCGACGACTGGCACGACCATGCAACAACGATCGGTAATAAAGATATCAGGCTGGAAGCCGGGAAAACTTACCATATCAAACTGGAATATTTCGAAAATGGCGGTGACGCCGTTATCTCACTGGCATGGTATCCTGCAGACCTTGATTTTTCCGAAGCGATCGCTGCAGCGAAAAATGCAGACGCTGCCATAGTGTGTATTGGTTTTAATGAAAGTACCGAACACGAAGGCGGTGACCGGACGTTCAATCTTCCATCTTTGCACGACAGTCTGGTTAACTCGATTGCGCGTGCAAACCGCAATACGATGGTGGTATTAAACGCGGGCGGAAATGTAAACATGCAGCCATGGCTCAAAAATGTTAAGGCGCTTCTACACGCATGGTTCCCCGGACAGGAAGGCGGCACGGCCGTTGCCGAAGTGTTGTTTGGCAAAACAAATCCATCGGGAAGACTGCCTGCAAGTTTTGAAAAGCAATGGGAAGACAATCCTGTTTTTAGCAACTATTATGATAAAGATAACGATAAGCATGTAATCTATAAGGAAGGCTTATTTGTGGGTTACCGTTATTGGGACCAGGCAAAAATTAAACCACAGTTTCCGTTTGGATTCGGCTTGTCTTACACCACTTTCAAATATGATAAATTAAGAGTTGTCAACCAGGGAAATACCGGCAAAACATCCGAACCATCTGTGATGGTTACGGTTGATGTGACCAATTCCGGCGCATATGATGGTGCCGACGTAGTACAGGTGTATGTTCACCAACGAATATCAAAAGATGTTCGTCCCGTTAAGGAATTAAAAGCATTTTCAAAAGTGTACCTGAAAAAAGGCGAAACGAAAACTGTTACGCTGATGTTGGAAGCAGGTGCCTTTTCTCATTATAAAGGCGCCTCAGGATTTGGATATGATCCCGGAACGTATGATATCATTGTTGCAAGGTCTGCGGAAGATATCCGAATAAAGGGTACGGTAGAAATTTTGTAGAAACTTAACTCACCGTACCAACATCAGATGGCATACGTTAAGATGGCTTATTTTGAAATAAAATTGTACCTCATTACAACAGCGCCTCTGGCGCGTGCCATTTTTTATTTGCCAAATTATCTTTTTCAAAAGATAGATTTTAGCTTTAGAAAATAATATCTTTTAAAAGGTAAAAAATCCTAAATCAATTTATTTTACGAACGAATTTCGTTAGTATCACAATCATAGAATTATTTACCCTTCCTTCTATCTGCTCAGGATTATCCGCTACGAGGTGTATGTTATGAACAACCGTACCTACTTTTGCATTAAACGTAGCACCTTTCACTTCAAGTGTTTTTGTGAGTACCACATTATCGCCTTTATTGAGTATTGCGCCAAAACAATCCCGGTGCAATATGATATCATCCGGATTAATATCGTCACCGGAAGCTTTTGCCCACTCCAGCTGGTCTTCTTCGAGATACGCTATATCCAGTAAATCGCGCGCCCAATCGAATTGCTTCAGTTTATGTAACATGCGCCACGACAGCACTTTCACCGCCGGAACATCGCTCCAGATGGTTTCGTTCAGCAACCGCCAGTGATTCTCATTTGCCTTGCTAATATCATTTATCTGATTATTACAATTGGCGCATATCTGTACATAATGCTCCAGTTTTGCTCCCGGGCTTGCCGGAAGCAGATAAGCAATGGCAGCTTCATCGGAACCGCAAAGTTCACACCTGTCATTACTCCTCTTTTGCAAATCTTTTTCTATACTCATGCGTGCGAAGATAAAGCAAGAATATATACAATTTACCAATCACAGATAAACCTTGGTATTGATAATCCAAACAAACGATCGGATCTCCGTTTTTAATATCCGCTTGCGTCAATCTATATTATAAAAAATTCGCTCCGCATGTTAAAGAAAAAGCGGAGATATTGTTTTCAGATACCGGCGTTTACAAATTCTATTTCATTCTTCAATTCCTCCACTACATTAAAGATAATGGGGCACATTGCGTAGTGTATCAATATGCCGAAAAGGCGCCCCTTGAAGTTGCTCTTATGTAAATGAGGAAATTCCCGGCACTCCTTAAATCTATCTGTGTAGATAGTACATTTCTTTTCTGAAAGAAAAGTGCATGGGATAGCATTCATAACGAGTTTGCCCTGTAAACTTTCTTCAATATATTTTTCCTTGAATTGTGCCTGGGAAACTTCCAGTTTGCCAGATAGTGTTATGGTTTCTTCAGGCGTAACATTAATCATCAACTGCTGGCAGCAGCCACCACAAGCCGTACAATCTATTTGGGGTGCGATAATATTGTTTAAACGATGAACGCTTTTATCAAGATCGTCACCGTCTCTCCGCCGGAGATATTCGTGGAACAAATCATTTTCGGAAAGTTTTTCCACCGCTATTTCCTTTATTTTTTCCCGATCGTGAATGAGTGGCCCCAAAAGAATTGATTTAATGCCGGTAAAGATAGCACAGATACATCATCAATGATCTACGATGCCGGCAAATCGCTCCCACGGCCGGCATACCGTAAAAAGTTATCACACCAGCAACAACTTTGGTACGGTATTTAAGGCATTCAGGTATTAATAACCTAAAAAATATTATTATGAATAAGACATTATTGGCAGCCGGACTTGGAGCAATTGCATATTACATGTACAAAAAAATGACTCCGCAGGAAAAAGAAAATTTGTCCAGCAAGATCAAATCTGCGGGCCAAAAGCTGGCCGATCAACTTCCGGGAAATCTTAAAAATGCATTTAATAAAAAAGTGCAGGAAGTTTAGTTCAGTCAGCTTCCTTTGCATGTTTCGGCAAGCTCAACATTGCAGAATTTCGTGACTTTGAGCTTTTCAAAGTGCGCTGTTCATTGTCATATTGAGCTTGCCGGATATGCACAAAGGGTATGCTGAATGGTAAAAGATTGTGTGTTGTGAAAGACTGGTAAGCAGATTACAAGAAATTTTGGGACGCAGGTACAGGCAAAAATATTCCTATATTCATTTGATTTGAAAAGCCCGAAGTCCTTCCAATCAGCGATATTTCAATTTGGGCCAATGAAAATGCAGGCGTAAAAATATAGTGATTAAAAAAACTTCCGGATCTTAAGACCGGAGGCTTTCAGATTAAACAATTAACTCTTGAAAAACTCGAGCAAATCCTTATTGATCGTTGCTGCTTCCGTAGCAGGCATGCCGTGCGGAAAACCAGGATAAGTGATCAGTTTACCGTTTTTTACCAGTTCTGCCGATCTTACACCGGTTAATTTATAAGGCACGATCTGGTCGTCTTCGCCATGTAATACCAATACTGGTACGTCCACACTTTTCAGGTCTTCGGTATGCGCAACAGGTGGCAGCTATATCATTACCACCAATCGCTTTCCATCCGGCACTTCTTTCGCCCACAGTTTTTCGATATCGGCGAGTGGTACGCTTTCCACATCCACTTTTAGTTTCCCTTCGGTCACAAGTACAAACATTTCGGGAACGATGTCGGTCAATAACAACTGCATTTCGGATCGCGACCAGCTGCCGAGTCCAGAACCTGAAAGTTGGATATCATTGCTGCGCAACATCTCTGCAGACAATTCAATAGTATCCCCGGCCATGGCACCGACAGAAACGTATTGTAATTTGTTTGTAAAAGAGCCATTGCCCTTGAATGCAGATAAGATTAACTGTGCCGGATGTCCCCACAAATAATCGATCACGATATCGATAGGTTGCGCAGCATGCATAGCTCTGATTTGCGAAATGATCTTGCCGTCTTCCTGGCTTAGCAAAACGACCTCATCTGCACCAAGCAACCGCAGAGATTGTAAAGTGTCCAAATTGCGCCCCGTGGCAATGATCCTTTTTGCACCATAATGTTTTGCTACCTGCACCGCAATCTTACCGGTAAAACCGGTAGCACCGTTGATCAACACGGTTTCGCCGCCTTTCATGCCCGCGCGGAAACGAAGTGCCATTGCCGATCCTGCAACCGCATTAGGCAGCGCTGCTGCAACCGCATCGCTAACGCCTGCGGGTATTTTTATCATGCGGTTCTTCTCTGCAATTGCTTTTTCGGCAATCATACCAGCACCAAGGGCGAACACCCTCGTACCATCGGCAAGCAATCCTGCTCCGTCACCACCGATTATAACCGCCTTTTGGGGATCGTTTTCGGATGAGTAATGTTTGCCGCCCGCACGGCTTTTGTCAAAATGCTTGATGGCTGCGGCTTTCATAAAGAGGATGGCTTCGTTTTCATTCTTAGATACCGGTTCCGGCACCTCTGCGTATACAGGCACTTCGCCTTTGTGATAGATAACTGCTGCTTTCATTTTAATTGATTTTTATGGAAGCACAAAGCTAACCTGCAATGAATTTTCGGTCAATAACATTTGTTATTAAACACGTTCAGTTTTCTTTTTCGCAAGTTGATTTTTTATCCTGCTGAGATGAACAGTGCTGATGCCGAGATAAGATGCTATGTAATGTTGGGGAACACGCTGCACGATATGCGGCCGTTCGTTTAAAAGATTGAGATATCGCTGCGCAGGTGTATCCCTGATAAAAGAAAAGGCGTATTTCATGTAATCAAAAGTTCGTTCAAAAACGGTGTTGATCATCTTGTCGCGCAGTTCGGGAACGTCACTAATTTCTGCGATGATCCTGTCCAGATCGTTTTTGTGTATCCACCAGAGTACGGAGGGTTCAATGGTTTCGATCACTACCTCGCTCGGTGTTTCTTTGCGAAAACTTTCTATGGAGGCTACGCTACTATTCTCAAAAAAGAACTGCGAAGTGATATCTTTCCCGTTACTGTTGAACCAAACGCGGATACAACCTTTTTCAATCAGGAACATTTTTTTAGGTATCTCTCCTTCACTCAATAAAACAGTTTTGGCCGGCACGATAATTTGTTTGAAATACCCGGTATATTCGGCCCATTGGCCGTTGGTAAACGGTAACTTATGTTTGAATTGTTGGAACATAAAGTTTGTTCTGAATTCTTTTATTTTCTCCGACTTAAATGGCCGGACAAACACGAAAGCATGAATCCTTTCACGCCTGCATCCTTAAAATCCTGATCGAAAGGTAAAAAGTAATTTATTTACACTCAACGTTAATTTTAACAGGACGGGAAGAATACAAACCGGGTTAATAACTATTAAACGTTCCCACGTGCCACAATATCCCGGCAGGATCATGTACAAAGCATTCCTTTCCCCACGCTTCGATGCGTATCGGCGTAATTCTCGAGCCCTTATATTTCACCGGCAGCTCCAAAGCAACCAATTCCTTCCAAAACAACTCAACATCTTTTACTTCCAGGAACAACATCGTATTATCTACCCAATCTTTCACATAGGCATCCTGCAGGTAGAAACCAAAAGTTCCCATTTGGAATAACGACATGTTGTGAAACAGCTCTTCTTCTTCAAACCCAAAATCTCGGGAAAAATTTCGGGAAACCTTAAAGTCTTTTGACCCGATAAAGGGACGGATGGAAATTATTGTTGGATTCACGGTCGTCGTATTTGTATTCCTTTTGTATACAAATTAATATTAAATAATTGTGTTGTGTTGTGCTATTTAAAATATACCTGGATAAAAATTCGCATTGTTCCTATGTTTCGACAAGCTCAACATGACAGGATCCGGTTAGTGTGAGTTTGCCGAAGACGGTTTACAGAAAAAATTTTAATATAATAACTCAACACGTTATAAATATTCACTATTCACCAGTTCTGTGTATAAAATAACCTTCCTCTCTCCTCTTTTTTCACGAAATTCGTAGCCGCTTTGATGAATGATTTTATGCCTTTGAATTCAAAGGAGATCATCGGTCATACATCATAGATCATACAAACTATGAACTTTTCGCATTTACACGTACATACTCAGTTTTCTCTCCTCGACGGTGCCGCGTCCATTAAAAATCTGTATAAAAAAGCGATCGCCGATAACATGCCCGCGCTTGCCATCAGCGACCACGGAAACATGTTTGGGGTTTTTGAATTTGTAAAAGAAGCCTACAACCATAAAAATGATGATGGCAGTTTGAAAGTTAAACCTGTGGTAGGCTGTGAATTTTATATCACCACCGACCGGCACCGCAAAACCTTTAGCAAGGACGAAAAAGATCCGCGTAATCACCAGATCCTTTTGGCGAAAAATGAAGAAGGTTATAAGAACCTCGTAAAACTTACGAGCCTGGGATACATTGAAGGAATGTACAGCAAATACCCGCGTATCGATAAGGAACTGATCCACAAATATCACAAGGGGCTGATTGCCACCACATGCTGTCTTGGCGCGCTGGTACCGCAAACCATCCTTAAAAAAGGGGAAGCCGAAGGAGAAAATGAATTCAAATGGTGGCTCAACATTTTCCAGGAAGATTATTATGTTGAACTTCAGCGTCATGGCATTCCAGACCAGGAGAAAGTGAACGAAGTGTTGCTCAGGTTTGCGAAAAAATATAACGTAAAAGTAATTGCCAGCAACGACAGCCATTACGTAGATAAGGAAGATGCCAACGCCCACGACATTTTGCTATGTATCAATACCGGCGAAAAACAAAGCACGGAGAAAATGGGCATGATGAGTGACGACGACGTTTACACCAAAAACAAGCGCTTCGCTTTTCCAAACGATGAATTTTTTATGAAAACAACCTCGCAGATGAGCGAGGTTTTTCACGATCTGCCCGAAGCGATCGACAATACCGGTGAAATAATCGACAAGATCGAAGTGCTTGATCTTAAGAAAGAAATCCTTCTTCCGTTTTTCGAAGTCCCCGCCAATTTTAAGAGTCAGGACGAATACCTGGAGCATCTCACCTGGACAGGCGCAAAAGAGCGCTATCTGGTGCTTACGCCCGCCCAGGAAGAAAGACTGCAGTTCGAACTGGGAATTATCCGCAAAATGGGCTTTGCCGGTTACTTCCTGATCGTAAGCGATTTTATCAAACACGGTCGCGATATTGGAGTGTTCATCGGCCCCGGCCGCGGTTCCGCCGCCGGAAGCGCCGTGGCATATTGCATTGGCATCACCAATATTGACCCGATAAAGTACAACCTGCTATTTGAGCGTTTCCTTAACCCGGAACGTAAAAGCATGCCCGATATAGATACCGATTTTGATGACGATGGCCGCCAGAAAGTAATCGATTACGTTGTTCAGAAGTACGGAAAGAACCAGGTGGCGCAGATAATTACCTATGGTACGATGGCTGCAAAAAGCAGCATTGCAGACGTGAGCCGTGTAATGGACCTGCCGCTCGCAGAAAGCCGGGCCATCAGTAAGCTTGTTCCCGAACGCCCCGGCATCAACCTGAAGCGGTTGATTATGGCGCCACTCACAGCTAAAGAAGCAAAAGGGGGTAACGAAAAAAGCCTTGAAGAAAAAGAAGGGCTGATGGGTGAAGACGCTGAAAATATTAAAAAACTTCGTGAGATATACTATGGTAATGGATTGGATAGCAGCATATTAAAGGAGGCAGTAAAACTAGAAGGATCTGTCAGGAATACCGGTGTTCACGCTTCTGCGATCATTATCGCGCCAAAGGATCTTACAGAACTTTTACCGGTTGCCACCAGTAAAGAATCCGAACTCTGGCTCACGCAAATTGAAGGAAACAGCATCGAAGAAGCAGGAGTAATCAAGATGGATTTTCTGGGCCTGCGGACATTAAGCATTTTAAAGACGGCGCTCGGGCTGATCAAGCAAAATCATAAGATCGATATCGCTATCGACAATATTCCGCTTGATGATGAAAAAACCTATGCGCTGTACCAAAAAGGTGACACAAATGCTACTTTTCAGTTTGAAAGTCCCGGCATGCAAAAATACCTGCGTGAACTGAAACCCGATAAGTTTGACGACCTGATTGCGATGAACGCCCTCTACCGCCCGGGACCAATGGCATACATTCCGCAGTTCGTCGCCCGCAAGCACGGTCGGGAAACCGTGGAATACGATCTTCCGGATATGGAGGAATATCTGCAAGATACATATGGAATTACCGTGTATCAGGAACAGGTAATGTTACTTAGTCAGAAGCTTGCTGGTTTTAGCAAGGGGGATGCTGATGTTTTACGTAAAGCAATGGGTAAGAAGCAGAAAGCCGTTCTTGATAAAATGAAAGTTCAGTTTATAGATGGCGCAGTTGCGAAGGGGCACCCCGTTTCAAAACTGGAAAAGATATGGACGGACTGGGAAGCATTTGCTCAATATGCCTTTAACAAATCACATAGTACCTGCTATGCCTTTGTTGCTTACCAAACAGCTTACCTTAAAGCCCATTACCCAAGCGAGTACATGGCAGCCGTTCTCAATCATGCAGGCAGTATCGACAAGATCACTTTCTTCATGGAGGAGTGCAAGCGAATGGGTATAAAGGTACTTGGGCCAGATATCAATGAAAGTCACAATGGTTTTGCAGTAAATGACCGGGGGGAAATCCGCTTCGGTTTCAGTGGTTTAAAAGGTGTGGGCGAAAATGCGATAGAGAATATTATCGAAGAGCGAAACAAGGGGGGAAAGTTTTTAAACGGCTTTGATCTTGTAAAACGTATTAATCTTAGATCAGTGAGTAAGAAGAGTTTAGAAAGCCTTATCTACAGTGGTGCTTTCGATTGTTTTAAAGATATCCATCGCGCGCAATATTTTTATGTAGCTCCCAATGACGTTTCAGGTTTAGAAAAAATGGTAAAATTCGGGCAGGTTTACCAGCAAAATACCACGAGTGCCAGTAATACCTTATTTGGTGATTTGCAGATGCCCGAGATTGTTCCGCCAAAGCTCGTCCCCTGCCCGCAATGGCAACTGGTGGAGCAACTTGATTTTGAGAAAGAGGTTACAGGCATGTACATGAGCGGGCACCCATTAGACAATTTCAAATTTGAACTAACACATTACAATATCACTCCGCTTGCAAAATTTACCGAAATAAAGAATGCTCCAGGCGTTCCGCCTGCTAACAATTTCCGCCTGGCAGGATTGGTGATTGAGGCGCAGCATCGCCTTACAAAAACGGGCAAGAACTTTGGGATACTTCATGTGGAAGATTTTAGCGGTAAAGCCGAATTCATGCTATGGAGCGAAGATTACGTGAAGTATACGAATTACCTTGAAAAAGGCATGATTGTAATGATAGAAGGTTCTTTCAAAAGCCGGTTCAACAGCGACCAGTATGAATTTAAGATTACTAAACTGCATTTGCTGGAAACGTTAAAATCGACCATGACCAGGCAATTGGTGATTGATGTTGCACCACAATACATAGACGATGAATTTGTAAATTTTATCGACAGTAATATTAAGGAGCATCCGGGGAAATCAAGTATCAAGTTCCAGATCACCGACCCGGTTCAACAATTGAAGGTGAGTATGTATACACTGGAGAAAGGATTTACGATGAATGATGAAATGGCGGTTTTTCTCAACAATCATTCAAATCTGGAAGTGAGCGTAATGACAGCTTAAAATACAAACACTGATTAAACGTAATTAATACTGAAAATTTAATCGAACACTGCATGAATGACAGTTAAAGATTTTAACTAATGTATGGCCGAAATGTTATAAATGGTATTAACCTGTGGTTGGTTTCGAAAAGCGATATTATTAACACTGACAAATAGATTGTGTATATGTCAGACAAGCAACATATTTGGAATGGATGTAAATTTGCTTCTTATGACAATAATATAAAAAAACAATTTAAATATACAATTATGGCACTCGAATTAACAGATTCAAACTTCCAGGCTGAAGTACTGGAATCGGATAAATTAACCGTGATCGATTTTTGGGCAGAATGGTGCGGTCCGTGTCGCGCTATAGGTCCGGTAATTGAAGAACTTTCAAAGGATTATGAAGGCTCTGTGAAAATTGGTAAAGTAAATGTGGATAACAATCCGCAGGTTTCTATGAACTATGGCATTACCAGCATTCCTGCTATCTTATTTGTGAAAAATGGTGAAGTGGTAGATAAACTGGTAGGTGCGCAACCGAAAGCAAATTTCGTTAAAAAAATCGAAGCCCATAAGTAAGTGAAGGGTTAAAGATCAGGTGTTCGTTTACCTCGTACAAATTTGAATTTTAAGGGTATATAAAAATGCCCGGCTAAAATGGTCGGGAATTTTTGTTCGATCAGGATGAGAGATTCTACAATTCGATTCAGACAAAATTGAATCTTAATTGGTAGTAACCTCCAAAGCTGTTTCCTCCACGTCGCCATGAGGATTATCCGGTAGCTGCCGGGGATCATGTTTATGTTTGAAAAAAAGTGCGAATAAAATTGCCACTACCAATGAATAAACTGCAAACGCAATCCATATGCCGTGCCAATCCCTGCTCCCATCAGCCTTTACAAAATACTTACCGATCACGTATCCGCTGGCGATACTTCCCAGCCAGGCACCTACCCCATTTGTCATCATCATAAAAAGTCCCTGCGCGCTGGATCGGATACGGCTGTCGGTGGTAGTTTCAATAAAAAGGGAACCGGAAATATTGAAAAAATCAAATGCCATTCCGTACACTATACAAGAAAGTATGATAAGTATAGTACCGGTGCCTGAAGGATCGCTGTATGCAAAAAGCCCGAACCGCAATACCCAGGCGAGCATCGCGAATAACATGACTGTTTTGATACCAAACTTCCGAAGGAAGAAAGGAATAGTAAGAATGAACAGCGTTTCCGACATCTGGGAAATGGACAGGATAATAGTAGAATATTTTACAACAAATGAATCCGCATATTTGGTCTGATCCGCGAATCCGCTCAGAAAAGAATCACCATACATATTTGTAAGTTGGAGAGCCGCACCAAGCATCATAGAGAAAATAAAGAAAAGTGCGGTTTTGTAATCCGCAAAAAGTTTGAATGCCTTCAATCCCAGCTGCTCCGCAATGCCTGCATTTTTTGAAATACTTTTTGCAGGAGGACATGCCGGTAAGGTGAATGAAAAAATGCCGAGTAATATTGCACCCGCAGCACCAATAATGAATTGATTTGCATTTGCCTTGCTACCTGTAAGATTAGTTACCCACATTGCTACTATAAAACCAATGGTTCCCCAAACCCTAATCGGCGGAAATACCTTTACCACATCATAATTGTTTCTTTTTAGAATTGTATATGCGATAGAATTTGATAAAGAAATAGTGGGCATGTAGCAGATCATTGCACCAAATACTATGTAGTAAAAAGTGTCAGGATTGTCCACTTTTGGAACATACAGTAAGGCTATGCCGTATAAAATATGCAAAATACCATAGAGCTTCTCGGCATTTATCCATTTATCAGCAATGATCCCCGTAAGTGCTGGCATGAAAAGGGATGCAAGGGCAAGCGTAGAAAAAATAGCGCCAAATTGCGGAAAGGTCCAACCTTTAGCATTTAAACAATAGGTTCCTATAGTAATCAACCAGGCTCCCCATACAAAGAACTGCAAAAAGCTCATGATAGTGAGCCTAAACTTAATATTCATACAGTGTTAGTTTTTGGAAATGGAAGATACCGATTTAATGAATAATCGATAATGAATAATTAATAATTCTTGTCCATTGACCTATTGTGGATCAGCCTGACATAATATACTATTTTTCCGGAATCAAAAACAGGAAAAAAACTGTTTTTTAAAAGATTCGCTTAAAATATCTTACAAGAAGAATTTATTCACTTAACCTAACAACTTTTTTATTTATGAAAACGACCAAGATTCTGCTATTTATCTTACTGACATTTGTTACTGCAGTTCAGGCAGTCGGTAATAACTGCCTCTTGCCGCATCACACCCCTCGTAAATTTGGTGTGGTGGACATGCGGGCAGATCCATCTGTTCACTTTGAAAATGCCGGAACTGTCACTATTACAAGTGTGCAATTGAGTGACGATGATCAAACCTCACCATTATATACAAGTATTGCGGCATCTACCTCCACCGGCTCCACACCGTTTCAAGTGCCTGACATTTACATTTGCGAAGTTTACTTTCCAGCAATTCATCCAAAAGGAAGAATTAATTTTACTTCTTATGGATCTGATCCCTCCATTTCTATTAACGTTGCCAAAAATCAGGCTTATTGTTATGTGTCCACCTACTTTACGCCACTTTATAGCGGATATTTTTGGTGGGAAGAACTCTGATACTTTCACTTTTATATAAAAGCGGCCGGAGGTAATCTTCGGCCCTTTTTATTGAAGATGCTTTCCTGACATGTTTGTTTTAGCAATATTATCAATTATCATGTCGTAAATTTGCGAAAACATTTTGTGATGAGTGCTTCAATAGAAATCCTGGTCAATACCACACCTGACAAAGACCTTCAAAACATTGCCCGCAAAGTACAACTCGGAGAAAGGATTACCGATGAAGAAGGTGTTATCCTTTTTGAAAAAGGAAGCCTTGCATTTGTAGGCGGACTGGCCAATTTTATCCGCGAAAGATTGCACGGCAACAAAACCTACTTCAACCGCAATTTTCATATCGAGCCGACAAACGTTTGCGTGTTTAGTTGTAAGTTCTGCTCCTACTCCCGCCTGTACGCGCACAAAGAAGAAGGATGGGAACTCAGCATTGACCAGATGCTGGATATTGTAAAAAGTTACGATGGCAAACCTATCACAGAAGTTCATATCGTTGGTGGCGTTCATCCCAAAATGAACATGGCATATTTTATTGAGCTGATACAAAAGATTCATGCGCACCGCCCAAACCTTCATGTGAAGGGTTTTACTGCGGTTGAATTGGATTACATGTTCCGCAAAGCAAAGGTGTCTGTACAAGAAGGAATGCGCCAGCTGAACGAGGCTGGTCTGCAATCTTTGCCTGGTGGCGGTGCAGAAATATTTCATCCCGACATTCGTAAGATCATCGCAGGCGATAAGGTAACCGGCGATGGCTGGCTGGCAATACATGAGGCGGCACATAATCTCGGCATGAATACCAACGCTACGATGCTGTACGGACATATTGAAAAATATGAACACTGCATCGATCATATGCGCAGGCTTCGTGACCTGCAGGATAAAACCGGCGGCTTCAATACTTTTATACCATTAAAATTCCGCAATGGTGGAAATGATATGAGTGACGTTCCGGAAAGCACCATCACTGAAGACATGAGGCTGTATTCGATCGCGAGGATCTATATGGATAACTTTCCGCACCTGAAGGCTTACTGGCCAATGTTGGGAAGGCAAAATGCACAACTATCATTGTCTTTCGGTGTAAATGATATCGACGGTACGATCGACGATTCTACCAAGATCTATTCGATGGCAGGAAGCGAGGAGCAAAAACCAACGATGAGCACCGAGGAATTAGTGACGCTGATAAAGCAAGTAAAGCGCCAGCCGATCGAGCGGGATACGGTGTATAATGAAATCAGGGATTACAGTGAGGATATTGCGTTCGTTGACTAAACAGGTGAATAGCCAATAGTAAAACTTCAAAAGTAAAAATCTTTGAAAAAGCATAAAGATTTAAGAAGCCCGGATAATCGATTTGTCCGGGCTTCTTTTTTACTATAATGCACGTAGTATACGAAAAAGCCCTCCGATAATCCGGAGGGCTTTTCTTTTTATTTTTCAGAACTGTCAAACGCTAATTCTTTTGAAAGATTTCGCTATTGATCATTCACTTCTTAGAAGTTACGGACAGTCATTTCAGTTCTTCTGTTCTTAGCGCGACCTGCAGCAGTTTTGTTATCAGCTACCGGTTTAGTTTCACCATAACCTGTAGATTTCAAACGGCTGGCGTCGATACCTTTTGCAATGAGATAATTTTTCACTGCACCTGCGCGGTTATCAGAAAGAACCTGGTTGCTTTCGTCGGAACCCTGAGAATCTGTGTGGCCATCGATATCGATCATCAATGATTCGTCAGCTTTCAATAATGCAACTACTGCATCAAGGGATTTGTTAGACTTAGCAAGCAATTTATAGCTACCTGTAGCGAAGAATACATTTTTCGCAGCGAAGTTTATTTTTTCAATTACTTCTTTAGCAATTTCCGGACAACCTTGATTGCTTGCAGGACCAGGACGTGAAGGGCATTTATCTTCTTCATCGTTTACACCGTCACCATCAGTATCAGGGATAGGGCAACCTTGATAACGTGCGAAACCTTTTACAGCAGGGCATTTATCTTCTTCGTCATTGATTCCGTCACCATCAGTATCAGGAATAGGACAACCTTGATATTTAGCGATACCTACAACATCAGGACATTTATCATCACCATCAGCGATGCCATCACCATCACGGTCAGGACAACCTTGTAAAGCAGCCAAACCTGGAGTATCAGGGCATTTGTCATCAGCATCCAACACACCATCTCCATCACGATCCAAAACAACCGGTGGTGGTGGTGGTGGAGTTACTTTTGGTTTTGCTTTACCGATATTTTGAGCTACACCTAAAGAATAGAAAAGAGCGTCTTTTAATTTATCATCGGTTAAAGACCAACGATATTGGGCCTGAACCAATACGTAAGTCTGGCTTTGCAGGTTCAACTGAACGCCAACACCGGCTGGTAAATATGCACCGAATTTACCTGTATAATATCCACCGCCAACACCAACAGTAAGAAACGGAGCGATCAGGCTATTATCACCATAAGGACGAATGTTTAAGGTTGGTTCCAATTCAAGGCCAACCTCTTTGTCGGTAGTATATTCGTTTCTATCGATTGCTGCATAGTCATGCAACATCATGTTGAACTTTGTAGAGAAGTCGATGGTCTTTGTAAGCCCTTTCCAATATGAAACACCAAAACCAAAATCAAGATCTTTCAATTTTGTAAATGTTCTGTTTGAAGAAGAGTTTTTCCAGGTCACTGGCGTAGTCACATCCAGAGCATTAAAGTGAATGCCAACCAGGCTTCCTTTCTTGGAAGAACTGTATCTGTCACTTTGTGCGGCTGCTCCCAGAGTGAAAGCCACTAACGTTAATACCAACGCAATTTTTTGTTTCATAAACGCTAATTTTAATTTAAATTTTTCTTTTAAAGTGTTTTATAGAGTTAAATTAAATCCCTTTTGGCAAATGTAACGCCTAATTGCATACCAATCAAGCAATTCTTTAACAAAGATATAAATAAGTTTATTTTTTTATTTCAATTAAATATAGTAATAATAATGCAGAATTTATATCGCGCTGAAAAAATAAACCTATATATTTGCAGCCCAAAAGTGAGGTCCGGTAGCTCAGCTGGATAGAGCATCAGCCTTCTAAGCTGAGGGTCATTGGTTCGAATCCAATCCGGATCACTTGAAATCCCGCCATTAGCGGGATTTTTATTTGGATTTAATGATATCATAGATAGCCGTAACGCGTTGAGCCACCGGATTCTCAGATTTCCTCCGCAAACCGTCTTCGGCAAGCCGAAACTGATGGATTAGAAGTTTGAACCTTAAAGTTTTTCCCTCTGCAGTTACTTGTACCTCAACATTACACTATCGTAATAATTCTTCAACGTGTAAAATGCCATCTTCTTCTTTCCTGTTTCAGAAATGAGTCCCTTCCTGTTCCAGAAGTCCTGGTACACTGGATGCGGCCGGCGCGGCGAACGGAAATCCACCAGTATCCAGGGTGTCATTCCCCGCAATCCACTGATGTTACCAAGCATCCGGAATTGATTTTTATACAGCAATTCCTGGTATTCTTCGCTCCACCGCGTGGCCGCGTCGGCATGAAAGCCACTCAATGCGTCGGCACCAAATTCAGTGATCACAACAGGCTTATTGAATTTTACATTAAATGTATAATCCAGCATTCCTTCCGGATCGCTCCAGTACCAGCCGGCGTATTCGTTAAAACTCACGAGATCGAGTTGATCGCCGAGCGGATCTTCAATCACAATATCATTGCCCTTGCGATGCACTTCCAACGCTGCCGCCACCAATCTTGTACTATCCAGCGAGTGCGCAACCGCGGCCAGTTTGCCCATAAAAATATTGCGGGATTCGCTGACCGGCGTTTCGTTACCGACCGACCAAACGATTACACTCGCACGATTTTTATCGCGGGTTACCAGGTCGGTGAGTTGCTGCTGCGCATTGTTGTAAGTACTTTCATTCTGCCACGAGATTGTCCAGTATACCGGCACTTCCGCCCATACAAGCAGCCCCATTTCGTCGGCCAGTTTTATCATGGTTTCGTTGTGCGGGTAATGCGCCAACCGCACGTAATTACAATTCATTTCTTTTGCCCATTGCAACAACATCCGCATATCGCCTTCGCTGCGCAGACGGCCCGGGATCAGCGGATTTTCATCATGCATCGAAATGCCGCGCAGAAAAACGGGTTTGCCATTTAACAAAATATCCTGCCCTTTCGTTTCTATTGTCCGAAAACCAATGCGGTCGGTTACTTTATCAGTTGCCGCAATTATTTCTACCGCATATAATTTCGGATCCTCAGGGCTCCAATAACGCATTTTATGTAGGGGTAAATTAACCGGCGCACGACCGGTACTATCCGTCTGAATCACCTGCGAAATGCCCGCTTCGGGGATATTGATCTGTATATTTTGCCCTTTAAAAGGACCGGCAAGTTGCACATAACCTTCGATTTTCTTAAGATTGCCTTTTGCCAATTGAATTTTATAGTCGGAGATGTAGGCCGCATGCAATTCCGCCAGCAGCACATCACGCGTGATGCCACCATAGTTCCACCAATCAGTATTTACCGTAGGGATCTCTTCGGCATGTCTCGTATTATCGGCTTTTACAACAACACTATTCTGTCCCTTTATCAACTTGTCCGTCACATCAAATTGAAAAGGTGTGAACCCGCCTTTGTGGGTACCAAGTTTTTTCCCATTTAAATAAACATGCGCCTCGTAATTAACGGCTCCAAAATAAAGCAGGTACTTTTTCCCTGCCTGCGGATCGGCGGTAAATTTCCGGCGCAGCCAGATCGTTCCTTCATATAATTGCAGTTTTTCCGCCTGCGAGTTCCAGTCGCCCGGAATTTTCATGGTGGGTGAAAGATCGAAATCGTATTCCAGCAATTCGCCTTTACCGGTTTGTTTTCGATCATCATAATAACCGCCCTTGCCGGAAGCCGACTGATCAAAAGGCTGGCGGCGATAATCATAAAAACCGGTTTCGTAAGGATCGATGATGTAGTTCCATCGGCCGTTAAGACTCAATATATTTCGTCCATAAATATTCTGGATAGTTGTTTGCGCAAAAACAGGTGTTGAGAACAAAGAAAAATTCAGGCAAATAAAGAAGATCATTTTTTTGCAGAATGTTGTTGATGGCATGGCGACTGGTTGATGATGAAAGGATTTACAAGATACTAAATACTGGATATTGGACGCTGGATCCTTAGTACGGAATTCTTAATTGCTGTCAGCCTGAGCTTGTCGAACGCATCATAACGAGGCCTTCTACAAGCTCAGGCTGACAGTGTCGGGACCAGGAGTCAAGTATCAAGGATCCTTTATCCGACATTGAGTATCCAGTATCATTTTATGTATATTGCATCACTCAAAAAAAATCATCTATGGACGTACAGATCCATTCATCCTGGAAGGAAGCGTTGAAAGACGAATTCGGCAAACCTTATTTTCAGCAGATCGTCACTTTTTTAAAAACAGAAAAAGCGTTACAGAAAACGATCTATCCGCCGGGCCCGCTAATTTTCAACGCGTTTAACCAAACACCGTTTGACAAGGTGAAAGTGGTGATCATCGGACAGGATCCCTATCATGGTGCCGGACAGGCACACGGACTAAGTTTTTCTGTACAGAATGGAATCAAACCGCCCCCATCGCTGGTTAATATTTTTAAAGAAATCCATAACGATATCGGCATAGACGTGCCGGTAAATTACGGCAATCTTACCTCATGGGCGCAGCAAGGCGTTTTGCTGTTAAATGCAGCACTAACGGTGCGTGCAGGCGAACCATTCAGTCATGCAAAATACGGCTGGGCCGAATTTACCGATGCCGTCATACAAACGATTTCCGACCAAAAAGAAGGCATTGTTTTTTTATTGTGGGGAAAATTTGCGCAGGAAAAACAGGCGCTTATTGATGAAACAAAACATCATGTGTTGAAGGCGGCGCATCCTTCGCCTTTTTCTGCGGACAAAGGTTTTTTTGGCAGCAAGCACTTTTCGAAAACGAATGAACTGCTGATGAAAGACGGAAAGGAACCGATCGACTGGAAATTGCTAACACCTTAACGGCTGTGATGGGATGATCTGTAATCTGTGATGGATGATGTATGATCTGTGATCTTTTTTACGAAAAATCATTCGCTATATCACTGGGGCTAAACTTTTAGACGAGATCAAAGATCATACATCATAGATATCTTTACTCTTTAAATTATTATGACTGCAATAAAGAATATTTTCGCCCGCATCTGGGCCGCATGGGGACTGGTTACTTTCATCATCACTTTCCTTATGATTTTTATTCCGTCCATGTTTGCGCATCTTTTTAAGGATCCTGTAAAGGGACAAAAATATTTCATCTTTATTTCAAGAATATGGATGAACGTATGGTTGCAGCTGATTGGCTGTCCGGTAACTATCACCGGGAGGGAAAATTTTGCAGCGGGGCAAAACTATATTGTGGTATTTAACCACAATGCATTGCTGGACGTGCCACTGTCGGCCCCTTACGTACCGGGTGCCAACAAGACGATCGCTAAAAAATCTTTCGCAAAAGCGCCGCTCTTCGGGTTCTTTTACAAGAAAGGCTCTGTATTGGTCGACCGCAAAAGTGAGCATAGCCGCGTTAAAAGTTTCGAATCGATGAAGCGTGTGCTTCGCATGGGAATGCACATGTGCATCTATCCTGAAGGAACGCGCAACAGGACCAATGAACCGATGAAAAAATTTTATGATGGTGCATTCAAACTTGCCGTAGATACCCAAAAAGCGGTATTGCCATGCGTTATTACCGGTACAAAAAAAGCCATGCCGATCAACAAAACATTTTATCTTCTGCCAACGCGGCTCACGATGAGCTTCCTTCCCCCTGTTCCTTCTGAAGGACTGAATGCCAGGACCCTGAATGAAAAAGTATTTGTTATGATGCGGGATATATACGTTGAGAAGAGCCGTTAGAAAGTTAAACCCTGAGAAATCCCCTGCAATACCAGCCCAAATGATAAAAATTTGCTGGTAATGGTAATATATGTTCGGGGGAAATTCATATCTCAGAATGGTACCTACTATTTTAATAGGACTATAGCTGTGTTTTCTGCACGCACACTCGTGTAGGTTGTATTTGTATAAATATCCTTGTATTGCAGAAAATTTATAAGATGCTCCAACTACCCCAGAAGATTTGGAATGTGAAGTAGTAAAATTTAGAAAAGTTGGGAGCATGGATGGTTCTGTGATATTGAACTTGTAGAAACATGCAAGAAAAGTGTAGATAAAAAAACTATCCTCTGCCTAATTACCAATAAAGTACCTGGTGCGGTTAACCTTCAGATCGCGCAGCATGGCGGATTTCGGACTGATGTTGATGGTAAAGTAACGGGCCGCATCCGATCTCGATATGTTGATCGTCATTTGCCAGCAATGCATTTCCCTGGAGAGATACATCGTTACCATTTCCAATGATCTCGACGTGAAATTATACGAGCCGTTTACGCCCAGTTTCCATTTAGGCGAGAGATTAACGGAAGCGTTGAAATTAGCATCATGACTGATACTGATGTTTGAATGGTTGCTCCTGTACCGATATATCCTGCTGAACCGAAGGGAGTATCCGAAGTCGATGGTCCACGGAATGCTGAAGTCTACAAACTCGCCGGGATTGTTGCGGATATAAGCTGCCTCCTGCTCATACTCGTTGAGCGCCATTCCCGTATTCAATGCATTTTGCTGTAAAATAGATTCGTTGGAAAGCTGCGAGTCGGTCTGCTTGGATTTATCACCACCTTTAAAACTGCTTTGTATAGAAATATTTCCCGAGCTTATTTTTCCAAGCGAAAGCGGTGTTTTTGACCAGATCAGTTTATCCACTACCCTGCCCGTATCGTTTCGAAGGTATGGATCCAACGTGGCACTTGCAGTAATGCTGATTTTGTCAAATAGATTACTCCGTGCCGAAAGAGAAAGCGGACTCAATTTGAAAGAATCTGCCAGGAAGTTGTACGATCCATCGAGACGCAACCCGTCTATCAGCGTTATCTTCTTCATGCCGCCATTGCTCGTATCTTTCCTGTTTCGCACTTTCATGGATATGTTATTATCGAGGCTAAAACTCAATCCACCAAATTCACCGCGCGAATAAGTTCCATAGATGCTGCGCGAATAATAACTATAATAGGTGGAGTCGCCCGCAAAATTGGAACGCTCTTTAAAATAGCTGTCTTTTGCAAGATCAGGTTTATAGCTTACCGATAAACTCGGGCGGATCTCATGGCGGATCGCCTGAACCTTTGCGTTTTTCTTAAAGGTATACATTCCGAAAATACGGGTGGACGCGCCAAGGCTGAAAGACATTTCGCGCGCAGTATAAAAGCCTTTTTCAGCGGTAGTATCCAGCTTATAAGTATAGGGGTTCCATTTTTGGCGCAACTTTTCCATGTACCAGGTTTCGGAATAACTGATACCCGGCGACACCTGGAACACGCCCATCGGCGGCAAAGACAAAGTGATCGGCACAGAGTGACGCGCGCCCCATTGAAAATTGTCTTTCAGTTGCTGGCTGATATTTTTTGCAGTATCATAAAAATACGACAGGCTTTTTGTGGTAGTGTTAAGTCCCACTCCGATATTCTCGTACCACTTGTATTCCACCACATCGGATTTTCGACGAAACGGGTACAGCGTCTGCACACTGAATGCAACGTCAGGGATGTTCAGGTTGATCAATCCCGTCCCCGTATTCTGGTTGTGATTAGCTGCTGCGGTAATGCTGTAAGGTTTATCCTTCCACACTTTCTGATAAGTAATGGAAGACTGCAACTGGTTGGTGTAATTCAACTGCGAATTCGTAGGCACCTGTGAATTGTACTTGCTGCTACCTGCACTCACGTTTGCGGTAAAGGTAACGCCCGGCCTGGCTTTCGTATCCATCGAATGCGACCATCTCAGGAAAACGGTGCGGGAAGAAGGCTGATCCAGCGGTTTGAATTTCTGGATATCCAGCGATAAGTTTCCCTGGTAATGATAGCGCTTATAATATCGTGGATTAAAATTAACCGCCCAGCCGCCATACGAATAGATCGTTCCGCGCGTGATGATATCCCAGTTGGGGCTGATCACTTTATAATACCCCAGATTTTGCAAAGCAATACCATATTGATCACTCGCGGTAAATGTTGGCGCCAGCAAACCCGAATGCCTTCCTTGTGTAAGCGGGTAAATGCCGAAAGGTAAAACGATCGGCACCGGCACTCCCTCAAATTCCGGGTGCACCGGGCCGCTGAAGGCCATTTTCTGATTAATGAACTTGATCTTATTGCTCACAAAAGCAAAATGCGGGGTGTCGAGGTTACAAGTAGTAAATTTTGACCGGTAGGCGTAGAAGACATCCTTGCTTTCTTTCTTCAGCTTTTCGGCCTGCACATATATTTCTCCCTGCTGTGTGTAGGTTCCTTTGGTGATCCCTTTCAACGTTTTCATATTCAGCACCATACTGTCCATCACCGATTTAAACCCTTCGCCCTGATTGTAGGAAACGAACGAAATTACTTTTCCTGTACTGTCCCTCTTCAAATGGGCACTCACGAGTCCGGTCTGCTGATCGTAAACAATTTCAGGAGCAGTGAGTTCGTTGTTGGTATACTTTACACTGGAAACCTTCCCGTAGAGATACATTTTTTTTGTAGGTACGTCCAGCACCATCGAATCATCAGCATGATAGACAACGGGTCCCTCGAGTGTATCTTTCGAGATCCGAAAAGGAAAACTATCGACCTTGTTTTTGATAATGGTATCTGTGGATACATTAACGGTAAGCGAAGTATCGCCGGCTTTATTTAAAGAATCAGTGGCGGGTTTGATAGTAACAGCGGGAGCAATGGAGCCATCCGGTAAAAGCCTGACCCCGGTAGTATCGGTAAGCACCGGCCTTTTCACGGGAGGCGTATCCAACGCACTGACGGTTAAACTAATGTGAAAATTGCCGTGTTTGATATTTAACCCTCTAGTACAATAAGTTAATATTACAAACAGCAGAACGCATAGCCAAGCTAAACTATATTTTGCCTTACCTTTGTTTCTGTTGTTCATAAATTTGAACGCAAAAATAGCTTTTAAAATAAAACCGATTGTTAATTATTGAATTATAGTGAAGTATACTCGAATTTTGCTGCCTGCCTTCGACAAGTTCAGGCTGACAGTTTTTAAAAAATTATATCATTATAACAAAACCCATTAAACCCGGATAAATATGTTGAATAAAAAAAGACTGATCATTCTTTCTCTTGTGAGCTTTTTTATTACATCAGATTTTGTTTCAATTGCACAAACTACTAAAAAATTAAAGACCATCGTTGTTGATGCGGGTCATGGCGGAACCGACGTAGGCGCCACCGGCCAATATGAAAATTCTCTCCGGTCAAAAGAAAAAGATGTTACGCTGGCCATTTCAAAAAAACTGGTGGCGGAACTAAAAAAACAATTACCGGATCTCAACATCGTTCCAACCCGCACTACCGATATTTATCAGAACCCGCGCGAAAAAGCAGATATTGCCAACAATGCAGGCGGCGACCTCTTCCTTTGCATCCACGCCGATTCGGGGCCGTTGAAAACCGGTCGCCGGCAGATAGGTTCCAAAACCGTCACACGTTATAAGGTTACTTACACCGGAAAAGGAAAAAAGAAAAAGAAAAAATCCACTCCTTATGAAGTTACCGAACCGGTATATGAATATTATAAGCTGCCACTTGCGAGAAAAGGCACCAGTGTGTGGATTTTCGCTGCACACAAAACGGCAGATAAATTAAAAGCGATCATGAAAGAAGAGGGCGAGTTTGAAATTGAAACAAGTTCCGACTCCACCTACAGCAATTTTGATTTCAACACGCCGGAAGGACGTATCAAGGCACAGATCTACGCTAAAAGATACCAGGAAAAAAGTAGCAAACTGGCAATGCTTGTGAACGACGAAATTGCCGAAACAGGCCGAGAGTCGCTCGGTGTTAACCAGCGCCAAACCGGGATATGGGTATTACAGGCCACAAATATGCCTGCTATCCTGGTGGAAACCGGGTTCATCAATAATCCCGAAGATGAACGTTATCTTAACAGCGACAAGGGACAACAGGAACTCGCAGAAGCCATTACCAAGGCGGTTAAAACCTATATTCAGCAGACGGAAGGAAGCAGAACTGCTTCCAACTAAAACATTTTTTGGCCGAAATCCGATTTTGGCTAACAAATTGGTTAGGAAACAACGCGGCCTGGCCGAATTTAAGCAATCATCATCAAAACTATAACAGGTGAAAATATCCAATGAGACGAAAGTAGGAGCAATAGCAGTGGTATCGGTGGCATTGCTGATACTGGGGTTTAATTTTTTGAAAGGGAAAAAATTATTCAGCAAAAGCCTTACACTATATGGCGTATATGGGAATGTACAGGGATTACAGAACTCCAATCCTATTGTGATCAACGGTTTACAGGTTGGAACTGTTTATAAAATCAGTACAGATAAGGACATGAACCGCATCAAGGTAGAATTCAATATCACCAAAGATATAAATGTACCAAAAAATTCAGTGGCCACCATCAAACCGAACCCGATCGGAACCACCAGCGTAGAAATCAGTTTAGGTGACGCTACCCAAAATCTTATAAGCGGCGACACGATACTTACTGAAGCAAATGCAGGCGTTTTTAATGATATTCTAAAGAAAGTAAATCCTGTTTTATACGAAGTACAACGTGCAGTGAGTTCGCTTGATACACTGATTATTAACGTTAATTCTGTGATCGACCCGCGTACAAAAGGAAATATCGCCAGTACTTTTGAAAATTTCAAGACGATCAGCGCTTCCATGATCACATCCACTGCCTACCTGGAAAAACTACTGAATACTGAAACCGGTGCATTGGCAAAAACATTGCAGAATGTGAATTCGATCACCGGAAATCTTGCCACCAACAACGAAAAGATCAACAGTGTTGTTACGAATCTTGATAAAACAACGACTAAATTGTCGCAGCTCGATTTTCAAAAAACACTTAACAGCCTGGATAGTACCATCAACAGCCTTAAAAAGATCGTAGCCACAGCTGACAGCAAAGACGGAACGTTGGGTAAACTGATCAACGATCCTACGTTATATCAAAACCTTGCATCCACCGGAAATAAGTTGAACCTACTGCTGGATGACATCCGCACCAATCCCAAAAGATATGTAAGCATTTCAGTCTTCGGCAAAAAAGCAAAAGGTGACCCTATCTCCATTCCTACGCCCGACACTTTGAATTCGCCCTACTATATCGAGAAAGTAAAACAATAGTCTTACACTAAAATGTTATCCTTAATTTAAAATTGAAGGTAACAACGTTTTAATAGAGCTGGTTTTCATAGTTTCGGCAGGAATAACTTTACAATCATTCTCAGCATTGAACGCATTACTAAAACTTTTAACTGTGGCTTCTTTTGTTTTGTGCGCCGTTACGGGCTTTGCACAAACAGCACAGGATACAACGAGGGCCATCGAGATCCTGCCAGGCAGCAAAAGCCTGCGTCAGCTGAAAACAAGTGACTCCACCACTCTTATAACATTAGCCGGGAACGCCGCCGTAAAACAGGGAAATACGATCATCACCGGCGATAGCATTGTTGTGAATCAGTTAACCGGCGTTGCCGAGGTATTTGGCAATGTTCATATCAACGACGCCGACAGCGTTCAAACGTATGCGCAATACCTCAAATACATCGGCAAGGACAGGATCGCGTATCTTAAAAAAAGCGTGAAGCTTACCGATTGTAAAGGAATTTTATATACGGATGATCTTGAATACAACCTTGCTACGGGCATTGCCACCTATAAAGGCGGCGGCCGCGTGGTGAATGGCAAAACGATACTTACAAGCACCGATGCCGTTTATTATTCCGACACAAAAGATGTCTATTTTAAAAAATACGTTCACCTGGTCGACCCGAAATATGATATTATCGCAGATAGCTTATTGTATAATACAGAACTGAAGGAAGCGCATTTTATTTCGCCCACACGTATCAAAACAAAAGAAGGTGGCGTTGTAAATACAAAGAATGGAATATACAACCTTGAAACGGGCGAGGCGCAGTTTTTTGACCGTACCGCAGTTTCTGACAGCGGACACTCACTCATTGCGGACCATATTTTTTCTGACGATAAGACAGGCATTGCAGTAGCGGACGGGCGCGCAAAATTTGTAGACAGCGTAAACAAAGTAACGGTGATTGGCGGCCATCTTGAAACAAACCGGAAAGAAGGAAACTCTTTTCTTGCAACCCAGAAACCCGTAATGATACTTTACAGCAAAGGCGATAGTACCTATGTAGCTGCGGACACCTTATTCTCCGGTTTACGCAAACTTGACGTAGTGACCAAAAAATATTCAAATAAAAAAGATACGCTCAAAACCAGCGTAGCACTTGATGTTACCGGTCGGGATACCTCCGTAACGATAAAACCGTCGGTGAACGACATGCTCAAAAAAGTGTCAACTACGGTCACCGACAGTTTAAACAGTCGCGTTGCAGACACGCTTACCCACAACAATACGATGGACAGCATCCGGTATTTTCTCGGCTTTCATCACGTGCGCATTTTCAACGATTCGCTGCAGGCAGTGGCAGACAGCATGTATTTAAGCACCGAAGATTCGGTGTTCCGGTTATTTCAAAAGCCGGTGTTTTGGAACGGCAAAACACAGGTGGCAGGCGACACAATGTATTTGTATACGAAGAACCAGCAACCGCAGAGATTATATGTATTTTTCAATGCAATGGTTGTAAGCAAAGAAAATGATGCCATGTACAACCAGATAGCGGGACGCACACTGAATGCATATTTTAAGGAAGGAAGCATTGATTATATACGCGTAAAAGGTTCACCGGCAGAAAGTATCTTTTACCCGCAGGACGACGACAGCGCGTATGTTGGAATGAACCGCAGCAGCGGTGATGTGATTGATATTTATTTTGTAAACAAAGAACTGAATAAGATAAAATTTGTGAACAATGTCGATGGAACATTGTTTCCTATCAAAAGCACCACCGACGAACAAAAATACCTGAAAGGGTTTTTATGGCAGGACAAGCGCAGGCCAAAAAATAAGCTGGAGTTGTTTGAATAGAATGGATGTGTTGCTTTATCGGGGTCCAATTTGCTGTGCAAACCGTCTTCAACAAGATCAGACTGACAGATTCCATCAATGTCTAACTCGTGCAAATATCGGCAGATTCCGTCATGTTGAGCTTGTCAAAACATGGAAGGGTTCCATCTCCACAAGTGCTGACAGCATATCGCAAATAAATCATCGTTATTTTATACCTTCCATTTTCAAAACCGCTTATTATCAAAACTCTCCTCTTCCTTTTATGGTCATTTGTGCTTATGCTGAATTGTTTTGGCCAGGAAGATAAATTCGCCGGCACCTGGGAAATGTTGCATGCAGCAGATGCCGGAACATCGCCCATTCAATTGCAGCTTACCATTGCCGCACCGGAAAAAAACCTGTTATATCCGGCACATCTTAAAATACAATCGGCCCAGTTTACCGGAGAATATGACCTGTTACTTGTAAAGAAAGGTTACAACCAGCTTGGCATCGGCCGCAACAAAATTCCGCATATTGAAACACCTTTCAGCATCGGGATGTGGACGATTTTTTTAAACGGTACTTTCGATCTCGGTCGCGATAAATCAGGAACGCCTGTATTAACGGCCAACAGGATCGTTTCAAAAAAATATGGAGTAGATATGCCGGCATTGTCAAATTTTAATGACAGCGACCGGATGGTGGCAATGCGGATCCGCGATCTGCTTCGTGAACAGCCGATCGGATTAAAAAAAACCGGCAATGAAGCCTGGCAAAGTATGAAGGTGAATGAAATACTCCACCCCTATTTGTCGGATGTATATTATGGCATCATGGACACGATCGAAGTGAAAAGCAAAGACGGCAAACTAAGTTTCGCCGATAACAACAAAATCGACAACGATACTGTTTTTGTGCTGCTCAACGGAAAAACGGTGATCGACAAAACCGATCTCAGCAGAAAGAATCCCACAGAAGAAATAACGCTGGATACAGGTCAGAATATTCTCGTTTTTTTTGCGGACAATTACGGTCGGACACCGCCAAATACCGGCAAACTGAACCTGGAATTTGGCAATGAAAAATTTGCCATCAATTTTGCAAACAAGGCAGATATTTCTGCAACATTTATTGTGGCCAAGTTATTTTATTATCCGCCCAAACCTGTCAATTTTACGCCGCCGGAATTGCTCCGAAACACGAAACTGGTAGATGACGTTCACACCACCTCGGCTGAAGTAATGCTCGCAATATGGGACGATGCGCTGGAAGACGGCGACAGTATTTCACTTAATATCAACGGGCAATGGCTTGTCAAAGGATTCGCAGTAAAAAAGAAGCCACAGTTCCTTAAAGTGACCTTGCAGCCGGGGCAAAACAATATCATTTTTGTTGCCGATAACCTGGGGGCCATTGCTCCCAATACTTCCATCCTGGAGATCATAGACGGAAAGAAAAGGAAATCTTTTATGATCGATACCGATCTTGGAAAGAATAATCTTGTGCGCATCACGTACGATTATTCGCCTTAGTTTTAATGGATCATAACAGCATTTTTCCGATAATGCTTTATCTTTAGAAAAATCATTCCTATGCACAAAAAATTGCTCCTGTTTTTTACAACCGCATTTTCACTTGCTTTTCAAACGAATGCGCAGCAAAACGGCATTCTTCCATTTACGGGCACCCGTTATTTTAATGAAGGAATCTGGGCAAAGAATATCGACATAAATGTAGATGGCTCGGTATTGTTGAGCGATCATGTACCGCTGAACAAGGAAATAGAGATTAAACTTCAATTGCCATCTGGCTTCGCGGCAACAGGAGGTAATTATTTTGCCGGCGCGGAGGTAACAATGTTGTCATCACGCGGGGCGGTGCTGTCAAAAACCCCCAATATTTTTTCGGCAAACGAAGGCAAAGGCTTCGCCGCTGCGGCGTTTAAGGAGGTAATTGTAAAAGTGGGCCTTCGCAGCGACGTTATCAAAGCCGAACCATCGGTAAATATCCTGGTTCGTTTTTTCGATCTGAAAAGTAAGAATCAATTGAAACTTGAATTTCCTGTAACCATTTCAAAACCCGGAGAAATTTTGCAGGTTTCAAAAATAGCCACCGTTGTAAAAACATCGGATGGATCTATTGCGGCATCAAATATGCTAAAGATAAAAAATGTGGATGTTACGGTTGATACCAGCATCCGGGTTAATCCGAAGATGGCTTACGTGAGCCTCGACATTCCCGGTATAGAAGGAACGAGTATGGACGACGTGCTTGCAGGAACAGAAACATTCTGGGTATATGATGACAAATTAAACAATATAAAAACTGCTGATAAGCTTCTCAAAAAAGTTGGTGGCTCTATGGAGAGCAGCATTGTAAATTATGTAATAAAAATTCCTTTCCGGCTCAAAACCTCCACAGCAAAGGGTTACATAACACGGTTCAGATGGGAAAGCAAAGACAGGAAGAAAATTTTTGATACTGTGATCGTGAGATAATTAGGAATAAGATCGGTTCAATAAAAAAGAGCAAACCTGTGGGTTTGCTCTTTTTTATTGAATTCATAATTTATAATTCTTAATTCTTAGCTGCCTTTTTATTCGCTTTGTACCTCATATCAGCTGTTCCGTCTTTTTTCAATGGGCCGGCAGGTTTTGTTTTTTCGGTTGTTTTGTTTGCTTTGTACCGCATGTCCGGAGTACCATCCGATTTTACCGGGTGTGCTTTTGAAGCAGTTGTTGCAGTTGTTTTAGCCACAGTGGGCTTAACCGCAGCTGTGGTAGTCTTTGCAGAAGCAACTTTTGTTTGTGCAGGTGTCTGCGCATTTGTTACCGCGATGCCCACGAACAAAGCAACAGCGATGAGGATTTTTTTCATGATGAAAATGTTTAGAAAATTAATTTTTATTAAAGCTAACTGACAACTGAATTAAATTGCAATATGGGATGATAAAAACCGGCAGTTTTACAAAGATGTTAACAGTTTAGAAAGTGTGGGGTTAAGGGTTTAGAAAATTGCAATATGTAATAATCGCTTATACTGCCTACATACTAAACTTTCCAAACCCAGCTGGTGTTTTTCGGAAAAAAATTCTACTAAGAGCATTAAGCAGCTAATTTTGCTATCCTTTCGACCATTTGTGGCGCTTTTCCCCTATTTTTGCCGTCCAAAAAACACAACTACTTATATGGACAAATTGATTTACGTAATTCCGGCAATGGGCGTTGTGGGCCTGTTGTACACATTTATGAAATATGCGTGGGTTTCTAAACAGGATGCGGGAAATGCACGCATGAAAGAAATCAGCACTTACATTGCTGAGGGAGCGATGGCATTCCTGAAGGCCGAATATAAGATCCTGGGATATTTTGTGGTGGTTGCAGCATTGTTATTGGGTGTAATGGGTTACACCAATGAAAACAGCCATTGGAGCATCGCCGTTGCATTTATATTAGGAGCCTTCTTTAGTGCACTTGCAGGTTTTATTGGTATGAAGATAGCTACAAAAGCCAATGTTCGCACCGCACAAGCTGCACGTACAAGTCTCAGCAAAGCGCTCTCCGTTTCTTTTACGGGCGGCAGCGTAATGGGTATGGGCGTGGCGGGCCTGGCCGTACTGGGGCTCGGCGGCCTTTTCATTTTATTATTGCACATATTCGCTCCTGAAGCTTTGGCCACGTCCGAAGCGGTGGGTAAAGCGATTGAAATATTAACGGGCTTCTCGTTAGGTGCAGAATCTATCGCGCTCTTCGCACGTGTTGGTGGCGGTATCTACACAAAAGCTGCCGACGTAGGTGCCGATCTTGTTGGTAAAGTTGAAGCCGGCATCCCGGAAGATGATCCTCGGAATCCTGCTACCATTGCAGATAACGTGGGCGATAACGTAGGTGACGTTGCCGGTATGGGTGCCGATCTGTTCGGTTCTTATGTTGCAACCGTTCTCGCTACGATCGTTCTCGGGCACGAAGTCACAGATGCCACTGGTGGCGCACTGGCAGACGGTTTCATGGGCTTCTCGCCTATCCTGTTGCCGATGATCATCGCAGGTGTTGGTATTCTTTTGTCTATTGTTGGAACCTGGTTCGTTCGCATCAGCGAAAGCGCAGGTTTGAGTACACATAAAGTGCAGAATGCACTTAACATGGGTAACTGGGGATCTATGATCCTGACTGCTGTTGCGGCTTATTTCCTTGTTCAATATTTATTGCCTGAAAACATGACGCTTCGCGGTCACGACTTCACCAAAAACGGTGTATTCGGTGCCATCGCCGTGGGTCTTGTTGTAGGCGCTTTGATGAGCATCATCACAGAATATTACACAGCCATGGGCAAACGCCCGGTAATGAGCATCATCCGCCAGTCGGCTACCGGTCACGCTACCAACATCATCGGTGGTCTGGCGGTAGGTATGGAAAGTACCTTGCTTCCTATTCTCGTTCTGGCTGGTGGTATCTATGGTTCTTACGCTTGCGCGGGCCTGTACGGTGTGGCGATCGCTGCAGCCGGTATGATGGCCACCACTGCTATGCAGCTTGCTATCGATGCCTTTGGCCCGATCGCGTACAATGCTGGTGGTATTGCGGAAATGAGCGAGCTTCCGGCCGACGTTCGTGAAAAAACCGATATCCTCGATGCTGTTGGCAACACAACCGCAGCAAGCGGAAAAGGTTTTGCGATCGCATCTGCAGCGCTCACGGCACTGGCGCTGTTTGCCGCTTTTGTTGGTATTGCAAAAATCGATGGCATCGACATCTATCATGCAGATGTATTGGCCGGTTTATTCGTGGGTGGAATGATTCCCTTCATCTTCTCTTCACTCGCCATCAAAGCGGTGGGTGAAGCAGCAATGGCGATGGTGGAAGAAGTCCGCCGCCAGTTCCGTACCATTCCTGGTATAATGGAAGGTACGGGCAAACCTGAATACGATAAATGTGTGGCGATCTCTACTGAAGCATCTTTGAAAAAAATGATGTTACCAGGCGCAATCGCGATCCTCACCCCGATTATCATCGGCTTCATATTTGGCCCTGAAGTGCTGGGCGGTTTTCTTGCAGGTGCAACAGTTTCAGGTGTGTTGATGGGTATTTTCCAAAATAATGCAGGTGGTGCATGGGACAACGCCAAAAAATCTTTCGAAAAAGGTGTTGAGATCAATGGAGAAACACATTACAAAAAATCAGAACCACATAAAGCATCCGTTACAGGTGATACGGTAGGTGACCCTTTCAAAGATACTTCCGGGCCTTCAATGAACATCCTTATAAAATTAATGAGTATCGTGTCACTGGTTATTGCGCCAACACTGGCAAAACTGCATCACGATAAGATCGAAGCAAACAGAAAAGCACAGATCGCTACTATGATGAAAATGCAGGGCATTACAGATGCATCAATAACACCAACCACCATTACGACTACTGATACATCAAATGTTACCAAAACATCTGATGCAAACATTCCGGCAGGTAAAGTAAACGCTGATGGTGACTTTGTTTACGATCTTGGTGCAATGGGCGTGTTGAAACTTGCTGACGGAACAGAACTGAACGTTGCGGGAAATGGGTTCGAAACCAGGCTCGTTGATTTTGTAAAAGATAACAGCAAAGCAATTGATAAAACAACATGGTTCACTATGGATCGGTTGTATTTTGAAACCGGTAAAACGGTGCTGAAAGCATCTTCGCAGGATCAGTTAAAAAATCTTGCCGCTATTTTGAAAGCATATCCGGCTACAGAATTGAAACTGGGTGGCTACACGGATAACACGGGCGATGCAAAACAAAACCTCACACTTTCCCAGCAAAGAGCTGATGTTGCTAAAGCGGAACTTGTAAAATTAGGTATTGCCGAAAACCGCATCAGCGCTGAAGGTTATGGTCAGGATCATCCTGTTTGCGAAGCAAATGATTCTCCTGATTGCAAAGCACAAAACAGAAGAATTGATGTTCGCGTGACCAAAAAGTAATTCAAATACCGAAGATGAATTAATTGGAAAGCCTGTCGTAATTGACGGGCTTTTTTTGAATGATAAAAACTCCCTAACCTTAAACCTTAAGCGCTTACCTCCGCTAAACCCTAACTTTGCACAAAGCATGTTCAAATGACGAAACTTTCCGTTAACATCAACAAACTCGCCACCCTCCGCAATTCACGCGGACACAACAATCCTGATATTATAAAATCGGCCCTGGATATCGAGCGTTTCGGAGCCGATGGAATAACCGTGCATCCCCGCCCCGACGAAAGGCATATCCGTTACAACGACGTGTTTGACCTTAAAAAGATATTGACCACTGAATTCAATATTGAAGGTAATTGCACCGAAGATAAATTCGTCAAACTTGTGCTGGATAATAAACCTTCCCAGGTAACGTTGGTACCCGATGCATTGGGACAAATCACCAGCAATCACGGTTGGGATACGATTACTCACAGAGATTACCTGGCAACGATGATCAAACGCTTTCAGGATGCAGATATCCGTGTTTCCATTTTCGTGGATCCGGATATAAAAATGGTGGAAGGCGCGGCAAAAACCGGCACAGACAGGATTGAATTATATACAGAAGGTTATGCAGCCGGATATGCGAAAGGCGACAAAGAAAAAGCCATCGCTCCATACGTTGCGGCGGCTCAAAAAGCAAAAGAACTGGGCCTTGGTATCAATGCGGGGCATGATCTTGACCTGAACAATCTCCGGTATTTTGCGCAACATGTTCCCGGGCTGCTGGAAGTTTCCATTGGACATGCACTGATATGTGATGCCATTTATCTGGGCCTTGAGAATACTGTTCAGTTATACAAGCGCCAACTGGTTAATAAATAAAAAAACTACTTTATCAAAGAAGCCAGTTTGCTCCCGAGCGCGGGTCCACGAAGGTTCTTAGCGATCACGTTCCCCTGCGGATCAAGCAGGAAATTCTGTGGAATGCTGAAAATCTCGAATTGCTTCGCAACAGCATTTCCCCATCCCTGCAGATCGCTCACATGCGTCCAGGTGAGTCCGTCCATTTTAATGGCATCGATCCAGGCCGGTTTAGCCTGATCCAATGATACCCCCAAAACGGTAAAATTCCTGTCCTTGTATTGGTTAAAAACATTTACTACGTTCGGATTTTCTGCACGGCAGGGTCTGCACCAACTTGCCCAGAAATCAATTAACACATACTTTCCCTTCAATGAAGAGAGTGCCACCTGGTTTCCGGAAGTATCAGCCTGGGAGAACTCTGCAAGCGGTTTCCCGATCGGATTTTTCTTGCTGTCAGCGAACTGCTTTGCAATGTAATCCCCCACCGCTGTTTTTTGTGTGGCAACAGGAAGCTGGTTGTATTGTTTCTCCATCAATCCTGCATCCATCGTCACCTGGTAGTTTCTGAAAACAGCAAGCGGCGTAATATAGGACTGCGGATGCTTGTCTATAAAATCACCCAACAGCGTGGAAGCCGTGCTTCTTGTAACGGAATCACCCGCGCCCTCGCCTGTAAACAACTGTTCATATGGCTTGATGATCTTTGTAAACTCCATAAAATCGTTGTGGGACGGCGAACCTTTCACCACCGCATTTCCAATTGAATCTTTTTTTGCAGTAATGGTTACAAGGCTGTTATCGATGAACAAAGTTATGTACGGCGCGACGTTGTTAAAAGCGATCACCTTAAAATCGGGCGTCAACGCTTTACCGGTAAAACTGAATTTCCCTTTTACAAGCGAAGCGCTTCCTTCCGGCGTGCCATTGTTTCCATTATACAAATTTACTGCTGTTCCATCCGGGTAACCCGTCACCGTTCCTTTGATCAAAAATCCATCTGCGGGCTTTTGTTCTTCAGGCTTGGGTGCTGCAACAACTTTCTTGGCCACCAGGTTCTTTTTTGAAACCGCAGTGTTCTTTTTAACCTGAGCAAACCCTATAGCAGGAACGATGAAAAACAACAATAGACATTTTTTCATTGGTAATTTTTGAATATGCAATTTAAAATTCTTTCCCCGGTTTTGAACGGACTTTTTAAATATTAACAGGCTTTATAATGTGTGCCGGTCTTATGGATTGCAGAAATTCAGCGGTCGCCTGATCAATGTTCTTCAAAGATTGCAAAGCTTTTATATACGCTGTTCCTATGATGGCGCCGGCCGCATATTTACCCGCCAGGTCGAAAGTTGCTTTATCGCGTACACCAAAGCCGATCAAAAAAGAATTTTTCAAACGAAGTTGCTGTAGTTTTTTAAAATAAACTTCCTGGCCGTTCATGGCGGCGTTGTTGCCGGTTGTAGCCGACGAAGAGACGGCATACAAAAATCCACCGGACAACTTATCTGCCTTTTCAATTCGCCCGATACCTGTTTCAGGCGTGACGAGAAAGATCAAATGAAGCTTGTATTCCCGGAATATTTTTTCATAAAATTTTTCATATTCATACATCGGCAGATCGGGCAGGATCACACCGGAAATGCCGGCACGTGCTGCTGCCGCACAAAATCTCTCCATTCCGAATTGCAACACAGGATTAAGATATCCCATCAATACGACCGGAACGGTTAACTGTGACTTCACGGATTCGAGTTGTTCAAATATCTTCGCAATAGAGATCCCGTTAGCAATCGCCTGCATATTACTTTGCTGTATTACCGGGCCATCGGCGATGGGATCACTGTACGGGATTCCGATCTCTATGATATCGGCGCCATGCTTCTGCAACGACAACGCAACTTCAGTTGTACTTTCCAATTCCGGAAAGCCCGCTGTGTAATATACGTTCAGCACCGGTTCTTTTTTATTCTTAAACAACTGATCAAGCTTGTTCATCTTTAAATTTAAAATTAAGTATGCGTTTAAATTTCAACATGTTTGCTGCCAGGTTTTGAAATTTCCTCTGCAAACCCAAACCGTCTTCGACAGGCTCAGACTGACAGATTTTTATCATGTCGCGCTTGTTTCCCAGTCATGTTGAGCTTCTCGAAACATATTTTACCCGTCGGCATGTTACAAATTATCCATGTAAGTTGCAAGATCTTTATCGCCACGACCACTCAGGCAAATAACTACCACATCGCTTTTCCTGAACTTCTTGTTATTCAGTACCGCAAGTGCATGTGCAGATTCCAACGCGGGGATAATACCCTCTTTTTTTGAAAGATTGAAAGCCGCTGCCAATGCTTCTCCATCCGTAGCACTCAAAAATTCCGCACGTTTACTGGTATATAAGTTAGCGTGCAAGGGTCCGATACCGGGATAATCAAGTCCCGCCGAAATGCTGTGTGGCTCGGTCACCTGGCCATCAGCTGTTTGCATCAACAAACTTTTACTTCCATGCAAAATGCCGGTAGTTCCGAGCTGTGTTGTGGCGGCGGACATGCCACTTTTAATGCCGAGTCCCGCAGCTTCTACGGCCACAAGCTTCACTTTTTTTTCTTCTATGAAATGATAAAATGCACCGGCCGCATTGCTTCCGCCGCCAACGCAGGCGATGACATACGACGGCAATTCATTTCCGGTGATTTTTTTGAGTTGCTTTTGTATTTCCCTGCTGATTACGCTTTGGAACCGTGCTACCATATCCGGGTAAGGGTGAGGCCCCACCACGCTTCCGATGATATAATAAGTGTCTGCGGCATGATTGATCCAATCCCTGATAGCCTCGTTGGTGGCATCTTTCAGCGTTTTGCTGCCACTTCTTGCCGGAACCACCTTTGCACCAAGCATCTTCATGCGCGCCACATTGGGAGCCTGCCGTTCAATATCTTTTTCGCCCATATATACTACGCACTCCAATCCTTTAAGTGCGCAAACTGTTGCTGTCGCAACGCCATGTTGCCCCGCACCCGTTTCGGCTATAATACGTGTTTTTCCCAGCGCTTCGGCCAGTAAAACCTGCCCGATCGTATTGTTGATCTTATGTGCACCAGTATGGCAAAGATCCTCACGCTTAAGATAGATATTTGTGTGATACTGCCGGCTTAAATTTTCGGCGTAAAACAATGGTGTGGGCCGGCCAACATAATCTTTGAGTAATTTTTCAAATGCGGAGCGAAACTTTTTTGTTGCTGTTATTTTGAGATAATTTTCCTGAAGCTCCCTCACATTCGGATATAACATTTCCGGTACGAATGCGCCGCCAAAATCACCATAATAACCGTGCTGATCCGGATGAAGAAGATTTGCTGAACGATGACTCATAATAATATTGAATTTAAACACTGAGTTGGAAAGATCTTTTGATTACGCCGAATTCAGGATTTCAAAAGCATGTGATTTCATTTCAGTTTAATAAAAAAATCTTTCCAAATCTGCGTTTGGTTTTATTTACTTAAGTCCGTGCCTGAATTGCAGTACCAACGCCATATCCTTTACTCCGGGTTCCTTTTCAAACCTGCTGTTGATATCAACGCCGAAAAAATCAGGATGCCGGAACTTTTTCACAAGCGCCGCATCATCCGGTGCAATACCACCGCTTAAAAAGAACGGCTTCTCAATTTTGCTTTCCGCAATTTTGTTCCAGTCGAATTTTTCTCCGCTGCCACCCGGTAATTCTTTTGATGCCGTATCGAACAAATAATAATCGCATACCTCATCGTATTCGGCGATCATATAGTCGATTGACCTTTCACTTTTATTATCGATACGAAATGCTTTGATCACTTCTATTTCGGCAGCAACTTTTTCGCACAGGTGCGGGCTTTCATCACCATTAAGTTGTACAATGTCCAGTTCATAATCTTCGGTTATCTGCATGATCTCGTCGTACTCTGCATTTACAAAAACACCTACTTTTTTAATATCCAGGTCGGCACCTGTCAATTCTTCTTTTGTAACCTTGTTTCCGACATATCTTGGCGACTGCTTAAAAAATATCAGTCCCGCAAAATCGATATCCAGTCCATCCAATTGTTGCAGCTGTTTTAAGGTGGTAACTCCACAAACTTTAATATTCATACAAACTATTTTATTTTTTTTACAAATTGTTCAAATGCTTTGCCGGGGTCATTTTCTTTCATAAAATTCTCACCGATGAGGAATCCCTGGTAACCCGCATCACGAAAGATCCTGATCGTTTCAGGTTGACTGATGCCGCTTTCCGCGATCTTAATTTTGCCATCCGGAATTTTTTTACTCAACGCCAGCGACCTGTTAATATCAACCTTGAATGTCTTCAAACTCCGGTTGTTTATTCCTACCATGTCTATTTCGGCGCAAATATGTTCCAGCTCGCTTTCTTCATGAAGTTCAAGCAGCACTTCCATTCCAAGTTGTTTGGACAATTGCGCCAGCTCTTCCGTTTTAGAAACCGTGAGGCAGGCTGCTATCAGCAAAATAACATCGGCACCCATTGCCTTTGCACCCACCACCTGGTAAGGATCAATAATAAAATCTTTTCGTAAAATGGGAACTTCATTTTTCCTGGCCAATGCAAGATCATCTGTGCTGCCGCCAAAAAATTCGCGATCGGTAAGTACGGAAAGCCCGCTGGCACCATGTTGGGTGTAAGCTTGAGTAATACCTGAAATTTCTGCGTGCCGGTTGATATAACCCCTCGATGGCGACTTACGCTTGAATTCAGCAATGATGCCGGTAGCATCTTTTGCAATCAAGCGCTCGGTGAGTGAAAAACATTTCCTGTCAAAATATTTACTTTCCATCAAGTCCTCCACCGGCACCATCGTACTTCGTACGAAATTCTCGTCCCGTTTATGTGCAATTATTTGATCCAGGATATTCATGCCGGTTCGGTAAGATTTTTTAAACATTGATAAGCTTTGCCACTTTCCAAACTATCCACTGCCAATTGGTAGCAGTTTTCATAATCTGCAAATTTACCTGTGCATTGCAGCGCCATGGCAGCATTTGCTATCACTACCGCATTCTGCGCCCAGGTACCCTCACCTTTGATGATCTTCAAAAATATCGCTGCAGCTTCTTCTGCCGAACTACCGCCATAAATATCTGCAGGCCTCACAGTGCGTTTGCCGATCGCTTCAGCACTCAATACTTGCTCACCTTTGTTAGTGATGATCTTCGTATCGCCTGTCAAAGATATTTCATCATACCCATCCAGCGCGTGAATAATTGTAAATGCGGTATCACCCTCCTGCAGCATGTAATTGTAGAGCCGCGCCATTTCAAGATTATACACGCCTACAAGCTGGTATGCAGGCGATGCAGGATTCACCATCGGGCCGAGCATGTTGAAAAAGGTACGCACACCAAGACTTTTTCGGATACCTGAAACTACTTTTAGTGCCGGATGAAACAATGGTGCATGCAAGAAACAAATATTTGCCGCTTCAAGCTGCCGGTTTAAAGTATCATTGTCTGTTGTAAAACGATAGCCCAGTTCCTCCATCACATTTGATGAACCACTAATGGATGAGGCGCCATAATTACCGTGCTTGGCAACCTTGTTGCCGGTACCCGCCACAATAAAACAACTGAGCGTGGAAATGTTGAATGTGTTTTTTCCATCACCACCGGTACCCACAATATCCATCACGTCGTGCGAGGATACATCAACAGGAAGTGCCAGTTGCATCAGCGCATCTTTAAAGCCTTGCAATTCATCGATGGTAATGCTTCGCATGAGATATACCGTTATAAATGCCGCAATTTCGGCCTCGCTGTACCTTCCTTGCGAAATATGCATCAGCACTTCCGCAGCTTGTTGCCGCGAAAGCGCCTTATGCTCAAATAAATGATTTAATATCTTTTTCATTAGTTTATTGTTTAAGGATCAGAGGTTAGAGGAACGATAAAGAATATCCGCCTATTAGCCTATTCTTCCAGCCAGTTACTGATGATCCTCTCCCCATCCGGCGTCAATACACTTTCAGGGTGAAACTGCACACCGCGCACATCAAAGTTTTTATGTTGCAGCGCCATGATATAATTGTTTTCATCACGCGCCGTTATCTGTAATTCAGCCGGAAAATCTTTTTCATCTACGATCCACGAATGGTAGCGGCCAACCATTATGGTACGGGGAAGGTGCCTGAACAAACAATCTTCCCCGCTATCAATAAATACGGGCATAGCCACACCATGATAAACGGTTGACAGGTTGGTAAGTGTTCCTCCAAACGCCCCGCCAATAGCCTGATGCCCTAAACATACGCCCAGAATGGATTTGGTGGCAGCGTACTCTTTTATCAATGGCAATAGCAGTTCGGCCTCTGCTGGTATTCCGGGGCCGGGCGATAAAATTATCTTATCATATTCTTTTACCTTTTCGAGCGCGATGGCATCGTTGCGAAAAACATCAACCTTAGTATGCAATATCTTTTCAACGAGATGCACGAGGTTGTAGGTAAACGAATCGTAATTATCAAAAACCAGGATTTTCGTCATGATTATTTTTTAACGGGTGATCTGTTGTGCTGATTCGATGGCTTTTTTAAGCGCACCTAATTTATTGTTTACTTCCTGCAATTCACTTTCAGGTTTACTGGAAACCACTATTCCCGCGCCTGCCTGATACGTGAGTGTATTATTCTTACTCAAAAAAGTACGGATCATGATGGCGTGATTACAACTTCCGTCAAATCCGATAAAACCAATGGCGCCCCCGTAAAATCCGCGCGGGGTATTCTCAAAATGATGGATGAGTTGCATGGCTTTGTATTTCGGTGCGCCGCTCAGTGTGCCTGCGGGAAAAGTGCTGCCCAATATCCTGAATGGGTTTCTTTCCCTTCCGAGCCTTCCCTGCACTTCGCTCACCAGGTGTATCACATGAGAAAAATAACTCACTTTTTTAAATTGTGTCACTTCCACATCGTCACATAGCCTGCTCAGGTCGTTGCGTGCCAGATCCACCAGCATCACATGTTCGGAATTTTCTTTTTCATCAGCTTCCAATTTTATAGCAAGTTCTTTATCGGTTTCATCGTCACCGGTTCGCTTGAATGTGCCTGCAATCGGGTGTACGATCACCTTTCCGTCTTCAATGATCACCTGGCTCTCTGGCGAAGATCCTGTTAGTTTATAATCCCCGTAATCGAAATAAAACAGGTACGGAATTGGGTTGATGCTTCGTAATGCACGATATACATTGAACTCATCGCCGGTGAACTGCTGGCGGAACCTTCTGCTGAGTACGATCTGAAAAGTGTCGCCACGCCGGCAACTGTCGATTCCTCTTTGCACCATTTCTTTATATTCTTCATCGGTAACATTGGATGTTTCTACATTGCGGATAGCAAAAGGAAATACGGGAACGTCCTTGCTGCGAATCATACTTTCGATATCTGCGAACTTACTTTCTATTCCGGTAAAATGATTTTCGCAAAGAAAAAGTTCATCCTTAAAATGATTGATCACGATCACATATTGATACACCCTGTACCGCATCAACGGTATACGGGCGTTTTCATCAACAACCTTGCCCGTTTGGTCAAACAGGATGTGTTCAAAAAAGCCTACCGCGTCGTAGGTTGTATATCCAAATACACCTTGTGCGATATTGACCGGCCTGGCAGGAACAACCTCAGGTGTGAAACTTTCCATGAATTGCTGCAATACCTCGGAAAGTGGTGTATCCGTTTGTAAACGGATGATTTCCGGATGTTGACCTGGTAATTTGACTTCTATCTTTTGAGGATCGCTGATCTCGATTCCTGCAATGGCATTGATGCCGATGATCGAATAATTGTTTTCGCCCGCATGAAAATCCGTGCTTTCAAGAAGGATCGTGTCGCGAAACCTGTCGCGCAACCGCAGGTAAATACCAACCGGCGTATAAATATCCGCCAGCATTTTTTTATAGGTCGTAGAGAAAGATATGTTCTTCATGTTATGTCAAATACGATTTATACAAATAAAAACGCCCCGACAATTGTGTCGGGGCGCTGATATTTTGAGATATACAAATAAGGCAGGGACACAATCATTGTCTGACTGTCCACCACCAACCTTTGTTATTTGCAATTAAATTTTTCATTGTTAACGCAAAGATGAAGGAGAATATCAAGATAAAAAAATATTTTTTGTACTTTGGAAGGAATTATGAACTGTGAATTATTGATTATGAGTTATGAATGGAGGGTTTTCATTATTAACCATTAGTTATTAATTATTAAATATTTTTTACATGATCATCACAATATTTGGAAGTACCGGCCAGGTAGGCAAACAAATTGTAAAGCAGGCTCTTCACAACGGCCATACTGTTCGTGCCTTTGGCAGAAACGTTTTCACTGCCGGCTTTCCCGAACATGAGCGTCTCGAATTGATCACGGGCGCTTTGTTTGACGATAAACAGGTATACAATGCCATCAATGGAAGTGGAGCGGTATTGTCTGTGCTCGGCGGAGCGTTCGATGGCACCGACAATACACGCTCCCTTGGTATGAAAAAGATTACGGAACAGATGCAGAAGGCGGGCGTGAAAAGGATCATCGGCCTTGGCGGGATGGGTGTATTAAGCATTTCCGAGGGAAGCACTGAATTGCTCATGGATGAAACTTCTTACCCGGCAGAATACCTGCCCGTAGGTAACGAACACCGTAAGGCATTTCAATTCCTTCAGGCATCAAAGCTGGACTGGACATTCGTTTGCGCACCCGACCTGGTGGATGCAGACGCAACAGGATCTTTTCATACGGCGGCAAATGTGGCGCCGGTTCCCAACAATTTCAAAATTAATACCGGCGATGTGGCGCTGTTTATGCTGGATGAATTGAAGCGGAACGAATATATAAAGGAACGCGTGGGAATTTCCAATTAAGCATATCGCAATTATAAAAGATGCTACAAGAATAATCTGCAAAGTTGTGGCGCATTGGAGTTCCGCCTTTCTTACCGTTCAACTGCCTTCCGGAAAATTCTTTAAGATCAGATTATTATATAAAAACCACGGTTTACATATTCGGAATTTTTTTGCAAGGCTGTAACTATATACTTTAAGTCACCCTTAACATCTGCAATACCGCATTCCCGGAAGATTTGGTATTTTTACAACGTGAAAAAAATATTTTTACTTACACTTTTCATCACGGCATTCACCATTGCGAAGGCTCAGAAGATTGACAGTATTTTTGTAAACCTTTATACAGATAGTTTAAAAAAAGGCACCTACAATTATATCAATGTCGATGGTTTAATGACCAATGGAAAATACCTGCCACTCGACAGCAATCATATTATTTTCAAAAGCAATTACGGAAAATTTTACGGCAACAGCCTTTGGATCTATCCGGATTTTAAGCCGGCAAAAGTGCACATCAGCGTTTGTTTAAAAAATAACCCCGCCAGCCTGCAGGAATTTGACATATATGTGAAGAGGAAAGAAGACGGACCGTTGAAGAGTACGGAACAGGTGCTGGAGGAAATGAAAGGCAGTAAAAGGAAGCGAAACTGATCTTTTTGAACCACAAAAAGACACAAAGAAAAAATTTTACGAAGAAATAAAAATGCCTGCGATCTGCAGGCATTTTATATATAATAACTATGTATAAATCTTTGTAATGATTCGTGTCGCCGTGTCTTTCTGTTTCCAAAAAATTACGCAAATTTCTTAGCGTCTTCCAGAAATTTCGCCAATCCAATATCGGTTAACGGATGTTTCAGCAAACCGAGGATAGATTCCAATGGACAGGTACAAACATCGGCACCTGCTTCCGCACATTTGATGATGTGATTCGGATTGCGGATAGAAGCCGCCAATATTTCTGATTTAAAACCCTGGATAGAATAGATCTGGCGGATCTGGTGAATGAGTTCGATGCCATCCCAACCCGTATCGTCGATACGACCAATGAACGGTGAAATGTACGTGGCGCCAGCTTTTGCAGCGAGTATCGCCTGGCCTGCAGAAAAGATAAGGGTGCAATTTGTGCGTATACCGTTATCGGTGAACCATTTGATTGCTTTCACGCCTTCTTTGATCATCGGCACTTTTACCACAATATTTTTATGAAGGGCCGCCAGTTTTTTCCCTTCAGCAATGATTCCATCAAAATCTGTGGAAACCACTTCAGCGCTGATGTCGCCATCAACAATATTGCAGATATCAATATAGTGTTTTGTAACAGCAGCTTCGCCGCTGATCCCAACCTTTGCCATTAATGATGGATTGGTGGTAACGCCATCCAGTATTCCGAGGTCATTTGCTTCTTTGATTTGGGCAAGATCCGCGGTGTCGATAAAAAACTTCATAACGATCGTATTTTGAGTGATGCAAATCGGAGATAATGAAAAGCAAAGATAACACGCTTTTCCACATCAAATAATAGAAATAAAAAATGGCAAGTTACTTACATCGCACCGCTCAACCACCTACCCTTGCTACCTTCCGGTCCTGGGGGAGTTCAGC
>JAATFP010000007.1 GCA_015655125.1 Chitinophagales bacterium | reverse complement strand
ACTTATTAAATTGTCAACTCGACAATCATCTTTTTATGGTGGTTTTGCCGAGGGTGTTCACCTCTTCCCATACCGAACAGAGAAGTTAAGCCCCTCATGGCCGATGGTACTGCAAAGAAATGCGGGAGAGTAGGTAGCTGCCATATTCATTTTAAAGCCTTCAATTTTACTTGAAGGCTTTTTTATTGCCCATACCCATAACCTATAACCGACCCATCCACGACCAACTAACATCACTCCTTCTACTGTAAATTCACTCTCTCAGCTACCAAATCTTCAAAACATGTCATCGCCTCTCATTTATGATCCACGATCCACAACCCTAACCTACAACTCGTAACTTATACCTCCCAATTTACATCCTTCATCTACTTTTACCACCCCTTCATCAACTTCCACATCGCACTTTACCTTTTTTGTCTTTACTTTATAACCTGTTTAGCCCATTACTAACTGGCCCGTTTCATCCGTTACCAACCAACATGTACCAATCACAACAAACTTATTACCTCTTTACAAATACTGACGACGAAAGTCACCGGTATTAACTATTTCTAAAGCGTGGTTTGCTTTTATGAAGTCGCTCCTATTTTTAGCGGCGGCTTTTTCAACTCATTAAATGATCCGGGCCAGGGGCCTTACTTTAAAGTCGTTACTTCCAATGGTAGCGGCTTTTTTGTTGGTGGAAGGTTTCATAGTCAGAATGAGCGAAACCTCAATAAGGGATGCTGAAATCCTCATGGGTTGGCAACCCGCGGTTGCCAACCGCAGGTTGCCAACCCACAAGCACCACCCACCATCCAAACCTCACCACCACCTAAAAAAATAGCTCCGCATCTGCGGAGCCATTCTCATTATGCTATTTATCCCTCTTTACACTAAACTTCCAAATTGTTCTATGCTACAACTTTACGCCCGAAAACTTGGTTCCCGATGAATTGTTACCACCACTAATTACCGTAGTAGTGCTGCCTGTCATTACTTCGGTGCCATATTGAACATAGAGATTGTCGCCGGTGTTCATTTTGATTATATAGGAAAAATCACCTGTTGCGGCGCCATTTGAATTTGGATAAAGCAATGTTGCATGTTTACCCCCAACAACAGAAGATCCGTTTACGATGAAATCGATAAAGACCTTCACCAGGTTGCCAAAATTGGGTTGGCTGATACCAGCATTTATCGTAAACAAATAATATCCTGCAGACGGCGCCGTAAAAGTGCCACCCGACAGACCACCACCATCATTGCTGATGATGGTATATCCCGACGGGGCAGATGCGCTATTGGCCGACAGATTGAGATTATTGGTCAGGTAAGCCGTAAATCCTACCGATGTTGCTCCGGCGGGGGCTTGCCAGGTAGCATTACCACTCGCGTCAGAAGTTAGCACTTTGCCCGCACCCGCACCCTGGCCACTGATCTGCACAGCGCCATCCGTGTAAAGCGCCTTACCGCCGTTGATCGTATTAAGGAAATATCCTGCGGTTACATTTGAAAACTGTGCTATTCCTTGCACCGACGCCGAATTTGCTTTTTAACTTACCCCCAACACGCCCTGCCCGTTGGCACTTTGTCCCATCACACCAACACCGCTTATATTAAGCAACGAAACACCGGAAATACCAAACACACCGATACCGGTAGCACTGGTTCCTAAAACACCCGCAGATGCACCTTCTCCACTAATGGCCGGCGATGCTACCGAAGTGGCGATGGACGTTACTTTCAAAGATGGGGTGGTTAACGTAGCGTCGTTGTTGGTAAAACTGCCCGTGCCTGCTACCGTCAGCAGGTTGGTGGGTGTAGTGGTACCGATACCAACCTTGCCATCGTCCAAAACAGAAAGATATTCCTTCAACACGCCTGGCCCCGTGCCTGCATAGCTGTAGAGGCCGAGTCTGCTCGAGTTGGCACCGGTAGCTGTTGTTTTAAGCGCACCGGTGTAGTTGTTGCCATTTTTAAAATAGATGCCCACATTGGTGCCGGTGGCCATAGTATTACCATTTTCAAATACCGCTACGGCGGTATCGGTCAAAGACCGCGTGTGGAACAGCATCTTAGGATCAACGGTGCCGATGCCAACATAGCCATTGTCCAATATGGAGAGATATTCGCGAAGATTGTTTTGGTTTTGCGCAGCATAGCTGAAAAGGCTGATCCTGCTGGTGGCAGTGCCGGTGCCGATGGCCTTAACGGCCCCGGTAAAGTAATTGCCGTTTTTGAAGTACAGGCCGGTATTGACGTTGTTGCCCAGCGGAGTAGTGTTTTCCAACGTTACAATTGCAGTATCGGTGGTGGATTTTATATGCAGCGGCATGGCCGGCGTGGTGGTACCGATGCCCACATTCTGCGCCATGGCGCAATGAAAAGATAAAATGCCAAAGGCAATTGTAAAGATCTTTCTCATGAAAATTAATTTGAAGCTAATATAAATAGGCACTTCAAAAGATGGGCGGACCAATGAGTAAGATGTAAGGGAAAATGAGAATACGGTTAAGGAAAGAATCACGATCCATCAACGCCTGCAGCCAACCTGAAGAAATAGGCCATTGCTTCGCTGTATGCCGATCGTTTCCCGGCAGCTTTTTGAGTATATAATTGTTTCAGCGTTGGATCGGCGATGATGTTTTGTGCAAATTTATGTGCGGCAATAAATCGTTCGCGTACAGCTGCCTGTTTTTGGGTGGGGGTGATATTGTGACTTACCGGCGCTTTTCGCACATACGTTTTTCCTTTCCGGGTGTAATAAACTACGTTGCCCAATTTGCCGCTATTACCTGCTGCCCACCATGGAACCTTTTTCATACCGATCGTTTTAAAAGTGAAACTTTTTACTACGACTGTTGGAATGTGATTTCGTAAAATAGGATTGCTGTTAAGGGATTGTTGAAGCTTGCCCGGAGATGGGTGACGCTTATACGAAACATATACGAGTGCTATATGATCACCGAACTTATAAAGTTGTAAGTTCGGTGATCGTATAACAATCATAGTAGTATTGTAAACTATTCTCTGTGTTTCTCCGTGTCGCCTGTGTCTTTGTGGTTCCAGCATTCTGCGAAGCAGAATCAATCTGCGTAATCCCTTAATCAATTCCGCGCAGCGGAAAAAATAAATCTGCGATCAAAACCCTCGCTTCAATCCAAATCCTTCGTGAATCTTTTTCTCTTCGCGGCTTCGTGGTTCAAAACATACGTTGCATGCATCACCGCTTTCACATATTCATAAAAATGCAGCATGCATTCTCTTTCCTCGGCCAGTTTTACAAACGGCAGATGACTGCTTGTAAGCGCGCCGCTAAACAACAGCCACAACTCTCGATCGGCTTGTTCTTCGGCAAACTCATTTACGAAGCCATCGATCACCGCAGCTGCATTGGCGGCCGCACCTGGCTCGTGAAGGGAATAATAGTGTTCTTGTATTTCAACGGGAAGTGTATTCATGGGGTTTTTGTTTTACGGATGAATTAATAATTAAAGCTACTGAATTATTTTATAAAGTAAAGCATATGCGTTACCTTATTTATAAAAAAAATGTTCAGCTTAGCGTATGCCCAGTAAACTAGATAAAGTCGATATTAAATTCAAGATGGCCGTTGCCCAACGGTTAAAAGAGATCCGCGAAGAATCCGGACTTACCCAGGAAGCACTTGCCGCGAGTACTGGCAGAGAGAAGCAAAGTTATAATGCGAATGAAAGGGGAAGGGGGACGAGTTTATATACGATCAATAAGTTTTGTATTGAGCGGGGGATAACGTTGAAGTATTTTTTTGATTCGGTGTTATTCAAGATAAAGACCTGATTTTAATGTGAAAAATCTCATATTTGTATGGTTAAAATAACGGCTATTTTGAAAAGATGGTGCCTTTTAAGGAGTTACCTTCATTTTAAATAATAGTGGTTATGAATTATGAAGTATGCGAGAAAGAACTCTCCGAGAAAATATCTATTATGGATCGAATACAGATAAACGGCTATAAGTCAATTAAGAGTTTAGACTTAGACTTGAGATCCATAAATATATTGATAGGAGCAAATGGTAGTGGTAAAAGTAATTTTCTATCTTTTTTCGAATTTCTCAAAAATATGTATCGCCGCAATTTACAGGAGTATGTTGCTTTACGTGGTAGTGTTGAGAGTTTTTTACATAAAGGTGATAAGGAAACTAGTGAAATTTCAACTCATTTATACTTCCCAAACACTAATGGTTATTCATTTACCTTAAAAAGTAGAGGGGATTCTTTTATTTTTACAAAAGAAGGCCTTTGGTATGGAAACAATCCTTATGTTAAGAATCCCATTGATATCGCTTCGCTTAACACAGAATCGGGATTACGTTACGCAACTTACCCTAGAGCAGATTACATCAGAGGATATTTACATGCATTAGAGAAATATCATTTTCATGATACTGGTGAAAGCTCGCCATTTAATAAGGAATCCAATATAGAAAATGATAAATTTATTCTGTATGATAAAGGGCAAAATCTCGGCGCATATTTATATAATATTTATAACGAAAACCGGATCGTCTATAATTTTATTGTGAAGACGATTCAATCAATAGCTCCCTATTTTTTAGACTTTGTTTTCAGACCCACGGCAAACAACACAATAAGATTGCGCTGGCAAGGCAAAAATAGTTCGACAATCTTCGGCTCCAATGACCTATCTGATGGTACAATCAGGTTTATCGCATTAACAACCTTATTCATGCAGCCTAATTTGCCACAAACAATAATCATCGATGAGCCTGAACTCGGATTGCACCCTTCGGCTATTGCTAAACTTGCAGGTATGATTAAATCGGTTGCTGAAAAAAAATGTCAAGTAATAGTAGCCACTCAATCCACAGATTTAATCAGCCATTTTGAACCCGAAGATATCGTTACGGTAGATCAAGTAGATGGCGAAAGTCTTTTCAAAAGATTAAGCAGCCAAACTCTGTCACAGTGGTTAGAAGACTACACTATCGATGATTTGTGGAAAAGGAATATTATTAATACTGGTCAACCGAACTTTGAGTAATGAAGAGAATAATTATTATTTGCGAAGGTGAAACAGAACAGGAGTTTTGTAAAAAAACTTTATATCCGCATTTTTTGACGAGAGAAATAATTATTCAAGCTTCGCTAATCAAAAAAACAAGAGGTGGGATTGCAAGTTGGGCATCACTAAAAAAGCAAATCGAAAATCATTTAAAAGAAGATAGTACGGCCTTTGTTACTACATTAATTGATTACTATGGGATTTATCGAAAAGATAATTTTCCTAAATGGGATGAATCCATACATATCGTTGACAAGAATGAGCGAATGAATATTTTAGAGAGTGGCATGTATCATGACATCCATGATGATTTAAGAAGCAGATTTTTACCGTATATGCAACTTCATGAATTTGAAGGATTGCTATTCAACAACGTAAATATTTTTTATCAAATAATTCCACAAGATGAGTTAGTTGGAGAAGACGAATTATTGGAAACTTTTAATCATTACGAAAACCCAGAGATGATAAATGATCAGGTTCACACTTCACCTTCTCATAGATTGAAAAGAATAATCTTAGGCTATAATAAAATTGTATATGGAAATATTATTGCTGAAACAATAGGATTGCCACAAATCAGATCAAAAAGTCCTCGATTTAATGGATGGATAATAAAACTGGAAAATATTTAATTGCCTTTAACCCAACATTAACATCCCCCCTTATGTCTTAATCAATGTTCCACCATCATAGTAGCGACAGTTCTATTTCCTCATGTTTAAATTTCAAGATCATGAAATCGAGAAACAACTTCGCTACCGAGGGTTTATCCGGAACGTATAAACAGGTAGTATTCAGACAAAGGTTTGGTGAAACCATCCTCAGCAAACGACCCAAACAAACAGCGGCCCGTACTGCTTCCCAACACGCGGTTACTGATGCCTTCACCCACGCGGCACAGTATGCAAAAACAGCCATGCAGGATGTGGCGCTTAAGATGGCCTACAAACTCAAGGCCCGCAAAGGCGAGAGCGCTTTCAACCGCGCCATCGTTGACTACTTCAAGGCACCGGTGATCGGCGATATCGACAGCAGCGGTTACAACGGCCAGGTAGGTAGTACCATCGTAGCCATGGTAACCGACGACTTCAAAGTAGCTTCCGTACAGGTGCGCATTAAAGCCGCCAACGGTACGCTGCTCGAAGAAGGCGCCGCTACCATCCTGCCAAATGGCCTGCACTGGATGTATGTAAGCACCATTGCCAATGCTGCCATCGCCGGCACGGAGATCAGCTTTGAAGCGAAGGACTTACCCGGTAATTTAGTTGCTAAAATTAAAACCCTGTAAGTATGATGGATGTTTACTTTTAAGATCCCGGAGTTGAATAAGCTTCGGGATTTTTAATGGAGATACCGGGAGATTGAAGCGGAGGTTTTATCGCAGATTTCTTTTTCACCTTCGGTGAATTTGATTTAGGGGGATTACACAGATTGGATTTTGCTGCGCAAAATGGTGCGGAGACTGAAGCGAAAGTTGTCAGAATCAGGATTTACGGGATTAAAGGATTGGCGGGATGATGAAAGGTTATCAGAGACCAATGAATAGCATATCTTGTAAATCCTTTAATCCCGTAAATCCTGATTCTGACAACGAGCAAAACATAATCACAATCATCCCACCAATCATGATCATCATTCCAATCAAATAAAATCATAGTTTTACTGCATCATCGAATTACCGCTTATGAAACCATATCTTCTCTTATTTCTATTCATCGTTGTCACATCACATCTCCGGGCACAGGATTCTACGGCCGTAAAAACAGACAGTGCGCATGTTGCAATAGTACCGAAGAAGGATACCGTGCCGTATGCGATCTTTTATTTCTATAGGGCATTTATACCTAAGTTTAATGCGCCTTTAAAGAAGGTGCCAATCTATATAAACGATTCATTGGTATATGAACTAAAGGCCAATCAATATATTACTTACCTCGTTAATAAGCCGGGCAATTATCGTTTTGCCATCGATAAGAACGGCGATAGCGAATTTGCGGTGAAAGTGAAAATGGGGCAGGCGTATTATTTTAAATGTGCGATCGAAAAAGGATTGTGGTTTGGAAAGCCGGCGATGGAGGCGATCAGTGAGAAGGAAGGAAGATTGGAAATAGGATTGGATAAGCCGAAGTGAATCGGGGAATATTGATGGGAGCAGAGGTATGCCAGCATTTGCAGGATGTAATTTATAATCGATCATTACTTATCATGTAATCCTTCCATCTGGTAAATGTTCGTTCAGGAAATTTGAAATCATTCAACTCATTCAATCAAATAAAATCACACTACACATAATGTTATAGATCCGGCAATTATATCCTGAAAATCCTGATTCAAAACAAAGGTATCACCCTACAAAACCCAGGGGATCGTATAGACCGCACTCCCCATCAATTACACAGATCCCTGCTCACATACACTTTATTTCCGGAAGCATTGATATAATAACAGCCGCCTTTAGGTCCGCGTTGGTATTGGCGCCCTGACGACGACGGCGAAGATGTACCGTAAGAACCTTCGTTATTTTTGTTCGAAGAAGAAGTTGTTTTTGCGGTGCCGGCACAAAAACTTTTATCTACATAAGTTTTGTTACCGTTTGAATTGATGTAATAACAACCCCCTCTGGGGCCGGTTATGTACTGGCGTTGTTGCTGATCATTTGCAGCTATGGTTTGAATGTCTCGGAAATGATCCTGTATGGCGGCCGCCCTAACAATAATAACAACTGCACAAAGAGCCAGGGTGCAAAGCGCTAATCGGGTAAAACGTTTCATAAGGTGTACATGGTATATGACTTATAACGGTGCGGCTTAAAAATAGTAAATGGGCCGCGTTATACGGGCTAGCTGATAGTTTTCAATTTAAGATGTTTTGCACAATAAACCTGAATGAAAAATTCTTTTTACCTATGTTTCCACAAAAAACAACATGACAGGATGTGATGAATGAGATAAAATCTGCATGCTGACTATGCTTCGACAAGCTGACGTATAAAATCCTGTCAGTCTGAGCTTGTCGAAGACGGTTTGCAGGTAAAATTTGTCTTGAATGGAAACTGCTTTTCTACCTGTGTTTCGACAAGCTCAGCATGACAGGATGTTGTGAATGAGATAAAATCTGCATACTGACGCTTCGACAAGCCGACGTTATAAGATACTGCCAGTCTGAGCTTGTCGAAGACTGTTTGCAGTGTAAAATTTGCAATGTAAAACCACGGCACATTTATTATTTATCAATTCACTGCGTCTTTCACCGCTTCACCTGTTTTCTGGCCCGCTTTCTTTACGGCTTCTGCTGCTTTTTTTACGCCTTTCTTTGTCGCCTGCCAGCCATCGTCTATACCTTCTCCGGCTTTGCGTACCCCTTTTTTAGCACCCTGCCAACCGTTTTCTATCCAGGTGCCTGTTTTGTTGAAAAATTTACCCGTACGACTCACAGATTGCCCATCTTCGAGTTGAACATATTCACCATTGCGTACTATTTCGCCTCTTCCGTTTACATAAATGCCATTGTCCAGCTCGACGTTTTTATCGGCTTCTACATAGGAACCGTTTTGCCAAATCATTACTTTTCCATTGCGATAGGTTACATCACCATTTACCGGGGTGTAAACGGTAGTGGACGTATCCGTAGTTATGACCGTGGCCGGAGGTGTGGTTATCTGAACTGTGGTGTCGGTAGTGGTTACCGTAGTTTCTTTTTGAGAGGATCCTGTACACGATGCAAGCGAAGCTGCAATGAGTGTGAGAACAATAAGTTGTTTCATGATTAAAGTTTTTGTTATTTGAGGTTGGGTAATGCAAATCGCAGTCCACACTCTCCACTTCCCCGTTTGGGCTTAAAAATAAGGTAAAAAAAGGGTTCCTGCAAAGCAAGAACCCTTTTCTATAAGAAGATAAATTAACCTGGATTAATAACCTCTGTCGTATCCGCCGCCACCGCTGCGATTACCACCACCGTATCCGCCGCCAGAGCGACCGCCACCACCGAAGCCACCGCCACCTGGTTTTTTGTAGCCACCACCGCCGCCGAAGCCACCGCCACCGCTGCGTTTTTTGTAGCCTTCACCTTCAGGGCGAGGTTGTGATTCGTTCACGATCAATTTGCGACCTTGCACTTCTGTTTCGTTCAGGTTAGCGATTGCAGTCTTTGCTGCTTCATCGTCTTCCATTTCAACAAAACCGAAACCTTTGCTGCGGCCGTTCATTTTGTCCTTCAAGATCTTTGCACTTGATACGCTGCCGTACTGAGTGAAAAGGCTGCTTAAATCTTCATCAGTCATGGACCAACTAAGATTTCCTACGTAAATGTTCATTGTAAAAAACTTTTAAATAATTAAATAAAAACCATAATGCTTTAGTTGACTACAATGAACTGAAAACGATTTCGAATACGTACCGCCAGCTAAACTTTGAGAAACTAAAATCATTAAAGCCTTACAAATGTAATATTTTATTTGACATTCCCTATTAAATGAAGAAATTTTGTTAAATAAAACGGCCGTATTATCAGGCATAAAAAAGTCCCGAAGTAATCCCCGGGACTCTAATCAATTGCTATTGAATAGCTTATTCAGCTACTACTTCCAGTTCAACTTCGGTTTCGTTGCTGTTGCCAAAGTCGATCTTAGCTTTGTAATTGCCTAATTCTTTGATCTCGTCAACGATTGTGATACGGCGACGGTCGATTTCGTAGCCTTTTTGTTCGCGGATAGCACGAGCTACCTGAACAGAAGTTACGCTACCGAAGATCTTACCGCTTGTACCGGTTTTTGCTCCGAGCTTGATCGTACCCTCTGTTAACACTGCAATTACGCTGTTCAATTCAGCCAGTAGTTTGGCTTCTTTTTTAGCTTGCTGCTTTAGTTTTTCTGCGAGCATTTTCAAGTTACTTGGGCTGGCTTCTACAGCAAATTTAGAAGGGATCAGGAAGTTACGACCGTAACCGTTCTTTACTGTTACCAATTCATTGGCGCCGCCAAGGTTGTTTACATCTTGTATTAAGATTACCTGCAGTGTTTTGCATTTTTACCCAACCCGTCGACTAGCTCAGGGCTTTCCCTACTTAAAGGTTAGGGTGGTTTAAAAAATTATTATACTCCTCTAAAGCCCCCTTCGGGGATTTAGGGGTGTTTATTTCAAAAGATCTGTTACGTAAGGCAAGATCGCCATTTGACGGGCTTTCTTTACTGCTTCGCTGACTTTGCGCTGGAACTTCAGGGAATTACCAGTGATACGACGTGGCAATAATTTACCTTGTTCGTTCAGGAATTTCTTCAGGAAATCGCCATCTTTATAATCGATGTAACGAATACCCATTTTCTTAAAGCGGCAATATTTCTTTGGACGCTTCTCAGCTTTGATCGCTGTAAGATATTTTATCTCGTTTGCTTTTGCCATGACTTATGCTTCCGCTTTTTGGGTTTCTGAATTTTTTACACCACTTCTCTTTTTAGCATTATACTCGACGGCGTATTTATCGAGTACAGTGAACATGTGACGCATAGCTGATTCGTCACGCAAAAGTTGAATCTTCAACTTTTCATTGAAGCTGGTTGGCGCAGAATACTCCATAACCCAATAAAGACCGGTGGTCTTTTTGGCTACGGGATAGGCCAGTGATTTCAGTCCCCATGGTTTGGTGTTCACTACTTCTCCACCGTTATCTGTAACGAGGGTTTCGTATTTTTTCTGAGCGGCTTTATATTCCTCTTCAGAAAGCACCGGGGTAAAAATCACCATCAATTCGTAGTTGCTCATTTTACCTGTTTTTGTTAATTAAAAATGTGTTTATTTTCCGTCATTTAGAAACGGGCAGCAAAAGTAGGAAAAAATGCTGATATGTGGGAATTATTGAAGGGATAATTTTGATTTACATAAGTGAGGGTTTAAGGGGTTGATAATGACGATTTTACCACGGAGGCGAATGAGTTAAATACGGATTTTCGCAGAGGAATAAACTGTATGTAACTCCGT
>JAATFP010000062.1 GCA_015655125.1 Chitinophagales bacterium | reverse complement strand
GTGAAAACAAAGCCAGCATTGGTAACAAAGGCTGAAGAAGCAATACTGAAGCCGTTTTTGAAAGATGCACATCAGTTTTCCTTTTTAAAATTTAAAGACGAAGTGATCGCATTTCCGCAATTGCAATTTGAAAATTTGCTTGCATTGCAATCCAATTTATATCTGAAAAAAGCAGGCATAAAAATGGGAACGATCATCCGCAATGAATTGATTCCGGATCATGAACTGGTGTTGAGTTCCGTTTTATCGTCCGTTATCCGGAAAGTAAGCGTTAACAAAGAAACAGCGCTCAATTATTTGCGTCGCAAAGATATAGCGATTGACGCGGATGTGAAAGGTTGGGCAGTCATCGAATACAACGGTCTGCCATTGGGACTTGCGAAGATATTACCGAACAGGATCAATAATTATTATCCGAAGGAGTGGCGCATTATTAACAAGTAAATGGGCAGTTAAACCAACTTATTTTTGCATATTTGCACACAGTAAAAATTACCAGATGAAAAAAATATTGATCCTATTGTTTCTTGCGCCTTTGTTTGCTCTTGCGCAACACGGTAAATATATCACACATACGGTAGCAGCAAAAGAGAGCTTTTCCAGTATCGGGCGCTTGTATAATATCAATCCGCGTGAACTCGCAAAATATAACAACATTGATTATGATAAAGGCCTTGCGCTTGGGCAAACATTGAAAATTCCAGACAATGGAAAAACAAAAATCAATGTTAAAGCAACTACAACGGCGCCTGTTACAGAAATAAAAACACCGGCAAAAAATATAACCGCTGCAACAAAAGGCACCACGCCGATCTATCATACCGTTGCCAAAAAAGAAACACTTTATCATATTAGCCAGTTGTACAATAAAGTACCAATTGCAAATATTAAAAAGTGGAACAATCTTACCAGCGATGGCGTAAGTGAAGGTGCAAGATTGATCGTAGGCTATGCAAATTCCCCGTCAACAGAAGAAGTAATAACTACACCGGAAGTATCAAAACCTGTAGTAAAATCGGAACCTGTAAAACAGCCGGAACAGCCCAAAGTGACGCCTGTTGCAGAACCCGTAAAAACACCGGAAGTAAAATCAGTTGTTTCAGCCTCGCCTGTTACTGGTAAAAATTCCGACGGCGGTTTTTTTAAAAGCGCATACGTAAAATCATCCGGTAAATCTGAAGAAACGGGAACGGCGGGTATTTTCAAAAGCACGAGCGGTTGGGAAGATGGAAAATATTATTGCCTGCATAATTCGGCTACGGCCGGATCCATTGTTAAGATCACTAATCCCGCCACCCAAAAGTCTGTGTATGCACGTGTGCTGGATGTAATGCCGGATCTGAAGCAAAACGAGGGACTGATCCTGCGCATCAGCAATGCTGCTGCGGAAGAATTAGGAGCAGGTTCGGGAAATTTTGAGTGCGTGGTGACATACTAAAGAATAATACTTGTTGCGCTGTGAGGTTGTGAGTTTTGTTGTGCAAACTGTCTTCGACAAGCTCAGACTGACAGTATACTATGGTAACACTTCATGTCATGTTGAGCTTGTCGAAACATACGTAGTACGAATCATTAATTAATTGAAAGAAATCTATAGCCGCGTAAAAAATCTTCTACCATCATTTTCTTTTTTCCTTCTAATTGCAATTCTTTTACGGAAATATAACCATCATTGCAGGCGAACTGGAGGAATGTTTTTCCGTCGGTTTTATAAGCACCTGTTTGCTCAACAGGTTTTGAAATAATTTTTCCTGCTGAAAAAATTTTCAATTTCTTTTCATCTAAAAAAGTAAAAGCTGTAGGAAACGGCGAGAGGCCACGTATGAGATTGAATACGTCTGCGGTTGATTTCGTAAAATCGATCTCACATGTTTCAGTGAATATTTTTGGCGCGTGTTTTAAATCGGAACTAAACACCTGCGGCTTTTCTTCGAGAGTTCCGGAAACCAGTTGCTGCAGGGTTTCCAGGAGGACTGATGCACCCAGTTCTTTCATCGTATCATGAACCTGCCCGGCGTTGTCGTTTTCGCCGATGGTAAATGATCGTTGTAATAATATATTTCCGGTGTCTATTTCATGTTGCAATTTAAACGTAGTAACGCCCGTTTCTTTTTCGCCATTGATCACCGCCCAGTTAATGGGCGCCGCGCCGCGGTATTGTGGCAGCAAAGACCCATGAACATTGATGGTTCCCATCGGCGGCATGTTCCAAACAACTTCGGGCAACATCCGGAATGCGACTACAATCTGTATGTCGGCTTTCAATGATTTTAATTCTTCTATAAATTCCGGGTTCTTTAATTTTTCAGGTTGTAAAACGTGGAGATTTTTTTCTACGGCATATTTTTTTATGGCGCTTTGTTGTAGCTCCATTCCACGGCCGCCGGGCTTATCGGGCGCGGTTATCACACCCACAATGTTGCAGCCGCTTTGCACCAGTTTATCCAGAGAAGCCACAGCAAATTCCGGCGTACCCATAAAAATGATGCGCAGCTCTTTCAGCTCTTTCTCTCCTTTTTTTTGAAGTGAAAACAATGCGGTGGTATGGGTTGCTTTGGGTTCTGTTTTTTTTTGTTCAATCATAAACGCTGATCTTTTTGATTAAAATGATTACACGATTTGTATTTATTTAAAACTATTGATTTTGGATTCTGCCGATAAATCTGCGTAATCCTAAAATCCTTGCAAATCTGTGTTTCTCTTATTCAAAATCATCATACAATAAATACTTTTTCCTTATCTTTTTAAATGCCGTGATCCCCGGTTGCCAGCTTGCCGTATCTCTTCCTCGGTTTTGCCGGCTTTGATTTGTTTTTGAAATTCATCGGTGCCGGCAAGTCTGTCGATAAAATTTGTCTTTAGAAAAAAGCTGTCTTTCCCAGGAAATAATTTGTAGGCGTCCATTAAATATTTCAATTGTATCCTGCCACCTACTTTCGACAATACTTCTTCATTGGTGCCGTGCAGGTTCCAGCCGTAACAAACCTGGTAAAAATTTTTGCTGCTCTTTGCACCAGGATTGGGTTTCGGCGTAAAAGAAAACATCGCTTTCGGCATCGCCGGATGACCGATCCATTCAAAGGGCTTATCGGTTCCGCGGCCCTCGCTGAAAACCGTCCCTTCAAAAAAACAAGTGGATGGATACCAATAAATACTTTGCATCTCTTTTAAATTCGGCGAAGGCATTACCGGTAATTCATATTTCGTATTGTGGTCGTAATTTTTACATTTGATCACCTGTATATGAAAAGGCGTATCAATAGTAGGTTGTGTGGTGATGTTGTATGCATTGATCGCGTTCGCTTTGTCTGACAGCCATCTTTCGCCTGCCAGCATCATCGCATATTCGCCGATGGTCATACCATACACTACCGGCACGGGGCGCATGCCGATAAAACTGCTGAATTTCATATCCAATACCGGGCCATCCACATAAAATCCATTTGGATTCGGCCGGTCGAGTATTATCAGCGGCTTATGGTTTTCAAGTGCGGCTTCCATAAAATATTCCAATGAACCGATATACGTGTAAAACCTCGCACCAACATCCTGAATATCGAATACCAGCACATCTACGTTTTTAAAATCTGCAGGCGTAGGTTTCCGATGATCACCATAAAGACTCACGATCGGAATCCCTGTTCTCTTGTCCAGTGAGTCAGATACATGTTCACCGGCATCGGCATCACCGCGAAAGCCATGCTCAGGACCAAAGATCTTCACTATTCTGATGCCGCTTTTCAGCAGTGTATCTACAAGGTGCATGTTTTTAACCATGCTTGTAGGATTCGCAAAAACGGCTACAGCCTTGCCTTTTAGCAATGGCAGGTATACATCCATCCGATCCGCACCAGTGATCACCTCAGCAGAGGTATAATTGTTTTTTGTTGCCTGGGCAAAAATGACGGGCGTGATCGCCAGTAAAAAAATTGTGTAAACGGGTACCAGTTTTTTCATGTTTCAAAGTTGGGTAAAGTTTTTTAATTCGGTCATGTCCGCGCAAACTTTTAATTTTGACGTTTGTTAAAAAATAAACGACAAATTATGGCACAAGTAAAAAATGGCGACACCGTAAAAGTGCATTATACGGGCAAACTTACAGATGGTGAAACATTTGATTCATCCGTTGGTCGCGAGCCTTTGGAATTCACTGTGGGTGCGGGCCAGATGATCCCTGGTTTTGACGCGGCGCTGCCAGGAATGTCTGTTGGCGATAAAAAAACGATCAACATTCCGGCTTCTGAAGGTTATGGTGACATCAACGAACAGGCGATCATCGATTTTCCAAAAGAAAATGTTCCGGAAGATATGAAGCTTGAGCCAGGCATGAGCCTTACGCTTAGCAACCAGGAAGGGCAGCCTTTCCCGGTAGTAGTGAAAGAAATCAAAGACGATGTGATCATACTGGATGCGAATCATTTTCTGGCAGGAAAGGAATTGGTATTTGATATTGAACTCGTAGAGATTGCTTAAGCTACGGACAACCTACGACGGACGACCGACTACCAACTGTTGGAAATGAATAGATAATAATGAATAATGCCTTTAGTTCAGATTCGTCTGAGTTAAAGGCATTATTCATTATTAATTCTATTGCAACGGCCAAACATTCTAAATTTGTAGAATCATCAACTTCGAAATTTCTTTTTATGGATATTAATAAAGACCAGCTTGCCGAACGCTTCATGCGCTACGTGCGTGTAGATACGCAAAGCGATCCTACGGGAAATCAACATCCGACAAGCGAAAAACAAAAAGATCTCAGCAAAATATTATTGGAAGAATTGCTGGCAATTGGTATAGCCGCCGAAACGGATGAGTTTGGTTATGTATATGCCACCATTTCATCTAACAGCGGCAAGCAGAATATTCCGGCGATCTGTTTTTGCTCACATGTAGATACGGCACCCGACTGCAGCGGCACCAACGTGAAACCGATCCTGCATAAAAATTATAACGGAAACGATATTGTATTGCCGGACGACAACACGCAGGTATTATCTGCCGCCGTTTCGCCTTATTTAAAAAATCATATTGGCGCAGATATTATTACCGCAAGCGGGCAAACCTTACTCGGTGCTGATGATAAATCGGGGGTGGCGATCATCATGCAGCTTGCAACTTATCTGGTAGAAAATCCGGATGTGATCCATGGCGATATAAGGATAGTTTTTACGCCCGATGAAGAAGTGGGTAAAGGAACGGCGAAGATCGATATGAAAAAAGTGAATGCGCAGTTTGGATATACACTCGATGGCGGCGAAGCCGGGAGCCTGGAAGACGAAACTTTCAGCGCCGATGGCGCCACGATCACCGTCAATGGTGTGATCGCGCATCCGGGCTACGCGAAAGATACGCTGGTAAATGCGATGAAAATTGCCGGTGAAATATTAGACGCTTTGCCAAAGAATGAATGGAGCCCGGAAACCACCGAGGGCATGGAAGGATTTGTTCATCCGGTATCTTTAAACGGTATTGCTGAAAAGACAACGATTGGTTTTATCGTGCGGGATTTTCGTACGGAAAAATTGGCGGAACATCATGACCGTTTGAAAAAAATTGCCGAAGCTGTTGTGGCCAAACACAAAGGCGCCTCGATGGAATATGTAGCGTCCGAACAATACCGCAATATGAAAGATATTCTTGTGCAATACCCGCAGGTAGCGGAATATGCGGCGGAAGCGATCACTCGCGCCGGACTTAAAGTGAAGCAGGAAAGCATCCGCGGCGGCACAGATGGAAGCCGGCTCAGCTATATGGGACTGCCTTGCCCGAATATTTTTACCGGAATGCAAAACATCCATAGCAAACTGGAATGGGTCGGCGTGAATGATATGGTGAAAGCGGTAGAAACACTGGTGCATTTGAGCAGGATATGGGAAGAGAAAGTATAAATGGACGATCGGCCACCGACGACGGACGATCGATGACACAATTATTCCCAGTCATTGCAAGTGGTGGCCGGTGGCCGATCGTCCGTCATCAAAAAAACATTATCTTCATAAAAATTAATCACTATGGAATTTCTAAAAGATTATTGGTGGCTACTGCTGCTCGTCTTCGCTTTTCTCGGTTGCTTTGTAACCATCAACCAGGGTTTCATTGGCGTAGTAACTATGTTTGGTAAATACCAACGTATTATGCGCCCGGGCCTTAATTTTAAAATACCTTTTTTGGAACAGATATACAAGAAGGTAAGCATTCAGAATCGTTCAGTGGAACTGGAGTTCCAGGCGGTAACCATCGATCAGGCGAATGTATATTTCAAATCGATGTTGCTGTATTCGGTGCAGAATGAAGCGCCGGAAACGATCCAGAAAGTGGCTTTCAAATTCATCAGCGATAAAGATCTGATGCAGGCGCTGGTGCGTACGATCGAAGGGAATATCCGTGCTTTCGTTGCTACAAAAAAACAATCAGAAATATTGGCGCTGCGCCGCGATATCGTGGAATTCGTTAAAGAGCATGTGGATCTTTCCCTGGAAGAATGGGGTTATCACTTGCAGGATCTGCAGATCAACGATATTACGTTTGACCAGGCAATCATCGACAGTATGAGAAAAGTGGTGGCAAGTAACAACCTTAAGGCTGCGGCGGAAAATGAAGGCCAGGCATTGCTGATCACCAAAACGAAAGCGGCGGAAGCAGAAGGTAATTCCATCAAGATCGCTGCCGAAGCGGAAAGGCAGGCGGCACAATTGCGCGGACAAGGTGTGGCGCTTTTCCGCGAAGAAGTGGCAAAAGGGATGAGCCAGGCCGCAGCAGAAATGAAGCAAGCCAATCTTGATACCAATGTGATCCTTTTTAGTATGTGGACGGAAGCCATCAAAAACTTTGCAGAATACGGTAAAGGAAACGTGATATTCCTCGATGGCAGCAGCGAAGGAATGGAAAAAACAATGCGCCAGATAATGGCGATGCAGGAGATGGGTGATAAGAAGAAGTTTTAAATCAATTAGTAGATATTAATGAATGATGCCTTTAGTTCGGAGTAACTTGAAATGAAGGCATTCTTTTTTAAACGACCGACCAACGTACATGCGTTTGGCACTGGTTCATTCCTCGCAATGACGGAACTAAAAAAGTTTTCGATAAAAAGTTTGATGCAATTCAGCAGAGACATTGGTCGGTGGTCGGACGTCGTTGGTCGATTTAACATTTTCTTGGGCAGCATTCCCGCAATGTTTCGTTTTATTGCAAAGCAATTGATACTTTTGGTATAAATACAAACCAGCTTTAATTCAGATCATATGTTCGAAATTTTTCTTCAGACAGACACTACCGCTGCCGCTGCGGCTTCTACGGCAAAAGTGGAAAGTGTTTTTGGCATGCTCACCAAAGGCGGGCCGTTGATGATCCCGCTGGCGATTCTGTTCGCATTGGCGGTGTATGTATTCATCGAAAGATTGCTGGTGATCCGTAAAGCCGGACAGATGGATGAAAATTTCATGAGTATCATTAAAGACCATATCACAAACGGTAATGTTTCTGCTGCAAGAAGCCTTGCAAAAAATACAAACAATCCTGTTGCACGCATGATCGATAAAGGGATTCAGCGTATAGGCAAACCCATCGATGCTATTGAAAACAGTATGGACAACGTGGGTAAACTGGAGTTGTATAAAATGGAAAAAAATCTCAGTATTCTTTCCGTGATAGCGCGCATCGCGCCGCTGTTCGGGTTCGTGGGAACGATCGTAGGCCTGGTGATCCTGTTGAAAGAATTTGCAACCATCAGCAATCCGTCCATCAGCCAGATCGCAGATGCTATGTATATCAAACTCATTACTTCCGCAAGCGGATTGATTATCGGGATGCTCGCTTTTCTGGGACATAGCTATCTTGATACGCAGATCAACAGAACTGCCAACCAGATGGAAGCGGCCAGCAATGAATTCATTGATATTTTGCATGAACCCACGAGATAAGCAAGAATCAAGAATTAAAACAATCCTAAATCGTCATTCGCAACTTTTTTAAAATGAGCTTAAGAAATAACAGGTTGAGACATGAACATTCAGACGCTGTAGATACCGGCCCGCTGAATGATATCCTGTTTATTTTACTGATGTTTTTTTTGATGATCTCAACGCTGGCGAATCCAAACGTGATCAAGATGAGCGTGCCCAAAGCGAAGAGTGATACCAAGCAAAAGCAAAGTGTGGTAGTGAGCGTGGATAAGGATAAAAATATTTATGTTGGTTCAAAAAAGATCATCCCGGATTCACTGGAATCCGTATTGCGAAAATATATTAACGAAGGCGATAGCGTTAAACCTGCCGTGGTGATCAATGCTGATTCCATTTCACAATGGGGCGAAATCGTGCGTGTGATGAAAGTGGCGCGGAAACTCGGCGCAACCACATCAGCTACCGTAAGCGGAACGGATTAAATATTATTTCTTTAAAACTCATAATAGCCAACCTGCCCACCTGAGCCTGGCGAAGGTGTATGGTTGGTGATAGGGTTCGACAGGCTCACCCTGACAGTGTTCATCGGTAAATTCATCCTGACAGCGTTCATCAGCAAACTCGCCCTGGCAATCAAACTTAATAATTATTTACCTGCAAGTACCATCCTTTCCTTCCCTGAAATATCTCTTCTTATTTCAGGGATAAAATTCGCAGCTACGAATATGGAAGCTACCTGTTTTGCATGTTCTTCGTGTACTTCCATAAAAATTTTTCCATTTTCTGCCAGATGTGTTTGAGCGAATGCTGCAATTTTTTCATAGAAAATATAAGGGCTTTCGTCAGGAACAAACAGTGCCAGGTGCGGTTCAAATGTGGTCACATTATTTTCCATCTTCGATGCCTCACTTAAAGGAATATAAGGCGGGTTGCTGATGATAATATCATATTTCACAAGATTATCCCATACGGGTTTATCCAGAAAGTTCAGTTTGATGAAATTGATCGTTGAATTGTGGAATGCGGCATTTGCTTTTGCAATTCTCAATGCATTGGCGCTTACATCTATTGCAGTTACTTCGGCGGAAGGCATTATTTTTTTTAGCGTAATGGCAATGCAGCCGCTGCCTGTGCCGATATCCAGTATCTGAATATCGCTTTTATTTTTAATCTCTGCAACCGCCAGCTCTATCAGTTCTTCGGTTTCTGGTCTTGGTATCAGCACCGATGGGGAAACCAGGAATTTCAATTTATAGAACCATGCTTCACTGGTGATGTATTGAACCGGTTTATGGGAACGCAACTGCAATACCGCTTGTTGGATCTTTGCCGTAGTTGCGGCGTCTATTTCTTTCTGTGGATCCATCAGGATTTTCTGCCTGGAAATGCCTGCCCATTCAAAAATAATGTTACGGATGGCAATCAACTCATTTTTTTCCAAATGAGATAGATAAAGACCAAAATCATTGTATAGCTGCCCCAATATCATAGCGGCAAACTTAGTTTATTTTTAACTTGCTACTTTTGCAACCTTGACGAATGATGAACTATATATGGAACGCTGTTTTCAGCTGGCGCGAATGGGCGCAGGCAACGTGGCGCCGAACCCGATGGTGGGTTCTGTGCTTGTGCATGGCCGCCGCATCATCGGTGAGGGCTATCATATGCAATACGGGCAGGCCCATGCGGAAGTGAATTGCATCAGTAGTGTAGCCAAAGAAGATCGCCATCTGATCGCCGAAAGCACCATTTATGTATCGCTCGAACCTTGCGCACATTTTGGGAAAACACCGCCTTGCTGCGACCTGATCATCAAACATAAAATTCCTAAGGTAGTGATCGCGTGCCGCGACAGCTTTGAAAAAGTGAATGGCGAAGGGATTAAAAAATTGCTGTCTGCGGGAATCGAAGTGGTGGAAAATGTTTTGCAGCAAAAAGCCCTGGAACTCAATAAGCGTTTTTTTACGTTCAATAAGCTTAAGCGGCCATATATTATTTTGAAATGGGCGCAAAGTGCCAATGGTTGTATTTCGGCCGCCGATCGTTCCCCGGTTAAGATAAGCAACGATCTTACCAACAAACTGGTTCATCGCTGGCGCAGCGAAGAGTCGGCCATTGTTGTTGGAACGAATACCGCGCTGCAGGATGATCCGGCTCTGACGAACAGGTGGTGGACGGGTCATCAACCGGTGCGCATCGTGATCGATGAAAAGCTGGTGCTGCCCATATCACTTAAGTTATTCGATCAAAGCGTGCGAACGATCGTGATCAACAGGATGAAACAATCGGTGAATGAACATCTGCAATATGAAAAAGCCGGAGAACAGGAAACTTCTGTGGACGCATTGCTGCGCATTTTGTACCAGCAACAGCTTAATTCGGTAATCGTGGAAGGTGGTGCGAAATTGTTGCAATCCTTTATCGACGCGGGTATCTGGAACGAAGCGCGCATCATCACCAACCAATCGCTGGTAATTGAAAACGGACTAAAAGCTCCTGTGTTGAAGGACGGAGTTGTTGTTTCAAACAAACAAATAAAAACGGATCATATACAGCTAATAAAAAATCCATGATCTGTTATTTTCAGACTACTGCTAATAAATTAAAACTGTCAGCCTGAGTTTGAGGGCCTTCGGCAAACTCAGGCTGACAAAGAAAATAAATCATACATCATACATTCCAGATGGATTTTTACAATACTATAGAACAAGCTGCCAGTACGGAATTCAAGGATCGTGGCAGCCGCTTCATCGGTTTTGCGTATCCTGTCGCGTCTGCGGAGGATTTCAAAAAATATTTACAGGCGCTCAAAAAAGAACACGCCAAAGCGGTGCATCATTGCTTTGCTTATCGCATCGGAATTGACGGCAACAATTTTAGAAGCAGCGACGACGGGGAACCATCCGGCACCGCCGGTAAACCGATCCTCGGACAAATAGACAGCAAGGGCATTACTGATACGTCTATCATCGTGGTTCGTTATTTTGGCGGAACACTGCTCGGGGTTCCGGGATTGATCAATGCCTATAAAACTACTGCCGCACTGGTTTTGCAAGTCGTTCCAATTGTTCAAAAGCCGGTGCTGAAAAAATACAGGCTCCATTTCGACTATACCAATATGAATGACGTGATGATCATCTTAAAGCAATACCAATGTGTTATTTTTAAACAGGAAGCGCAACTATTCTGTGATTTGGAGGTGGGGATCCCGGCGGCCAGATTGCAGGAAATTCACTATAAACTGGAAGGTCTGCACAACGTGGAAATAGCACAATTATTATAAATGTGAATATTTCTTTGACAAATGTCAACTGGTATTAACATTTCTTTAGTATTTTGAGGTTCCAATTATCAATGTTATGAGAAAAATTTTACTTCTGCTGTGTTCAACGGCTTTTTTTTCGCAGTTATCCATTGCACAACAATTACATTTTACCAGTCAGTATCTGCAACACAATTCCATGTATAATCCTGGGGCTGCGGGTATTGCCAACAAGAACATGGTGGGTGTATCATACCGCAGTATGTGGGCTTCATTTCCGGGAAATCCGAAAACATTCATGATTTACAGTGATTTCAATCTTGAAAAGCTGAATGCAGGCATCGGGGCTTATGCGTACCGCGATGAGACCGGGCCTACAAGCCGTACAGGATTGCAACTGGCTTATTCCTATCATATTACTTCCCGTGACGGAAAGAATAAATTCGGTCTTGGACTCGAACTTCGGGGGTTGCAGTTTGCAATCGATAAAAACAAACTCAATGGTTCTTTGGGAGACGATCCTGTTCTGGGTGGCTCTTCCAACAAACTAGGCATTGATGCCGGTGCGGGAGCCTACTTTACCAATGGCACTTTTAGCGCGGGCGCTGCGGTGAGCCAGTTGATTCAATCAAAGCTGGAACTGTCCAATGTTCCGGGTGCAACCGAAAGTGGCCGTTTGTATCGTCATTATAATTTTAATGCAAACTACAAATGGCAGACAGGTGATAACATCTATCTTATCCCTAATGCGCTGGTGCGCGTGGTGGAACATGCACCTACGGAATATGAGTTCGGCGTTATTGCCAATTACCAGGAAAGGCTCTGGTGGGGATTGGGATGGCGCATACATCAGTTTTGGACCTTGCAAGCGGGCTTCAGATTGCTGGATAAAGTTTCGCTCACTTACAGCTATGATTATTACCAGCAGCCGATTGATGTGTTTACGCAAGGTTCCGGCGCACATGAAATCGGTTTAAGATTCGATTTCAAAAAATAATTTCACAGGAATTTCATTCGCATTCACAAATGGGTTCAAATGAATACTGACAGGAAATACAAAACGTTCAGCAGTTTTTATCCATACTATCTCACCGAACATTCCGACGGGACCAACCGCAGGTTGCATTTCATCGGAACATTGTTACTCATTGGATGCTTGGTGGCAGGTATCGTAACGGGCCACTGGTGGTGGTTTGCGTTGATACCGGTAGTAGGATATGGTTTTGCATGGGTAGGACACTTTTTTATTGAAAAGAATCGCCCGGCCACATTCACTTACCCGTTCTACAGCCTTGCATCAGATTTCGTGATGTTCTGGCAAACGATTACCGGTCAGCTGAACGACGAACTGGAAAAAGCAAAAAACGAGGTCAATAATAGAACTACTTAATAAAAATTCTAAATAATAAAATATGCATTCAGGAATTACTCAAACAAATGCATCGGCACCAAAAGTTCAGGCTACAATAAAAAGTTTGGTGCTGATGTTATTTTTCTTTCTGGCAGGTTTCAGCGGTTGGGCGCAGGCGCCATCAAACGATGATCCTTGTAACGCCACAGAATTACCGGTAGCGGTAGCATGTAACCCTGTACCGGGAACTACCGTGAATGCCACATCTTCTACCGGTATTCCGGCACCGGGGTGCGGGCAATATAATGGCCGCGATGTTTGGTTCAAATTTACCGTACCTGCAGGTGGTGCGGTAACGATCACGGCACAGGCAGGTACTATGACGGACGGGGCAATGGCCATCTATAGTGGTAGTTGTACCGCGCTCACACTAATAGAATGTGATGATGACGATGGTCCGGACGCTATGCCGAAGATCGTACGCACCGGTCTCACGCCGGGAGCTACCATTTGGGTGAGGTTCTGGAGATATGACAATACCAGTGCGGGAACTTTCACTATCTGCGCACAGGTTCCGCCGCCGCCGCCTACCAATATAAACCCTTGTGGAGCTACTACCATCAATGCAGGACAAAGCTGTAGCTTTACCACTTATACTAATGCCGGGGCACCGGGGTTTCCGGGAGCGCCGGCACCAGGTTGTGCAAACTACCAGGGTGCCGATGTATGGTTCAAAGTAGTGGTGCCTTGCGAAGGTTCCCTGATCTTCGATACGAAGGAAGGCGATATTACCGATGGAGGTATGGCTATCTATAAAGGAACCTGCGATGCGCTTACGCTCATCGAGTGCGACGATGACGACAGTCAGAGTGGTGATGGTCTGATGCCGTCCATTACAAGAACTGATCTTGTTCCGGGAACAACCATATGGGTCCGTTTCTGGGGCTATGGAACCAATAATACCGGAACCTTCGGTTTATGCATAAGCGTACCGCAGGTGCCGATCAGCATTCCTGGCCTGCCACCGTCACCAACCTGCCCGCAGGCACAACCGCTTTGTATGAGTCCCGTACCCTACAGCATGCCGAACGTATCGGGCCAAAATCCGACAAACGCTCCCGGCGGTGGTATCTACGGTTGTTTGACGCAGATTCCAAATCCAACTTATTATACATTACAGATCCAGAATAGCGGAAGTGTGGAATTCACGATATCCCAGCAAAATAACTCGGGCAATGGCGTGGATGTGGATTTCGTATTATGGGGGCCATTTTCAAGCCCGAATACCTGTGGTCAGCTGTCTGCATCAAACATTGTAGATTGTAGTTATTCCACCGATCCGGTGGAAGTGATCAATATCCCTAATGGTATTGCAGGGCAATATTATGTTTTATTGGTGACCAACTATGGTAACGAGGCCGGCACCATTACTTACCAGCAAACAGGTGGAACAGGTTCCAGTGCCTGCTGCACGTTGAGTGCTACGAATAGTGGTCCCGTGTGTGCGGGAAGCGGAGGTTTGATCAATCTGACTTCATCAAGTGTACCAAATGCCAATTACGAATGGCACGGGCCAAACTGTTTTTCTTCCACACAGCAAAATCCAACGGGTATTGCAACACCCACAGTTCCGGGAACATACATATACACCGTAACTGCAGTTACACCATCGGGTCAGGTTTGCTCTGATACAACGATCCTTACAGTGACTGCAGCGCCTTCATTGGGCGCTGATAAATCGGTAACGGCTTGCTCCGGCTCTACGGTTGACCTTACTACACAATACACCACTACCGGTTTCACTGCACAATGGACATTGAGCGGCCAGCCTGTTCAGAATCCGGCAGCAGTAAATCTTTCCGGAGACTATCAGTTGGTAGCGAGTCTTGGAACCGGTTGTACAGATACCGCCATCGTTCATGTAACGATTGATACGGTGGCATTTGCGCTCACTTCGGTAGATGCGAATTGTACGGGTAACGGAACTATTACTGTGGCCACTACTTCCGGTATTGCGCCGTTCACCTACAATATTAATACTTCGGGAAACGTGTACCAGGCTTCCAATGTGTTTTCTGCTCCTGAAGGAAATTATACCATCCGCACGAAAGATGCGCAGGGTTGTATCACTTCGCAAACAGTAACTGTCGCATTTACGAATAACCTTACGGTTTCGTCGATACCTTCAGTAACGATCTGTAACGGACAAACGGCAACGCTAACCAGTACGAGCAGCAGCAATGCGGCAACATACAGTTGGTCGCCCGCAACGGGATTGAGCAGCAGCACGGTGTTGAGCCCGGTTGCAAACCCAGAGGAATCGACTTTGTATACTCTTACCGCCACATTGGGTTCTTGTACCCAAACCACGCAGGTGCAGGTAAATGTTGCGGCAGGTATTACGGTAAGTGCAGGTCCGGATATAACATTGGTAGTAGAAGAAAAAGGTTCATTGCTTGGATTTGCTAGCGGGCCTACAACAAGCATTTTGTGGACCCCTACAACGGCATTGAGTTCGCCAAATAGCCTTGGTACTGTTGTGGGGCCGTTTACTGCAGCAGGAACATACACCTATACACTCGCGGTACAAAATGCATTGGGTTGCAGCGCAAGCGACCAGGCGGTAGTAACCGTGGTTCCATATTGTATTAAAGTAAAGAATGCCTTCACGCCAAACGGCGATGGCAAAAACGACCTTTGGCAGGTATATGACGATTATGGTTGTTTGAAAAATGTAACCGTGCACGTGTTCAACCGCAACGGTGGCAAAGTGTACGAGTCCAGAGATTATCGCAATAACTGGGATGGCCGCTATAGCGGCAAGTCATTGCCGGATGCAACTTACTATGCGGTGATTGATTTTACATTGATCACAGGCAGGGTGGTGCAGATCAAGACGGATCTTACGATTTTGAGATAATTATCAGAAAATGAAATGCAGGAGCCTCCCTTTTAGAGTGTCCCCAGTTAGTGTCTAACTTTTTGGGAGCACTCTAAAAGGGAGGTTTTTTTATTTTTTTTCTTCGGCACAATCAGCATTAAAGTCGGCCCCATGGTAAAATCAGGGGAAAATATCTGGGAAGGTAACATAAAGAATCTGTGGAAATTTGGGTAATCTGTGGCAACTTTATGAAATGAATATTGAATCACTTCGCTAGTATGCGCTGTCAAAAGAAAATGTGAGGGAAGATTTTCCCTTCGGCGAAACCACGCTGGTATTTCGAAATGGCGAAAAGATCTTCATGCTGGTATCGCTGGATACGGTGCCGTTTCAGTTCAATTTAAAGTGCGACCCCGGCAAGGCCATTGAATTGCGGGAAGAATACCCAGACAACATTTTGCCGGGTTATCACATGAATAAAAAGCACTGGAACACGGTGATAGCCGACGGCTCCGTCAAAGACAGGTTGATAAAAGAAATGATAGATGACAGTTATACACTCGTCAGTAAAAAAAAGAAACGATGAGAAACAATGCGGTGATCATATTTTTAATATTGCTCGTAGCGGCGGCGTTTTATTTTTTGGGAAAGAAGAACGGCAGCAACCAAACCAAAACCGATATCGTTCAAAACGTGGCGCTCGTAACCGATATCGCAGAACTCGGTGCATTGGATGTTACCGGAACTACGAATCTCAAAATGAGTAACCGCGGCGACAATGAAAGTATGTGGAACAAGTTCAAAAATTATTTCGCAGAAAGTACCTTGCAACTGACCATCCCTTTCGATGCGAAATATGGTGTAGACATGAGGGATCAAAAAGTGGCCATCGATACAAAATCCGGCATTGCAACTGTGTATCTTCCTGCATGCAAAATGTTGAGCTTACAATTGAGATTGGATAGGGTAGATGCCATCAGCAAGACAGGCCTGCTCACATCTGTAACGATTGATGAATATATAAAAGCGCAAAAGCAACTTTATGAAGAAGCGAACAAAACGCTGATGAACAACCCGGCGTATCTCAAACTGGCACGGGAGCATATAAAGTTTATTCTGGAGAAATATTATGGCCCCATGGGGTTGAAGGTGGAGTGTGTGTTTGGGGATAAGGGAACGAAAAATTAGATAATGTTTCATAAAGTGTGTGAGTTCATCGATCGCATTTTGGCCTGCAACCGGTGGCAACATATTTACCATGTCTGCTTTTATTGTAATGCTTAGCAATAGCGTATTGGTTTGTTGAATTGTTAGAACGAACAAGTCAGCTCCTGCGTAAAACATGTCAATAGCGAGTTGCATTTTTGCCTGCGCTGGTACGTCACATGTTTTGAGTGTTTTTTTGCCTTTGTTATATCGTGTAGCCAGGATCTTTTGATCCTGAGATCGGGATCATCGCCTTCAAAAATACCGCTCAGGTGTTCTCCTAATTCCGAAAATGCAACTGTTTCAGGATACTGTTTACGGAATTTTTTCAACTTGATCTTCAAATTTTCGGCCTTAGCGGCACATTGCAGCGCATGGTGTTTTATGCTACGGATAAGGGTTGTGTAAATTTTGGCCTGTTGTTGATAACTAAGGGCGGCCGCTTTATTGTTTTGTCCTTCTTCATGAAAAGCAGCAACGTTTCGAATAGACATCGATCTCAGTTCCGCCTTC
>JAATFP010000073.1 GCA_015655125.1 Chitinophagales bacterium | reverse complement strand
TGTTGTTTGGCAACATCCGCGTAACGTTCCGATAGCTTATGTTCTTCACTATTTTTCAATGCAAGATCAAAAATCTGTTCCATCGATATGGGTACGCTGTCGCGTAAAGCCTGTGCTTTCATATATACCGGAGATAAAAACAACACTGCAGCAAAAAAATAAAAACGCCTGTTCATAGGTGTAAAGCTTGCTTAATTACATAATGGCAACAACCTACAGACTAGGAATTCTATTGCCGATCTTATACTTTCCGATTCGTCAATAGTATTTTTAGTTGCGAAAAAGATACTTCTTTATTTTGCGTCCAGGCTCAGTTTATAGGCCCGGCGTTGCGCCAGCAACTCTATATATTTTTGGTAATCGGTCGATTTCACCAGATATAGCTTCCAGATTTTTTCATGCGTGGAAATCATAAACTGACCGACTTCGATTGCTTTTACAACCATATCTGCCAGATCCTCTGGTTCGAGTGCATCTTCCTGCATAGCGGCAACACCTGCGGCCATAGGTGTTTTTACCGGTCCTGGGCAAAGAACGCTCACACCGATCCCGTTTTCTTTGTAGCTCGCAGCCAGCCATTCGGAAAAACCCACACATGCGTGCTTTGTGGTACTGTACATAGCAGAATGGAACTCTACAATCAACCCGGCTGCCGATGCAGTGTTTAAAATATAACCACTTTTACGGGCGATCATTTGTGGCAAAACATATTTTGCCGCATACACCTGCGACATCACATTTACGTTCCATTGGAAATCCCAGTCTTTTGCTGAAGAAAACGGGTCGCCGAATTTTGCAACACCGGCGTTTGCAACAAACACATCGATGCGACCAAATATTTCCGTTGCCTTTTCAACAAGTGCTTTTACATCCTCTTCCACCGCCACGTTTGCTGCTATGGGAAACGCGCCGGTCTCATCAGCTTTCGCTTTTAATGCCTCTTCATTGATGTCGGATATAACAACCGTAGCGCCCTCTTTTATAAAACGCACGGCAAGCGCAAACCCGATGCCGCTTGCGCCACCGGTAATAACTGCAATTTTTCCTTTCAGGTCCATAACTGTATTTTTAAAGGTTGATGATTATAATTTTGAAACAGGTTTTTCTTCCGGGCGGATAATCATCCGCAACGCCTGGTCTTTTGTGAACCATGCAATGAGCCAATTGTAAAAAGTGGTAACGCGATTGCGTTGCGTAACAAGCGACATGAGGTGAACAAACAACCACATCATCCAGGCAATAAATCCGCGAAAATGCATTTTGTTGGGAAGGTCCACTACGGCCTTGTTTCGACCAATGATAGCCATAGAACCTTTATCCCAATATTTGAACGGCTTCATAGGTTGGCCCTTTTCTACGGCCAGCAAATTCTTTCCAAGATTTGTTCCCTGCTGTATGGCTACCTGTGCCAGTTGCGGATGTCCGCCGGGAAAGGAGACTTCGTGTTTTTGAATGCAGGTGTCTCCGATGGCGTAAACATTGCTGAACCCTTTTATACAATTGAATTCATTTACGGAAAGTCGCTTCCCGCGATCGTAAGCGCCTGCAGGGATTCCTTTAAATTCTCCGCCGGTAACACCGGCTGCCCAGATCAATGTCGCTGTCGCAATCTCATCACCGTTGGCAAAAATGACTGTATTGTCAACATAGTCTTTCACCTGCATGTTCAGACGTATATCAATACCCATTTCTGTGAGTGTCAGTAAAACATCTGCATGAGACTTGTCACTCATCGGCTTCAGCAGTACGTCCATGCCATCCACCAATATGATCCTGGCCTCCAGCCCTTTGCCGGATATTTCGTGGTATTCTTTTGAAAACACAAATTTTCTAAGGTCGGCCAGCATGCCTGATATTTCAACACCTGTGGGTCCGCCACCCGCGATCACCACTGTCAATAACCGGTCGCGTTCCGCATAATCTTTCGTGACGGATGCTATTTCGAGCATTTGTAAAATGTGATTTCTCAAAACGATCGCATCGCTCACGTTCTTCATTGGTAATGCATTTCGTTTCACGTTTTCCATCCCAAAATAATTGGTATAAACTCCCGTGGCAAAAACCAGGTGATCATATTGAAGTTCGCCCGTGGATAGGATCACTTTATTTTCAGATGCTATCAACTCAACAAATTCTCCCATGTGAAACCGGATATTCTTTTTGTTGCGAAACAGCTTTCTGAATGGATAGCAAATATTGCTCACCTCTAAAAACCCGGTTGCGATCTGGTACATCAGCGGAGGAAAAAAATTGTAGTTGTTTTTGTCTACAAGCGTAACTGCAAACCTTTCTTTGTTGGAAAGCTGCTTAGCGAGGTTTACTCCGCCGAACCCGCCTCCGATTATAACAATATGTTTCATGCTGAGATTTTTTAGCAAACTTTTTTGTGCGGGAAAACAATTTGACCTGAGTGTAAAACTAGACGCAGAGCCGCTTACCGAAAATTGCCAGACAAAGACAATGGTTATATAAATTATTCATCCGCAAATGCCTCTTGCAGATTTCAATTTTGACAATGGCGAAAAAAAATTCCGGCAAACAGGTTGATTTGCCGTAATAACAATACCGCATTCGGCATTTGACGCTATATCGGCAACATCCGTTTTTCCTTTTTTGCTTATCTATCTCATCGTCAGCCGGTTGCAGCATGGCACACGAGTTGAAATATGGGTGAATACTTTTAAGAATAAAAAATACCATCATGAAGACCGAAAAAAAAGCCAACGATTTATTGGCGGCCGCATATCAGAGCGGCGGCTGCAATGACCTTGCAGGAGCTCCGCTCCTAATCCACCCGTTGAAAAAATTATCTGCAAACGGGGATGTGTCGCTTTTTACAAACACACGGTTATTGTCAACAGAGATCTTTTGGGTATTAAATGGTAATGGCAAATTGAAGGTAGATATGCAGACGCACCAACTTCAAAACAATTGCATGTACGTTTTACAGTCCGGACAAATGAGGGATTTTACCGGGAACGCAGACATTAACGGATTCTATTTTTCACTTACGCCCGATTTCTTCAGAAGCATCTCTGCCAAGGTGGAGATTCCCGAAATATACCCGGGTTCTGAAAACAATATCCACATCATAAATGTAACAAACGATGTTCGTGATGAATTACGCTGCATCGCAAATATGATTGTTCATGAACTGCAGTCAGCCAACAATCTGAAACAGGAAATGCTCGAGGGCCTGGTGTCAGTTTTCCTGATGCATGTTTTCAGGGAGGTTCAGAGAACGGAAACCATGATGGATAACCGAAAGAACCGCGACCTCGCCAGGACGTTTATCGCGATGGTAAAAAAAGATTTTATTTCTAAAAAGATGGTGGCAGATTATGCCGGTGACCTGTTTGTAACTCCCAACTACCTCAATAAGCTGGTTAAGAAAACAACAGGATATCCCGCGAGCCATCATATACAACAGCAGATCATTCTGGAAGCAAAACGGCGCGTAAGTTCGTCCAAGGCAAATCTTAAGCAGATAGCAGACCAACTGGGTTTTGATAACTATGCCCATTTCAGTAAGTTTTTTAAAACAAATTCCGGGATGAATTTTTCGGCATATAAAGAAACCGGGAACGCATAAGCAAAGATGCATGGTTCGTACATCACAATTGCCGATCTGTGTATTTATAATATTCTCCCCGATTCTCAACTTTACGGCCGGCTAATCAGAATAGCAAGGATGATTAAATAACATTAATGTGCTACGCTATCAGGTTCTGAAATTTGTTATGAAACGTCTTCGACATGCTCAGGCTGACAGAGTGCTGTCTGTCTGAGCATGTCGAAATATCGGATTAGAATACCGCACGTTTTAATTCGGATTATTTTTAATGGAGCGAAAAAATTAACCAACAAAAACTTTTATGGAAGATACAAGAAGGATGAACCGGAAAAACCTCAAGGCCCGATTATCCTGTATTATGCTTATTTATATGGACGGATTAACGGACAAGAAGAGAGCCAGGTTAAAGAAGTATACCGACGCCAGGATCGAGCATATTGTAAATTATTATGCAAATCTCGTCAATAAAAAAGAACGGCAAAAACTTGTATTACCGGAAATAAATGAAGCAATGATAAATGAATGTGCCGCCACCCGGCAAACAACGGGAAAGAAGAAAAAGAAAAAAAATGAACCACTAGAGCAACCATAATGCACGAAAAAATTTCTTACCATAAGGCAGCCGACCAGTTTTTAAAATCGTTTTACGAACAAAACGGAGAGAAAAGTATTTTCTTCAGCTATCATTTCATGAGCAGGCTGGCAAAAGAGGGAAAGCAGGTTGCCAGGTCCGTTGATCTGAAAGACATGGATCATCAGAACGCAATTGTAGCAGTGTGGTTCAGGTATGCCGGCCAGACGGAGGTTGTTGCGGAAGTGCAGTCGCCGGATTACTTCTTACTGAATAAATATTTTGAAGAAGTTAATTATCCATTGATGGATAGGGGAATTGTAATGGACACTGTGGCTACTCTTACCGAAGGAAAATATGCAGAAACAAAGTTACAAAAAGTGGCGTCAGATGCTATTTACAGCCAATTTTCCTTTCCCGGGTTAGCGGAGAATATTATTCTTTTGAAAGAAGAAACCACGCGGCTGTCGGGACATGATGAACCAGAAATTTTTTTTCTGAAATTCTATCATCAGCTTTTTATCAAAACAAGATACTATACGGATTATGCGCTGAACAACTATTCAAATGGAAAGGAACGCAATTTCCAGCTGCTTGAAAAACGAATTGCTAAATTAAGTGAAAGCGACAAGGGAGACGGTAAATCAGCTACAGACAGTCCGCTTTCCAACAAGGAAACGGAAGATCTCTTTAAACTGGGTTTTCGGAATTACAATCATCTCATTTCGGTGGCCGATTCAAAGGCATCCTTACTGATCCATGTAAATTCCATCATTATCTCTGTAATGCTCGCGTTTTTGCTGGGCAAACTGAACAAGAGCATGATTCTGTTGTGGCCAACAGTATTGCTATTGTCGATCAGCATGATTACGATCTTTGTTTCGGTATTGGCAAGCCGCCCGCAGAAAAGTTTTTTTGCAGAAGATCACCACTCGAAAAATTTTCAGTGGTTTTTCTTCGGTAGCTTCGACCTCATCGATAGCAATTTTCGTCACGCAACCTGGGATACCTATTATGATCAGCTGACCAGCTTATTTTCAAGTCCGAAAGAAACCGTGTATATGGAAATGTACAAGGAGTCCTTTAACGTACGAAAAGTGCTGGCAAAAAAATTCAATTATTTATCTATTGCCTACTGGATCTTTTTGGGAGGATTATTGCTCTCGATCATTGCTTTTGTGGTGGCTATTCAAACACAAACTTCCGTTAAATGAAAAAACGGGTATCATATATTGCCATTGCGGGTATCGCGTTGACCTGCCATGGAACCTCTGAAAATACGTGTTCCTTAATGGCTCCCGGAAATTTTCCGCATGATCTTTCTCCGCATAAAATAGCCGCAACAATTGAAAGAGATCAGCGGTATCTCATTTGAGAACGATTTAGGGATCGTTCCCACGCCAACGATTCCGGAATTCAAAAAAATTTGTCGCTTGAAAAAATAAATAAATCTCTTTAAAAAAATGTTCACTGATTAAACTAAAAAAAATGAAAAAATCAATTTCCAAAAAAATGCTGGCAACCGGAATAGCCCTGTTTGCCGGTATGAGCCTGGTAATTTGTATGGCTTTTAAACAACAGGAACCGAAAGCCGATGTTAAAAATATCGTGCTTGTTCACGGTGCATTCGCCGATGGATCGGGGTGGGAAGGCGTATATACCATCCTGAAGAAAAAAGGATATAACGTGAGTGTGGTAGGTAATCCCAATACCGGGTTAGGGGATGATGTGGCTGCTACAAGGCGCGTGCTTGCACAACAAACCGGACCGGTAATTTTAGTGGGGCATTCATATGGAGGCGCCATCATTACTGAAGCGGGTAATGATCCGAAAGTCGCCGGCCTGGTGTATATTGCAGCGTTCGTGCCGGATGAGGGCGAAACGTTGCTGACCCTTTTACAGGCCGGCCCGCCTGCTCCCAACTCCGGCATCCTTCCTCCAGAGGATGGTTTTATCTGGTATGACAGGGCTAAGTTTCATTCCGGATTTTGCGCCGATCTGAATGCAGAAAAAGCACAATTCATGGCAGATTCGCAGGTTCCGGTTTCGGCCGCAGTATTTGGAAGTAAAATTGGCAAAGCCGCCTGGAAAACAAAGCCTAGCTGGTACGTAGTCGCTACAGAAGATCAAACCATTCCACCAGATGGAGAAAAGTTTATGGCCAAAAGGGCCAATGCAAATGTTACTGAAATCAAAGGCAGTCATGTTGTATTTATTTCGCAACCTAAAGCTGTTGCAGATGTGATCGAAAAGGCTGCAAAAGGTGCGCAGAAATAACTTTGGCCATGGCTGCTTTTACACCAATAAATCATATCACCATGAAATTATTTCTGATTACAGGGTTGTTGTGTTTACTGACATTAACAGGTTTCCAGGACAATGGCTATCCAGTGCCGCCGGTCAAATCGGGCCAATTGTTTTATCTTCAGCACAGCCGCAATAAAAATACCGTGGTATATGAAATTAATATAGATAACGGGAAACCGGATGACGATAAGCCGCTGCATCCTTATTGGATAAGATACAGTGAAAAAGGACAGCAGGAAGAATTAAGTATGTTTCAGCGAAAATTCGCCTATGGAATACACTCTGTTAAAAAGCAGGATGGAATTTTTGAGCTTAATTTCACGGCCAATAAGAAATTCAAAATGTACCTGCAGAAATCTGAAGACA
>JAATFP010000084.1 GCA_015655125.1 Chitinophagales bacterium | reverse complement strand
GCATGGTGTTTTATGCTACGGATAAGGGTTGTGTAAATTTTGGCCTGTTGTTGATAACTAAGGGCGGCCGCTTTATTGTTTTGTCCTTCTTCATGAAAAGCAGCAACGTTTCGAATAGACATCGATCTCAGTTCCGCCTTCCGTGGTAGTTTTGCATTCTTTCGTCAGCTTTTGCGGTTTGGCTCTTAATGGGTAACCTTTTGGGATGACAACCCACAAGGTTGTCATCCCGGTAGGAAAAAACATTTCCAACTGGTGAAAACACTTTGTTTGAAAAAGCCGTCAAAATTATCTTTGACTATGCCAGTTTCTAAGGAATTTCTAGCTGAATTAAATGAGGGACGAATTTATCACGTATATAGTAAAAGTGTGGGTGGGGTTTTGCTTTTTGAAGATCCGATAGATAAGTTTCATTACCTGAAAACTTATTTTCTTTTTATGAATAATTTTGTAGATACCTGGGGCTATAATCTGCTTGACAATCACGTACATTTTATTGTCAAGATAAAAGAACAGGATCAAATCATAAAACATCTTAGTGGTATTCCCGAAGAATTTCTAACAATAACTCAGAAAAAATTTCTGAAAGGGAAATGTGGCCTACATACGCTGCTGAAACAACAATTTCAACGTGTTTCAGTAAGCCACACCTGCTACTTCAATAGAGTTTATAACAGAGAAGGACATCTTTTTAATCGGCCATTTAATAGAAGACTTGTAAAAGATGATAATTATTTAATAAACCTCTTTGTTTATATTCACGCTAACGAAGTTCATCATAAAATTGCCTCAACTTTTGAAGATTGTGAATGGTCTTCGTATAATGAAATAATTGGCAGCGATGACACAATGATATGTCGGAAAGATGTGCTTGATTTATTTGGTGGTATAGATAGGTTTATTTTAACTCATGCAGAATTGGCGTTGAGGTATTCATATTTTGACTTTGGATAATAGAGGCTGGTTGTCATCCCTGTAGGTTGTCATCCCTGTAGGTTGTCATCCCTGTAGGTTGTCATCCCGATATCTCCCAAAACGCTCACTTACCACCCAACCCTTCCTTTCCGCTTCATACTTATAAAACCCTTCGCCGGATTTTACCCCCAGTTTCCCCGCCATCACCATATTCACCAGCAGCGGACAAGGCGCGTATTTCGGATTGCCAAAACCATCGTGTAATACTTTTAAGATGCTATGGCAAACGTCGAGGCCAATGAAATCTGCCAGCTGCAGCGGTCCCATCGGGTGCGCCATGCCGAGTTTCATCACGGTGTCAATTTCTTCTACGCCGGCAACGCCTTCATATAGGCTGTAGATGGCTTCGTTGATCATTGGCATTAAAATTCTGTTGGCGATAAAACCAGGGTAATCATTTACCGCGCAAGGCACTTTGCCAAGTTGTTTGCTTAGTTCAACAACTGTATCCGTTACTTCTTTTTTGGTGGCATAACCATTAATGATCTCCACCAGCTTCATCACCGGCACAGGATTCATGAAATGCATGCCGATTACCAGTTCCGGACGTTTCGTAGCGGCCGCGATCTTTGTAATAGAGATGGAAGAAGTGTTGGTGGCGAGTATGCAGCCTTGCGGTGCAGCATCGTCTAGTTGTTTGAATATTTTTAATTTCAGGTCAATATTTTCAGTTGCAGCTTCTACCACAAGATCTGCTTTTTTTATACCTTCGGAAACATCGGAAACAATTGTGATATTTTTTAAAGTGGAAGATTTTTCATTTTCTGTCAGCGTTCCTTTTGCAATTTGTCTGTCGAGATTTTTGCCGATGGTAGCAATTGCTTTTTCCAGTTGCGCAGTATTCAAATCAATAAGGGTAACAGAAAAGCCATTTTGTGCAAAAACGTGTGCAATGCCGTTTCCCATTGTTCCTGCACCAATTACGGAAATATTTTTCATATCAAAATTTTGTATTTATTTATGTGGTGCCATTGCCCTTCCCCATGAATGAAAAAAGGTATTCCACAAGAGCCACGCACCAAAAAAGATCAGTGCAAAAATTAATATTGTGGTGATAAAAAATCGCATATGATGGTTCATGCTAAATTACTTAAATGCATTGATCCCCGTTACATCCATTCCAGTGATCAGCAAATGAATATCATGCGTTCCTTCGTACGTGATCACACTTTCTAAATTCATCATGTGGCGCATCACCGGGTATTCGCCTGTAATGCCCATTCCACCCAGCATCTGTCGCGCATCGCGGCAAATATTCGTGGCCACTTCGCAAGCATTTCTTTTAGCCATACTTACTTGTTGAGGGGTCACTTTTCCTTCATTCATCAAAACGCCCAGGCGCCAGTTGAGTAATTGCGCTTTGGTAATTTCAGTCACCATTTCTGCCAGCTTTTTTTGCTGCAACTGAAACCCGCCAATCGGTTTGCCGAACTGAATTCTTTCCTTGCTATATTCCAGTGCAATATGGTAACAATCCATCGCCGCACCAATCGCACCCCAGGTAATACCGTAACGCGCTTTGGTTAAACAACCAAGCGGACCTTTCAATCCTTTTACATTCGGTAAAATATTTTCCTTCGGAACTTTTACATTATCGAAAACCAATTCACCAGTGGCACTTGCGCGAAGGCTCCATTTGCCGTGCGTGGTAGGCGTGCTAAATCCTTCCATGCCGCGTTCAACGATGACGCCCTGGATCTCATCCTGTTCGTTGCGCGCCCAAACTACCGCCACCTGTGCATACGGCGCATTACTGATCCACATTTTGGCGCCATTCAATATCATATGATCGCCCGCATCTTTGATATTGGTAAGCATGCTGCTCGGATCACTTCCATGGTTTGGTTCGGTCAATCCGAAACATCCCAACCATTCGCCGCTCGCAAGTTTTGGTAAATATTTATTGCGCTGCTCCTCGTTTCCGTATTGATAGATCGGGAACATTACCAACGAACCCTGCACGCTCGCCGTGCTGCGAACGCCGCTATCTCCGCGCTCCAGTTCCTGCATCATCAGGCCGTAAGAAATATAATCGAGTCCGCCGCCGCCATACTGTTCCGGCACGGTTGGGCCAAAGCAACCAAGGTCGCCGAGTTGCTTTACGATCTGTTGTGGAAACTCAGCGCGCTGCGCATAATCTTCAATGATCGGCGAAATTTCTTTCTTTACATAGTTGCGTACACTTTCGCGGATGAGCTTGTGCTCTTCGGTTAATAATTCGTCTACATTAAAGTAATCCGGACTTTGGAAGTTGTCGGTTTTAGCGGCCATAAAATCAATTAAGAATTAAAAATTAAGAATGAACGGACTTAATTTATTGAAGTGTTCGGTTCATTAGCGCATTGCTGTAATTTCACTGTCGGAAATACCGAAAGTAGCAAAGAATAATAGTTTAAAAATGTTGCGTAACAAAATCTCTGCGCAAACTCTATTTACTCTTTTCTCAGCGGTTTATAGCAAAGCGGGGCAAATATAGCCCTAATTTTTCCGAAGACTAAATTTTGAACACCCCATTTTTATGACGCTATTGAAAAAGATCCGAGGAATGATCATTTTTTTTATGATCGCATTGGCGCTCAGCGGAATAACAGCTTTTCCCGCCGAAACAGAACTGTCATGGCTGATAGCGCATCCGGCATGGGTTCCGGCCGGGTTACAAGATTGGCTCAGGAACTGTTATGAGGCACTGCACAACACCAATTCAAAATACCCGATGCTGGCTTACGGTTACGATTGGCTGGCATTTGCTCACCTGGTGATTGCAGCGACATTTATTGGCCCATACCGCGATCCGGTACGTAATAAATGGGTGATCGATTGGGCAATGATGGCTTGTTTTGCCGTATTTCCCCTGGCATTTATCGCCGGCCGGATACGACAAATACCGATCTTTCACATTCTGATAGATTGCGCGTTTGGCTTATTTGGATCAATACCCTTGTTTATTTGCAGGCGGTGGATCGGGCAATTGGAAAAATTGTGATAGGGACGCGGTAATCTTGCCATGGTGCGTTCCCGCCGTGATTAAACCTTTTGAAAATATAAGGTCTATTGCAAAACTAATTTCCGGTTTATGAAAAATCTATTTCCTTTCTTACTGATAATTTTAATGCTCTCCTGCAAAAAATCCGATCCTGTTTCTGGTGGAACAACACCACCACCCGTGACACCACCCGTTATACCGCCAACATCCGAAGCATATTATTTTCCGCCGCTCACCGGCGATGCGTGGACAACAAAATCTGCTTCATCTATCGGTTGGGATTCTGTAAAACTACAGGAAGCTTTTGATTACGCAGCTACCAAAGCCACCTATGGACTGATCGTTTTGCAAAACAGAAGGATCGTAAAGGAACAATATTGGAACGGCTGGACGAAAGATACACGTTACTACATCGCAAGCGCCGGGAAAAGTGTAGTGGGGTTTGTTGCGGGTATTGCGCAGCAGAATGGACTGATCAATATTGACAATAAAACTTCTGCTTATTTAGGTACGGGCTGGACTTCCCTGCCGATTGCGAAAGAAAATCTCATCACGTTAAAAAATCAACTTACGATGACAACCGGTTTGGATGATAATGTGCCTGATGTGGACTGCACCGATCCGTCGTGTTTAATTTATAAAGCCGATGCAGGTACGAGGTGGGCATATCACAACGCGCCGTATCATCTCATACAAAAATTACTCGGAGTTGCCGCCGGCACTACTTTTAATGCCTATTGCAAAACTACCTTATTTGATAAGATCGGCATGCCGAATGCTTTCTGGTTCAATTATATCATGTATTGCACCACCCGCGAAGCGGCGAGATTTGGTTCACTTATTTTACAAAAAGGAAAATGGGACGGAAATACTTTGCTGAGCGACACGGCCTATTATCATTCGATGATTAATACTTCCCAGAATTACAATAAATCCTACGGCTATTTGTGGTGGCTGAATGGAAAATCATCTTTTATGTTGCCAACTTTGCAAACGATTTTCCCCGGCTATCTTAATACCAGCGCACCCGCAGATATGTTTATGGCACTTGGAAAAGACGATAAGAAAATTTATATCGTGCCAAGTCTCAATGCAGTGGTGGTGCGCCTTGGCGACGATGCCGGTGGTTCCACAGCCGGACCGTCAAGTTTCGATACCGAATTTTGGGGCAAATTGAAACCGGCGATGAACTACTGAGTGTTGCCGCAGATTTCACGAAACGCGGAGATGACAGGTTGATTATTTCCGGCGAAATCACCGCGATCTCCAGGAAAATTATAAATTGTGTCATGCATTATTCCTATCTCGCCCTCGGCGACAGCTATACGATCGGGGAAGCTGTTTTGCTGACGGAAAATTTTCCGTGTCAGACAATTTCTTTGCTGCGCAACACTTTTCCTGCACATGATTTTTATTCGCCTGAAATCATCGCAAAAACAGGCTGGACGACAGATGAACTGTCTTCCGCAATCGCGCAACATACATTTTTAAAAAAATATGATTTCGTTTCGTTGTTAATCGGTGTCAACAATCAATATCGTGGCAGAAGTGTGGAAGAATTTCAAACGCAGTTTGAAGATTTATTGAAACAGGCGATCGCGTTTGCCGGCAATGATCCATCGCGCGTATTTGTGCTGAGCATTCCGGATTGGGGCATCGCGCCTTTTGCAAAAGACAGAAATGCTGCGCAGATCGCTGCGGACATTGATGCCTACAATGCAGCGTGCGAAAAGGTTTCAAAAGAACATCAATGCTACTATATCGATATCACATCTGATCAGCGAAAAGACGGAAGGCTGGATGGATTTGTAGCAGCGGATGGATTGCATCCATCGGAGAAAGAATATGCAAAGTGGGCGGAACTTCTTTCCAAGCAGATCAGCAAGTTTGTTGTTAATGGATAATTGATAATGCCTTAAGCTCAGATTTATTAAATGAATAGCGGGCAGAATTCATGGGTTTAAAAAATTATCCATTATCCATCACCCCATTATCCATTCAAATATCCTTTCATTTCTGTCTGATATTGCAACGCGATCTCTCTCGCTTCTTCCGCAAAATCTTCACCATCGCTGGCAAAAATAATTGCGCGACTTGCATTTACAAGCAAGCCACAATCCTTGTTCAGCGCGTGTTTGCTGATGTCTTCCAAACTGCCGCCTTGAAAGCCGACGCCGGGAACGAGCAGAAAATTTTCTGGGATGATATTGCGGATATTTTCAAATTCGGTTGCCTGTGTGGCGCCTACCACGAACATCAGGTTGTTTGGGTTTCCCCATCCGGAGATTGTTCTTAAAACATGTTCGTATAAAAATTCAGAACGCAAATGCGCGTTGTTGTTGTCGGAAACGAGTTTCAGCATTTCAAAATCTGCTGCGCCTTTGTTGCTCGTCAATCCCAACACGATCGTCCATTTATTGTCATGTTCCAAAAACGGCCGGATGCTGTCTTCGCCCATGTAGGGCGCCACTGTTACCGCATCGAAGGTCATTGTTTCAAAAAAAGCCTTTGCATATTGCGAGGAAGTATTTCCGATGTCGGCGCGTTTTGCATCGGCAATTTTAAAATGTGTGGCCGGAATATAATCCACCGTTTCTTCCATCGCCTGCCAACCCTTGCTTCCCTGCGATTCGTAAAAGGCGGTATTTATTTTATAGGAAACACAAAGATCTTTCGTGGCATCAATGATGGCCTTGTTGAATTCCACTACGGCATCGGGTTTGCCTTGCAGATGTTTCGGGAGTTTGGTGATGTCTGTATCAAGGCCGACGCAGAGATATGATTGTTTTTCTTTTATCTGTTGTATTAGCGTATTGCGATGCATGGAAAGATTGCTTTGCTGCAAAAGTACGCAAAGGTTTTAAAGGTTTGTTATCCTGGCGATACCGTTATTTTTTTTACGTGCTTCTTTATTTAAGAGCCTGATGTGTTGTACTTCAGATGCAAATTTTACGCTGCAAACAGTCTTCGGAAAGCTCAGGCAGACAGCACACGGTCATGTTAAGCTTGTTGAAACATAGGGGCAGAATGCGAATTTTTTATTCAGGTTTAGCTTCAATAGCACAACACGTTAAAGAGCCTGAAGTTGCAAGATGGTCAATCCCGGAGTTTGCGCATTTCACCCGCAATGTAAACATCTCCTGCAAGATTTCTTTCTTCCAAATGCCGGATGATGCTTTGCCGGTCTTCCGCGTCACGGTTCTGGCTCAGCTTAAATACATTATCAATTGCAACTACTTCAATCTTAAAACCAACGATCGCTTTGATCATTGCGTTGATATATTCTTGTGAAAGATTGTTGAATGAAGCGGGGCTGTTTTTCCCGATATGCCTGTCTGTAATGCTTCTCACCGCTTCGTATGTACCGGCGTCATCGGTGAATTTTATTTTTCCTTTGGCATGAACGGCGATATAATTCACCGTACTTCCAACCGCCGGATCTTTGTACCATGCGGCACTTACGTAAGCATGCGGGCTTGTAAAAATCGCCAGTACATTTTCATTTTTTTCAAATGCCAGATGATGGCTCGTCTTTTTCATCATATGTCCGAAAAAAAATAAATTGCCGTTTTCTTCAATAATTTCCAAAGGAAGTTGGGATGCAGCAGGATATCCATCGCCTGCGCCGATCACCATTGCAAATGGATGAGCTTTCATAAAAGCAAGCATTTTTACTTCGTCCTTTTCGGTATGATAGGGTAGCTTATACATCAGTTGTCAATTATTATTTGTAAGCATCATCTGTCGTCGGTGATTGATGGTCAGTCGTCACGAAAGAAGTCCAAGCATTTTTTCTTCCACCTCCTTGCTGTCCCATTTTTCCTCAATATTTTTCATCTGCATCACTTCATCCATTATCTTTTGTTGAACATTTCCGCGGCGCAAAGCTTCGCTGTAACGCACATCCGGACTGAATGTTACAAGTCCGTAAGCCGGTGTCCATTTTTCAGGGTATTTATTGCTGAATTTTGCCTCTATCTTTTTTTGTAACAGGAACGTTGCATCATTCACTTTGTCGCGCATCTCTGCGAAATTTGCGAGCGCAAGATCCGCAATCGCATCTGCATCCGGCTTGCGCGATAATTGAAATGCTTCAAGAATCTTTTTCCAGTCTTCGTTGTGTTCATCTATCAGGCCATTCAAAACAGAACAATCTTCAAACCCGGCATTCATGCCTTGTCCGAAGAATGGTACGATGGCGTGCGCCGCATCACCAATGAGCGCAAACTTTTCTCCGCGTATCCAGGGGAAACATTTTACCGTAATTAAGGAAGAGGTTGGATTACTAAAGAAATCATCCACCAGCGTAGGCATTATTTTTTTTGCATCGGCGAAGGTTTCTTCAAAAAATCCGGCTATCGACTCTTTCGTTTTTAAGGAAGAAAAAGAAGGCTCGCCTTCAAATGGGAAAAACAAAGTACAGGTAAAGCTTCCATCCATATTAGGCAGCGCAATCAGCATGTAATTGCCGCGTGGCCAGATGTGCAAGGCATTTTTTTCAATGTTGAAGTTGCCGTTTTCTCCGGCCGGGATCGTGAGTTCTTTATAACCATAATCAATAAAATATTGCTGGTATTGAAATCTTTCATGTTGCAACTGATGCGTTAACCGCGCAGCGGAATAAGCGCCGTCGGCACCAAAAATGAGATCCGCTTTAACAGTGCTTGTGTTTTCATCGGATCCATTTATAAAATGAACTTCGTTATTTTTCCAATCGATGAACTCACATTTCTCATGGAAAAATATCTTTACATCATTTTCTTCCGCAAGATTCATCAGCATAATATTGAGTGCTGCCCTTGAAACGGAGTTGATAAACTGACCGTTTTTGCCATAGGCCTGGTAAGCGCTGCTTCCATCTGCATGATGTATCTGCCGTCCATGCATCGGGATGGCAATCTTCTTTATTTCTTCCATGATGCCCACTTCTTCCAGGGCCCGGATACCGCGATCGCTCAATGCGAGGTTGATAGAACGGCCCGCAGCGATCTTCTCGTGCCGCATATCTCCGCGGCGTTCAAAGACCGTAACGTTGTAACCACGCTTTGAAAGATAGATGGATAACAATGTTCCAACCAATCCGGCACCTATTATGACAACTTCTTTTTTCATGATCTAACGATTAGTTTTTTGCCGGGAAGACGGAAAAACAAATATGTTGGTATGTTTTCAACAAATAAAAATCTTTTCGTCTTTCCTGCTGATGTTCAGCTTATCTGCCGACTCGATTTTCAAAGAATGTCCGGATGATCTCACCAAATTTATATACTTCCTCGAAACTGTTGTAAAGCGGTACCGGCGCCACTCTTATTACGTTTGGTTCGCGCCAGTCGGAAAGTATGCCATGTTTTTTCAATGCTTCAAAGATCCGCTTACCATCTTTAAGCATCAGCATGCTTACCTGGCAACCTTTTTCTTTTTCATTTTTTGGAGTAATGACTTCAATTAATTTTTCAGCCGCATCTGCTTTTATTTCATCGAGGATGAACATCAGAAAGCTGCTAAGGAGGTTTCCTTTTGCCGCGAGTTTTTCAATGCCGGCTTCTGCAAAAATATCCAGCGATGCCTTGTGTGCTGCCATACTCAATACCGGCGCATTACTCAATTGCCATCCTTCCGCAGTCGGGATCGCTTCAAAGCCTTTGTGCATTTCAAAACGGGAATCTTTTTTATAACCCCACCAACCAGCAAACCTTGGAAGATCTGTATTGGTGGAATGTTTCTCGTGTATATAAACTCCGGAAACCCCACCCGGACCCGAGTTCAGGTATTTATAGCTGCACCAGCAGGCGAAATCAACACCCCATTCATGTAACGATAACGATACATTTCCTGCTGCATGGGCCAGGTCGAAACCCGCGAAAACACCGGCTTTGTGGGCCGCTTCGGCGATTGTTTTTATGTCGAAGAACTGGCCGGTGTAATAATTTACTCCACCAAACAATACCAGTGCAAGATCATCCCGATGTTTTTCAATTGCAGACAAAATATCTTCTGTATGGATGGTATATTCTCCTTCCCGAGGCGCCACTTCAATTACCGCGTCTTCATAATTATATCCATGAAACTTCACCTGGCTCTCGATCGCATATTGATCAGAAGGAAATGCTTTTGCTTCGCAGATGATCTTATATTTGGTTTTTGTGGGACGATAAAACGTTACCATCAGCAGATGAAGATTTACCGTAAGCTGATTCATCGCAACTACTTCGTGTGGCAATGCGCCAACAATATCTGCAAGTTGGTCGGAGAAATTTTCATGATAAGGCATCCAGGGATTGCGTGCATGAAAATGCCCTTCCACACCGTAGTTGGCCCAATCTTCCAGTTCGTTTAAAATATGATCCTGCGTTGTTTTTGGCTGCAAGCCAAGTGAATTGCCGGTGAAGTAAATGGATTCTTTTCCATTCACCATCGGGATATAAAATTTTTCCCGGAAATGGCTCAGTTCATCCTTATCATCCAGGTGTTTTGCAAAATCAAGATTATTTTCAAATATCATCGTTTTCTTTTAATCAATGGTGGCGATTACTTTTAATTCAATGCAGATGGGTGTTGGCAAGCTTTTTACTTCCACAGTTGTTCTGCATGCTTCTACGCCGGTGAAATATTCTGCATAGATTTTATTATAAACAGGGAAATCTTTTTTCATGTTCGTCAAAAAAACTGTTACGTCAATTATTTTATCCCAACTGCTGCCGCTGGCTTCGAGCACGGCTTTCACGTTTGCGAAAACTGAATGGCACTCGGCTTCAATGTCGTATTTTAAAATATTTCCTTCCGCATCCAATTCAAGTCCGGGTATTTTATTGTCGCTTGCCTTTCTGCTGCCAATGCCGGAGAGGAATAATAAATTTCCCGCGCGCCGCGCGTGAGGATAGGCGCCTAAAGGCTTTGCCGCATTTTCAGTTTTGATAATATGATCCATTGTTTTCTTTTAACCGCAGAGAAAAGAGTTGGCAGAGTCTACGCGGAGATCTTCTGCGAATCCTCATTTTCTTTTTTCTCTTCAATAAAAATTAAAATTCTATACAAACATTTTTCGCTTCCGTAAAAAATCGCATGGCTTCCCAGCCGCCTTCCCGCCCAACGCCGCTGTTCTTCACGCCGCCGAAAGGCGTGCGCAGATCGCGTTGCAGCCAGCAATTGATCCACACAATACCTGCTTCGATCTTAGCAGCGATGATATTTGCTTTGCTGATGTTCTGCGTCCAGATAGTTGACGCCAATCCATAGGAAGTAGCATTTGCCAGTTGCAGCGCTTCTTCAATGGTATTAAAAGGCTGCAACGTTACAACGGGGCCGAAGATCTCCTCCGTATTGGTTTTGCAATCCGGCCCCAGCCCTTCGATGATCGTAGGTTCTATAAAAAAGCCATTCGCACATCTTCCTTCTGGTTTCACTGCATTGCCGCCGGTCAATATCTTTCCGCCTTCTTCTTTAGCTATTTCTATGCAACGCATAATTTTTTCAAAATGTACCTTGCTTACGATGGCGCCCTGGTGATTGGTATCATCCAGCGGATCGCCAACTTTCAACTCACTTGTTTTTTTTATAAATGCGGTCTTAAATTTTTCGTATACCGAAGACTCAATCAGGATGCGGCTTCCGCATAAACAGATTTCACCCTGATTGCTGAAGGAGGATCGGATCGTCGTCTCCATCATTTTTTCCCAATCGCAGTCTTCGAAAATAATATTCGGATTTTTTCCACCTAATTCAAGGGATAATTTTTTAAACATCGGTGCAGCAATGCGTGCAATCTGTTCTCCTGCGCGCGTACTGCCGGTAAATGAAATGGCTTTTATTTCCGGATGTTTTATAATTGCTTCACCACAGGAGGGGCCGTCGCCATGAACGATATTTAATACGCCATCCGGCAATCCGGCAGCTTTGCAAATGTGTGCCAGCAGGAAAGCCGTTACCGGCGTTACTTCCGAAGGTTTTGCTATTACGCAATTGCCTGCAGCCAGTGCCGGCGCTATCTTCCAGGTAAACAAGTATAAGGGGAGGTTCCATGGAGAAATACAGCCTACGATACCAATCGGCTGTCGCAACGTATAATTAATCGCAACGTTTTCCATTGAATGACTCTCACCCGAAAAATGCATATTGCCGGTGGCAAAAAAACGAAAATTCGCGGCAGCACGGTAGATGTCTATTTTTTTGCTTAGCCAAAGTGGTTTACCCTGGTCATTCGTTTCGGCTAATGCGAGTATCTCCGCATGTTGGTCTATAAGTTCAGCAATCTTATTTAAGATAATGAACCTGCTTTCATTACTGGTATTGCTCCAATGTTGAAAAGCATTTTTTGCGGCATTAACCGCGATCGCTATATCTTTTTCGTTGCTGTTTGGAATCTGTCCGTATATTTCACCGGTAGCGGGATTGACGTTGTCTATAAACTGGCGGCTGAGCGGACTGATGAAATTTCCGCCGATAAAATTCTCAAGATGATGAGGGATTGCGAGATTCATGGAACGAAGATAATTAATAGTGAATAATGAATAATTAATAATGCGCCAACCTGCGACCTTCAAATAAATACCTGCTGCACTCTGAATGGATTATTCATTATTGACTATTAATTATTAATTTATTTTACCTTTCAAGTCTAAAAATTATCGTATGCCAGTTACGCCTCCTTTCAATTTGAAAAAATGGATAGACGAACATCGCAACCTGTTAAAGCCGCCGGTAGGGAACCAGTGTATTTACAAGGATGCAGAAAATTTTATCGTGATGGTTGTGGGTGGCCCCAATGCCCGAAAGGATTATCATTATAATGAAAGTGAAGAATTGTATTATCAGGTGGAAGGAAATATCGTTTTGAAAATTATTGACGACGGTGTGCAAAAAGATATCGTGATCAACGAAGGCGATATGTTTCTTCTTCCGCCTAAAACGCCGCATAGCCCGCAACGTGGCGCAGGCACGGTTGGACTTGTAATTGAAAAAGTGCGCGAAAGCGAAGAAGATGGATTTTTATGGTATTGTGAAAACTGCGGCAATAAATTGTATGAAGAACATTTGCATGTATGCGATATTGTGAAGCAACTGCCGCCGGTAATGGAAGGATTTTACAGTGATGAAAATAAACGTACCTGTTCTAAATGCGGGTCGGTGATGGCGCCGCCGGTAAGGAAAGGCTGAAAGTTCAATGTTCAGGGTTAAGCCTTTGGATACGACCCATTAATCTTAAACCTAAAACTTCAGACCTAAGATGAAAATAGATATACACACGCATATCATGCCGGATAAAATGCCAAATTGGGTACAAAAGTTCGGCTACGGCGAATTCATTCATCTCGAGCATCGAAACTGTAAAGCCTGTATGATGAAGGGCGACAAGCTCTTTCGCGAAGTGGAAGACAATTGCTTTAATGCAACGGTTCGAAAAAAAGAAATGGATGAAACAAGGGTCGATATCCAGGTGTTATCTACCATTCCGGTTTTATTTAACTATTGGGCAAAACCCGCGGACGGTGGGGAAACGGCGCGTTTTTTCAATGATCATATTGCAGATGTGGTAACAAAAGATGATCAACGTTTCATAGGTATCGGTACGGTCCCTTTGCAGGATATCGATCTTGCCATTAAGGAAATGGAACGTTGCGTAAGTGAATTAAAAATGCCGGGATTGGAAATCGGAAGCAATATCAATGGGGCCAGTTTAGGTGACGAAAAATTCTTTCCTTTTTACAAAAGGGCCGAAGAACTTGGCTGTTCCTTATTTATTCATCCCTGGGAAATGATGGGCGAGCAGCAAATGCAAAAATACTGGCTTCCGTGGCTGGTAGGAATGCCCGCAGAAACGTCGCGCGCAATTTGTTCGATGATCTTCGGAGGCGTACTTGAGAAGTATCCAAAACTGAGAGTGGCGTTTGCACACGGCGGCGGCTCGTTTCCATTTACAATCGGAAGGATCGAACACGGTTTCAAGGTGCGGCCCGACCTCGTGGCGATCGACAACGCCATCAACCCACGTGATTACATTGGCCGCTTCTGGATCGACAGCCTGGTTCATGATGAAAAGGCATTTCAATTTATTATGGATGGGATGGGCGAAGATAAGATATGTCTCGGCAGCGATTACCCGTTTCCGTTAGGGGAACATCATCCGGGAAAAATGATTGAAGAAATGAAACTGTCGACAAATCTTCAGGAAAAATTATTGTATAAGAATGCGCTGGATTGGCTGGGGTTGACAACCGGCCGCTGATCACCTACAAATCCTTACTTATTGAATAAATCCGGGTAGTCCGTTATAATTCCATCTACGCCCCAATTTTTCAATTCCTTAATTTTTGAAGCGTCGTTTACCGTCCATGGAATGATGCGGATGTTTTTTTCATGTGCTTCTTTGATGAGCGCGGGTGTTACGATTTCGAAAGCGGGACTATAAGTTGTTGGCGCAAATCCGAGGTCATCAAGTTGTTTCCGGAAACTCCTTTTATCGCTGGCTTCCACCAGCATCGCAGTTTTTATGTGTGGATATTTTTGATGTAAATAGCTGAGCGAACGAAAATCGAATGACTGAATGATGACCTGATCTTCCATTCCATTTTCTCTGATAACAGCCATCAGCATTTCGGTAAATTCTTTCGGTTCCGGATGATAAATATTGTCTGTTTCCGGCATCGTTTTTATTTCAATATTGAAAAACGGATAAGCTTGTCGTTTTGTTTTGTAACTTTCTTTCACGGCATTAAAAAGGTCTGCCAGCAAGGGTTTTACGGCGGCCATTTTTTGCTGCTTGGGAAATCGCGGGTGCGGCTTCAGCCCAACATCATACTTCACGATGGAATCGTAAGTCATGGTATAGGTATTATAATCGTGCTCTTTTTCTTCGGAAATAAAATGACCGTCAGGCTTTGTGGTGATCTCGTAATTAAAGAACGGTTCGTGCGACAGGAAGATTTTTTTATCCTTGCTCACGCAAACGTCCATCTCCAGCGTATTGACGCCAAGATCCAACGCGTTCATCATTGCCGGGATCGTGTTTTCCGGCATAAGTCCACGGCAACCGCGGTGGCCTTCTTTATCGAAAGCAACAGGAGAGTAGGCAGACATTTTTTTAGTAGAATTACATGAAGAAAAAAATGCAATCGCGAAAATAGAAGCCAGGATAATTTTCATGCCATTAATGTACAAAGAAAATGCCATTAATATGTATGATCTGTGTTCTAAGATGTATGATCTTTTTCAAATCAATGAAGAAAACCGGATTAATCACACCTTGGATTTAAGCATATCCCCCATCAAACAAGAACTTCCTGTATTTCCGTCGGCGCAATGTTAGCGTTCCGCATGGAAATGCTTCTCACGGCTGCGCCGGCAAATTCGATAAATGCTTTGCGGGTAATATCATCATCGGTCATCATGCTTGGCACGCCCATATCACCGCCCTCACGGATGCTTTGTACAAGCGGGATCTGCCCGAGCAACGGAATGTCGAATTCTTCCGCAAGATTTTTTCCGCCGTCTTTTCCGAAGATATAATATTTGTTATCCGGTAATTCTGCAGGCGTAAAATAACTCATATTTTCTACCAGGCCGATCACCGGCACCTTTAATTGCGCCTGGCCGAACATGGCCACGCCTTTCTTGGCATCGGCAATGGCAACCAGTTGCGGTGTAGTTACCACTATTACACCCGTTACCGGCACGGTTTGCACCATCGTCAAATGAATGTCGCCGGTACCGGGGGGCATATCTATGATCAGATAATCCAGTTCGCCCCAGTCCACATCACCTACAAACTGGCGGATGGCGCTGCTCACCATCGGGCCGCGCCATACTACGGCCTGTTTTTCGTCGATGAGCAAACCGATGCTCATCATTTTTATCCCAAATTTTTCTATTGGTACGATCAAACCTTTGCCGCCATTATCTTTCATCAATGGCCGTTCGCCACGAACGCCAAACATGATATGCTGGCTCGGGCCGTAAATGTCCGCATCCATCAATCCCACTTTTGCACCGCGTTCTGCCAGCGCCAAAGCGAGATTAGCAGAAACGGTGCTTTTGCCTACGCCGCCTTTTCCACTTACCACTGCGATGATATTTTTTACGCCGGCAAGCAATGTCTTCGGATCCTGGCGGTTGCTGCTGGTTTTGCTGGTGAAGTTTACCGTTACCTGCGCATCTTTATTTACCAGCAACTTCACAGCATTGACGGAAGCATTCTTCATCATGTCCTTCATAGGGCAGGCCGGCGTAGTAAGTACGATCGTGAATGAAACTTTATTGTCATTTATAACGAGGTCCTTTACCATGTTTAAAGTCACAATGTCGCTGCCCAGGTCGGGTTCCTGCACGTTGCTCAACGCCTTCAATATATCTTCGTTCGTCATGGTTCAATTATTTGTTAAAAAACGGTTCTGCCGGCAAAATTAAACATTGAAGCCTTTACTTTGTTTATCATTTACGAAATGTTGTTATTTTTGGAATGGGCACCGGATTTATATTTTCAGAAACGGACCTTGCTGCTATGATCAAGAACCGGTTGTTTTAAAGCATACCTAAACCCAATAAAATCAAAACGTTCAGCTGCCAGTTGTGCCGGCTTTATGGTAACCAGATATGAAGAAACTTTTACGATACGTTATAATACTCTCTTTTCTTTCTCCTATCGGCGCCAGGGCGCAATTCGAAACTTTTAAGGATTCTGTTGTGCAATTATATGGTGTGGTGATGACTTCCGATAGCCTTGTGGGCATTCCATCAGTGAGCGTGATGGTGAAAGGGCAGAATCGCGGAACAATCACCAATGATAAGGGTGTGTTCAGTATAGTGGTATTGAAAGGCGACCAGGTTCAATTCACCAGCATTGGTTTCAAACCCGTAGAAGTGCTGATCCCGCCGAGTTTGCAAGGGAACCAGCACAGCATCATTCAATTAATGACGACCGATACAGTATTTCTTCCGGCGACTATCATCAAGCCGCGGCCGACCAGGGCGCAGTTTGAGCGGGACTTTCTCAATACCAAAGTTCCGGACGATGAGATTACCATCGCGCGGCAAAACAATAATTCCGCCACACGACGTTTGCTGATGGCTACATTGCCGTCCGATGGACGTGAAGCTTCCAACCAATATTTACGGCAAAATGCCACCAAACTCTCCTACGCCGGCCAGGTTGCGCCGCAAAATATCTTCAACCCGTTTGCATGGAACGAATTCATCAAAGCATGGAAGCGCGGAGATTTTAAAAAGAAGTAGTGCAAGGCTCAAAGTCTAAGGTTGAAAGTTGAAGGGATGCATATTCTCTGCGAAACGCCATTTTCTCTGCTCTCTGCGGTATATAGATTGGAGTACTGAAATAATAACAAAGTTTGCTATCTTGCTTTAACAGTTTCATCATTCACCGCATGCGCATTTTTCTTCTCGGCTTTATGGGTACCGGCAAATCTCACTGGGGGCAACTTTGGTCGTTGGCACACAACGTAAAGTTTGTTGATCTTGATAAGGAGATTGAGAAAGAATCGGGGCTTTCCGTTGCTGATATTTTTGAAAAAAAGGGGGAAGCGTATTTTCGCCGGGCGGAAGCAGCAGCCTTGCGTTCTATGATTACTTACGAAAACTGCATCATCGCCTGTGGTGGCGGCGCCCCTTGTTTCATGCACAATATGAACTGGATGAATGATCACGGAAGAACCATTTTCCTTTCGGCAAAGCCAGCTTATCTTTTTCAAAACATAGAAAAAGAAAAAGGAAAAAGGCCATTGCTGAAAGATCTTAATGAAGCTGAAATGTTGTTCTTCATCGAACAAAAATTAAAAGAGCGAATGCCGTTCTACAGCCAGGCAACCGTTACGGTTAATGCGGAAGAACTCACGGAAGGAAGTTTTGAAGATATTGTTAAGCAACTAACCAACCATCATGCATAAAGGATTTTTAAAAACGGCTGCCCTGCTCGGCGCATTGTCTGTGATACTTGGCGCATTTGCCGCACATAAACTGAAAGAAATGCTGAGCGAACACGCTGTTTCAACTTTTGAAACGGCGGTTCGTTACCAGTTTTATCACGTATTTGCGCTGTTCATCGTTGCAATTGTTTATAAAGATTTTCGTTCTGCCACAACATTGTGGGCAGGAAGATTGTTTGTCGGCGGCATCATCTTATTCAGCGGATCCCTTTATGTGCTTGCAATTGTTCAGGCGATGGAGAAGCCCGGATTTGGCTGTGTGGGGCCGCTTACGCCTGTTGGCGGCGTACTTTTTATCGCAGGCTGGATTTGTCTGTGTGTATCATTTTTTAGACGCAACTGATTATCTTATTTCCCGGTATAGCCGGATGGTGGTACCATTATCATTTTCAATTTCCATTTTCACATTTACATCATCCATTCTTTTTTTCATGTTTTTTAATCCGTTGCCAAATGTCCGGATATTGTCAAGGTCAATACCTTTTCCGTTATCGTGAATGCTAAATGAAAAAGCACTGCTGTGTTGTTCCATGATCAGGTCCACTTTAGTTGCTTCCGCGTGTTTTACGATGTTGTGTAATGCTTCTTTCACTACCAGAAATATGTTCCTGCGTATTTTGCCCGGCACTTCTATTTCCGGTAACCCGGCCGGAATCTGAATATTAGCCCTCAGGTTTGATTCTTCGAGATATTCGAGGGCATAACTCCTTATGTAGGCAATCATATTACCCAGTGTGTCATTGCTGCTGCTCATGCTCCAGATGATGGCATTCATTTTGTCGAGCAGCTCGCTTGCAGAGTTGGAGATCTTTTCTATTTCGGGGATCACATTCTCGCCGAGTTTTCCTTTTGCCAGCTCGCTGTAAAGCCGGATGGTCGTCATGCCCGCGCCAAGATCATCGTGCATGTCTGTACTGATACGGTTTCGCTCTTCCTGCTGCGCGTTCAGCACGGCAAGTTGTGTTTCGAATCCCTTCTTTTCCACCTCCAGTTTCATTGCTTCCTGCTCCTTTATCTTCAGGATCAACTCACTTTTATTCTTATAGGTAAGTCCGAGCAAAAAGAAAAATACCGCTACCACAACGCCCAGTTCAAAATAAAATATCGGAGAGGTAAAAATGGAATAAGTATTTTGATTAAGTAAAATAAACGCAAGGGATATGCAATAAAAAATGATCTGAACTGCGGTGCCGATGGCGAGATAATTCATCAATACATTTTTTTTGATCAATGCAATGATCACAAAAATAACGGCGGCTGCGATAACGATGATCTTCATCACATTTTCCAGCATGTTTTGTAAAACGAAGTTGTCGGTACAGAAATGGACGACACTGTAAACAATCATCAATGCTGCCAGCACCCATTCTTCTGTGGCGAGGAATTTGTCGAGTTTCGGATGGACATTTTTAGTATTTAAAAATTTTCGCGTGAACGCGAGATAAAAGATCGTTCCGGTCATTAGCAGGAAAAGATCGAAATATCCTATAAAAAATACTTTCAGCCAGCCCGAGTCCCGGGCAAGGTAAGCCGTAAAAAAGATGAGCAGGAACATGCAGAAAGAATACATGCAATTGTAAAAGAACTCGATCTTTTTATTGAGCATAAAATTAACCAGGGTAAAAAGGATCATCATGCAAAGCGCACCGCTGAGTATGATGCCAACCACTTTTTTGTCGATCAATACGCGTTCGGTTTCTACGCGGAAGAAAGGAAAGAAGCCGGGGCTTACGACCTTTGATTCAAGTATGTTTCCGGTGGTTCTGCAAAATTCTCCCCGCACCAGGAAAGTGCTTGTTTCGCCCGGTTCCATAGTTATGTAAATGTACCCGCTCGCGCGATGTTCCAGATCGATGGATCGAGGACCGTTGTCTGTAAATTTGTACAGGTTGAGTTTGCTGTATAATCCACCGGGATAATAAAAGAAAGAGACTGGTTTTTGTGTAGTGTTCCTGGCGGTGAATTTTAAATACACGGGGCGCGTTACAAACTGCAGCCGGATGCTCCTGTTTTTCTTCCCGCTTAAAAGCGGTTGAAAATTACTGGCGGAAAGTCTCTCCAGGGGAACGTTCCCGGAGCTGTCGAGGAAAAAATCTGTAAAATTTTCGATCGGCTTTTTATTTTCTATATGGTCTATTGAAACGGGAACCGCACCTGCCCACGGCTGGGCAGTTGCAGTAAATGAAAGTAAAATAAGAAGTGCCGAAAAAATATTTTTTTTCAAAAGAGCCAGTTTGCTGCCAAACGTACATAAATTCGTTGAAATCTCCCATTAAAAATGGCCGTTTTTGAACAATGGCGCAGGAGAAGATTTTATATCTTTGTTACCAATGGCGACTAAAAATAAATCGATCACGGCTAATACGAAAGCTGCGGACAGCCTTAAGCAGGAGAAAGAAGAAACGGTGGAAGTAAAGGCACTCCTTAAAGATGAGCGCACCCATAAAATATTGGGTAGTGTCTGCATTTTACTCGCACTGCTGTTTTTTATTGCATTCACTTCCTATTTGTTTACCTGGGACGAGGACCAGGACGTCGTTTTCAAAGACGGTTACAAACTCCTGATGGGAACCGACACAAAAGTGGCGAATCTCATGGGTACATTTGGCGCCTATATCTCGCATTTCTTTATCTACAAAGGATTTGGCGTAGCCTCGTATCTTATTTGCAGCTTCTTTTTTGTGATCGGCGTAAATCTTTTTTTTGGAAAAAAAATATTTTCCGTTTCAAAAAATATTAAATACCTCATCATCGGCCTCCCGCTCGTAAGTGTTACCGCGTCTGCATTTCTGAGTTCGCAGCAATTTGCGTGGGGCGGCGCCGTGGGCGACATGTGTAATTTTTATTTGACGCGCACCATCGGTACGATCGGTACGATCGGCGTCATTAGCGTGGCTTTCCTGGCTTATGTGATCTGGAGGTTCAACCCGTCGTTCAATCTTCCGGCAAAAAAACCTGCCGTGCAGGATGTAACTGCGGCCGTAGATGAAACTTCCACCGAAGAAGACGAACCAACCGTTACCGTTCCGGAAGAAGAAGTGACCGAAGAAACCGGTTCTGGCAATGCCATGAAAGGCAACGCGGCCATCCTTAATATCCCGGATCAGTCACCAAAATTCAATCATGAACTGGAGATCATCGAAAAAGAAATTCCAAAGGAAAAGCCAGCGTTAAAACCTGTTGCGCCAGTAGAAGAACCTTTGGAACTGGCCATCGTACCCGAACTAATAAAAGCGCCGGAGCCTGTTAAGCCGGTTGTTAAAGCGCCTGTTGTTGATACTTCCGGGCTTGAACTTGAGATTAAGACAGAAGAACACGTGAAGGAAGACGAGCCGGCGAGGGAACTTACGCTGGCGGAAAAAGTATTTCAAAGCAAGCCATACGATCCGATCCTCGATCTGAAAGATTATAAATATCCGACAACGAATTTATTGGAAAATCATGGCAGCGAAAAGATCGTGCAGGATCCTGCAGAACTGGAAGAAAACAAGAACCGTATCATCAGCACGCTGAAAAATTACGATATCGACATTCAAAAAATATCTGCAACCGTGGGGCCTACCGTGACCTTGTATGAAATTATTCCTGCTGCGGGTGTTCGTATTTCACGCATCAAAAACCTGGAAGACGATATTGCGCTGAGCCTTGCTGCGCTTGGTATCCGTATCATTGCCCCCATTCCCGGAAAAGGAACAATCGGTATCGAAGTGCCAAATACGAAGAAGACGATCGTGAGTATGAAGACCTTGCTGGAGTCGGAGAAATTTAAACAAAATGGTTTCTCATTGCCGATCGCGATCGGTAAAAAGATCAATAACGAGAACTTTATCGTAGACCTCGCAAGCATGCCGCACCTGTTAATGGCAGGGGCCACCGGCCAGGGTAAATCTGTGGGGCTGAATGCTATTCTTGTTTCGCTGCTATACAGCAAGCATCCGTCGCAACTGAAGTTTGTACTCGTTGATCCGAAGAAAGTGGAACTGAGTATTTACAAAACGATTGAAAAGCATTTCCTGGCAAAATTGCCCGGCGACGATACAGACGATGCCATCATCACGGATACCAAGAAAGTGGTGCATACGTTAAATGCCCTTTGTATCGAAATGGACAACCGTTATGATCTTTTAAAAGAAGCGGGTTGCAGGAACATCAAGGAATACAATGAAAAATTTGCGGCGCGAAAACTAAATCCTGAGAAGGGGCACCAGTTCTTACCATTCATCGTGTTGGTAGTGGATGAATTTGCCGATCTGATCATGACTGCCGGCAAGGAAGTAGAAATGCCGATTGCGCGACTGGCGCAGCTTGCCCGTGCTATTGGTATACATCTGATCATCGCCACGCAACGTCCCTCTGTTAATATTATTACCGGAACCATTAAGGCCAACTTCCCTGCGCGCATTGCATTTAAAGTAAGCAGTAAGATCGATAGCAGGACCATTCTTGATACGGGCGGTGCAGAGCAATTAATTGGTAAAGGAGATATGCTCATCAGCTATAACGGGGAAGTGGTGCGTTTGCAATGCGCATTTGTAGATACACCGGAAGTGGACAAGATTGTTGATTTTATTGGCGAGCAACGCGGTTATCCGAGCGCCTTCCTGTTGCCTGAATATGTAGATGAGAAGGAAATGGAATCAAAGGATTTTGATGTAAATGATAAAGATTCTTTATTTGAAGATGCTGCAAGATTAATCGTAAGCAGCCAGAGCGGCAGCACTTCTCTCATACAACGCCGGATGAAACTTGGCTACAACCGCGCCGGCCGCATCATGGATCAACTTGAAGCTGCAGGAATTGTGGGCGCAGGGCAGGGCAGCAAGCCGCGGGATGTGCTGATTAAAACGGATATGGATCTGCAGCAATTACTTAGCGGGCTGGTGTAAGGTTTAGGGTTGAGATATTAGGGGCGTTTAGACTTTAGCGGGCTCCGCCCCGTTTGAATGTTTAGGCCTGAAGTAAGCTATTCACTGACTCTTTTAAATTTCGCAAAGTTAAAGCCTAATCAGGGCGAAGCCCGCTAAACCACCTAAACGATCCAAACCGCGCCTAACCACTAATCCTTAATCTATAAACTTCTCATGAACAAATTCCTCATAGTCGGCCTTGGTAACATTGGTACAGAATACGCCGGTACCCGTCATAATATCGGTTTCGATGTGGTGGATGCATTTGTAAAAAAGCATGGTGGCGAATTTCGTGTAGACCGGCTCGCCTATGTGGCAGAAGTAAAATGGAAAGGCCGGCAATTTATTTGTATTTGCCCTACCACTTTCGTGAACCTGAGCGGAAAGGCTTTTAAATATTGGGTCGACAAGGAAAAGCTGTCGCTGGAAAATACGCTGACAATTGTAGATGATCTTGCATTGCCGCTGGATAAACTCCGTTTGCGTGCCGGAGGAAGTCCTGCGGGGCATAATGGATTAAAGGATATCGAGGCGGTAATAGGTAGCGGGGCTTACCCGAAATTACGTTTCGGGATTGGCAATGTGTATCCAAAAGGTATGCAGGCAGATTTTGTTTTAGGCAAGTGGAAAAAGGAGGAACTGCCGCTTGTTCAATTGAAAGTGGAAAAATGCGTAGAAGTGATTGAAAGTTTTTCCACGATAGGGATCGATAAAACGATGTCTTTTGTTAACAGCCTGAACTTTAATACCAATTAATAATAAATGTAGCTTGTTTTTATAATGTGTTTTTGTATTTTCGCTGTCCGTAACCCGAAAAATAAACCTGCAACTACCATGAAGATAATATGTACCGGAAGAAATTATGTTGAACATGCAAAGGAATTGGGAAATGCTATTCCCGATGAGCCGGTTATTTTTATGAAGCCCAAAAGCGCACTTTTACAGGTTCATACCCCTTTTTACTACCCGGAATTTACAAATGAACTTCATTATGAAGTGGAACTGGTGCTTCGGGTGAGTAAAAATGGAAAATACATCCAGGAAAAACATGCAGGTAATTATGTTAACGGCATCACGGTTGGAATCGATTTTACCGCCCGCGATATCCAGGATGAATTAAAAAGCAAAGGACTTCCATGGGAAAAGGCAAAAGCTTTTGATAATTCTGCGGCTGTAGGAAAATTTATCGATATCACGCCGGATCTTCAAAGGGGCAACATCAATTTCTCTTTGTTGAAAAATAAAGAAGTGGTGCAAAAAGGGAACTCGGGTGAAATGATTTTCAATTTTGACAAGATCATCGCCGGTATCTCCAACTATTTTTCACTCAACATCGGAGATCTTATTTTTACGGGAACGCCGGCAGGAGTAGGAGAATGTGTGGTGGGTGATGAACTGGAAGCGCTGATAGAAAGCCAGAGTTTGTTGAGCGTGGAAGTGAAATAAAACACGGGTTTAAAAATTTTATTGATTACACAGAATAAGTATCCTTCGATATATCGGAGGATTTTTTTTGCAGCAGATGTGAATGGATAATTTTTCCAAAACCAAATTACCGGCAATCGGGCAGTTGGTTTTAAATGGGTGTCATTATCAATTATCCGTTATTCAGTTTTCGTAAAAATCAATCAGGCTGTAGAAATAAATGTCGTTCCAGCCTTCCACGATGCCATCAAAATCTTCATCCGGAATATTGGTGTGTCTTAATTCGGCTGAAGTGCCTTGTTTATGCGGATGCAGTTTTATGGTAACTATGGACCTCTCTTCCTGCTCACCAAAGTACCATTCCTGTATTATCTTTTTACCATCCTCAAATTCAATGTTTTTGCCGGTGATGCTACCTTCCCAAAGCGAAAATTCGCTGCCGGGTTCTGTACTCATAATGGCCGGCTCGCCGGTCCATAACTGGATGGTGGCGGGATTGGTAAGGGCAATGAACACTTCTTCCGGCGGGGCATTGAGTATGTAATAATTTTTGTAATCCATTTTTAGAAAATTTACGGGTTTAGAGGTTTGGGCGTTTAGCTGCGAAGCTGATTTGTACAATTCTAAACATCTAACGTCTAAACCAATATTAACATTTATATCTTTATTTAAATATTATTTTTGAATAATAAAATTCACCATGAAAAATTCATTCTTCCGTTCATTCATAATGATTGCTTTGCTCCAGCTACTTCTTACTGTCACTGCTTCGGCACAATATAAAGAATACAAAATAAGTGTAAAGGGAGATACCATCAACATCGTGGACAAAGATGGTCTTAAACAAGGTAAATGGGTAACATCGGTTCCCGAACTGCGCGGAAACCCGGGTTATGAGGAAGAAGGCGTTTATGTAAAAGGTGAAAAGGATGGCATTTGGCGCAAATACACGCCCGAAGGCGATTTGCTGGCATTGGAGAATTATCTCAAAGGCGGTAAAGATGGGATCCAGCAATACTACACGTTCATGGGCAACCTGGAAAAAGAGGAAAGCTGGCGGGCATACAATCCTGATGCGCCTTATGACACGATTGCCATTTATGGAACCGGAAGTGCGGAGATCATCGATTATAAAATCGTAAAAGCAGAAACGTATAGCGTTAAACATGGCGACTGGAAATATTACGATCCGCAAACAGGAGAATTGTTGCGCACGGAAAAATGGGAGAGAAATAATCTAGTGTTACCCAATTCTCCAAAGCCTGCGGTTGCAAACGCTACAGAAAAAAAGAAACCCGAAAAAACGGCAGAAATGCTGGAGTGGGAGAAAAAAAATAAAGGAAAGAAGAATGCGATACGCGATGGCCGAACCGGCCTTTGATGTAAGATCTAAGATGTATGATCTATGATCTTCCGAAATTTTTTAGCGATCGCCGAAAAGCAAATACTTCAATGCTTATAAAAAGATCATAGATCATACATCTTAGATCATAGATTCGAAGTCTCAAAATATTTCTTAAAAAACAACAGATGATACGGCAATGCATTTGTCCAGTATTGCCAGGAATGCCCGCCCGTGCGCTCTGAATAATCGTGGGTGATCTTTAATTGGTGTAATTTTTGATGCAGCGCGCGGTTGCCTTTTATAAAAATATCATCTGTGCCGCAATCGATCAGCAACGGCATATTTTTGTTGGTGAATGTATCTACAATGGCAAGCACCGAATATTTTTTCCACGAAGCCGCATTTAAAACAGAATCACCGAAGCTTTTATCCGTATCATATTTGTGTACCGTTTCATTCAGGTCAACGGCGCCGCTCATGCTGGCAGCCGCGCCAAATGTTTGCTGGTGCCGCAAGGCAAGCATCAGCGCACCGTGACCGCCCATGCTTAAGCCGGTGATGGCGCGGTG
>JAATFP010000100.1 GCA_015655125.1 Chitinophagales bacterium | reverse complement strand
TGGCGCAGCACTATTACCTCCGTACAGCAATCGCTTCCGGATTCCGTGATAAAAAATGCAATCATGAGAATGCCTGCATCGATCGCAGAAAAATCATTCAATTTCCTGTATAAAGTGCTTCGCTCCAGAAGAGATGATATGATGCGTTTCGGAATGCTTTATTATAAAAAATTAAATAAAGAAGTGGCCATAGGAGGCACCAATGAAGACGAGGTTGTTACCATCAACAAGTTATCGGCGAGCGCAACAGAGATAACCATTAACACAAACAGCGATACCATTTTTCATCACGTATTCGGCAAAAATATTACTTCCGAAATTGATGTATATGGCATCGGTGGAAATGACAATTTTGTATTCACCGGTCGGCGGCGAAACCGGATCAAGTTAAGGGCAATTGGTAATGAAGGGACGGATCGTTTTACCGATAGCACAACAACAAAAGGAAACGGAAAGCCATCGTTGATATATGATACTACCGGAACTGCGCTGTCGCTTTCCGGATCTTATAAAACACATATTACCGCCGACACTGCTCATATAAATATCGGCAAACCACCTTTCAAATATGACCTTTTTGCGCCGCTGTTATTTCCGGCTTATAACCCGGATGACGGCTTGTTCATAGGCGCGGCTTTGTTGTACAGAAAACAACGATGGGGAAAAACACCCTTCGGCTGGCAACAAACGGTGGGCGGAACTTATGCGGCAGCCACAGGCGCATACAGTTTTTTTTACAAGGGAACATTCAAACAAACTTTTGGTAAATGGGACCTGACAATGGATGCAAGCTATAAAGCACCTACGTATATTATTAATTATTACGGGATGGGCAACAATACCAGCTTGCAGGATAAAAACAAATCATTTTACCGAACCCATGCGGAGAGCCTTTTCTTCAATCCTGCTATAAGTCGAAACTGGAAAAAAAATACACTTAACGCAGGTTTGTTGTTTGAAAGTTTTAAAATAAAAAGTGACGATGCCAAATATATCAACCGGTCGGCGCCGGTTGTAGACAGCACCGTATTTAACACGCAGAATTTTATTGGCGCCAATGGCAGTTATACCTTCAGTACAAGCAACCTGCGGTCGTATCCTACCAAGGGCATTGTGTATCACCTGACGGCAACCTATCTGAGAAACATAAAGAATGATCATAAGGATTTCGTAAATCTTGCAAGTTCTTTCACCTGTTATTTTTCACCTGTTAAAAATATTACGCTGGCGCATCGCACAGGTGGCGCGGGCAACATGGGGGATTTTGAATTTTACCAGGCGAATGCATTGGGTGGAACAGAAAACCTCCGTGGTTATTGGAGAACAAGATTTGCAGGGCGCAGCGCATTTTACCAGAATACCGATATCCGGTGGAAGATCGCTGATCTGAAAGGATACTTTTTTCGTGGCGGGATAGGTATTTATGGCTTTTTTGACGATGGAAGAGTGTGGTATAAAAATGATGCTTCAGGAAATCTTCATACGGGTGTTGGCGGCGGTTTCTATTTCATTCCATTCAATATGCTGGCGCTTAATATTTCTTACGGCCATTCAAAAGAAGCGAATGTTTTTGCCATAAGGGCTGGCTTTTTATTTTGAGGTGATGGATACAGGTGATTCATTTGCCGGTTTGAATAAAGCCGGCAATTTTTTATATTTATATGTGTTATGCTGTTAAAATAAACCTGAATTAAAATTTGCATTTCCAATGTTTCGACAAGCTCAACATGACAGAAAGCTGTCAGGTTGAGCTTGCAGAAACATTAGACAAATGCTTACGGATTCTGCTTGCTAAATACGGGCAGCATACTGTCAGTCTGAACTTGTGGAAGACGGTTTGCAGAGAAAATTTAGAACCTGATACACCGCACGTTATATTTATATTTGTTCAGGCATAAAAGCGACAGGTTTCATTTTAATTGTCCACCTGCATTCATCGTATAACTATGTACAGGTTCCTCATAATATTGTTGTTGTTTCTTTTCGCGCCATTCATTATGCGGGCACAGCACCTCGCAACCGAAGAATTGAGGACATCTATAGATTCTGTAAAAAAAATCAGGATCGATACTGTTGGCACAGCGCTCCTGCTCAGATTGAGCCAGCATTATATTTTCAAACCCGGCAATGAAAAAGCTGATATGGACAGCGCAGCAATGTTTATAAAACAGGCCGAGTCCTTATCTAAAAAGCTTAACTGGCAAAAAGGATTGTGCAATTGCTCCCTTCAGTTTTCAATGCTTTACAGGGAAATGGACGATCGGGAAAGAGGAAAAAAATACGCCGAACAGGCCGTTCAGCTTGCCGCCACTTATCGCGAGTATTATGTCCTCGGCGAATCTTATCTCGAATTATCGCAATACTACAGTCCATGGGACATGCCTGAGCTTAAAATAAAAACAGGCATTGTACGGAAAGCGCTGGAGGCCTTTACGATGGATGGAAATAAGAGCAAGCAGGCTTTCATGTATAAGAATCTCGGGGAATATCATTTCATGCTCGATAGCTTTCCTTTATCGATCAGTGAATTAAAAAGATCGCTGGCATTGTATAAAGAAGCCGGGGAAGATAAAGTACAGGCAGTGTACGACCTGCTTGCAAGCGACTACCTGCTGATGTCCGATTATTCCACCGCTTTGAAATATGATTTCTTATCTCTTCAAAAGGCAAAAGAATACAATGATACCAGCATGCAGATGTGCCGGATATATAATTCCATAGGGCGTATTTATTATAATCTTACGGAATATCAAACTGCCCTGGATTATTTTAAAAAAGGAGCAGAGGTTGCCAACCGGTATCATGATATCTTAAACTTGCTCTGGGTGAGTGGAAATGCCACCAATTGTTATATCAAGCTAAAAAATTATCCCGAAGCGCTTCGTTTCCTCCAAACGAATATCAAGGAATCGGATGTAAAAGACGACAATGCCAAAAACATGCTGAGTGGAATGTATCTGCAGATATATATCGAGATGAAAGACTTGAAACGCGCGCAGCGATACAATGACGAGCTGAATAGCAGGAAACCGACCACGATCGATGTTTTACCCGTACTGGCGCAGGTGAAATATTACACTGCCATCGGTCAGTTCAACAGAGCAACCGCACTAATGGTTGTTTTTGATTCGATGGTACGTCCCCATTCCGACCTCATCACCCGGCGCAGTTGCCAGTTGTTTTGGTTCACGCTCGATTCTGCAAAAGGCAATTATCCCGGTGCCATCGCACATATACAGGAATATATCCGGCTGAATGATTCGTTATCGGCCATGAATAAAAAGGATATTATCGAAACACTTAAGATAGAATACGAGGTGGCCAACAAAGACCAGGACATCAAGATCAAAGCCCAATCGATTGAGTTACTACAAAAAAATCTTGATCATTCCAGGCTCGTGCGGAATATGATCATTGGCGGAATATTGCTGCTTGTAATCGCGCTTGCCCTGGTGTTTTATCAATACAGGGGCAAGCAGAAGATCAACAAAGAGATCCAGGCAAAAAATGGGATGCTTCAGCAATTGGTAGACGAGAAAGAATGGTTATTAAAAGAAATTCATCACCGGGTAAAAAACAACCTGCAGACGATCGTAAGCCTATTGGAATCACAATCATCTTATTTAATTGATGGTGCGTTGGAAGCGGCACGCGACAGCCAGAACCGTGTTTATTCCATGTCGCTGATCCATCAGAAACTTTACCTTACAGACAACGTTGCTTCCATCAACATGAGTACTTATCTTCCGGAACTCATCAATTACCTGAAAGATTGCACTGGAACGCGGCAGCGCATCCTGTTTGACCTGGACATTGAACCGGTGGAAATCCACGTATCACAGGCGGTGCCTGTGGGCCTCATCTTGAATGAGGCCATCACTAATGCGATCAAGTATGCTTTTGACGAAGAAAAGCCGGGAAACAGGATCGCCATTGCCATGAAGAAAACAGAAGGAGATCTAGTAAGGCTGGTGATCTCCGACAATGGCAAGGGCCTGCCGGAAAAATTCGATCCGGTAAGATCCGGTGGATTGGGTATTAAATTGATGAAGGGTTTGACAAAAGATATCGATGGTAATTTTGAAATAACCCATTCAAATGGTACTACCATTACCGTGACATTCAAAGCTCATCATCCGATGTACCGCGACAATGAAACTGCATTGTTACAAAAAATGGACAAACCCGGAGGAATATAAAAACGACAGAGTAATTACACTCTGCCGTTACCATTTACCAGTGAATCGCCATCATACAAATCTTCGATTGCCATATTACCATATCTAATGTGTCGTGCTTAGATTGTAAATTTTTTTTGTACCCCGTCTTCGACAAGCTCAGCATGACGGTATTCTGTTCCTGTTTTACAAAAACAAAGACTAAAAACTTTCTGTCATATTGAGCTTGTCGACATATAGAGAATACGAGTTTTCATCGTGGTTTATTTTTAATGGAGCAACACGTTATCCTTAATCGTCATTATAAATTGCGGTCATAATCTACCAGCCATTTGAGTCCGTTAAGGCCCGGCAAAAAAACATGTTCGCCGCCGCGGGTCACAGCAAAATCCGGCAGGCCCGTGATATGTTTGCGCGCCGGTTTGCCGGGGTAAACATAATCATCCACCTGGCTCCTGCTTCCCACAATGGGATCCGTTCGTCGCCCCTGCGAAATGAAGTCACCATCATTTACCCATTGGGATTGCACAAATTCAAATTGCCTGCCCGGGTTGGCATTGATCAGCGCCAGCACGAGGCCCCGATCCTGTCCATCGTCTTCTGTGGCATCAGCCGGCAAAACCGGTCCGTACGCCGTTCCTCTGCGAAGCAGTTTATGGAGGCGGGAATTGGTAGCCGTATTATCGAGTGAGTCCCGTGGGTTCACCCTGCGGATATGGCTTCCCTCCGGAGTTTTCTTGCCGTCCGGATCGTCATTGAGATAGGCAAAATCATTATTAAGATATTTATCCTTTGCCAGCTCGGGGTTGTCTTTATCCGGCGAAAGGGCCATTGGACAACCGCTCCGCCAGCGACCCATCATTTTGGCGGCGACAAATTCCTGCCCGTCTTCCGTATCCGCCTGTTGTTTGAGGTATTGACGAAACGCAAAAACTTTCTGCCGTAATTTCCGGATGGAAATATAGGTTCCGTTTCTCCAGAGCTCTTCCGGTCCCGGACCGGTTGCCATAACGCCCAATTCATTTTCATATCCCAACAGGAATTCTCCGGGTTTAAACGGTGTTCCCTGGCCAGGTAAAGGTTCCCCGCCTTCCCCTTCAATAAACGGACGACTTAATCCGTCGGTATAGCCGAAATGTTCACGCATGGTAGGCGGTATTCCCACATCGAGGCGCGAAATCGTCTTCACGCCTTTCAAAGCGGCAATTGCATTATGCCCGATGGCCAGCTTTTCATCCCGTAAGGCCTCGCTGCCGGCCATTACCAACATACCAATATGGAAGCCGTTGTTTCCGTGTGGCATATCCCAGTGTTGCGGATCGCTGTCACCGGTATCTCCTAAAAATTCCTTGCGGGCCGCCATACCTTGTTTAAATTCGATTGGAAATCCAGCCAGGATCGAAGGGTCAAGACCCAGCCTTTTTAATCCTTCAAAAGTAAATACGACATTGATCCAGGCATTTTCCGCCGGATTTTCCCAGTCAGCGGCAGATGTTACATAAGGCACAAGTCGTCTTACAAGTGTCTTTGCCGCTTTCGGATCATCGATGCTGAACAGAACATAAGAACCATAGTACGGCATCGGCCGGTTGCGTAACACCGTACCCTGAATATCGTGTAACTCAAGTGGTCTTTCCATGTAATATTAATTTGCTGCATCAAAGAGATCACTCACAGCCTTGGATAATTTCTCCATGCGCTTTACGTCTCTAACAGTGGAATTCGGTGTACCTACATAAAAGAAATCTGCAGGAATCAAAAGACTTTTTACCCATTCGCCAATTTTCGGATCCTTCATGGAAGTATAGCCTTCCAGTATTCCTATGGCCATATAATCGAGCCACTCCCCGGCATGGGTAGCAATGTCGTTCAGGTAAGGAACGAAATCGCCGTCGTATACCAATGACAGAAGGAACCTGGTATCATTATCGAATAACAGGATCCTGAAATCCTGTACCGTCCCAACATTTTCTTCGTAATAACCGGCTTCCGACTGAAATTTAGGCAGGCGCTGCCTGAATAGTTCTGCCCCTCCAGGCAAAACATTACCGATCATTGTCAGTTCACCCCTTTTACCAATTCTTTTACCCGGGCCGTCTGGTTGGTTGCTTATTTTTTGTGTTTTGGCAAGTTTCATTTCGTCTGAAACTGGTTGTTTTGTTTCCATTTCTTTATTTTTTCTTTTTAAATAAATTTTTTTATGATTATCTGTGTGAGTGACCAAATGGACAACTGTGCCAGCCACCACTCCTTTGCGCGGCCGATACTTCATACACGCCGCGGCGGATCTGCAGAATAGGATCGTCTGTTGGTTCGATGCCATCAGTAAGTACCGTGGGATCATGATTCATAACCGGGTCACCGATCAGCTCTTCTGTGATCGGCGCCGAAAGAGTAAGTGTACCTATCGTAACCCTTGTACGGCCTTCGGGCCAAAGTGCCGTGGCATCATTGAGGGGGTCACCTTCTTCGGCTAGTTCCAGCACGAAATCGAAGGATACTGTTTCATTTTCCAGACGTGCTTCCAGTTCTTTGTAAAGAATATCGATGCTTTCGGCACCGAGGCCTTCTACAGGTTGTCCTTTAATTCCGGCAACCGGCACCCAGTGGCATCGTACGGGAGTAACTTTTCCATCGGCGTTCACATAAAGGAAAGCATGAACGGCATTGAATTCCGTATGAGCGAAACTTACAGGGGCCAGACTTTCGGCACGCATTTTAAATACGGCCGCACTGTTGGGGTTAGTTTTAAAAAATGCTTCCAGGCCGGGTTTATTAACGGGGCCGTTGGGTTCAAGGGGAAGGCCGGCATTGAGCAGTTCCAGAAACTGCTCTACGGTATTGGCAATAAAAAGTTTCTGGCTAAGCATTACAATGTTCGTAACACGTCCATCGGGTAAATAAAACCTGGTAGCCATTCCTACCGTAGCATTAAAATGGGCATAAGGGTCTCCGCCTCCTTTGGAAAAGCGTACTGTAACTGGTATTTCATCACCCTGTAAGTGAACGGCCCTGGTATATTCGCGGGCTTTTTCGTTGGCCCGGAAAATGCCTTCGTATAGTTTTCCATCGGCATGGAGGGAGCGGTATCCCGGGAAGAAACCGAGGATCTTTCCGATTTTACTTACAATTTCATTGGTGTGATCGTATTGACTTTGTTGGGACATAGTGACCGATTGATCAGGTTCTGAGAAAAAATATCAGAACAAAGCTATACCCATGGCGAAGGCGGAGCAACCGCAGGATAAGGAAAAGACTTATCCATTTTATTCCGGGGACGGAGGAGTTGACAACCGGTTAGGTTGACAACCTACCCAGACAAACGAAAGATTACGCGTTTGTCAATCCCCAATTTTTTCATCTTGGAATTAAGGGTAGATACATTCAGATCGAGCAATTCGGCAGCACCACCCCTGCCGGATATTTTCCCCTTGCATTTTCTTAAAGCAGCCATGATATGATCATACTCATTTTCCACCATCGACTTTAAGGACCCGTCCGGTTGTTGTCGCTGCCTCGATTGTTCCGGTATATCAACATTGGTTATTACTTCATCCTTTGTAAGCAACACCGACCTCTCTATCATGTGTTCCAGTTCACGGATATTTCCGGGCCATGAATAATTCATAAACAGATCGAGCACTTTTACGGAAACAGCTTTTACATTTTTTTCAAACTGGGCGGCAAAGCTCTTTACAAAATGTTCTGCCAGCAATGGAATATCTTCCGTTCTTTCCCGGAGCGCGGGCATCAATATGGGGAAGGCATTCAACCTATAATACAGATCCAGCCTGAATCTGCCTTCTGCCACTTCTTTTTCCAGGTCGCGGTTGGTGGCGGCGATAATGCGGGCATTGATTTTAATAGCCGTGTTTCCACCCACGCGTTCGATCTCTTTTTCCTGCAACACACGCAATAGCTTCACCTGTAAGTCGAGCGGCATTTCCCCGATCTCATCAAGGAAGATGGTGCCGCCCGCCGCCCTTTCAAATTTACCGATCCGCCTTTCCACTGCACCCGTAAAAGCACCGCGCTCATGTCCGAACAACTCCGATTCAACAAGATTCACAGGAAGCGAGCCGCAATTAACTTTTATTAAAGGATGATCCTTAACACCCGAAAGCTGATGAATGCAATCTGCTATTTTTTCCTTCCCCGTACCGGTCTCTCCCAACAGCAGTACCGACGTATTCATAGGAGCCACAATCTGCAGGTGTTCCATCACTTTACGCATAACGGCACTTTTGCCAACGATACCATTCACTTCAAAAATATTTCCCTGATCATTGGAAAAAGCACCCCGGCTTTGCCGTACCTGCATTTCCGAAGCACCCGATAAAAGCTTTGACTCAAACCGGTGGGCATGAAGATAACGCGCCACATCAAGCGTAACCAATACATCTTTTTCCCTGAAGGGCTTTATCAAAAATCCGTAGGGACGGGTAGCTTTTGCGGCATTCAGCACTTCTTTATTTGAGTTGGCAGAAAGGTAAACGAAAGCAATCTCCCGTTTCAAAAGGGTCTTCGCCAGGTCTATCCCGGTTAGTTTTCCCTTTAAAAAAATATCCAGTAAAACGATGTGAGGCGAATGTTCTTCCAGGATAGAAAGCGCCTCTGTAACCGATGAAGCGATTCCACAAACCGTAAAGCCCGACCTTTCAAGAATCATCTGAAGATTGTTGGCTTCGATAAACTGGTCTTCAACTATAAGGATCTTTTCACTCATACTGCAAATAGAAATACTAATCTACTACATTTTTAAGGGTTTGTTTCAACCGGAATGACACGTTCCACAAAATTCTTCATTTATACAAATCCACCCTGGAAAAAATTGTTGATATTTCAACAAAACAAACAATAATTGCTTTTATTTCGCTAAAATATTTTTCCTGAAATACAGTAAAGTGTTGAAATTCATTTATTTAAATACTGGCATTTTGCTTGAAATAGTGTTGGTTCAATAACTCATCAAAATCAACTCTATGCTTCCGTCATTTATAAAATTACCGGAATCCCCGAAGAAACTTTCTGCAGATCGTTCCTCCGCTTCCACCACGAAAGATCCTGAATCATATTTTGCATTGCTGCCATTAAATGCAACCGTTATTTCCAATATCAATAAAAAATGTTGCGCTCATTTTGAGATCCTCTGGTTGCTGGAAGGAACATGCACAGTTGCGGCCGGAAAAAAGCGATATACAATTGAAGCAAACAGACTATGTTGCCTGGCACCAACACGGGGGCGGAAGATCCACGCGGCCGGAGAAGTACGTGGTTATTATCTTTGCTTCGCACCGGAATTCTTTTTGCTGTCGGATGACAAACTCGACTTTTCATTCTTCGTGGGACAGTATGTTGGCGCAAAAACAATTTCACTTTTCGGAATAGGCGATGATCACCGTCAAAAAATGGAGACCATCGTCCGAAATATGAAAAAAGAACTGCAACGTGGATCCAATCATTCACCGGCGATATTGAAAAGCTTCATGAAAATTTTTATGATCTATCTTTCACGGCACAACGCCCTGCTATCCGGGGAAAGCGGAGCGGAAAATGAACTGGTGCAAAAATTTATGGCATTGGTAAAAAAACAATTTGTTACCAAAAAGCTGGTTTCTGATTATGCCATGGATTTATCGGTAACTCCCAATTATCTGAACAAGATTATAAAACAGGTTACGGGTAACCCCGCCAGCTTTCACATTCAGCAACAGATCATACTGGAAGCAAAAAAACAAGCGATCTATTCGTATGCAAGTATGAAGCAAGTAGCATTTTCGCTGGGCTTTGAAAGCTATACTCATTTCAGCAAGTTCTTCAAGATGAAATCAGGTATGAATTTTACCTGTTATAAGAACACCCTTGCAAGGCCGTGATGGCATCCGGAAAATGAAGAGAATTTTACCAAAACAACATGCGAACCAATAAAGAAATAAAGCATTCTGAAAAAGAGCAGAAACTACTGCTATCGCTGGTTGCGCAGATGTTAACCATCCGCGAACGCGACCATCTTCTTATTTTCACCAATGTGAAGTTGAAGACGCTTGTCCCTTTCACCCGTTCATGGATATTGCTGCTGGATGCGACACAGCAAAACTACAGGAACTTTCAGCCGGAAGAAAGTCAATGGCGCAAATTGTCGCCCCTTGTTGGCCATATCTTAAATACCGGAAAGCCGGCAATCGTTCCTGCAAGCGAATGGGATCACATATACGACTGCGAACAAGATTCTGATCCGCTGCTGTCTGAATTTATAGTAATGGGTCTCGGTACGAACAACACCACTACTGCCATCCTTGCCTTGGCCACCCCCGACAATCATACGTTCAATCAGCAGCACCTGGACATGCTTTGGGAGTTATCCCTCCAGTTATCCGTAGCGCTGTCAAACGTTTTATCTAACGAAGAGATCTTAAGGCGCGGGAATGAAATGCGCAACCTGCTTTCGCTTAATCACCTTATGGCGCGGATGAAGGACCGGAATGACCTGCTGCAGATCATCAACCAGCAACTGAAGAAACTCGTATATTTCAACTATTCTACCACCATGCTGGTGTCGCCGGATAAGCAAACATTTTCGATGTACATTCTCGATCCGCAAAGCATCTCGGGAAGGCACCCCGATTATAATTTTGTAACGCAAAATGAACATCCCGTAAATGATGGGTTCTTCAACAAAGCGATGGAATCGGAAGATCCGGTGGTATTCAATGTGGAGGAAATTGTAGAACAAAAAGACAGCAGCTACCCCGGTTACCTGAAAATATTTTATGAATCTGGCGTAAAGCAGGTAGTGGCTGTTAACCTGATCAATGAAAAAGAAAAGTTCGGAATGTTCGTTCTTTATTCTGAAAAAAAGAACAATTTCAATGAAGACAATCTTCGGTTGGTAAAAGGCATCTCGAGCCTGATCTCTATCGGTGTAAGCAATATCATTGCCAACGACGAAATATCGGTTCGCAACGCTGAAAAAGAAATGTTGCTGACGCTTAGCAATGAGATCGCAAAGGTCTACAATAAAGACAATTTGCTGCAGCTGGTAAATATGCAGTTGAAAAAACTTGTGTCCTATACTTATTCAAATATCACAGTTGTAAATGATGACGGCCATACATTTACCCCTTATGCAGTTGACCCCGATTCGGCGTTGAAAGCGCGGCCGGATTTTGAAAGTTTTTTAAGCGCAAAATTTGTTATTGATGATTTAATGAAGCGGGTTTTACTGGATAACGAACCGCAGGTATTTAATATCATGCATGCAGCTGCGTCTTCCACATTACCTGTTTATCTTGCTCCTGCATTTGAAAACGGCCTGCACGAGCTGGCAGCAATACGGCTACGGGATGAAAAAGAAATTTTCGGGGTACTGAGTTTCTTTTCCGACCGGACCGATAGCTTCAGCGAAAATCATTTGCAGATTATAAAAGCAGTAGGTAGCCAGGTATCCACAGCCTTGGCGAGGATAATTGCCAATGAAAAAATTACGCTCCGCGAAAAAGAAAAAGAAACGTTACTGTCTATCAGCCACGAAATGGCCCGGATCCGCGACAAAAACGATTTGCTGGAACTGATCAACACCAAACTGAAGAAACTGTTCTATTTTACCCACAGCAGTATTTCGGCCATAACCCCTGATCGGAAAAATTTCGTGGTTTATTTAACCGATCCGAATTCGCGATCACGACAACACGGGGAATTTGAAGTTATGATCAGTAAACCATATCCGATCAAGGACCAGGTATTTGAGCATTTTATCCGTACCGAAGGGCCCACGATATCGGATTACGAAGAGGTGATGAAATTAGACGACCCGCCCTTTTATACTAAAATACATTATGAAGCCGGTATGCGGGAAGCGGTATCGATTCCGTTGCAGGGAGAAAAGGAAGTTTGGGGAGTGTTGCATTTTTATTCCGATAAAAAAAACACCTTTACCACGAACAATGTAAATATCATTAAAGGCGTGGCCAGCCAGGTAGCTATTGCCGTGTCCAACATTCTGGCCATCGAAGACATTGCGGCGCGGGAGAAAGAGAAAACAGCTTTACTATCCATCAGCTATGCCATTGGAAAAGTACGTGACAAAAGTGACCTTTTACATTTTATCAACACACAGTTCAAGACATTCTTCTATTTCACCAGCTGCAGCATTTTATGCATTCAAGAAGACCGTGAAACCTTTGGAATGTATATGATCGATCCACAATCCAAATCGATACTTCACCCGGATTATGCAGATGTTGTTTCGGGCGCATACCCGATTGAAGATGGCATCATAGATAAAGTGCTGGCCAATGACGAACCCACTGTGATCAACTATAAAAAAATAATCTCCCGCAGCGATGCCCCTGTATATGCGCGGTTGCATTATGATTCCGGTTACCGCGAAGCGGCGATGATTCCTTTGTATGGTGAAAAACAGGTTTGGGGCATTTTGTATTTCGGTTCCGACAAGGAGAAGACCTTTGGCTCCAACTATTTGAATATATTAAAGGGTTTGGCCAGCCAGGTGGCGATAGCCATATCAAACATCATTTCCAACGAAGAGATCAAGGCCCGCGAACGGGAGAAAGAAGTGCTGTTATCCATCAGCTATGAAATAGGAAACATACGCGACAAGAACGAGCTGTTGGCCTTCATTAATTCCAAACTAAAAAAATTATTTTATTTTACCCACAGCAGTATTTCCGCTATTAATGAAGACAGAAAAACGTTCACGGTTTTTTTAACAGACCCGGGGTCCAAATCCAAGGACCATCCGGATTTTATAAAAATGATCACTGCCCGTTACCCGATCAATGATGGTATTTACGATGAGTTTCTCAGGTCGGAAGAACCTGTGATCTCCGATATTGAAAAAAACGCCTCTTATGAATGGGCGCCGCGATATACGCAGATACATTTTGAAGCCGGGTTGCTGGAAGCAATCACTATCCAAATGAAAGGCGAAAAAGAGGTTTTTGGAACACTTACTTTTTATTCTGATAAAAAGAAAAGCTTTACGAAAAAAAATATCAATATCATCAAAGGCGTAGCCAGTCAGCTCACTGTTGCCGTGTCCAATATCCTCGCTCATGAAGAGATCAATAATTACAAGCGGCAACTGGAAGAAGAAAATTCCTATCTGCAGGAAGAAATTGAGGGTTCCTACAATCACAGCGAGATTGTAGGAACGGGTCCCGAAATGCAGGATATCTTTCAGCTCGTGTCGCAGGTATCCTTCACAAGCAGCACTGTTTTGATATTGGGTGAAACCGGTACCGGTAAGGAGCTTATAGCAAGGGCGATTCACAATGCATCGCCACGTAAGGACAAAATAATGATCAAGGTAAACTGCGCGGCACTGCCCGCAAACCTCATCGAAAGTGAATTGTTTGGACATGAGCGTGGAAGTTTTACGGGAGCCACCGAAAGGCGGATCGGAAAGTTTGAATTGGCAAACCACAGCACATTGTTTCTTGATGAAATCGGAGAAATGCCGCCGGACCTGCAGGTGAAGTTATTACGGACGTTGCAGGAAAAAGAAATAGAACGGGTTGGTGGGAAAACCACCATCAAAGTAGACGTACGCATTATTGCCGCCACCAACCGCAACCTGCAGCAGGAAGTAAGCCTGGGAAATTTCAGGAGCGACCTTTTTTACAGGCTGAGTGTTTTCCCGATAACGTTGCCGCCGTTGAGAACGAGGAAAAATGATATCCCTGCTTTAACCATGCATTTCATTAAACGTTTTGCAAAAAACTCCGGAAAAAAGATCAACAACATTGCGTCGCGTGCTTTGCAGGAGTTGATGAACTACCCGTGGCCGGGAAACGTTCGTGAGCTGGAACACCTGGTAGAAAGAACCGTGCTGATGACGCACGGCAACGTGATAAAAGATATCCTTCTACCCGTCACAGAAAAATCTTCTTCATCAGAAGGAATCGAAACGAGAGTAAAAACAATCGAAGAAAACGAACGTGACCATATTTTAAAAGCGCTGAAACAGGCAAAGGGCAAAGTTTTTGGAGCAGGCGGTGCCGCAGAATTGCTCGATGTTCCCTATTCTACCCTTACATCTAAAATGAAAAAGCTGGGTATCAAACGCGAGCATTTTTTTAGCGGTTCCCGTTAAGCTATGCCTGTGTGCGCATTCTCCTGTTGATGGCTGAAAAAATAAATGCCGCAATCATTCCCGCCAGGATGATGGCACCCGTAATGATAATATACCCGGATATTTCCTTGGAAGTTGTGAGGATTGCCTGTTCCTGTAAACTTCGGTAGATACCGGCGCTGCCGCCAAGTTCCTTCAAAAGTGCATCGTTGTTGTCGATCATTCCCGCCAGGTGGTTGAAATGTTCCTGCCTCCCGGTATACAGCCAGTAGCCGTAAAGTGCCGTAAATATTCCGCTTCCCAAAAAAGAACGGACAATGATAACGATGCCTGCGCCCGACATCACCGTTGATATCTCGAACTTATTGGTGGTATATAACCCCACAGAAATATAAAGTACCACCATCGAAAAACCTTTGATGATGGAGGGCGGCCAGAAATCTTTTATATCGAAATTCAGTGAAAAGCTGTTGTACATGATCACATGATATACAACGAAGAACAAGAAACCGAGAAATATCAGCAACGTGGACGGCCATTTCCTGTAATACCAGATAAAGCACAGCACTGCACCGATAAATATTCCCGGAATAAGATACAGGTTGAGTTCAACATTCTGCAGTGTTTCGTACCGTAATATACTTCCCGAAAACGCAGATTGAAACGTGGACGGTATGAAAAGACCGAGCAAGATAAAATGGATCAACCCAACCCTGAATGTGCGCTGCTTGAACATTGCCAGGTCGATGACCGGCCTTTTTATCTGCAACGACCTCGAGATAAACACCAATAGTGAAATCAGCAGCAGGAAAAATGCGGCAATTATTTTGTTGGAATTAAACCAGTCTTCTACTTTTCCCCACACTACAATATAATCTATCAGCATCATGCCTGCGGTAATGAGGATCAGGCCGATCCAATCCATCTGGTACAATGGAAGCGGCCGCTTCAGAGGATGATTCTCTACAAAAATTACCGTAAACAAAATACAGGAGAGTATGAAGATCACGATCCACAAATAAGCGTGGCGCCAGTCATAATTATATGCAAACTTCGCCATCAGCCAGGTAGTGAAATACAGGCCCGACAATGCCAGGAAGTACACAAAGGGATACATCCGGCTGGTGTCGCCTTTTTTGCTCCATACAAACAGCCAGATAATAAAGACTTCTATCAGCGCCGCAGTTTTAGAAAACCCCAGGAACAAACACGCTGCTACAATGATCACCGGGTTGTTTGAAGTGGCGCAGATGACGTTCATCAACAACATGCACACAAGGCCATATAGAAGCAATGCTTTGGAAGTGAAGCGCATTTTCAATCTCACAGCCACGATCATCCCGAGGCCCATTCCTACATACATGGCGTTGTAAGCCTGGGTATAGTATTCGGCATATTCGCCCAGGCTGCTATACATGTCGGTAGTATTGCCAAGAAAAACGCCATTACAAACCAGTATCACAAAAAAGAATATCAACAGTAGCAGAAGCTGAACGATCTTCGGCACCCATTTATAAAAAAGAGGAAATATCTGCATAAAGGATATTTGTGATGTGGCTAATCGGTTTTCTGCACCGATACATTCATTCCTGCTTTCAATAGTTCAAGATCTTCCGGTTTGTTTTCCTTTTCAACAAATTCAATTTTGACAGGGATCCGTTGCTGTACTTTTACAAAATTGCCGGTCGAATTGTCTACCGGTACGGCCGAATATTTAGCACCGGTGGCTTGCGATACGGCAGTTATAACTCCTATGAAAGTTTTATCGGCAAAGCCATCAACTGTAAGCCGCATACGCTGCCCCTCCCGTAGTTTTGTGGCCTGCGTTTCTTTGTAATTTGCAACTACCCATTTGCTGTCGTTTCGTACAAAGGATAACAATGTCTGCCCGGCCTGCACCAATTGGCCTTCCTGGATATTCCGCCTACCGGTTACGCCGTCATAGGGCGCAGTAATGACTGTATAAGATAGATTCAGCTTTGCCATTTCCAATGCGGCGTGCGCTCGTTTTATTTCGGCTTCATTTACAAAAACTTTCTTGGATGTTTCGTTAGTGGACAGGCTGGTAGTAATTTTCTGTTGCTGCAATGCCTGTAACTGTGCATTGAGCGAATTGTATTCTGTGGCAGCCTGATCATATTGTTGTTGCGTAGCTGCACCGTCTTTCAATAAATTTTCATATCGATTGAAATTCTGCTCAGCGTTCCACAAACGCGCAATTGCCGCTTTGATGTTGGCATCGGTCACCTGTTGATTGCTTCCAACGGTACTTACAGCCGAACTGGCAACGTCCCTGGCAGCATTTGCAGAAAGATAACCTGCTTCCGCCTGCTCCAGTTGTATCTTATATTCGCTGTTGTCGATGATGGCAAGTGTGTCGCCTTTTTTTACTTTCGTATGTTCGGTAAACCTTACTTCTTTGATATATCCAGAAATGCGGGTATTGACGGGGTTGATGTATTCCTCTACCTGCGCGTCATTGGTGAACAATTCCTTATCGAGATTGAAATATGTTCTTGCTCCCCATATGATAGCTAATGCCAATGCTGCTATCAGCAATGTGTTGACAATATAGATGACTACAATTCTTCTCCTGGATTTTTTTACGACTTGTTCGCTCATACTATATTATATTATCAGATTTCGCCAGTATATTTCAGCAACTGGTAGTAATAATAAATGACATCGATGGTTGCACTGGTAACCTTTAATTCGGCTTCAATCTTTATGTTACCGGCATCTATCAGGTCGGTTAGCAACGACAACTGGTTAAAATATTTTTTTTCTACCACCCTGTAATTTTCTTCTGCAGACAGCAGATCGCTTTTCAATGTGGCCAGCTGATCTTTTGCTTCTTCATATTTTATATATGCAGAAGAAACCTGCACTTCCATGTTCTGTTTAATGATGGTTTCTTTTTGTGCTGTGTACTCAACGAGTAGTTTTCCCGCCGCGATCTTTTTTGGAGTTTTGTAAATGGATGAAATATTGTACCGCACATTTACACCTGCCTGCCACACATTGAAATAAATATCGATTGCGGGCAATGCATTCAGATAGGGCCGCTGCAGTGCCGAACCTGCGAAAACGCTCACTTGTGGCATGCGTTCGCTCTTTATAAGCTTCAACTCTGTGGCCGACACTTTATTTTCCAGCGCCGCTATCTTTAATTCATGATTATGTTGGTATGCAGCGGCGATAAAATCTGTACGCGGCTTTGTAACAGCCGGTTCACGCAAAAGGTTGCTGTCGGGCAGCAACCGGAATGTATCGGGCATGCCAATAACAGTGTTGAGCTGGATATTTAAAATCTCCATGCTGTTCACGATCTTTTTCGTGGTAAGCTTATAATCGGAAATGGTGAGTTGCGTACGCAACACATCGTTCTGCGTTACCATTCCCTGCCGCTGCAATGCCAAAATATTCTGTAGTCTTTTTTCTGCAAGAGCGGTGTTGTTTTCGTAAATTTTTTTTTGATTGATGAGCTTATAGATATCCAGGTACCGCGCCGCAACCAGGAACTTTATATCGGCTGCATTTTTTTCAACATTCAACGCAGCTATTTGTTCCTGCAAAGAACTCTTGAGAATCGTATTGTTGACGGCACCTCCCTGGAATACCACTTCGGCCGCAGTTAACGTCAGTTGTGTAAGATGGTGCGGTATCTCACCTTTCTGATGATCCGAAAAATGCGGTGTCCAGATATCCGAATTGCTGATATAGCCATAAGTAAGACCGGATTCTATATTGGGCAACCTGTTTAACTTACTAATGGCGACCTGTTGTTTGGCAACATCCGCGTAACGTTCCGATAGCTTATGTTCTTCACTATTTTTCAATGCAAGATCAAAAATCTGTTCCATCGATATGGGTACGCTGTCGCGTAAAGCCTGTGCTTTCATATATACCGGAGATAAAAAC
>JAATFP010000085.1 GCA_015655125.1 Chitinophagales bacterium | reverse complement strand
AAGCGCAACATTTAGCAATGTACCGGCAGGTACGCATACCATCCGCGTAAAAGATTCAAAAGGTTGTGTGGTTTCAAAATCATTTACCGTAACCCAACCGGCGCAGACATCGACGCTGATTGCATCAGCAGTAGCCGGAGCAATAATTTGTAATGGAGGAACTACTACCGTAACAGTAACTGCTAATGGCGGAACAACTCCGTATACCGGAACGGGCGCATTTACGAAAAGCGCAGGCACGTTTACCTTCACGGTAACAGATGCCGCAGGCCATACAGCTAATGTGACAATCACCATCGCTCAACCATCTGCTATCGCTATAAATGTGCAGATACCTGGAATTACAACTTATGGCGGTACCACATCTGTTAATATTGCTGCAACAGGTGGCACACCGGGTTATAGTTATCGTCTTGGAAACGGTCAATTCCAGTCAAGTCCGGTATTCAATAATGTATCGGCAGGCAATTATACGGTGGTGGTAAAAGATTCAAAAGGTTGCGCTTCCAGCAAAACCTTCACTGTAACACAACCAGCCGCCGTACCACTGTCTATTCTTATATCTGCCAATAACAGCACGTGTATTGGAACAAACAATTGTTCACTCACTATAAGGGCAAGAGGAGGATTATCTCCTTACACTTACAGCATCAACGGTGTGAGTTTTGTGACCAGCAATACGTTTACTAATCTATCTGCAGGCACATACACGGTGTATATAAAAGATGCCGGACAACAGGCCGTTCATACCACAGTGGTAGTACGTGAATCAAAAAGAAGATGCGATGCTATCACCCTTACCGCTTTGGGTAATCCTACAGCGGATGTGTTTCGCCTGAAGATTGAAACTGAAAGCGCCGAAAAGATTGCTATCATCGTATTCAACACCACAGGACAGATAGTTTACCAGGGTGCAGGAAGGGCGAATGATGTTAATACGTTTGGTGCAGAATTTGGCCAGGGAACATACATAGCCAAAGTAATGCAAGGTACCCAGACTGAAACGATCAGGCTGGTGAAGGCACATTAATATTTATAAAACTTGCTTCTTTCATAACTTAGGGCCCTTGGTTTTTACCTTGGGTCCTTTTTGGTTTAGGGGTTTGGCCTGAAGGATAATTATTACAAATTATCTGAATGAGCAAAGTATAATTTGATGCTAAACTTCTAAACCCTGATCCCTAAACCTTTTTTTCTTATTTTTAAATCATGAAATTTGTCTCCTCGCTGCTGCTTGTTTTATTTACCAATGCCGTACACGCCACTACTTATTATATCAGCAATACCGGCAACAACAGGTATGACGGGTTAACGCCTGCTACAGCCTGGCAAACAATGGCCCGGGTTCAGATAGCGGCAAACAGCGGGCTGGTAAAGGCGGGTGATAAGTTCCTGTTCAAAAAAGGAGATTCATTTTCCGGAACACTTACATGGGCGAATATTTTTGGCAACAAGGCACCCTCCGGAACCGCAAATGCACCCATTGTTTTTTCATCTTATGGCACCGGTGCAAAACCCCTCTTTCAATATCATTCCGATTTTGAAAAAAATCCGGAAAAGAAAATTTTATTTTTTGTAGCAGGAGTGAACCACATCATATTCGATGGACTTAACATTACCGATCTTGTTTTTTCAAAAGATGATAAAGTATCGCCTGCAAACTGTGGCATTGCATTCAATTTTGGAAGCTACGGCGATGCTACCTGCAACCATTGCACGGTGAAGAATACGGATATGTCCAACATCGGAATGGGCATCGTGATGATCGGCGATTCAAATAGGGTAGACTCCTGCAGCTTCGTGGATCTTAAGAATGTGCGCAATACCTATGGCAATAATTTCCCGGAGAATGACGATGATTATGGCGCCAATGGTGTTACGATCACAGGCAACGACAACCTGATTGCGCACAGTTTTTTTAGCGGCAACTGGGCCGAAAGCTATGATTATGGCTTCAGCGGCGGAGCCATTGAATCGTTCGGATCGAGCAGCAGGAACAGGATCGTTTACAATACGATCATTGATTGCAATGGCGTGATGGAAATAGGAAGCTCCAAAGGCGGAATGGCGGCCGATGATCTTTTGGCCAACAATCTGCTCATCAATAATGGCGGACTTACTTACGTGAACATCAGCGGAACCTTTGCCATAGAAGCATCGAATGTTCAATATTTTAACAATACAATCATCAATACCGGCGATCGTTATAAAGACAAAGCTTTGTTTACTTTTAATGGCAAGCCCGAAGCAAAGACCTTATTCAATATCCGCAACAATGTTTTTTATCTCACCAACGGAATTGCCGTGGTGCGCGATGAAACCGATCTTTCAAAATATGCCCACGACAACAACCTGTTTGAATTCAAAGGCGGCAGCAAAACAAACTTTCAACCCGCGGGCCGCGACATGCTCAGCACTTCATCTGTTTTTGTAAACGATCAGGACACAGATATTGTAAAATGGGACCTGAACCTAAAGCCACAATTTGTAAAAAAAAAGTCGGGGCATCTCCAGCCGTATTCCGAATCCGACCTTAACAATGATGCAGCTACGGTGATTCCGGTAACACCATTATTTGCTGCCGGTCTTGCTGCGGCGTTTTATGCTTCCGTAGTAAAAAACGATCAGAGAAGATTGAGATGGCTGATGCGCATCATTGATTTTTTTATCGGGGATTTTATTTGATGCGCGGAGGTTTTTATCGCAGATTTCTTTTTCCCGCAAGCGGGATTGATTAGGTGATTACACAGATTTTATTGCTTCGAAATTTTTTAACCACAGAGGCACGGCGACACGAAGACACACGACGTTGTGCGCTTCGTGTCGATGCGTCTCTGTGGTTCCCATTTTCGCCGCAGGCGAAAAAATTGCGAAGCAATAAAATCTGTGTAATCACCTAATCAAAATCGCCGAAGGCGAAGGAAAAATCTGCGATAAAAATTAATTCGCTTCCTCTTCTTTACCTTTTGTGGAAATAGTTTTCTTCTGTTGCAGATACGCGATCTCTTCATCCGGCCGCTTTAAGGTAAACAACCACCAGAGATTCAGCCGCAGGCAGATATTGTAAAATACCATTGGTGCAATCAATCCAAACAATAATACCACCGGCATCAATATCAGCGGATGATAAACATGAAATACTTTAGTAAGCACCATCCGCAACAACGACATGGCAATGATCTGCAGACAATAAATATGCACCGAATTATAACCCACCACCCGCAGCCATGGCGCGGATTGATGCTTTTTTAAGGCAAACGAAACACAGATCGAAAGTGTGCAACCTACCAGCGCCACCAGCAAAAAGAAAAACGGCATCGTGCGTTCTACATGATAATCGCCGAACTTGTGGTTGATCTCCGTAAAGAAAAACTGGATCACAGCGAACGAAATAATAAGCGGTATCAACAGCTTTAGAGAAGAAAATAGTTTTGCGGCTTTTTCGCTCAGCAAAAATTCTGAAATAAGATCACCTATAGCAAAGAACAGATAATATTGCATGATGTCCATCAAAAAGCCGAGGTCGGATTCGGCTGTTAACACATGCTGGGAACGATAATATGCAAGCGAAAAATAAAGTACTAATCCCAGTACCAGTTGATGCATCACTTTAAAGCGCGCCAACACTTTTAAAGTAGAATAAATAACACCCACGAAAAATAACGCATTGAGGTACCAGAATTGGCCGTTTACCCGCGGGTAAATGATAAGGTCGAGGTAATTCCGAAATGACATGTCGGAGTTGGTATAATCGCTCATCAGCAACTGCAGGGAAAGTTGTATTGATCCCCACAAAAGCATCGGGTAGAGAATCGTCTTGATACGGTTGCCGATGTACGGCGACAATCCGCGTTTGGCGATGCTCCGTGAAATAAAAATTCCCGATGCTATGAAGAACAGTGGCATCCGGAAGCCAAAAAAGAAAGTGTTGATATAGGCGATAAAGGGATAGTCTTCTACCCTGATGCCGGAGCGCGACAAGCCTTCAAAACAATGGCGGTAGGTAACAAGGATGATGCTGATACCGCGATCGTAGTCGATCCAGCCGTAACGCTTGTTGCTTAGAATGTATTTCGAATTAAAAAAATCCATAAGTCAATAGTGAATGGTCAATAGTGAAATCTTTGTTTGTTTATGTTTGATAGCAATGTTCTTTTGGGTCAACAGGTTAATGGGTCAATAGGTTATGGGTCAATAGTGAATAGTGAAATCTTCAAAGCATTATTCTCTTCACCGAAACCCTCTAAAACAGACCGCAGGCCATTAAACTTTCTAAACCACAGCTAACCTCTAATCCCTAATTTCTAAACTCAATACGCGTTCTTCTCGCCGCTAAACACATTATACACCGTCAAAAACATGATGCGCAGATCCAGCCATACGTTCCAGTTTTCCAAATACCACAGGTCATGTTTTACGCGCAATTCAATTTGTTTCGGATTGCTGATCTCTCCACGAAATCCGTTTACCTGCGCCCATCCCGTAATACCCGGCTTAAGAAACTGGCGGATCATATACTGGTCAACAATTTTAGAGTAATCCGATGTATGTTTTACCATATGGGGACGCGGCCCCACGAGGCTCATTTCGCCTTTTAATACATTGAAGAACTGCGGGAACTCATCGAGGCTCGTTTTGCGGATGATGCGGCCGATCCGGGTAACACGACGATCGTTTTTGGTGGCCTGTAGGGTGTCGGAATCTTTATTCACTGTCATGCTGCGGAACTTGTAGCACTTGAACATCTTATTGTTCTTGCCGGTGCGTAGTTGCGAAAAGAAAACCGGTCCGCGCGATTCCAGTAATATCAATAATCCTAATAACGGCACCATCCACGATAAAAAGAAAATACATACAAACAAACTTACGGTTACATCCAGCGCCCTTTTCTTTACGCGGTTGCCTACATCTTCCAGCGGCTCGCTTCGCAATGATAATATCGGCAGGTCCTTGATGTAATCGATTATCACCGGCTTGCTGAAAAAGAACGACAGGTTTGGCACCACTTTAAAACGGATCACTTCGTTCTCCGCCTGACGCATCAATATATAGATCGATTCGTTTTGTTCGGGCGTGATGGTGCAGTAGATTTCCTGCACATTGAGTTCCCTGGCTACTTTCATCACGTCGTTCATTTCGCTGAGGATCGGGTAGGGCGAGAGTTCGTACACATTTTTCTGATCTTCTACAAATCCGAGCATACGCGTATTAATGCTGTCTTCGGCAAAATAATCTGCCAGCTTTTTCGCTGTTTCGTTATAGCCGATGATGATTACATTATTGAAAAGGGAATCCTTTTTTTTGATGAAATGTTTTATACCCACATACAGGAAGCGATTGAACAGCAGCCCTACGCCAAAGGTGATGATATTGGCCAGGATAAAGAACCGCGATACCTGGTATTCGCGTGAAAAGAAAAGGTAAAAGAAAAGCAATACGATCCATACGATATAGATCTGCACAGTTCTCTTGGTGAACGATTCGAAATGAAGGATTACCTTTTCTGTATATGATCCGAGGATGAAAGAAAGGATCACCCAAAAAGAATTGAGGAAGAGCCAGAAGGCCAGATATGCTGAAAAATATTTCGTGGTGATCGATTGATCAAAGACGAGCCTTGGTATAAAGTAAGCGACATTCAACATGAACACGTCGAGTCCTATCAGCGTGAATTGAAGATATCGTTTAAATTGTTTGTTCATTTATATGAAGCTCTTTTAATTTTTTTTTGACTTTGTTTGGACGACCGACGGCCTTCGACAAGCTCAGGCTGACAGCAAGTAGGGTGATGATCATAGGTTCAGTCAGCCTGAGCTTGTTGAAGGCCCACAACTCCTAAACCCTAAACTAATTATACAATCTATCTAATATCGCCACAATCCTTTCCGACGTTTTTCCGTCCCAATATTCCGGAATGCCACCCTTCTTCCAATTGCCTGAAATTATTTTTTCAAGATATCCAGACAATTTTGGTAAGTCATCACCCACGAGCTCGTTGGTGCCGATGGTAACGGTTTCGGGCCTTTCGGTGGAGTTGCGCATAGTTAAGCATGGCACATGCAACATCGTAGCCTCCTCTGTAATACCGCCGGAATCGGTGATAATACCCTGCGCGTTTTTTACAAGGTAGATGAATTCATGGTAACCTTGCGGATCGATCATGATGAGTTTATCTGTATTGATCTGTTGTTTGTCGATCATGATGCGGGTGCGAGGATGTACCGGGAAAACGATCGGAACACCGGCGGTAGCAGTCGTGACCGCATCGAGTATGTTCTTTAATTTTTCGCCGTCATCAACATTCGAAGGGCGGTGCAGCGTAAGCAAAAAATAATTTCCGGCCTGCAACGCACGTTCTTTCCAGAAAGCCGGTTGTTTTATTTTTTCAAGATTCTGAAATAACGTATCAATCATCGTGTTGCCCACAAAGTGTACGGCCTTTGCTGATACTTTTTGCGACAGTAACTGCTGACTGGCGATCTCGGTTGTAGTAAAAAAATGATCGCAGATGGAATCTGTTACAATCCTGTTGATTTCTTCAGGCATCGTCATATCACCCGAACGAATCCCTGCTTCAACATGTACCACATCAATGCATAATTTTTTTGCAGTGATGGTACAAGCCATCGTGGATGTTACATCGCCCACAACGAGTACCACAGTAGGTGTATGTTCAGTGATTTCTTTTTCGAACTTTACCATGATGGCGGCGGTTTGTTCCGCCTGTGAGCCGCCACCGCATTCAAGATTCGTATCAGGGTCAGGAATACCGAGTTGCTCAAAGAAGTCGCCGCTCATTTTTTTATCGTAATGTTGCCCCGTGTGTACCAACCTGAAATTTACATCAGCGCCGTTCTCCTTCGCCGCCTTGCAGGCTTTGATAATGGGAGCGATCTTCATAAAATTCGGTCTTGCTCCTGCAACAATTGTTATATGCATAAGTTTATATTTTTAATTTGCTTTATTTTTTCAGAAGTCCGCTTTGGGTGATGTATGCGGCCAGTTCATTGGTATATACTTCTGCGCCGTTCAATTTCAGATGCACATCATCCGAAAAGAAATCAGCGTTTTGCTTGTAATTGATATTGGTAGTGTCATACACTTTAAATGCAGCTTTACTGCCTGCCAATGCCTGCATCCTGTCAAAAAAACCAACAGTGGGCTTGTAAAAATTCGGTGTACAAACAACCAATAGTTTGATATTATTCTTATTACAAATGTCGATAAAATTCAGCAGGCTGTTGCGCTGCGCTTCAAGCTCCGCGCTTACTTTATAATAAGTGGTATCGTTTAAAAATTTCTGCGAAAACCGTTTGTCGGTAAATGATATCGGCATCGATCCATCTGCACGTAATGTGTCCACATCCTTGAATTTTTTTTGTGTGAGATTAAAATTGCTGATGCTTAACTGATGCACGATAAACAACTTCGACAACAGGTAATTCTTGTGTCCCTGCGCCACCAATACATCACGTACTTCCGGATATTTCACTAATGGATACAATCTGTCAAGCCTGAAATTAAGATTGGTATTTTCCAGCAATTCCGAAGGGTCGTCCACATTTAGAATGATGAGCTGCGGCTTTTTATTTCCATGCAATAATGTTTGCTGTAATAAAAATTCGTGAAAACTTATGCCCGATCCGGGGTAAGCGAGGCTGTACGCGGTCTTATGAAGCGAATCGCCCAATTGTGTGGTAAGGATATCGCGTGCTGCGCGTGATGAGCCGTATACCAGTACGTCGGCATTTATTTTTCCGGTGAGGACCATTTCCAGCCGCTTGTCCACTTCTTTTGAAGGCGCTCCATTGCGCACGAGTATGAGTGCCTTGTCGACAATGAAGAAACAAACCCCAAAAAGTAATATCGTTAATAAAAATTTTTTCATTGCTTAAAATTGGAAATAGATGAACTGTTGTTCTTTGCCGATGAATAAAAATATGGCAATGATGAGTACAAAATAAAATGCCCAGCGTATGCTTCGGTGCCAGCTTTTGCCAACACCGGCCAATGCGTATTGTTGTTCCCTGCCCATCCACTCTATGATGAGGAAAAAGAACAACATGGCTATACCTACTGCCGGATGCGCTTTTGCGCCGAGGAAAGGTTTTTTATTAGGCATCATAAACAACGATTCAGAGAATATGCCGCCGATGTATTTGATAGCATGTGTAACATCGTTTGCCCGGAAAAATATCCATGCAAAAACTGTGAGTGTAAAGGTGACGATCATGCTGAACAGCTCGCGTAGGGTTGGAAATGTTTTTCCCTGCGCCACAGTTTCAAGATTGGTACGATTGCGTTTGAGCAATAATAATGGAAGGAAATATACCGCATTCAATGCGCCCCAGATAATGAACGTCCAGTTGGCGCCGTGCCAGAAACCGCTTACTATAAAGATGATGAACGTGTTGCGTACTTTCATTAATGTACCGCCCTTGCTGCCACCCAGTGGAATGTAAAGGTAGTCGCGGAACCACGTGGAAAGCGAAATATGCCAGCGACGCCAGAATTCGGCAATGTCGCGCGAGAAATAAGGGAACGCAAAGTTGCGCAGCAATTCGATACCGAAGAGCCGCGCCACACCCAACGCGATATCGGAATAACCCGAAAAATCGCCGTAGATCTGGAAGGCAAAAAATATCGCGCCGAGGATCAAAGTGCTTCCATGGAAGCCATCGGAGCCGGCAAAAATATTGTTGGCATATTCTGCGCAGGTGTCTGCGATCACGATCTTTTTGAAAAGTCCCCACAAAATCTGACGCAAACCATCCACTGCTTTGAGATAATCGAATTTTCGTTCGCGTTTTATTTGCGGCAGCAAATGCGTGGCCCTTTCAATCGGTCCGGCAACGAGCAACGGGAAGAAACTTACAAACACGGCATAGTCGATATAATTCTTTTCCGGCTTGATGCGATCCTTGTAAATATCGATCACATACGATAAACCATGGAAGGTGTAAAACGAGATACCAACCGGCAATATGATCTTCAGCGTCCAGATGTTTACGTGCAATCCCATCATGGAAAGCATGTCTGCAAAGGAGCCGACGAAAAAATTGTAATATTTAAAAAATCCCAGGAAACCGAGATTGATACCAACACTCAACCAGAACCAGAATTTTTTGCCTTGCTTCGTTTTCGCTTCGTACATTTTTATCCCGGTGGAATAATCGAGTACGGTAGAAAATATCAGCAAAAACAAAAAACGATAATCCCAGCATGCATAAAAGAAGTAGCTGGAAACCAGTAACAGCGCATTTTGCAGCTTCAGATTCTTATTAGTCACAAACCAATACAGCACAAAAACGATTGGTAAGAAAATGGCAAAATTGATGGAGTTAAAAAGCATAGTAGTTGGTAAAATTTTCAAACCTCCCGGGTTTTTGAAACCTGTGAGATTTATCCCTGAACGGCGGATTTTGATGAAGAAAACATTTTCTTTCCTTTTGCCCGCATCACGAGGTAAATGAATTTCGAATTGCCTACCAGGTATCGTTTCCACATTCTCTTTGGTTCCTGGGCAAAACGGTAGAACCATTCCATGCCGATGTTTTGCATCCACACCGGCGCGCGTTTGGTAAGGCCGGCCACCACATCAAATGTGCCGCCCACGCCCATGGTGAAGTTTACGTTTTTCAGCAATTCGCGGTGTGCGTACATGAAATTTTCTTTTTTAGGCGATGTGATGGCTACAAATAACATCTGCGCACCACTGTCTGCAATTTGTTTGGCCACGGCTTCTTCTTCCTCTTTTTTAAAATAACCGTTGCGATAGCCGGCAATGATATGTGCACCATATTCTGCGGTATATCTATCCACCACTTTTTTTACCACTTCTTCTTTTGCACCGAGAAAGAAACATTTATAATTTTTTTGCGCAGCCAGTTTAACCAGTTCCTGCATCAGGTCGGCACCGGCTACGCGTTCGGGCAGTTTTCCGCCCAATATCCGCGCGCCCCACACGATTGCCTGGCCATCGGCATTGATGATGTCGCAACTTACCACGCTTTCAAACAATTGCTTGTCTGTTTGCATCGACACCACTTTACCGGCATTGATCACTACATGGTTGATGTGCCGGTTGTGTTGAATGGCCTCGCCCACGGCGGCAATTGTTTCCTTCATGCTCAGCACATCCACGGGTATGCCTAAAAAGTCAATTCGTTTTCGGTTCATCTTTTAATAGCAATTATTTCTTTTTTAATTCCCAGTTTGCGATTCACAATGATCTCGGCGTCGGGAAACATTTCTTTCATGTCGTGTTCTGTGAGCAGGTTCCAGTCGGGGGTTGTTTTCTTTACCCAGAATTTGTTGAGCTGCTTCAGCATTTTTACCTGCAATCTCCTGTTCATATAACTGATGAACGGGAACCACGTGTGCGCTTCGATCGGGAAGTGCCGGTGCGGTGTTTGCACGTAATATTTTTTTGCGCTGCGGATAATTTCCGCCGCGAATTTTTTTTGTATTTCGAGCGCCTCTTTCTTAAAATTTGCGCACTTACTTCTTTCCGTCCACAATTCATCTTTCGGGATCGTAATGTGTTCGATCACCGAATTACAAAAAATGCAATCGATTTCTTTGTCGCCGTACGGCAAGTCGTTACTCGATGCATCGATCTTGTAAGTCTGATAACCTTTTGCTCTTGCTTTTTCGAGCGAAGGTTCGTCAATGTCGGAGATCACCACGTTGTAATCTTTTAAAGAACTCGAAAACCTGTCCATGTAGCTGCCGTTTCCACCCCCAAGATCCAGTATTGTTTCGCCTTTTTCAGGTTTTACATTGGACAGAAAAAAAATGAATTTTTCTTTTGCCCATTTTTCATGGTACTTCTTAAAGAGCTTTTTAAGCATGGTATGTATTTTTATGTGGGTAATACTATTCCTTCTTCAGAAAATAGATACTGTAAGCATAAAACATCCAGGCCTGCGACCAGCGCATGTACGGGATCCTGGAGGTAAAATACTTGTTTACCTGGTAATAAAAATATCCTCTGCTTGATTGCATATGGTCAATGGTCCAGTTAAGAACTTTGTCCATCAGCTCTTTGTGTTTTTCAAATTTATTTAGTTTATACAGCGTCACCACCAATTGCGATGGCGTATGTATGTCGATAGGATAAATTGAATTGTTGTAATATTTCGGCATTCCTTCGGCCGTAAAAAAATTGTTGATGTAGTAATCAAAACCTTTTTCTACATACACGCGGTATTCTTCTTCGCCGCTGTAGCGGATAAAATCGGAAATGCATTCCAGGTTGTACCCGGTGTGGAAATTATCGATCCATTGATGAAATGGCAGCGTTCCATAACTCCAGCCGCCATCGGGCCGTTGGTAATTACAGCAAAAGATAACGGTTTTACGCGCTTCTTCCAACAATTCAGGTTCTTTAGTGTGTGAATAAACGCGTGCCAGCAACCTTGCTCCAAGCAAAGTAGCATTGAAAACCACACTTTTATCCTTCGGGGAATAAGAAAAAGCGAAGTTTCCTTGCTCGTCGTACGTACGATTGAGGTCCTTCAATATAAAATCGCAGGTGCTTCTTGCGGTTGTAAGCAATCTTTTTTCCTGCGTAATGTCATATGTGTCGAGCAATGCATTTGCGATGAAAGACGATGCTACCACGGTTGGCATATTTTTGGGCTGAAAGAAAGCACGTGCTTCCCAGTCGAAATTATAGCCCCAGCATGCACCGGAATAACCGGGCGAAATATGTTCATAAATTTTGTCGGTAAAAAAATGGATCATCTTTATCTCGTGCATGCCGCGATCATTTTTGTAAAGATTGCAATAGGCGGATAAGAAAAGCCCCAGTGCCTTTGCGTTGTATTCTTTGTCTATACCAACTATTTTGCGGAGGTTGACCGGCGAACGCTTGAAGAACTGTATCCAGGCCAGTTTTGCAAAACGGTTGTTTTTTACGAGCGGCAGCGCCCTGAAAAATTTACTGTTCAATCCATCATACGGATCGTATCCTTTAAACGCTTCTTTTTCGCAAAAATGGATGAGCCTGTTGTATGATTTCCTGAATTTCGTGAGCATAGTTGGTAGGATGCGAATAACATGTTTGAGGCAGCTTATAAAAGTGCCTGTGCAGCAGATTCGTTTTTTGGTGAAACAAATGGTTTCTTTTCCAGCACACTGTGCAGAAGCATGGTGTAAAATTGGCGGAAGCTGTCATTCGATGTTGTTTCGGCAACTGCAGAATCAGCAACTGGTACCACGCCGTTTATCAAACGGGAAAGTTGCGCCTCAAAATCAAGCATGTCGCGCGTTTTAAAAAGGGTGGTTCCTTGCGGCCGTTCGGTTACATCCGAAGCCAGGATAGGTTTCCCCAGATAAATCGCTTCGCGGATCGTGAGCGCATCGCCATCGGTATTGGTCGGTCGCAATACGATATCCGATTGCTCCACCAATTTTACAAACGACAACTTTCCGCTCACGAGCAGGAAATTATTTTCAAGACCATAATCTTTGATCTGTTGTTTGTACGCATTGAAGCGGTCTTCGCCGCTATCGAGGGATGAAACGGTATATATAAAACTTACAGCCATACCCTTGTCGCGCAATTTCTTCAATACTTCGATACACATGTCCAGTCCGTATAATTCCTGCTCCTTAAACATATCGAGCCGTGAAGCATTGGCGCAAAGCAGCACTTCGTTATTATTTTTTGCAGTATGGATCCAGTCCTGTATAAACGCCGGTAAGGGTTGTTCCTCCTGCATCACCGGCGGAAGAAAGGCATGTTTTACAATGCATTTTTCCGGGTTTAAGGAAAGACGATTGGCGATGTCGGGATTTACAAGGATGATCTTGTCGGACAGGTTGAAGAAAAAATTATCCATGGCGCGAAACGGTTGTTTGCGCTTTGGCCCATAACCGTGCAATGTGATGATAATCATTTTACCTAATAATTTTCCGGTAATGATATGGATCTTTTTTAGTATTCTGCTGCCCGATTGTACATAAAGAATATCAGCTCTCGAAATTTTTCTAAAATACCGCAAAGGGTTGAAACTTTTAACGCTGAAATATTCCGGCTTTACCGTTACTGCTTCATCAATGAAATCGACATTGAATTCGCTTTCCAGTAAATATTTCAGTCGCCAGATATGTATGCTGATGCCACCGGCGGGCGGTGGCAGCGGGCCGGTGATCAATATGTTGCTCTTGTTGTTCAATGCTGAATTGTCAATTCTGGTACGATAAAAAAACGCTGTCAGCCTGGGCTTGTCGAAGGAGCCTTCGACAAGCTCAGGCTGACAGCGTTTTACTATAATAATTTACGCTATATAATTTCCACTTTTCAATTACCCTGCTTCCACAGGCTCGGGTTGTTTATGCTTTACAACAATTTTGTATTTATGATTGGGCGAATACGAGAGTTCTTCCGGTTTGCAATATGTAATAAAGAACTGCGTGTCCTTGCCCACCATATTGGAAAATTTGGTACGAATGATGTTCAAGTCAGCTTCACCGAATTGTTCGGTCACAACCAGTTTTATTTCGAGCGGCCGTTCAGTACCATGCTGATGCACCTGCGCCATTTCAAGATGGCTCACGCCTTTAAAGGCATGATCGATACAGGGTACAGAACTACCGTCTTTCAGATCGATGTTATCGCCGGCGCGGCCTTGTATTTCAAGGATGTCCGGATCAACGATGTTTTTGTAAAAATCATTACCCGATACTTTTATGATATCGTCTACACGATAGCGGATGAGCGGAAAGTTTCTGTTTGTTAATGAAGTCGTGATCACTCTATCACTCTCAAATTCATTTACGGAATATAATGGCAATGGAGTATACCTGCCATTTTCATCCTGGACGAGACAAATAGTACGTTCCCCGTTTCCGTACCAGTCGTGAATTTTAGTGCCAAGATATGATTCGACAAAGCTTCTCTGGAAGTCGTACAATGTTTCGGAAGATGTAAAAGCGTTTGGTACTTTCCACTCCAATCCTTTTTGTTTCATTTCAAAAGCGATTTTGTAGAGCAGGCTGGGGAAGGCTTCCACGGCAACCGGGGCAAATTCACTGATGAGCTTGTGATAAAACTCCACTGTTCCGGCGTTGATATTGTGGCTGGAGATGTAAAGTATGTTTGCCTGTTTGTAAAACTTATGCGTCGTATTTTTATCAAGCACACCACGAATGGACAGCAACGGCATTCCGAGCTGATAGCCATGCATGCTGCGATACTGACGCATGTACGCTTGCTCGGTCATTACGTTTACAGGTGTACGATAAATGTTCAGCGGCGTTCCCGTGGTACCGCTGGTATAGCCAACAGACTTCACAAGGTTGGAACCGAAATATATTTCATCCACATGTTGTCGCACGATCGATTTTTCCAGCACCGGAAGTTTTTTGATATCCGAAAGATCTTTAATGTCTTTTACGGTGACGCCATGGTCGGCATATAATTTCTGGTAGAAAGTGGAGTATTTGCAGGCCCGGCGAAATAATTTAATAAAGGCCTTGTTGTACTCCTGCAACAACTGATCGTCACTTAATTCATTCAGGTCGCTCACATTTTTGAGTTTCCTGGTGGTGAGCAGGTTGTTCTTTGCGTAGTATTTGAATAAATCGTTCATAACAGATCTCAGGGGTGCGTTCTAAGTTACCGGGTGCAAAAATATTAAATATTATAGTATAAACACTACCGCTTATGTAGCATACAATTGTTGATAGTTAGTATTGGATAATCGTATTTGTCCTTTCGTAATAATACTTAACTGTAATCCTGCTATTATAACGTCAATTGAGATTTTTATTGTACAACTAATAGGTATTTTTTGTAATGGGTAATTTTATGCTGTATAGTGAATAATGTATTTACTTAGGGTTGCCATACCTGAATTTCACATTTTGAAATGGCCATGGAAGATTTTATATCACTATTTTTTCCGCAATTTTGTCAAAAAAATCCTGAACTGGGCAAAAGGCATGAATTTTCTCCTGAGGCCATCAATTACAATTACTTTGTCGACGTAATTAAGCGTGTGGCAGGCAAAGTTGAAGGCAGTTTTTTTGGGTACCTTGAGCCTCATATATTCTTCCTCGCCAAAGTCTTCTTCCGTGAGGGCATTTATTTTATTGATCACCACAGCTTTGCCATAATACTCCACGCTGTTTTGAGCGGGCCTGTACAATTCTCCATCTACCTCGATAAAATTACCGGCCGGGCGTGAATTATAAAGCGAATCCTTGACCGGGTTCTTAATGTGTGCAGTAAACGGTCCTTCCGGTTTTTCGGAATGATAAATGTACAGCCTGTTATTGCTTTCAGGCCCTCGGCGCGTGGCGAAGAGCCAGTATTTGTTATTGTAATGAACGATCGTGGAATCGAGCAGCGGTTCATTGATCACATCAACTTTGTTGATGAGGCTTTTTGTGGCAAAATCGAATTCATAACGTGATATCGTGCCGCTCAAACTCGACTCAGGCATGATATAGGTTTTGCCATCGTTTAAAAATACCTGCGGATAGGAAAGATGGCTGCCTGTATCTAAAATAAGTTTGACAGATACCGGCTTAAAATTGTAATCCAGCTCTGCTACCGAAACTTTTCCATATTGATCGTTGTTGGAAAAATCTTCATAGATCACGTGGAGTTTGCCTTCCGGCGACCTGAAGACGAACGGGTCGGCAAAAAAACGCTCCGTTGCACCAGTGGGCAACCAGGTAAATGTAATGTCGGATTTTCGGGAGCGGATCAATTCTTTGATATCCACTTCCGCAAGCCCGATGTTCCATTGTTTTATAGTGAGCTTGTCGTAAATTTTAGATAAAAAATTCATATAGCAAATAGCGTCTGTAAAAGATAAGTAAATTCTTCTTACCGGCCGACCGTCACAATAATTAATATCTCCTGTCGAGGAAATCGGTTATTTTTTTTATGGTGAAATAAAGCACGGAATTATAATTGATACATTCAACTTTTTCGCCGCCGAAAGATAATTTGAATTCGTTGATACCCTTCAGGCTCTTATCTTCTGTGTTTTCCGTATAGCCCCCAAAATCAAGGATCTTGAACCCGTTTTCTTTAAAATGAACGATGTCTTTATAAGTAAGTAGTTTGTTGGCGCGGCCGATCACGTTCCTGTCAACCGTTTCGTCCAATCTTCGCGATGCTGAATGATATAACCGCGCAATGCCTGCTTCTTCATCCACCAGGTAAGTATGTGCAACCAACATTTCGCCGTTGATACTTGCAAAGCACATTACGAGGTTGTTGCCCAGTTCTACCACACGTTGCTTACTGGTTGGATATATTTTTTTTGCATTTGCAAAATCGTTGTAGAACGCCACGAATTCGTCGATTTTGTCCTGCTCGAAAGTGCAAACCACACCTTCTTTTTCTGATTTGCGGATCTCCTGTTTTACGGTATTGCGAAAGTTTGCATAGATCGTTTCCATATCCTGCGTAAGATCCAGTTCCACTGTCCAGGAATTTTTCTGTATTCCCCAAATTTTTTTTCCTTCGGTGTTCTTAAGATGAAGATAGCTGTTGAGCGTGAAGAGGCGGAAAAAATTGAATTTATAAGTGAACCAGTTTTCGTACACTTTTAAGAAATAAAACTTTTTACTGAATCGTACCATAGGTATAACTATTTCGGAATTGTCTAATTATGTTTGTTTTCAAGTAGTTCTTTATAAAACTTCAGGGTACTTGCTGCAACGTTACGGCAATGGTACCTTTCGGTAGCATCTGTTTTGGCCTGCAAAGAAAAGGATTTTACTTTTTCCGGCGCATTATATAATTCTTCCAGGGCATTTACAAGTGTTTCTAAAGAATCCGTATTGGTAAGATAGCCTGTTTTATCCCGGGTAATCATCTCCGGTATACCGCCGACAGTGGCGCCGATTACGGCTTTGCCGGCCGACATGCATTCCGCGATCACCATCGGCAACGATTCCTGCAAAGACGATACGACCAGGATATCTGCATCCGAAACGATCTTCATTACTTCAGACTGCGGAACCCAACCATGAAAACGAAGATAAGGCGCAAGATCATTTTGCGCAATGTAATTCATCACTTCGGCTTCAAAAACAGGATCTTTAAAACCACCCACGATGTCGAGGGTAAAAAAATGTTTTCTGCTGATCATTTCCGCCAGTGCCTTCAACAGGAATGGAATGTTCTTGTTGCGGTCGATACCGCCCACATACAGCAATTTATTTTCAGTTGCCTTTTTTACCGGCAGTTCAAAATAACCTTCGCTCACTGCATTGGGTATGATAGCGTATTTATCGATTTTAAGCCGTCCGTACATTCGCACGGAATATTGCGACAGGTGAATGATGTTTTTTGGGAACATGATCTTTTCTACCAGTCCGTTGAAATAAGAACTCATCTTATAGCGAAAGTTTTTATTCACCTTTCCTTCCGCCATCGCGATGCCGTGGATCGTAAGTAAATACGGAACGCCACCTAATCCAAACAGTTTAGTAAATAAAAAAGCATCGCTGGCTTCGTAATGTACCAGGTCTGGTTTGAAAAGGCTTATTTGTTTTTTTACCTGCGGTGCGCAATTGAGCAGGTAGTTCATGGAATGCAGCGGGAGCCGCCCTTCCGGGCAATAAACAATGTCGGTGTTGGCCGAAAATTGTACCTGCTGCGATTTGCTGATCTCTTTGTTGAACGATAAAACGCGTACCACGATATTCATGCCATTGAAACCGCGCAAAAGATTTGCCACAGCCGAATGAACGCCGCCTTTGATGTCGTTTATCTGGAGCGGCAGGGCCGGAACAAGGATCATAACTCGCATGGTGTTGTTCATTTTTGTTTACGCAATGCGGCGTTGTACGCGGTGAGGAATATTGCTTCGTTAGCTTTTCCGGCGGTTTCTGAAAAACCCGGGTCAAGATTTTTTTCTATGTCAAGATAGTGGTCGTCTTTGAGCGCTTCTATTATTTTTTCGGCAATGTGGCCAGCTTCGGGGTTTGCGAGCAGGCCGTTCACACCATCTTTTATGTATTCGCTGAAGGAGCCGACGTTGGTTGCTACCACCATTTTCTTTGCAGCGAGTGCGGTCATCAATACGCCGCTTTGCGTGGCATCGCGATATGGGCACACCACGAATTTGGAAGCTTCGATCAGTTTTACCAAATCTTCGGTGAGTAAATATTTTGAAATGATATGGATGTTGCGGGGAAAAGCTTTTACGATACTGTCATCAATTTCATAACCGTATGATGCACTGCCCGCGATTAAAAATTGCTGGTTTGGATAAACTTTCAACACTTCCGGAATGGCGTTCAGTAGCAGATCGATTCCTTTGTAATAAGAAAGCCGACCGAAAAACAGGATCGTTTCGGGGCTTGACTTCTGACCGGAAAGTAAAGTGGAAATATAGGTATACGGATGCAATTTTAATGTATAAGTGGGCTTCTTCACTTTTCGAAAATGTTCTTTAAAAAGTTGCTCCGCAAATTTTGAATAAAAGAAAAATCCACTGGAACGTGGAATGTATACATTGTTGGTCATCGTATCGCGCCAGTCCAGTTCACCCGAATGCGGTGCCGGATCATGGAAGGTGACAAATACTTTTCTGCGAAACAGGAAAGGGTAAAGCGCCACGGATCTTGTGGAAATGGTATCAAAATGAACGATGTCTACTTTGTGTCTCCAGAGGTATTTTCCTACGATCCATTCTGTTCGCACCGTACTGAAAGAAATACTTTTTTTATTTTTATGAACAAGGAACTTTACATTGGCCACACCTTTGAAATAATCTTTGAGCGTTGCCCATTTTTCTGCACCCAGCAATCGTTCCGGGTCTTCAAGGTCGTTCATCTGCTGAATATCCGACACATTTACGATGGTGCCTTTTTGTTTCGAGTTTTCGGAAATTTCAATAAAAACGTGCAACTCCACCTTGTCCTTCAGACTTTGGATGGTTTCCAGGATAACGTCGAGGAAACTGGTAGAAGTATAGTACAGTACAATCATTTGACTTGTTAGAACGTTTTTAATGATGATTAGTTGCTTTTTCCGAATAGTTTATTTAAGGAAAGCGGCTGGCCCTTGTTTTTATTGAATGCTGCAAAGATCGCCAAACCTGTAGCACCCACAATCGTCCAGAAAATAAAGAACAACCAGTATGGGTCCACTTTTTTTGTAAGCAGGTAATAGCTCGCCACGATGGCTGCGCTGATCAGGTAAAAGGCGCAGACATGTGCTATGGTAGCGAGTTTTCGACGGATCAGCACCACATCCTGCATAAGGTGAAAAGCGAGGAACGAAAAGAAGATCGCATAATTGATGACAGAAAGTGTTCTTACGTACTGAAAAAAGACCGCGCATAAAATAAGGTTAACGACCAGGCTGCCCACATTTCCCCACATATCGAGTCTTTCCAGTTTTAGTGTTATCATCACATTGGCCTGCAGCAGCGCCGTTGGAAAAACGAGTATCGTTAAGAACATCTGCTGGCAATAAACGACCGTGTCCACATATTCTTTTCCAAACAACCACGGAACAAAAAAGTCGGCGTAAGAATAGATGAATGTAAATGCAAGTAATCCAAAAAGCGCGTAGGCGATGAAGGCGCGTTTATAAACGATGGCCATGTCTGCCAAACTTTTCTTGTGCGCATTGATGAGCAGCGGGTAAATGGATGTGGAAACGATCACCGGCAATATTTCTGCGAGTGAAAATAATTTGAACGATACTTCGTAATTGGCCACATCTGCATCGTTTAATACTTTGGAAACGATAATGCTGCCGATGCGCCAATAGATGACGGAAATGCTGGCGATGATGACGAACGACCAGTTTTTACCGATGATGGTTTTTAGTTCCGCCATACTCACTTTCACGGTGAGGATGTGTCGCAGGTTGATCATACCCGAGCTGCCAAACTTAATGAACAGGTTGAGCGTTACCAGTCGCAATGCGATCAGGAAAAAAGAAAGGTAGATGATCGGGATGGGGTGGATAAACAATGCACAGGCAATGAGAAACTTTAATACCGCTTCAACAGTAAGTACCACAAATGTTTTCTTTTGCTCGTATTGGGCAACGTTGATGAATTTGATCACGTAAATAACGTTGTCGAAGATGACGTTGATGCCGATGAGCAGCGACAGGTTGCGGATCAGCTGACTGTCATATAAAGCGAACGCAAGCAGCACGTTCACTCCATAAAAGATGATGCCGACATACAACTGGATCTTGAAGAATTTATCGATGAGGGCGCTTTTATTGTCGGTATTGATGAGTTCACGGATGAACCAGTTGCCCAAGCCAAGCGAAGCGAAGCCCACTACTGTTGCGTATAAAGTGTTGGCGATGATATATGCGGCAAAATCGGATTTTGTATAATATCGGGCAACGATAATAAAAAATACACTGAAAAGAATATTTTGAAATATATTGGAAAATATGCCCCAAAAACTATTCTTTACGAGATTCGTTTTCAGCTTTGCGCCGATATTGTTAGTTAGTTTCTTCAGCATGTTCTTCTTCGTATTGCAACCTTTGTGCGCTGGTGATGATTAAACAGATGCAGGTAACGATAAGCATTTTCATGCGTACATCGCCCAGGGAATAAACAGTATAGAAAGCCACCATCCAGCTCAGCACCGATGCGATCATAAGGATGATGGAAATATTCTTCTTTCGTAAATAAAGGAACAACCCGTTGACTATCGGGATCAGAATAAAACAAAAAACGATGATGAACCCGATGCCGCCTAATTCTGTGAGTAATTTAAGATAGCCGCTTTCCGGGTGATCGTAATATACAACTTCTGTTCCCACCATCCAGAACTGATCGGGATTATGAACGGACACGTAGGTGGAATAATTGCCGAGGCCGATACCGAAAAAAGGATTATTGAGAAAGATCTGGAATGCGTCTCGCCATATGATCAGGCGATCTTCGTATGAATCCGATAGATTATCGCCGCGCTGAAACACCGCGAAATTATCACCGAAGGCGTATACTATGCCGAATAGCAATGCGATTGTGATGAGCGCCGAGGTTCTGTATTTTGCATTGCCGAAAAGTATTACGAAGAAAAGCCCGGCCGCCCAACCGCCGAGGCCGCCGCGGCCGCCGGTATACATGATGCCTACCACTGCACCCACGAGCAGGAAGTAACTAAGGACAGGTAGCCGTTCATCTTCGGGGTTTTTAATAAGGCATAGAAAGCTCATCGCGGCGAGGTATTGTGAAAACACCTGTGGGTCGGAAAAGAAACCCGGATATCGTGCAACGTCGCCCGACATATTCGGGTTTTGTACAGTAGATAATGTGAATGATACGCCGATTACAAACTGGCAGGCCAGGAAAAAAAACGCGATCATTAGCGTGATGCGAAGGCAACCGATCACCTTATAGAAGAAGGAGGGATCTTCGAGCACTTCATCGGTCAATATCTTTGCAAAAAGGAAGATTGGAAAGTAATCGATCACGTCGCGGATCACGTCTGTTCCTACCTGCTCTGCCAGGATGAGCCCGGTTAATATAACCACAGACAGCATGATAAACAACACGCTGAAAGTAAGTCCTTTGTTTTTCAGGTGTACATCCCGCCGCCGGCGGTAAAAGCAGATGACGAAAATGTAAGTGATGAGGTTAAAGCCGTTCATGGCAAAGGTTCCGGGAACGATATAGGCCGACAGGAACGGGTAGGTGGTTAAAATATATTGTATGTACAGCCGGTTCTTATCGTTTCGTGTAACGAACATCCAGACAATGAACGTCATTACGGTCAATATCGATAAAATCAGCGAAACACTCATTACAATTCTTTTTTCTTAAAATACCTTTTTGGCAAACCAGGCGCCGGTCATTCTTGTGATGTTTTCAGCGAAACTGACGTCCTCGAGAACGTCAAATCTTGGTAATTCGTATAAATTATCTAAATGTGATCTGGTAATGTAGCCGGGTTGGGTAGTGAAGGCGAGTTTGTAACCGTCTTTTTTAAGATTCCTTATTTCGCGTGGGGTATAGTTACCGTTTGGATAAGCAAAATGATCCACCGGCTTACCGAGCCATTCTTCCAGTTGTTTTTTTGAGGTGCTGAGTTCATAAGCAGCAGTATCATCATTGCATTTGGACAGGATGGGGTGGGTGACCGTGTGGCTGCCGATATGCACATAGGGTGTTTGAGCAATCTGCTGCAGTTCTTTTTTCGTAAGTGCCTCGCGTGGCAGGGAAAGTTTTTCCTTTATGGAAGAAAGTATTTTGATCCGCTCTTCGTTGGGTAGTTTTTTGAGTTCACCAACCGATTGCGTGATGAGTCCCTGTTCTTTGGCTTTAGCTATATATGACCACCAGTATGCGCCATCTTTTTCAATAGGCGCGGTGGAGGCGAAGATGGTTACGGGAATTTTATATTCGTTGGCAACAGCCGCGATATTTTCCTTGTTGCTTTGCCAGCCGTCATCTACGGTAAATAATACAGCTGATTTCGGAAAAGGTTTTTCGCGCGAGGCAATCTGTTCAAGGTCGCTGGCGGTAATGAAAGTGAAGCCGTTTTTGAGAAACCACTTCACACAGCCGGTGAACAATTTTTTGCTGGGTGAATGAAAATAAACCGACAGAATAATCTCTCCTTCTTCGGCTTTTCGCCGCACCGTTCTAACTTTTCCATTAAGGAGCATGGCGGCTGCTACCAGGGTAGCGACCATATTTCTTGCAATCATCAGTTTAATTTGGGTTCAAATATTTTGTAATTTATACAAAAAAAGAAGATTGTGACATCTCCTTTTTTGTAAGTTTTTAGATAGCGGTAATTTTTAAAAATCTCTCAGCGTAGGCTTTTTGAAGGTGGAACACGCAACGATGTGCCTTCAAAAAGCTCAGGTGGAGAATACATTTTAACATCATTCCAAATGTACCACTACTTAAGTTTTTCATTTAAAGCGGCTGATTGATTATAATACGGGCCTTATTATGTTTTTATCGGGTACGAGGGATTAAGAAACCTTGTTCTTCAACTGGTAAGAGTAATCGATAATCTCAACATTTGATTTTTTCACTTCTGCAGAGATTGCGTAACCTAATGATGGCAACGACACTTTTACTTTGTTGCTGTGAACGGAAACGACATTGCCACCGGATTCCATTAGAGGGCTGCTTGTAATACGCACCATGTCATTCATGTTTACGGATGTTCTCTCCAACTGTACATTGCTGTGCTGATCAAGGAAATGCTGCATGCTTTCGATCTCGATGTCTTTGATCACTGCCGGTTGCCCGAGCCAGTAAACAAAGTTTACCACATCGCTTGTTTTTTTGATGTCGGCCATTTCTTGTTCTGTGGTACGTACGAACACGAAGGATTTGAACAATGGTTCGAAAACGAGCTTTTTCCTGTCGGCCCATGGATTTACAACACGGTTAAGCGGACAGTAATTCTCAATTTTCTTTTTTGCTAACAAAGTGGCTACTTTCTTTTCGCAACGTGACTTTGTGTAAACTGCATACCAATTTTTCTTCATTTTGGTAAATTTTTTGGTTAAAAAATATGCAGTCTCTCAACGGATGATGATAGTCAGTTTTTGGAAGGATTGGTGTTCTGGGATCCATAGATACGAAAAACGTTCGTTCCTGGATGTAGGTTTTGGTGGGATATTTTACTTTAAAACAGGATCTTCTAATTGTAATTCTTAGAGACGGCCTTTTTACTCTTTCTCACTTTTCTTTCTCTTCGCGATTCTTTGCCGCCGTATACATAATCATAGCCATAACCATAATTATTTTTGAAAAAACCTCTCACTTTCACACCGTTAAAGATCAGGGCCGGGTTCCGCAGCGGGTTTATCCGCATGTTTTCATCGATCCTTTTAACGATCATCTTCGGTGTATATTTATGACGAACAACGTACAACGTTGCATCGCAATAATCTGTCAGGATGAAGGCATCTGTTACCAGTATTACCGGTGCAGTGTCTATGATCACCACATCGAAAATACCTTTAAGGTATTCGATAAACCCTTCGATCTTACCATTTACCAGCAACTCTGAAGGATTTGCCTGTAAATTTCCTGCTGATACAAAGAACAAATTGTCGTAAGCCGGGATCCTGTTCACGATGTCTTCTGCTTCTGCTTCCCCGACGAGGAAATCACTGACTCCTTTTTCATCTTCTTTCTCAAACAGCTTTCCAAGGGACGGTTTGTGAAGGTCCATATCAACAAGCACCACCTTTTTACCGGTGAGCGCCTGGCTGATGGCTAAGTTAGCGGCTACAAAACTTTTTCCTTCTCCCGGTATGCTGGAGGTTACCAGTATTTTCCGATTGGTAGCATTTATGCCTAAGAAATGCAAAGATACTCGCATTTTCCGAAATTCCTCTGCAATAAAACTTCTTTTTCCGGCTTCTATTAAAATTGAATCGTTCGATTTGTTGTACGCCACTTCTCCAAGTATCGTTACGTCGGTTAATGCTTCAAGATCCTTTCTGTACAGCACCTTCCGGCTGAAGGCTTCCCGCGCACTGATGAACACGATACATGCACCGCCGGCAAGTGCCATTGCTGCAATGTAGATAAGCATTTTGTTCGGACTAACGGGCCCTTTGGACGATTGTGCTGCGTTTACCACACGACTGTCCGATAATGTGGAAGCGTATGATAATTCACTTTCTTCTCTTTTTTGCAGCAAAAAAGAATAGATGCCATTCTTGATGTTCTGATCCCTGCTCATTTCAACGATCTGGCGCTCTTTCTGTGGAATATTGCTCAGTAATCCACTGAATTTGCTGTTGGTGGCATTCAGATTTCCACGGCTCGAAAGCAGGTTGTTCTTCTGGCTTTCGATGCTTGCCATGATGGCCGGCTTCAGCTGGTTGATCTTTGCCTTTGCAGAAAGTGCCATCGGGTTATTTTCTGCTACCGTTTTCCGCAACCTGTCGTATTCAATCTGCGATGTGGTAAGGTCCGTGATCATCTGTGTCAAAGCAGGATCGTTCATTCCGACAGTAGATGGTAATGCACCATCGTTGTTCTTTACAAACTTTTCCACCTGGTTGATTACGCCAAGCTGCATATCGATTTTACCTACTTCCTGGTCATTTGCACTTACATTTTGCAAATACAACTGCGATTGCGAACTGATATCGGTTGCGCCAGCGGCTGACTTGTATTTCTGCACATTTTTTTCGATCGAATCAAGATCATGTGCAACGGCACTCAGTCTTTCTTCCACGAAATTCAACGTGCTTTTTGCCAGGCTGTTCTTTTCTTCAATACCGGCTTTGTTATACGCCTTGATAAATTCATTTAAAATATCTTCAGCTCTTTCCGGCACCGCATCGCGGTAAGCCAGGTTGATGATACTTGACAATTTGCTGGCGGCGGTTACTTTCAATCCCCCAAGAATGCCTTTTGTTACATCTTTCGTTTGTTTCAAAGAAAAATAAAACGGGCGTCCTTCCATATCCGCTACTTCAGATTTGTACCGTGGGTTTAAAGCAAATTTCAAACGACCGAAAGATGTGTTGAGCCATTCATTTACCTTACCTGCCAATTGATTGTTGAGGTATACATCGCCCTTACTTTTATCATAACGCAGATAAACCTTGCCTTCGGTGGGTTTCAGGTCATCCGGGTTTGCGGCTTCGATGGTCAACGGGTTGCTGGTATAAGCGTCAACAGCTTTGATCTTACCGTCGCGATAAACAGAAGCGTACAAATGAAGATTTCTTACAACATCGTTCATCAGTGTTCTTGATTGCAATACTTCCACCTCGTTTTCAATGATCTTTTTTGTACCCAGGCTATTGAGCTGCTCCATTACTTTGGAGTCTTCACTTCCTTTTTTTTCATCCTTAATGATCAGCGTTGCCGTTGCTTCATACAAAGGAATTGTATAACGTAAATAAATGTAAGCGCCTCCTATTGCCATTGCACCTGCGATAATGAACAAAGGCCAGTAAGCGATATATTTGGACAATATCTGCGTAACTAAACTTTCGTCCGCCTGTAAGGCACTCTTATTTGATTTCGGTTGCATTGTTTCCTTGTGCTCCTCTTATTTAATGATACGGTCAAGTACGATGGCTACTACGCCCAATCCGCTCAGCACACTTGGTAATATATTTTTCTTCGATTTAGCATTTTCCAGTTTATCTTTTATTGCTTCAACATAAACGATATCGCCAGGTTGCAGGTAGTAATAATCGGACGCAAGGAATTTCGGCGAATTCAGATCTACCCGGGTAACTGTTCTGTCACCGTCATATTCCCGTATCAATAAAACGTTGTCTTTTTTACCGTATACGGTAATATCGCCCGCCAGTCCCAAAGCTTTGAGTAAAGAGATCTTTTCATTCGGAACAGTGATCACGGTTGGCTTTTCCACTTCCCCAATCACGGTCACTTCGAAATTGAGGTGGCGAATGGTAACGATCGGGCCTTCCAGTAATTTTTTATCGATGAGCATGTTGGTGATTACATCCCGTAATTGCTTGTTTGTTAAACCGGCCGCTTTGATGTTTCCGAGAATCGGTAGCTGTACATTACCATCACTGTTTATAAGATAACCAGATACGTTGGCAGTGTTCCCGGCGGCTGTGGTGGAAGAGCCGGCACTAGCGTTGGGTGTATTGAATATTTTCGAAGCTTCTTCATTCAGGCTACTGATGGAAATACTGAGGATGTCGTTTCTTT
>JAATFP010000022.1 GCA_015655125.1 Chitinophagales bacterium | reverse complement strand
GTTTTATCGGCAAAACTTTTAAATCCTTTGATTTCTAAACTCTTTAAACGCACTAGTTTCTGATTTTAAGTAAGACGGCAAATATAATTTAACTGCGGGGAAGAAATAATATGGGTGAGAGCTAGTTATACCGAGTTATTCACATGTTGACCGATAAAATGTGAATTAAGAGTGGAAACAAAATATCTGGTTTTACGAACCATCTCGTAAATGTTAAAAAATTTCAATATTGACGAGCGGCACCTGTTTAATCAATTGAAGCCGTTATTTTTACAGTCTAAAAAAACATATGATGAAAATACTATTATTGGTATCGATGGTAGCCTGCAGTTGCGTAACATTCGCGCAGCCAAAGCTGGTAAGTCAGGCTACGGTTACTACCACCACTACTGTTACTGCACCTGAAGAAGATGAATTACAAAACGTTCAGAATAGCCCTGGTGGAGGCGGACCCGGCCAGATGTTCAGGAATTTTGGTGACGGCGAAACGAAATCCACGACCTACCTGAAAAACGACATGGTGAAAACGATCATCAAAACGGACATGGGACGTTCCACTATCATCCGTAATAATGGAACAAAAGTTACAACTACCCTTCTGGAGATGATGGGAAACAAAACCGGTTTTTACGTGTCTGATGAAGAGCAGGCTGAAATGCGTAAAAGAATGGACAGCATGATGCAGGCGAGACGAAGCGATTCCACTAAACAACAGGTAAGATCCGGCTCCGGCGAAAGAACAGTAGACGTTCATTATACTGAAGAGACCAAAAAAATTGCGGGTTACACTTGCAAAAAAGCATGGCTGGTAACTACGCACCTGCTCGGCATCAAGGATTCCTCAGCCGTTTGGTACACCCCGGAATTTAAATTGCAAAACCTCACTTCAACAGGCGGCACCATGGGTTTCGGTGGCTTCGGGCTAACAAACGGTTTTGATAAAGTGGACGGATTTATCATGGCGTATGAAACAAAATTGCCTCGCGGTAGAACGATGAATGTAGAAGTGAATAAAGTTGATATCAGCAAAGAAGTTGCCGATAAAGAATTTGAGATACCAAAAGACTTTGAGCTTAAACCGATGAAGGAAATGCAAACGATGTTCGGCGGCAGGCCCGGTGGCGGCGTTCGTGACATTAGAATCGGGCAGTAATTTTTAGCCGCAGATTATAAATGATTAATTGAATATGCAAAAAATCCCGCCGAAGGCGGGATTTTTATTGAGTTCAGATATGCGGATATTTTCACTTTCGTTCTGCAACTAAAAACCCACCGTTAGTGGTTTTTTAGATCCGTGCAATCAAAGTAATCCTCCTTTACATGTTGTCCTATCAGGATTTATATTAGCTCATCCAAACATCTTCTACATGCTCAGATTGACAGCATTCTGGCGCGTTCAGCTGGTTGGCAAGTTGAATTTTTTCCGGATGTATTTTTTATTGTACAACCCGTTTGATCCTTTGTAATTTGATACAAAATCAGGATTTAGTTTGGAAGCGAAGTCTTCAATTTTTCGTATTCGGCTGCTTTTGCGGCGTTTCCTTTTACCGAATATATTTCCGACAAATAACCCAGAATGATCTTTTGGTTTGCCTTCTGCATTGTCTTCAATGAGGCCTGGTTTGCACTAAAATATGTCAATGCATTTTCTGCATAAGGAATTACTTCATCCATTTTAGCATTGGCCTGTTTCTTAAGATCGGCCTTTTTCTTTACATCTTCCGGCTTGGTGCCTTTTACCGCCTGAGCAGCCGCGCTTACATCGGCAGCTACATTGTATAAATGATTGGTCATTAAAACTGTTGCATCAATTCCTTTATCGTTTTTGATGGCTTGTTTTAAAATGGAAGTCAGTTTCTCTTTTGCTCCAGGAATATCCTTCGGCTTCGCATCGTTGCCGTAAAGACTGTTATAATATTCCACCGCATAGTTGTAACTAAGCGTGTAGTTGTTTGGACTTTTTGCCAGCAACTCTTCATATTTCGCGTATAATGCAGTTTTATCATCGTTATTTTTAGGAACCTGGTTCAGTTCAACTTCATCCCAAACCTCCTGCTCAGGATAGAACTTTCTTCCCTTATCAACGATTGCTTTCAGGTTTGCATCATCCTTCGCTTTGATATAATAATCTGCGAGATATTGATATACCTCCAGATAGCCCGGACCGGCAATATTGGCATCGGTCAACTTCTTGTAATAACTAACAGCTTCCGCTTCTTTCTTCGCCTGCGTACCCGCGATGGCAGTGTTGAGTACGAGAGATGTATCAAAGGCGGACATTGGGGCGTCTTTGAAAGTAATGTTTTTCGCCGTCATGTATTCACGTATTTCCAAAGCTTTTTTGAAAGAATTGAAAGATGCATCAAAATCCTTGTTTCCGAAAAATTTGGCGCCAAGATCGTATGTACCATAGTAAAGATCAAGGTATGATTTGTAATCTTCATCTTTCAAACGTTCGTCTTTGCTATCAAGCGACTGGTACTTTTGAAATGCATCGAAAGCAGTGGATTTTAATGCGAATGTCTGAGATTTTGGCAAGGTGGAATCGTATGAAAGTGCATTATACACCCTGCCCTTATAATACCATGCATCGGCTTTGTTGGCGTTTTTAGGATCTGCCAATACTTTATCGATGCCTGTTTTTGCTTCCTGGGTTTTTCCTAACAACAAATTCTTGTTCACATCGTCCAGCGATTGGGCAAACAAAGAAGCTGAAAAGGCAAACAGCATCGCAAGCATAAAAATTTTCTTCATGTGTATGTTTTTTGTGGCGTTAAAGATAACATCCTTTTCCATAAATCATGCCATGCAATGGTTAAAAGTTCAGCACTTAAGGTGTAAGGTTTAAGACGTATTGTCCACCGCAGCAGGGCCGCCTTGCGTAATACTTAATCAATCCGGAAAAGCAGAAAAAAGAAACCGGTGACTGTGGTTATCTAATAATCACTGTCCCGATTTGCCTCGTAAGTTCAATCTCCATCTGTTTAAGATGCTGATGCGTTTGCAGGTAAAGCATCTGTTGTTCACCGGATACCGCATGTTCCAGTTCGCGTTGGTTTTCTTCTATCAGCTTTTTTATTTTCCGAAGCTTAAGATAGTTCAATGTGGAAATAACCTCTTCCCGGAATAGATCATCACGCGTTGGAATCTTACCTTCGAAATGTTCTTTCCATTTTGGGCTGATCTCCGTGTTCGTATCCATTATATTGATAACGAGCGTGTTGATATTTTTATCTTCATGGTATAAAAAACTCTTTGCGGTGGGATTCAATCCTTCATTATACCAGGTTCTGTATATTTCGTATACGTTTAGCAGCTCTTTGTTTTCCATCATCTTGTCCAGTTCGTTTTCAGTGATCTGCATGAAAAGGAAATCGGCGACGCTTTGTTCATCGTTCCATTTCCTGTAACCGAATTCGAGTAAACTACGGATCATCGCGCGCTCGTTCATTTCATCGCGGTTGAAGAGATCGGCAGCCACATCTTCCGCCGGCATTTCTTCTTCCCCTTCGGGAATCACTTTTGCCGGTTCATTGCGAAACGAGCGTTGCTCATCCTTCGTCACCTTATCACGGATGAATTTGTTCACAAGATTGTTCATCCCGATCTCTTCAATCTTTAGTATTTCGGAAACCTGTTTGATGTAATCCTGCCGGCGTGTGAATTCTTCTGTTTTCGTAATCTTCGAGATCGTTTCCGCTACCTGGTTAACGATCTGCGATTTCTTCGCGCTGTCACTACCGGCGTCCTTCAAGGAAACTTCCAGTTGGAAAAGGATAAAATCTTTTTTATTCTGCGCCACAAATTCTTTGAACGCTTCCGCGCCGATCTTATTCACATAACTGTCCGGATCTTCCTTATCCGGGATCAATACCAGCTTCACGTTCAGCCCTTCTTCCAACGCAAGATCCATTCCGCGAAGCGCCGCTTTTACACCCGCGCCATCGCCGTCGTAAATGATGGTGAGATTGCTGGTGTATTTTTTTACAAGCCGTAGCTGATCCGGCGTCAGCGAGGTTCCGCCACTGGCCACAACATTTTCCACGCCGGCCTGGTGCAGGCTCACCACGTCTGTATAACCTTCCACCAACAGGCATTCATCCGCTTTATCGATCGCCATCCTGGCAAAATAGGAACCATACAGGATCTTACTTTTTACATAGATTTCGTTTTCTGGCGTATTGATGTATTTAGGTGCTCGGTCATTCGTTTTAATAACACGGGCGCCGAAGCCCAACACTTTCCCACTTTGATTGTGGATCGGGAAAATAATTCGACCGCGGTAATTGTCCATCGGACGTTCATCCCGAACCGTTACCAACCCGCTCTTTTGAAGGAACTCGAGGTTGTACTTAGAAGTAAGCGCAGCGGTCGTGAAAGTGTCGCGTGACGAGGGATTGTACCCTATCTGGAATTTTTTAATGATGTCTTCCCGGAAACCGCGTTCCTTCAGATAACTCATTGCAACATCCTGTCCCTCATCAGAATTGAACAACGCATCCGCGAAGAATTTTTGCGCAAAATTATTGATGATATAGAGACTATCGGCAGCCTGTTGGGTAAGCTTAACTTCCGGGCTGACTTCCGTTTCTTCAATTTCAACATTGTATTTATTGGCCAGCCATTTCAGCGCTTCTACATAGCTGTATTTTTCCAGTTCCATCAGGAAACCGATGCTGTTGCCGCTTTTACCGCAACCAAAGCATTTATAGATCTCTTTGGTGGGCGAAACCGTGAAAGAAGGTGACTTTTCATTGTGAAAAGGACAAAGACCGAGGTAATTAGCACCACGTTTTTTCAATTTCACAAAAGAACCCACGATGTCGATGATATCGATGCGTGACAAAATTTGCTGTATGGTGTTCTGGGTAATCACAGTCTGTAAAAATACAAAACTCCCGGTAAAGTTCAGGGCTGAACCTTGAACTTTAGGACTTGACCATTAGACTGCCACAAAAAATCCCGCTTAGCGGGATCAATATTTGTATAATCAAAAATCTTTTATAATCTGTGTTCCTATTTAGCCGATGGACTCATCTTACCCATTTCCAGTTTTTCCATCACAGCATCTAATCTCCTTGATTTGGTTTCTTCTTTTTTTGCGCCGGCGATAAACTCCACATATTCTTTTTTATTATTTATAGACAGGCTGTCGAAGAAGATGCTCGCAGGCTTGTTCTTTTTAAACAACACTTTCAATTCTTCCGGAACAGAGATGCTTTTCGCCACTTTCACACCAGCCTGCGAAGTAGCTGAAACTTTTGCTGAGGCAGTTTTAGTACAAGGTTTGGGCATAAAACGCATTGCGCGCCAAACATTATCCAGCTCCACTTCTTCAAAGGATTCGAGTTCAAAACATTTAATGCACTCCCAGTTGCTGTCGCGGGTAAGGTCGCTGGCGATTTTTGCGGCAATTTTAGGATAGGCAATCCAGAAGTTTGGCTTTTCAGACAGCGCCGGAAGCACGTCCGTGAGTATGTCAACCAGTTGTTTTTTATTTACAGCAAATACGAGGGCAAAATCAATGCGGCGGGTTCTTAATAATGGCGTAACACTTTTTGCAAAATTCAATTTGAGGAACTGCTTTTCTACCGAAGAAGGAAGACCCTGAATCAATAGATTTTTTTCATTCTTTAATTGTAATTTTTCAAACATTGTTTCTAATGCCATAGTCGTGCGTATTTGATTAACAGATGTGAGATGCCTCCGATATATGTCGTGCGATGATAAACCCATAAGAGGCTGTATAATGGCAAGAGATTTTAATCGGGCTACGAAACTACGACTTTTTGCGCTTTTTCGGCAATATTGGACAAAAAAAACTCCGCAAAATGCGGAGCCTACTACTGTATTATATAAATTATGAATATAAAATCATACCTTAACCAGGGTCATCAAGGCAACCCGGAACCTAACCTATTTCTTCAAAGGCTTGTAATAAGAGAGTGCTTCAGGCATATATTTCTGAATCTGTGCTATTCTCGCATCATCAGCCGGATGGGTAGACAAAAACACCGGTGGTTTAGAAGCACCGGACGAAGCCTCCGCCATCCTTTGCCAGAACGGAACGGCTTCCTGTGGGTTATAACCTGCTATGGCAGCGAAAATAAGACCGAAATGATCCGCTTCATATTCCTGCTTCCGGGAGTTTGGCAATAATACACCTACCTGCGCCGCAGGGCCATATACGTTATTGAATAAGGCATTTGCCTGGCTTTTATTTTGAGTAAAAATATTACCGGCAACCTGCAAACCCTGGGCCAATGCGCTTTGGCTCATCCTTTCATTACCATGATGGGCCACGGCATGAGTAATTTCGTGACCAAGTACGATCGAAAGGGCCGCTTCATTTTGCGTGATAGGAAGGAGACCGGTATAAACTACCACTTTTCCACCGGGCATGCACCACGCATTTACTTCCTTGTTATCCACCAGGTTGAATTCCCATTTATAATCTTTTAATTCAGCAGAAATAGACGGGTTGCTTGCATAATAAGTGGTGATGGCCTGAGCGATCCTTGTTCCCACTCTTTTAACCATTTCAGCATCTTTGCTGGAAGATTGACTTACAACCTTGTTCTCGCTAAGAAATGATTGGTACTGCGATACAGCTTCTGTTTGAAGTGTTGATTCAGGGAACAATGCAAGCTGTTTTCTGCCCGTTACACCGTTTGTACTGCATGCTGCAAGTATTGTTGAAACTGCAATTGATAGTAGAATTAATCTTTTCATGTTTATGGGTTTTACTTTTGCGAAGCTATAAACAATTGGCGTACCAAAATACATTAATGATTTGTTAGAGGCGAAATACCTCTGATTAATTATAATGCTGAATGCCTAAAATTCTCTAATTATTGGAACAGTGACGGATTAACATGTGGTGAAAGACAGATCACAGATCGGTGATCTGTAAGATTGACTGCTATTTACGGCGCGATTTACGGCGGTCGCGGTGCTTGAGAATCGGAACCCGGCTCTCCACTCCGCGAAGGATACGGCCGATATTTTTTTGATGCGTGATAACAACCATTGCTGCCACAAGGATGGCGAAGACGCGGTACAATACCACATCATCGTTCCAGATCCATAGTACGCAAATAGGCAACATGACTGCACCCAGGATAGAACTAAGGGAAACGTATCTTGTAAGAAACAATACCAATAAAAATACGCCCACACAACTACCGGCGATGATCGGCTGAATAGCGATAATCATACCGAATAAAGTTGCTACTCCTTTTCCGCCTTTGAAATTAGCAAAGATCGGAAACACATGACCGAGTACAGCAGAAAGGCCAAGGCCGATCATGAGGTTGGTACGTTCAAATTCGTGGTGGAAATAATATGGAATAAGATTGAATAATGCTACTGCGGTAATACCTTTTAAGATGTCGATGATCATCACAATCGTTCCGTATCTGGAACCCAAAACCCTGAAAGTATTGGTGGCCCCCATATTGCCACTACCATAATCCCTGATATCAATGCCGAAGAATTTTTTGCTGACCAATAAAGCTGTAGGAACAGAGCCAATTAAATAGGCACAAATGATGAGAATTAGTTCTTTCATTCGGAATCTTTAGATTGAGTTGAGAGACAAACTTAAGAAAAAAATCCGGTTCCTTAAAGTTAATTTAACATTGAAGTTATTAACAGGCCGTATACTTTGTTTTGATTGCCAACCAGTTATTGCGTACAAAAACTC
>JAATFP010000056.1 GCA_015655125.1 Chitinophagales bacterium | reverse complement strand
ACTTCGCTGCGAAAAATGTATTCTTCGCTACAGGTAGCTATAAATTGCTTGCTAAGTCTAACAAATCCCTTGATGCAGTAGTTGCATTGTTGAAAGCTGACGAATCATTGATGATCGATATCGATGGTCACACAGATTCTCAGGGTTCCGATGAAAGCAACCAGGTTCTTTCCGATAACCGTGCAGGTGCCGTAAAAAATTACCTGGTAGCAAAAGGTATCGATGCCAGCAGGTTGAAATCTACGGGTTATGGTGAAACTAAACCGATCGCAGACAATGCTACTGCCGCCGGCCGTGCGAAAAACCGCAGAACGGAAATGGTAGTTAGGAATTTCTAAAATATTATAATTACAAACACAAATAAAATAGTCCCAGCCAAAAGGCCTGGACTATTTTATTAATTGACTCATCTTCTAAAAAATGATCCCCGGTTTTCATTAGATTAATTGCAAATTTTGCGCTGCAAAACTGTATTCAACAAACTCAGAATGGCCACGATCTGTCATATTGAGCTTGTTGAAACATAACCAGAATGCAGATTTTATATCTCTGACCAACCTCTGTCATGTTGAGCTTGTTGAAACATAAATAGAGTGCAGATTTTATTCTGGTTTAATTTTTAATACCACAACACCTCGATGTTTAAAATTATTCCCCTCGCCATCCTTTCATCTATTCATCGATTATATCTGCTGCTGGTCGATCCTCACACCACTACCTTAATTTTTCAGGGTATTTTGTATTCAATGCAATGAACACTGCCGTGGTTCCTTCGAATTCGCAGCGTATTTCAAGAACAACACATCTCACAATAAAAAGGAAAATATGAAATTGATCGCGATGATATTTTTGACCATGTCCTGCGCTGCAGCTTCGGCACAGGTTTCAAAAGAAATGAAAATTATAAAGAATCCCCAAATAATTACCGGCAAAAAAGTGGTGACGTCCGATAAAAAAAACACGAGAAATGTTGGCGATATTTCCAAAAGCAAAGTAAAATTGAATGACGGAACCCTTGCAAAACTGGGATATGGAACACCGATGGTAACCACATTGGGTGGAACCAAAATAAGCACCACCATCGTGCCACTCGACAAGATACAAATGACCTCCCGCGTAGGCGACGGCAAAACAAAACCCAGACAGAAAGGCTCTTCCGACGACAATGGCCTTATCTGTACTTCCTATACGGTTTCATTGAGTCCTGAATCTGAAAGTTTCGATGCGCCGCTGGCCGATAAAATGGCTTTTACATATCCAGGTGCAGCATACAATTACAATGATTACATCAAGAACAATGTTCAGCCACCGCACAACCAATCGCGGCGAAACCCAATCATATTGCAGGTTTCATCAAGTTCCGGAAGCGGTAAGCAAATATTGATAAACGATCCCACTAAAAATAACCTGGATGAAGCGACAGGCACTTTAAAGGCTGCCATGCCCAAACAGGCCAATAATCTTTCTACCGAAATATATGTCCAAACCATTGTTAACGAAGCATCGTTTGCACTCAATGTGGAAGCCGGCGGCGGCGGTTTCGGGTTTAAAGCGAGCGCAAAATTCGGACTGAATTACGATAGTAAAAAAACATATATGAGCATCGACGCCAAGCAAAAGAATTATGTGATCACCGCCAACCTTCCCGACAGGGCCGACAGCGGTTTTTACAAAGATCCTGCAGAAAATGAAAAGAATGAAAATGTATACATGTCGTCTGTAACCTACGGCCGCCGCGTGATTGGCATCATTGAAACAGAACTCGACCAGGATCATCTGGAAGTGGGTGCCAAAGCATCCTATGATGGTTTTGGTGTTTCTGCCAACCTGGGATTGAATATAGTGGACAAAATGAGCAGGGAGAAAACTACTGTCCGCCTGCTTTTCATCGGCGGCAACGGTGACGTGATCACGATCCCGAATCCAACTGCCGCGTCTGTTCAGGCCACCATCAATCAATGGATGACCAATACTTCTTCACAAGCGGCAGTGCCGATCGAATATACTTTTAAGAATATGAGAAATATCGGTATGCGCTGGGAAAGTGTTGCCAGCAATATCAACTATCAGCAGTGTGTACCAAAGCCGCCTGCGGCAGCTGCACCCCAACCGTGGGACATTACTGTAACGCTCAACAGCATCAGTGACAATAAAAGCGAAAAAGTAAAACTGGGTATTTCACAATCGGTCGGCATTCTTTCCAACGGTCAATGGAAAGGAGAAAATTCCGGAAACAACAAACCAATCATTTGCTGGATGCAGGACTGGAGCGGCTGCCAGGTACCTCCGCAAATTGATTTCCGGCAATCCTATCGCGTAGGCACAACCTATCATTTTACAGTAAGCGATGAAGAATATCAGCAAAATCCGATCTTCCGGGTGGATACCAAAAGGATCGTCACTTATCGAACCAGCATCGGCGGCAGTACAAATGATAATACAAAAGTGCCAAAGTTTGATGTGCATTTGAAAGATATCAGGTCAGGCAGTCCGTTCGATGTACCGGCAAACATCAATGGCAGAATATTTAATTTTAATTACACCGTTACCACGATGCAGCGCGCACCTCAACATTAACCTATTTTGAAATCAGGCCTGCGATATATGTCAGTTGTGTTTATTGAAGGTGTTTATATAATTGATTAGGGCGTTCCGGCAAAATCCAGGCTCACAAATTTAAAAATTTTCCTTTCCTGAAAATTCAGTTATGAAAAAAATCATCCTTTTGTATATGTACTTTATCCCGATTTTGTTTATCGGAAAAACATTTGCCAAGGTTGCAGACACAACCCAGCCGGAATGCATTCAAAAACTAAATCACCCGGCCCAGAAGGACATTCTTTCCTATAGCGGTGGAATGCACTTCAACAAGCTGGATGCCTTAAAAAACGCAAAAGTTTTGTTTGTCTTCAGATCGGAAGCTTCCATAGGTTGTTCCGTACATAAACCGGAAAGCACCATTTTTTATAACGGCTCCTGCAAAAATGCAGAAATAAACAATTCAACTACCGCCGCCCCACTTTTGATTATTTTTCCGAAAAACAATCAAAAGGTACGGGGAGACTATAAAATATACGGGAAGGCAAAACCAGGTGCCGAAGTTAAATTGTTAATTACAAGTACCTATTATAAAACCGCGCACAACAACGGTGAAAGAATCTCAAAAGGTGAAGGCCCGGTCAACAGGATGAATAGGAAATTCACCATCACAGCCGATCGCAGCGGCACATGGCTACTTAAAAGTATCGAACTGCGAAACGCTGGCTGGGAAGAGACTTTTATCATTAAGGCAACATCAGAAGGAAGATCGGTATCAATTGTTGTGAGTGATAATGTTCATCCGCAAAACATAGATTAGGAAAATAAATCGCCATGAAAGAAAGAGTGTGATAAAATATAAGAAAACTTCGTTTCATACCTACCAATTTAAAATCGGCTGAATTAAAGTGTGGACAGTATAACTGCGATTCATGGCCGGCAATTTTTACCGCAAGGAGTTGATGCTTTTCTTATTGTTCGTAAATTTTACATTCGTGAAATATGTGTTCGAAGATTCTGTAGGTAGTCGTCTATAAACTTTTATTAACGATATCATTAGCTTTTGATAAAAGCCATCAGCTGAGGAGAGTGTTTTTTAAAAAAAATGGAAAGTCTTTGTGGTAAAGACTTTCCATTCGTGACCGCGTTAGGATTCAAACCTAAAACCTTCTCATCCGTAGTGAGATGCTCTATTCAGTTGAGCTACGCAGCCATTCAAACATCAGCGTTACTGATTTTTGGACGGCAAAGATAAGGAAAATTTTATTTTAAACACGACAATTTTAAAAAAATATTGGATGCGGATATCAATTCGCTTTTGAATTTGTTTGATCGAGGATGCCGTATTGTAAATGAATGTACCTGTTGCCCACCAAGTGGGTACGGATCTTTTCCACCAGGTACTTTGGAGGATTACCACAAATCTCCACAAGCAGGAAATCTTTGTTCTTGTCCCAGTCTGTGGCCACCGCAATTTTCGGCCTTAGCTTGAGAACGCCTTCGTAAGAAATTTCCAGGATTCGGGCCAGATTTTCAAATTGTTGCTTTTTTGTAGCCAAAGTGTGCCCTTCTTTGGTGTGAAGTGTAGATTTTCTCATAATTTGTTTTCGGATAGGTTAATAAGTATGTTCCGGATATTATATTTCCCAAAGAATATATCTTTCCGGCACAAATGCAAGTTAAATGCTTTGAAAAGAGTCTGTTTAACAGGATTTCGAACTTTTTCTACAAATTATGAAACGATTTTTCCGTGCCGCCTTTCAATATGCCTGAAACTGTTGTCAACTAAAAACTTTTCTGACAAAAAAATCCACAACAAACGTTGTGGATCATCATTCTTAATTTGATCTTGAATTAAAATTAGACCCGTACAAATGCGGGTAACCTGTGCTTCTATTTCCCTTTTACACGATTCGCTTCCGGGTCAAGCCCGGTTTGACGCTGGCGCGAGGCAGCCACCTGGCTGCTTCCGAAGCGATAAGTAAAGTTGATGCGTGCCGTCTGGCTTTCCCACCGTCCATTAAGTGTTGCATACAACCCGTTCAGGTTTGAATAACCGCGCCACAGGCCGGTGTGAAACAAATCGGTATAGCTAACTTTTATGGTCGCGCGTTTTTTCATCAGCTGCTTCTGCGCGCCGATGTCTATCGTTCCCATCGCTTTGGAACGGATCGTTCCATCGATACCAGGTCCATTGAACCAACCGCTGAACTCCGCAGAATAATCCTTGCCAAGCAAGAACGTGTTTTGAAGATAACCGCCATAACTGTTTACATCAATATGAATAGGCAGGTTGGTAAATTCTCCCCTGAATTGCTGATGGTTCACATAAAAATTCGCATAGCCGCTCCACCATTTGTTTATTGGCAAAGATGAGCCAATACTAAGAGAATAGATCTTCTGTGTGGCGAGGTTGCGCTGCTGCACATAGGTAGCATTTCCCGTTGTGTCCAGTACCTGCGAACGATAATCCTTCACATTGCTGTAGCCGATAGTGGTAGTAAGAATGCTGTGAAACACGTGCGACAATTCAATATTATCGGTGTATTGTGGTTTTAAAAATGCATTTCCTTTTTCATACGTCAGTTCATCCAGCTTGTTTTCAAACGGATTCAGATCCTGGTAGGAAGGACGGTCGATGCGGCGGCTGTAAGTAATATTGAACGTGTTTTTATCATTCAGGTTATACGTGAAAGCCGCGCTTGGAAAGAAATCCAGGTAATGGCGCTTGATATTGTTGTCTGCCTGCACCACTCCATCATCGCGTGTGATATCGCCTTCGCTGTTGGTTTGTTCCAAACGTAGCCCTGCCTGCAGACTGAGTTTCCTGGTCAACTCGCGGTTGTAATTCACATAGGCAGCATTTACATTTTCGATGTATTTAAAGCTGTTGCTTCGTTGCAGATTTTTTATCGGAACGCCATTCTGATCGGTGAAAAATTCAAACGAATTTTGTGTTTTCACATAAGCTGTTTTAGCACCATATCCGAATTTACCTTTCCATTTATTTTGTTCCACATCCACCTTGGCAGTGTAAATATCAATATCTGTAGGCGTATTGTTCCGGTTGATTACATCATACAATGTATTACCATTGGCATCGGTGTAATAATTTGGCTGGTAACTTCTGCCCGTATTTCTAAACAGGCCATAATCCGCATCTGCATTAATCTCCTTGCCAGAAGTATCTGTGTATCGGTAATTGAGGTTGCCGTTAAAATTGGTACGCCTGCCCGGTATCTCATTTGTGGCCGTTAGTGTTTTCACAAACTGGCCGGTAGGTTCATAAGAAACGGCCGTACTGCTCTTATTGGTCCATTTACCATTACCGGTGTTGATGCTCGCCATTACACCAAATGTATTGTTCTTGTTGATGAAGAAATCAGCCCCCGCTTTGCCGCTGTAATTTGTGTTGTCAGAAACGCTCCGCGCATGTTGATCGTATATGGAATCATTTTGTATGCGGTAGATATTCTGCGTATTGCGATATTGGCCCGCGTAAATACCTGCATTGCCAAAAATATTTATTTTTTTATCCCGGTAATTCAGGTTCACACTTCCGTTTCCTTTTGGCGTAAATCCCTGTACCAGCCCAACGTTTACAGAACCGTTGGTGCCGTATTTTTTATTTTTCTTAAGGCGGATATTGATGATCCCGGCGTTCCCGCTTGCATCGTATTTTGCGCTCGGGTTGCTGATCATTTCTATAGCTTCCACATCCGCACTGTTGATACTCTTCAAATAAGCCGCCAGGTCTTTCGCATCAAGCTGACTCATCTTTCCATCTATATATACTTTCACACCGTTCTTTCCTTTCATGCCGATGTTTTCATTATTGTCCACGCGCACACCCGGGCTTTTTTGCAACAGCTCCAGGGCATTGCTACCGGTAGCGTTGATGCTTCCTTCCACATTAAAAATTGTCTTATCGGATTTTATTTCTATCAACGGCTTTTTTGCGGTAACTGTAACGGTTTCCAGTTTCTTCCCGGAAATTTCCAAAGCAAATAATGTTTCGGCACTCTCATTTTGTGCATAAACTTTACTGTATTTATCTGCATAACCCACACTACTGAATTGCAGGATGTAGGCCGTATCTGCACCGGAAAATTCAAACTTCCCCTCCGAATCCGTGATCGCTGTTTTAATCAGGCTGCTGTCTTTTGCGTGCAGAAGAGAAACCGTTACCGCTTTCAAAGGCTTATTGGAGTTGTCCGTAACAATGCCGGTAACCGGTTTTGTATTTTGTGCCAAAGCACTATTGCTGAATCCAAATGCGCTGATGATAAGAAGTAAGGCAACGAAGTATTTCATAACAGTTATATTTTCCTATTTGTACGCAAGAGAATGCTATTTGTTACAACAAAAGTTGAAAAAAACACGGAGAGAGATTTTTTTGTTATGAACGGCAAGGGCTTGTTAAAGAAATGTTAGCAGGATTTAATGGACGGCAGTTTTGCTACGTTGAACGGCAAGCAAATTTTTTCAAACAGAAGAAAACATATTGAACAACAGGTAGAAAATTTTTCTTTGCAAACCTTCTTCGAGAAGTTCGGGTTGACAGCGTTCGATCGCGTTGCATTTTCCGAAACCAAGACAGGATGCAGGTTTTATCTCACTGACCACGATCCTTCATGTTGATACCTTACTGATATTATCCTGCCATGTTGAGCTTGTCGAAACACAGCCAGAACTTTTTTTATTGAGACTTTTTTAATAACACAACACGTTAAAGGATTAACTAATAAAAATAATTCCTTTACTAAATAGTCACTTCTTTTACTCCACCCACATCCTCTAACTGCACCGTGCGCACATCGGTGGTGAACGAAGATTGAATGGTAATAAAATACATGGTACTTGCATATTTATATTGTACTTTCACTTCCTTCCATTCTTTTGGCAAACAGGTTTTAAATTCCAGCACATCGCCTTTGCGTTTTAGTCCGACGAAAGATTCCAGGATAAGCTGGTACATCCAGCCTGCTGAACCTGTGTACCATGTCCAGCCGCCACGGCCCTTATGTTTGGGTTCTGCATATACGTCGGCAGCAATCACATACGGCTCCGATTTATACACCGCAATCTTTTCCGGATCAATGCCCCTGTTCAAGGGATTGATCATCTTCAACAGTTCCCATGTTCTTTCAGCATTACCGGTTTCAGCAAACGCCATCACCAGCCAGATTGCAGCATGCGTGTACTGACCGCCATTTTCACGAACACCCGGCACATAGCCCTTAATATACCCCGGGTTCATGGGTGACTTATCAAATGGCGGATCAAACAACTGGATCATGCCATCTTCTTTTCTTACAAGATACTTATCGGCAGACCCGAGCGCAGTGAGCGATCTTTGCTTTTCGCCGGCACCGGATAGTACCGACCAGCTTTGTGCAATGGAATCAATTTTACACTCTTCATTTTCCCTTGAGCCGAGTGGGGTTCCGTCATCAAAATACGCGCGCCGGTACCAGTCGCCATCCCATGCATTTTTATTAATGTTAACCTTCAATGTTTCTGCAGCCTCCCTGCATTTCCCGGCAAACGCTGTTTCATTGCGGGATTGTGCGATCGGCGAGAATCTCTGCAAAATATCATACAGGAAAAACGCGAGCCACACGCTCTCACCTTTGCCGTGTTGCCCTACCCTGTCCATTCCATCGTTCCAATCGCCGGACCCCATGAACGGCAACCCGTGTTCGCCGAAACGCAAACCATGCTCAATCGCTCTTACACAATGATCATACAAACCTGAGGCTTTATCCGAGCGGATCGGAAGGTCGTAATACGACTCCTCTCCTGCATTCAGCAAGCGCCCTTCAATAAAATTGATCTGTTCGTCAAGAATGGCACGGTCACCTGTCGCTTCCACATACTTCGCAGTTACGAAAGGCAACCACAAATAATCATCGGAGCAGGTAGTGCGTACGCCGCGTCCTTTAGGCGGGTGCCACCAATGCTGTACATCGCCTTCGATGAATTGGCGAGATGCACAAAGCAATATCTGCTCCCGCACCAATTCAGGTTTGGTGTGCATAAGCGATAACACATCCTGCAATTGATCGCGAAACCCGAATGCGCCCCCGGATTGATAGAACCCGCTTCGAGCCCAGATCCTGCACGATAGCGCCTGGTAATTGAGCCAGCCATTAGTAAGTATATTTGTTGCAGCATCCGGCGTATATACTTGTACATTGGTAAGTGTTTCTTTCCAGAATGCATCCGCTTTTTTGAGTGTTTCAACGGCAGCGTTATTTCCTTCAAACCTTTCGATCAATCCCAGCGCATCATCCATACTTCTTCCGGCACCGAGACGGAAAGTTACCGTTTTCTCTTCCTCTTCATCCAGATCGAAAGCGACCTGTAATGCTGCGCAAGGGTCGAGCCCGGCACCGGTTTTACCAGATAACCTCACTTTGTTCATCGCTTCGGGGTAAGCCAACGTTCCATTACGTCCAATGAACTCTGAACGATCGCTGGTAAAAGAACGGCTGGTATCATCCACATCAAAAAATGCAACACGATGCTCAAATTCCGTACTGTAGGCATTGTATGCAAGCAAAGCGCCTGTTCGTGTATGCATCTCTGTAATAGTATGCATCTGGCTCTTCGATCGAAGATCGGCCAGCACCCACTCTACATAGCCGGTAGCCGAAATGCGGCGCGGCCTTGACGAGTTATTACGAATCGTAAGCACCACAAATTTGATGGGTGCATCGATAGCCACATATACTTTCATGGAAGAGAATATTCCATCTTCACTATGTTCGAAGATACTGTAGCCAAATCCATGACGCGTAATGTACGGTGAATTGCCGCGCGCAGGTAATGCGGATGGCGACCAGAAGCGGCCACTTTCTTCATCTCTAAGGTAAAAGGCTTCGCCTTTCAGATCGGTAATAGGATCGTTGTTCCAGGGCGTTAATCTTATTTCATGTGCATTTTCGACCCATGTGTAGGACGAGCCGGTTTCGGTTACCACCGTTCCGAATTGCGGATTCCCCATTACGTTGATCCATGGTGCCGGCGTAGGTTTGCCGGGAACCGTCTTGATCACATACTCTTTTCCGTCAGGCGAAAAACCACCAAAACCATTAAAGAATTGCAGGTTTTCCGGGAGCGGCAGATCGTTGATCAGACTGGAATCAACGGATGTATGGAACTTGCTCGGACTAAAAACCGGTATCAGGCTTTTTGGTTTACCGCCGCGATTGATCTGCTCTTCCAGCGTACCCAATTTATCGGATATGACAATGTGAGCCACGGTTTGAAAAAGGATCCTGTCTTCGTTCGATATCTGATCCGTGGAACGGATAAAGATACCACCTGGTTGATCTTTCAGATTGGCAGATGAGCCTGGCACCACAAGAGCATGGATCCGGTCGTTAAGTTCCTGCCGGTAACCACCATGGTCATCGTTCCAGATGATCAGATCTACAATAAGACCTTTCAATCGCCAGTAAGCATGCGCCTGCACCATTTGTTTCACCAGATCGAGACTGGAAGAGTCTTCTATCTGCAGCAGTACGATTGGTAAGTCGCCGGAAATGGCATACGCCCACAGCGCCGATTGCCCCCTGTGATTTTTCATGATCGTTGCCGGATCTGTACGCAGCGAGCTGTTTGCAAAAATGATGGAGCCTGCGAGCCTGTTGTATAATTGCGCATCTGCTTCGGTAGCATTGATCTGCCGCAAGATCACCTGGCTATGGGTCCAGGCCAGTTCGAGACCACGATTGGCAATATGTTTGTCCTGGTATTTTTCTATTAAAGCATTGCAGATGTCTTTTGTATCGGCGGCACCGGTGATAATATCAACAATCACAGATTTATAAGGCTCAATGTAAATGCGGTACTGGATAGCGATCACCGGGTCAAGCACCGAGCCACTGGCACCTGACAATCCCTTGTTTCGATAAAGAATCCCGGGATTATGAATACTGTTGCCACGGCCGATGAATTCCGCACGATCTGTTTCATATGTTACCTGTTGTATTTCTGCGCCATGGGCTTTCATCAAATGAAACAGATACGGATTCACTTCATCTCCTGAACGCGGCCTGCGCGTACAAAGTATTGCATGACGTTGTTCATTGATCTCCGTCTGCACAAACAAATTACTGAATGCCGGATGAGCTTCGTCACCGGCTGCGCTTGCCAGCACCACTTCTGCATAACTGGTGATTTCTATAAAACGTCTTTTGCGCGAACGGTTGTTGATGTGTATCCGCCGCAGTTCCACATCGTCTTCAGGTGACACCACTACTTCCGTATGCGTTTCAATATTATTATCCTTCCGTCGAAACTCTGCCCTTCCCTGCGAAAAAACGGCCTCATAATTATTGCCCTCGTTTAAAGTTGGCTGGTATGCAGCCGACCAGAAATTATTTGAATCGAGATCACGGATATAACAGAAGGTTCCCCAGTTGTCGCAGGTAGCATCTTCGCGCCAGCGTGTCAACAAAATGTTTTTCCAACGACTGTAGCCGCCACCCGAATTGGTGAGCATACTGTGAAAGCGGCCGTTGGACAACAACTGCACTTCCGGAATAGCCGTATGCGGCGTGTTGATTACGCGCATCGATTCATTTCCGCCTGGCATTACGCTGATGTCTGATTCGTGTACGGTTGGTGAATAGAAAGTGGTGATGCGCGGGATCCTTTCCTGCAACAACAGCAGTGCAGATTTCACCTGTACATCAGATTCAAATCTTCTTTGCATAGGCTGATCGAGCAACAGGTAGCTGATAGAAAGGAAAGACATTCCCTGGTGATGTGCCATAAAGGAACGAATGATGGCGTTTGTGGTGCGGCGCGGAAGCCTCGCTGCCGTGTAATCTACCGCTTCGTAAAACCCATACCTCCCTTCAAATCCCAGTCCTTTCATCTCCTGCAGGTTGGCATATGCATCGCCAGGTGCCACCATTAGCGCCATCACGGTTGCGTATGGCGCTATCACAAGATCGGAACCCAGCCCGCGCTTAAATCCAAGTCCTGGTACGCCAAAGGCGCGGTATTGATAATTCAAATGAGCATCAACGTTACTATAGCCGGATTCTGAAATGCCCCAGGGAACGTTACTGCTACGTCCATATTCAATCTGTTTTTTAATCACAGATTTATTGCTTTCGTCCAGCAACGTATTTTCATAAGTGGGCATCACAAGCAATGGCATCAGGTATTCAAACATTGACCCGCTCCAGGATAACAGGATCGGGTCGGTACCATGGTTTGTAAGTTGCCTGCCCAACGCGAACCAGCTTTGTTGCGGCAATTTCCCCTGTGCTACCGCAACGAAAGTAGTGAGCCGCGCTTCGGAGGCAAGCAAGTCGTAGAAGCTGTTGTCTGAACGGTGTTCATCGGCATTGTAGCCAATGATCAATAGATGCTGGGTGGAATCATACAAAAAATCATATTCTACATTTGTGAATTCGTCGCACTGACGCATGATCCTGTCGGCGCGAAGTTGTATCTGCTTTGCAAGGCGTGCAGAATCGGTAACTGCCGCACGCAGTTGATTGAGCCATTCATTTTCATTGGCCGTATTTTCGGGCAAATACAGTGCAACGATTTTATGCAGCATCGACTGCTCGATGCGTGCCAGTTGATTGATAGAAGGAATAGAGGGCATCTCATTCAGAAGTTCCTCAAACTCAGGAGCAGCCTCGGGCAATGCCAGCCATGGAAAAAACTGTTGAAGGCGATGCAGCAAGTCTTCGAGATGCTCCATCGCTTTTTCTGCCCACCAATCTTGCTCGGTATCCGGATCAGGATCCAGTTCTGTAATGATTTCCTTTAATTCTCTCTGAAGCCCGGCAAGATAATTACGGAGCGGTTTTAATGTATGAATATATTTACCAACGGATAAAATAATATTGTCGGAAAATTTCCGAAGCCTCCTGTTATCATTTGTTTTTTCAATCAGCACCCCAAGCGTATCAATCAAACCGTTAAAGTCGTTTTGTGAAATGATCTTCCTGTCAGGCACCGCCATCAGCCCTTGTTTGAGCGTGATAACATGACCGATAAAATTTCCACTGTCTACCGTTGAAATATATCGCGGCGCCAATGGCGATAATGAGATGGTGTCGTACCAGTTAAACAAATGCCCGCGGTATTTTTCTAGCCGCTGCAATGTTTGTATCGTGCTGGCTGTGCGTTCGAGCAATGCTTCATGGCCGATATAACCAAAGTCCCATGCCGTGAGATTTGCCAGCATCGACAAACCGATATTGGTAGGCGATGTCCGATGAGCCACCCGCTCCACCGGATGTTCCTGATAATTATCAGGCGGCAGCCAATTATCTTCCTTGCCAACGAACACTTCAAAGAACGACCAGATTTTTCTTGCCAGCCTGCGGAGATAAAGCGCATCGGTTGCTGAAATTTCCGTTTTCTTTTCAGAGCCTGGTAAACTGATGTACCAGCTGATGGAAGGCGCAAGCAGCCAGCCAACAAGAAATGGAAAAGCCGTTATAAGCGAAACCGGGAACCATACGCTCAGGAACACAAACATTGTTACCGCAAAAAACGGAGCGAACCACATCACCGAATAAGTGCCGATGATCGTTTTCTTTGAATTGGTGCTACCATATGGATTCCATTGTAACAAACGGCGGCGCGAAATATAGATGCGCCATAACGTTACAAGAATGGCCCTTGAGAAAACGAATGCTTCGAAGGGCAGGGTCATCAGGCCCAGAACCTGCTGCTTCAGATTATCCTTCAACGATCTGTTGGCAAAAATAAGATGTTGAAAAAAAGTAACATCTTCGGGTTTGCGGATGATTTCCCACACGAAACTGATGATGGATGGAATAAGCGTAATACCCATTACAACCAGGGTCCAGGATGCGGGATTTTCCAGTATCGTCCAACCAGCAATGAGCAACACCAGCAACGACAATGGAACAACGCTGCGACGCAGGTTGTCGAATATTTTCCATCTTGAAAGTCCTGACAATGTATTCCGCCGTAGTTGCCTGTTCTGATCGGGCACAAACGGAGTTGCCCAACTGGCGATCTGCCAATCGCCACGGATCCAGCGGCGACGGCGTTGAAGATCTACCAGGTAAGAACCCGGATAGTCTTCATACAACTGCACATCTGTCATCAGCGCCGACCGCGCATATGAACCTTCCAGCAGATCATGGCTGAGTATCCTGTTCTCCGGAAATTTATTATCAAAGGTTTTTTCAAAAGACGCTATCTCATAAATGCCCTTTCCGATAAAGGATCCTTCGTTGAAAAGATCCTGGTACACGTCTGATGTAGCGCGTGTATACGGGTCGGTACCCGGCTCGTTGCCATGTATACGCGCATACACCGAACTTCCACTACCAGGCAAACTGTTGGAAACGCGCGGCTGCAGGATGGTGTATCCATCGGTAACGCGCTGCAGCTTTTCATTGAATATGGGCTGGTTTAACGGATGCATCATAGTACCCACCATCTTCCAGGCCGTTTCGCGTGGAAGCTGCGTATCAGAATCGAGGGTAATGATGTATTTCACTTTGCTGTATACTTCAGCTTCGCCGATAATGACGGAAAAATTTTCATGGCCGCGGCCCTGGATCAATGCATTCAATTCGCCAAGCTTGCCGCGCTTCCGTTCATACCCCATCCACACATTTTCTGTTTTGTTCCATTTACGCGGACGATGAAAAAGGAAGAATATATCATTCGTCAACCTGTCGTATTTTTTATTAAGTGCTACGATCTTTTCTTTAACCAACTCTATCAATGCATCATCTTCTTCCAGTGTTTCTGTTTTTGCATCCTTAAGATCCGTAAGCAAGGCAAATGATAAGTTCGCATCCCGATTGGCGAGGAAATGAACTTCTATATTTTCCGCCAATGCAGCGATAGCGGCACCGCTGGTGATGAGTGTTGGTATCACAACCATCGTGCGCGATTCATCAGGAATACCTTTTGAAAAATCCATCCGTGGCAGAAGCGCAGGTCGGGCAAGAATGGTAATCACCCAGTTTACTACGCTCATGGCCAGCTGGCTGGTGGCAAGAACGATCAACACCGCAAAACTGATCAGCCACCCGTTTCTCAATCCTTCTGTAAATGCTTTCACAGTAAGTCCCCAGGTCATGACACCCGAAAGAATAATAATGCTGAAAGTGTAAATGAATAATGGCGCTCCATTTACAAATCTTCGCGCAGTCTCAAAAGCGTTCATTTTCATCTTCGCTTCCTTTTCCAATTGTACCATGCCTTTGCCGGTAAGGTAATAACCCACATGAGAGCTGTGTGCCAGCCGGTCGTGGTGATTACCAACGTCCGCCAGGTGCACAGCCATTGCCGCAATTTCCTGTTCGGAATATTCGCTGTGCTTTGAAATGCGTTCCACTGCGTGACGATATTGATCCCGCGTAAAAAAATCCATCCGGTCGTATATTCCATCTGAAGCTGTTTTCAATACTTCTTCCACAATGCTGTTGGACTCCACAAATTCCCGCCAGTTGGTTGTGGCCAGAAAACGCAGACTACTGATGCTGTTGCTGATCGATAATTGGTCGGCCGCCTGTTTTTGATTTTCCTGTTGGATAAGAATAGCGGTACTAAGTCCTTCTTCGGTCAATCGTTGTTCTATCCAGTTTAATGCAAGTGCCAACGCGCTTCCCTTTTCCTGCAGCCGACGGGTAAATTCTGCGATGAAGGCGCTTTCCATCGGCGGTTCCGAACGTGCCATATCGGCTAATATCAATACCAGGTTTTTCGGATCATTTTCCATGGTATCCATCATCAGGTCGGCCCAGTAAGTAGCCAGTGTTTTATTCTGGATATCCGCAGAGATTTGTATGGAGAGCCGCCTTAAATTTTCCAGCAATGCCAGCCTCAACATGATGGGTGTTGCCCATAATTCACCTAGTTGTAAATATTGAACTTTCTGGTATCCCTTTATGAACCTGCCAAGGCTCCGCAGGTTCACATGTCCGTCACTATGAGAAATTATTTCCACAGCAATGTCATATATCCTTGGTAAACCGGCAGAGGCACCTTTAAGTAATTGTGGCAATCCTTTACTATAACCCTTAGGCAAATGCTTTTTGCCAATATAAATCTGTTCTTCGATGAGATAAAAATTGTCCAGCAACCATTCTGCGGCAGGTACCACCCTGCTGTTCTTTTTTACAGCTTGGGTAAGAAGCTCATGCACTTCCAGCAGGATGGATTCGTTGGAGGCCAGGCGCTTCAGAAGTTGTTCCGACTGATCCTTCGAATTCAACTGGTGACGGGCGGCTAGCCCGGTAGCATATTGTTCCAGTTGTTCTTCTGTAAACAACTCTGAACGCAACGGAGATCGTTCGTCAGAATGACGGGCATGGTCGCCGATAATGGGATCGATAATATTTTTTTTCAATGCAGCTATTGCCTGCGGAAGCATTTCAAAGACGCCCGATTCTTTTTCTTTTCTTTGGTTTAACTTCATACTGACCTTCTTTGTTTTTTGTACTTACAGCCGTGGCAAAATTTCACCTGTATCAGGTACCCAAAAACTGTGCTGTGTTTTGATAATGATGCCAATGCCGATCCGCCCCGGTAGATTTAGCGGATTTCGTAAACAGATTATTTATCAAGCAACCGTATTTTTTACTACCAAATGCAAAGATTGAACCCGGTACGCGTGGAGCAAGTATCCACAAACGTTCTGTGTTTCGTAGCCCGCGATATATGTGGGCCTGGTTATCTTTGTGGGAATGGAAGAAACGGCGGGCATAAAAAAACTGATGATTACGAACATCATCACCGAAACAAAGGAAACAAAAACATTTGTACTGGAGTTTGAAGATGGAAGGGTGCCAGCATTTAAGCCCGGACAGTTTCTGACGCTGGTATTTTTTACCAGGCACGGCGATAAGCGCCGATCCTATTCGATTTCTTCATTGCCCGGTGTGGATAAGCATTTAACGATTACTGTTAAACGCGTGGCAAACGGCGAATTCTCACGGCTCCTGTTAACGAAAGCGAAGATCGGCGACATCCTTTTCACTTCGGGCATAAGCGGGTTATTTTTATTGCCGGAAAACATCGGTTCCGTTAAGCAATATTTTTTTATGGCCGCCGGAAGCGGCATCACGCCTTGCTTTCCGATGATACAGACAATTCTTTCAAAAAGCGGCAGTAGCGCGGTACTCATCTTCAGCAACCGTTCCGAAGAAGATGTGATATTTCATAAACAATTATTGTCGCTGCGCGAAGTATATGCGGACAGACTGCAAATCAGATTTTTATTCAGCAATATTTTCAATGTCTATAAAAGCAGGCTTAGTAAATGGTTGTTGCTGCAGTTGATGCAGGAATATCTTACAGTGTCAGCAGCGGATGCGCGCTTCTATTTGTGCGGGCCTTTTGAATATATGCAAATGATCACTATCACACTTTCTGAAATCGTTCCATTGCAAAACATTCTGAAAGAAAATTTTAGTTCCCTGCCGCGATTGGTAACACCCCTGCCGCCGGATGTTGATGCCCACCGGGTGATCGTTCATGCAAACGGGCAAACTCATGCGCTCAAAGTTAAATACCCGGATAGTATTTTGTCCGCGATAAAAAAAGCGAAGATCGGGGTACCCTACAGCTGCGAAGCCGGCCGCTGTGGAAGTTGCGCCGCTACCTGCATTAAAGGAAAAGTGTGGATGGCCTACAACGAAGTATTGACAGATGACGAGATCGCAAAAGGAAGGGTGCTCACTTGCCAGGGCTTTGTGATAGGCGGGGATGCGGAAATCGTTTTTTAACCAATAGTTTTTAATGAATAGTTACAAACTGGATTTATCAATTATTCATTAAAGACTATTAACTAGATCACGATCCCTACCCGAAGTGCTTTCAATCCGCTCACGCCCTGCATTTCTTCAAGTTCCAGGTCTTCGATGTCGTCTTTTAAAACACCTTGCCCTTGCAGATAATCGATGTAGCCCCTGTATTCGTCGGCTTCCTGTTTTGTAAAGTAAACGATGGCAATCTTGTTGGGCTGCGTCAATCTTTCCAAAGAACCGTTGATATGTATTTTATCGATACGTTTCTTTACAATGTGATAGCGGATATTATAGGCTCCCTCCACATCGAAACGCTTTTCATCCTTTCGGAACCTGATATCTATGGGATTGGAATGTACGAAGATCAGTTGGGTAGTTTCCACCGGCACCACCAAACCTTTGAGCAGCGAATGGGAATATTTTCCAATGGCTGCCATAGATGTTACCTGGAGCAGCCGGAGATTTTTGAGGTATATATCGCTGAAAGGCTTGTGGGGGGCAATAGACTGACCAATATAAATATCATACTCCACACCATCCGTTCTGAACTTTTCAAAATACGAAGGATATGCCTGCTGGATTTCACCTTTCATACTTTCAAGGTAAAAATTAACAGCTGAGATCACCGCGGTCATCGATGTTTCCAGCGAGCGACGATGCTCATTGGCAATGCCGGATGCTTCGTCGATCGCTTCAAAATATTTATTGGTGATTGCCGCGTAGCGCTGGTTGCCCTTCTGGAAATTCGACAAAAAAGGAACTATATTATTTTCTAAAAATTCATTGAGTCGTATTTCCTCGTTAAAGCCTTCCGGATCACTTACTTTTGCGAGCCACTGCTGGCTTAAAAATATTTTTTCATCAATGAGTCCAAAGCCTGACGCTCCTTTCAATTCTTTCAGTACATCGATCAACAAAGTAAATTGCACCTGGAGATCCTTACGCAGCGAGGCATTGCGTTCGATGGTTGAATTACGGATATCCACTGCGCCATATAAAGGATATACGGAAGCAAATTCTATGTCTTCGATTTCTTTGGAATCGGTGTTGCGCTTATCGCGCAGGTAGTGCCAGGCGGCTTCATTAAATTTCCATTGCACCGAAGGCTGCACCGACGTAAACTTTTCTTTGATCACGTGCTCTATCTCATCTTCAAAATAATGAACAGCTGTATTAACCAGTTGAGACAGCAAAGGCATGGCAGGGTCGAGTTTGGCCAGCATGGTATCACCCAGCAAATCGGGCACTTTGGAATGTATTTCCAACACACCGCCTAAAGAATTGTTGAAATAGATCGGCAGCAATGCATAACTCTTCACTCCTTTTTTCTTCACAAGCCGAAGAAAAGGCTGCCGCTTTTCGTCTGCCGTGGTAATCTCTTTATAAACGGTTATTTTAGGATCCGCAATATACCTTTTCGCCAGTTGCAGATAGCTTTCCTCTCCAAGGCTGTCTTCATGCTCGTATAATTTTACGATCATGCTATCGGAATTCATTCCTTTGTCGAATATAAGATTGCCATTTACCCGCAGCAACGGCAATATTCCGAATTCAATCTCGTTGTGTCCCACAAGTGCTTTCAGCGAGCGCGTGATATTTTCAAAACATTTATCCTCGTCCATATCGAGGGTGTTGAGGATCGCATTTTTAATGCTGTCGATCGCATACTGTGAAGTAATATCAGAGATCTGCGTGATACCGAATCCTTCAAAACGAAACATATCCAGCGGCATTATCCGTTGCAATAAAGGCAACACATCCTGGTGGTCGTAACTTGTACGTGACTTAAGGGATTTGATATTGATGTCAGGAAGCGGCTTCGTGGTGTGTACTTCTATAAAACGAATATCCATTTTCATTTTATAGAACTTGTTCATCCCTGTTTTTTCATCGGTCATCGCATGGATCTTTTCGCGATTGAAAAAAGAAGGGATATTGAAACATTTTTCAAGTATGAGAGAGTAACGGAACTGCAACTGATTAATTTTCATCTCTTCTTCAGAAACAGTTGTCTCTGATACTTTTCCTGTTTTACAACTGATGATATCGGATAAGAGATTGGAAAATGCATTGGTGGCGTAAAACAATACGGGCTTCAACGGAAGGCTCAATGCCCAGTAGTGGGAATCTTCATCTTCGGTGAGGGGCGATAAGGAGTTGTATATGAGTTGCAACTGTTCCTGGTATTCCACTGCTTTTTCCGGACTGATACGCTCCAGCAGCTCAGGATGTTTTTCAAATTGCTCGATCACATAAGACAAGTATCCGTTTCTCACGCCGAGCGATTTCTCCCGCCGCCTTTTGAGAAATTTTAAGAACGGCTTAAAGGTCAACATCGTTTCCGCGTTGTCGGCGTCGCCGGGAATTTTTGGCGCTAAATTTAAAATCTTTGTTTGCATAATTAAAAGCGAAGTCCCAATGTAAAATACGGATACCACCCTTCGCTGGAGTGTCCCATCACAAAATTTACGGCTACGAGTGATGCAGGTGCAAAATAGATACCACCTCCCACTCCATTGTGCCATTTACCAGAATTGTCATGTTTTTCCCACACTCTGCCAATGTCCCAAAAGCCGGTAATGCCAAGTTGACCCGGCAAAAGATAGCTTGCCACATCAAGTGCCTTAACACGAAGTTCCATATTATTATATAAACTATGTTGCCCTGCGAAGCGATATTGCCGGTAACCTAGCAGATTTTCCTGCCCGCCGATGAAGGCCGACTGGTAAAAGGCCGTTGATCCGATGGTATAGGTTCCGCCGGTGCGGTTTGCCAAAATAATAGTCTGGCCGGCGTTGAGATTTTTGTAAAAAGCCAGTTCCGGGATGATCTGCCCATATGATTTTGCATATTTGCCAATTCCTGCATAACTCACAACCCGGACATTTATGTAACTTCCATAGGTTGGTAATATTCTATTGTTTCGTTTATCCTGTGCATAAATGAGTACCGCACCCAGGTGCATCTTGCTTTTTTCGATGGTAAGACTGTCGTAAGAGCCGATCTGCGAAATATTGTTGATAAACCGTCCGTCATTATCATCTTTCGAAAAACGATAATATTGCCATGATGGCCCGATGCTGATATACGAAGTTTTGGTTTTGTTATTTCTCCAGCGAAGCGCAGGATCTACCTGGAACGTGCTGAAACGCGTACGGTAAAATCTTTTGTCGTTACCGGTTTTGTCGTACGCCGTTTCGTTGCCACGGCCAAAAAAGTTGATGGTGTTGTTGGGCGCTTTGGCCAATGCAGTGATGGTGATATCTGCCTTTCTGATAGCATGGATCCATTCCGAGCTGTATTTAATGCGGTACGCTTTCGTAGAAAACGAATGCCCTGCAGAAATCTGGTGCATACTGGCATAAGGATATTTCCGGAATCCTTCCTGGTGCGTGTATTTTACCCCTGCGCCAAGAATGAGGCCATCATCATAGTTCAATCCAAAAGAAGTGAGCGGCTGCCAGATATTGTAAAGATTCACCGGCGTAAAAACCGTACTCAGACTATCGTTCGACACGGTATTTTTTATGCGCGACGAATCGCCGGAGTATATCGTATTGTAGCGGTTACTATATGCTTTGATTTTATTTTTAGATGCCAGCACATTATACTTTTTTGCGTCTGTATTGGCGATGATGCGCAATCTTATGTTGGAACTTTTATTGTCGATCACCACACTATCATTGCCATTGCCGGCATAAATACGAAGTTCTTTGGTGAGCGATTTTGAGTAAGTCTTGTCCATCAATTCTTCCGTAACCTTTCCTTTATTGGATATACGTTGAATATGAACATTCATATCGCCATTTGCTGTACCGGAAATTTTGATCAGTTCATTTTTGTCGCTTGTTTTAATATCTACTCGTTTTTGTATGAATCGGTAATAATTATCCATAGCGGCCGGGAGCCGGTCGCGGCGCGCCTTCAGCTTCGCCAGAAAATCATTATGATGCATTGCATACGAAGGTTGCGGCAATTTTAAAAGTGCAGTTTCCAATACAGAATCCGTGAGCGCCGCAGAAAAGGCATTGACTTCTTTCAGCCATTCTTCCCGCGTAAACTGTGATTCCGGAAATGAGTTTGCAAAACGTGTTTCAGAAATGAGCCATCTGGGCCGCTTCAGCTTTTTGCCAAAGTCTGCCAGTTCCGGTATCACATATTCGCGCGAAGCAAAATTCGGAAACACACCCTGGATCACGTGAAATACCTGGTCGCGGTCACGTGGCACCGCCAAGTAGCTTTTGGCTTTCCCTTCGCCCGAGTCTCTCCAGCGCCACTGGTCTTCGTGCCTGTCCCAATCCGCGATGTACATATCCAGCATCCTCGCGCGAAGAAACTCACGGGCATCTATTTTGTTGGCATTGTCTTTTTGAATATTGCGTTCCATTTTCTGCGTGTTATCGGATTCGCCGATCGGTTCGCGTTCTTCAAGCAATACCACTTCATTGGTGAATAGCAGTCCATAAACGCCCAAAGCCTTGTCGGGCGCCACTACACCTATGATCGGTTTGGCATGTGGCACATTTACAGCTTCGGCGATCGGCGGTACAACGAGCGCTGAGAATGGATGTTGTGCGCTGGTTGCATCATCCAGCACATCGCTTGCAAAAGATTCCTGCAAGGTCGCAGGCAATATTTTTGAAGCATTTTTTTCCACGCTGCGGATTACCCATTCGTTGCCCGTCTTGTCTTTGAGGCGCAGTGATTTCGATTGCTTTCCACCGCCCAGTTCCGTAGGTGTGAGGCCGCCCTGAAATTCGGAGATACGGATGACAGGTAGCGTTACTTTGGCGGCCCAGTCTTTCCGGTAATTTTCACCAAACAGCCAGCGATGAAACTGTCCTTTTTTATCGTATGCGGGATGCACCTGAACGGTGATGCTGTCGCCGGCAAAAGCCTTGTATAATTCCGGGCTGTATTCGGCAGCATGGCGAAACGGAAGATTGTATACGAACGCCTGTTTGATGGTGTCGGGAATGTATTCATAATAGGTGAACCGCATGCTGCTGTCGAGCATCAGATCGGCTGTAACATAACCCTGCGTTGCTTTTGCAAACAAGGAGTATTTGGTTTTTACGGCATTGGTATGTTTGGCCCCCGCTCCGCTCACAATCTGGATCTTGTTTGTTTTGCCCTTAATGAATTGCAGGCCATGCTCATGCCCCGCCACATGCACGAGATTTGGAAAGCTGTCAAACACTGCATCAACGTTGTTGATCATAAACTGATATCTCGGATGCTTGATATCTTCCTGGTTATATAAAGTGCTTTTGAGTAAAGGATACAGCGAACCTACGACCGGCAAGGGAATATACAGGTGCCGGTTGAGGATGGTGAACGGAAAAATATGATCCTTCAAAGAATATTTTCCACCATGCTGTCCGTAGCTCTGGAACGGGTGATGCGCTGCAAGCAGGATTATTTTATTCCGGTTCTTATAACGCAGATAAGCGAGTTTTTCCAGTATTTCCGTGCGCGTCTGGCACTCACATTCTTTGTTTATTTTATTAAATGGAAACAACCACCATTCACTGTCGAAAGCGATGATGGCAAGTTGATCATTGATGGTAATTTCCACGGGATCAGGACACCCGTTTGGAGGAATCAGTTTAAGCAATGAATCGCCGCGGCTCTGGAGAAAGCGCCACTGGCGCTGTATCTTCGCGAGTCCATCGACGCCCGTTTTATCCCAGTCGTGGTTGCCCGGTAAAAAATAAACCGGTGCGCCTTTGGCGCGCATACGTTCATATTGCGAACGAAGGATACGGATGTCTTCGCGTTTATCTTCATCGGAGCTTTCGGCAAGGCCCATACCGTGCGGGTAAATATTGTCGCCAAGATACATCACCATGGTTTTCCCGGTGAGAATATGATTGGCAGCATGGTCAAGCGCCTGCGCCTGCGTGGGATTCATTTCTCCCGCGTCGCCGATGAAGATGATACGGTACTTCACACTGTCCTGCGCCCGTATGCCGGAAGTAAAAAACAAGCACAATAAAAGAAACAAAGTATATTTCATTCGTACAATTTTATTTCGCTTTGCGGATGAATTTCAGAATATTCCCTTGCGTCAGATCATCACCTTCGTTTGAGATATACATGTTGCCATCGTTGTCAAATGCAAGACCTTCGGGTTGACTGAAAGTATTTCCATTGAGATCTATAGTTTGGATAACCGTGAAATTTTTGTCGGTCACCACGAGCGCCTTATTTACCGAAGACAAAATATACCAGTGGCCATATTTCGGATTTTTTGCGATAGCAGAGGGACGGAACGGTCCCTTCAACTTTTCCTTTGAGGCAGCTTTCACTGCAGCCACATCTATTGTGAACGTACCTGCCGGCCGGATGGAATCACCCGGATCAAGTATATAACCGGTGATCGATTTTTTTTGTTCATCAGATTTACAATTTTTGCACAACACATATAATTTACCGGTGCTGTCATCGCCATACATACCTTCATATTCACCTTCCGGAAGTATGTCTCTCCATTCCTGCGCGCTGTCTATTTCTTCAGAATATCTTTCTGCAAAAGGAAAACGATAAAGCACCCCGTTACTTTTTAAAATGATCGCCTGTTCATTAAAAACGGTAACATCTTCATAGTCGCCTTTTTTGCCAAATTTAGTGTGTGCCTGCTTTTTAACGCCCCAGGCAAGTCTGAAAAACTTACCTTCTTCATCCTGGATAGCATAAATGCTGTCGGGTTTCCCGTTGTGAAATGAAATACCCGAGATTTCAAAAAGGCTTTCTGGCATCAGGAATTTTTCAGGGCTGCCCAGATCATAACCATTTGGTGAGTCTACTTTTTTCTTATTGATCATATTGCATGACACGATCGCCAGAAATGCGGGCACCAGGCAACAGGAAATGAATATCTTTCTCATACGTCTATTTTAGGTGATGAATGATGTTACGCTCAATAACTGCCGGATGGCTTCCTGCGACCTGACAGCTGGAAGTCCATCTTTCACCGGAACGTTATCGAGTTTCTTATCTATATATACCGCTTGCACGTTGTCTTTCCATTGCAGCGCCAGGATTTGCTGCAACTGTTTTCTGATCTGTTCGTCGTATATGGGGAAACAAACTTCTATCCGGCGATAAATGTTCCTGTTCATCCAATCGGCGGACCCCATGAATACCTCGGGATCATTGTTATTGCCAAAGACAAAAATGCGGCCATGTTCAAGATAACGATCCACGATTCTCTTGATCGTAATATTTTCGCTTTGATCTTTCACGCCGGGAACAACCCTGCAGATACTTCTAACGATAAGATGTATGCTAACACCTGCGCACGATGCTTCATATAACTTGCCGATAAGTACTTCCTCTTCGAGATTGTTCATCTTGATAGTAATAAAAGCAGGTAAACCCTGCTTCGCCAGATCAATTTCGCGCTGTATCAGTTCCAGGAACCGGTTTTGAAGATTGAATTGCGCCACCAGCAAGTGATGGAAGGGAATGCCATCTTCTTTTTCTACTTTTTTTCTTTTGCTTAAAAATGAAAAGAGTTGTTCCATTTCTGCCAACATCGGCTGATGCGCAGTCATCAAAATATGATCCGTATAGAAACGTGCCGTTGTTTCATTGAGGTTGCCCGTTGCCAGGAGACCGATGAAGGGCAACTTTTTATTTTTCCGTTTTATCAGTGCGATCTTGGCATGAACTTTCAGCGCATTGCTGCTGTAAATTATCCTGATGCCGGCGGCCTTCATTTCTTTCGCCCAGTGAATGTTATTGGCTTCATCAAACCGCGCCTTTAACTCTACCAATACCGAAACCTTTTTTCCATTCGTTACAGCGCTGATCAACGCGTGGGCAATCTTTGAATCCTTCGCAATGCGATACATCGTTGTATACACTTCTTCCACAGAAGGATCGATTGCCGCTTCGTTAAAAAAGCGCAGTATTGTATCATATGACTGGTATGGTGCATGAACGATACGGTCCTTTACTTCAATTGAATCAAACAGGCTTTCTCCCGGACTTATTTCGCCTGGAACCGGCGGCCATGGCGGATATAAAAGAGATGGCCTTTCAACCGGAATAGATGCAAGGTCCTTCAGGTTGTGGTGCCGCCCGCCTTCGATCACCGATGCTTTATGAAGATTGAACAACTGGATTATTTTTTGCAAATGCCGCAACGGTATTCCCGGCGCATACAGGAAACGCGATGCGAATCCGAAATCGCGTTTCACGAGTTGCTTTTCAATTTTTTCGGCAAGATCGTCGCCATATTCGTCGCTGAGTTCGAGTTCTGCGTCACGCGTGATCTTGATGTTATAACAACCGGTAATTTCTCCTTTTGGAAAAACCTGCGGTAAGTGCCTGCAAATAATATCTTCAAGGAAAATGATATAATCGCCTTCTTGTTCTGATACTTTAAAAAAACGCGGAACATTATTCACCGGCACATTTACCAAAAACAACTTTTCCTGTTTTTTTTGTCGCACGCTAACGGTAAGGTATAATTGATTGTTTGCAGGGAAAAAATCCATTCCTTCTTCCAGCAAAACGGGGCGGATGAGTCCGGCTACCTGCGTAAAAAAATAGGAAGAAACGTCTGGCATAAGTTTCTCCGGGATGACATCGTCCTGCCATAAAAATATCCGTTCATTTTTCAATGCCGGGATAATGACGGAATTCAATATCGAGCCAAAATGTTGCTGCTGCACTTCGATGATATCTGTAACGCTATCATACACGTTCCTATCGTCTTTCCGGATCTTATCCAATGCCAACAGCGCCGGTATGCGAACGCGGTAAAACTCATCCAGGTTTGAAGAAAATATTGAGAGAAAATTAATGCGTTCCAGCAACGGTACAGTTTCGCGGGCCGCCTCTTCCAACACCATTCCGTTGAAAGAGAGCCAACTGATGTCCCTGTTGAAAAAATGAAGATCGTCCATCAGATCGGTAAATTAGTGACCAAAAACTATCGTACTCAGCACAAAAGAAAGTGTTGCCACCACGATGCCATACATAAATACATTGTATGCGATGCGAAGCAGGCGGTATTTTTTCCCAAGAACAATCCCTTGCGAGTACACATCTTTCGTAAGACTACCGTACAAAAATTCGTTGTCGTTCATCATTGCGTTAATACCTTCGGAATATTCGTCGTAACTCATGCGATAAAAATTTCCGAAGAACAAGAGGTTCACCTTTTTCTGTGTAATGTCATCATGCGTAAATCTACCATCGGGGATCGCCGGGCGGGTTGCCAGGATGGAAAATACCATCGTGATAAGACACACGGCCAGCAATATCATTGTGGGAATAACAAGATGCGGGTTATCTTCCAGTTTGCGTATGAGAACGCTCAATAAAACTGAAATAATGATCGATGTGGTAGTGATCATTATGTGAGCCTTGTTATCGGCCATATCGCTCAACCGCTGGTGGTTACTCGAACTTATGCGAAACATCGTTTGAATACCGCGATCGGGTTTGTTTTTGCCTTTCTTGGAAAGTATTTCCGGTTCAGGTGTTTTCTTCTCTTCCTTTGCAATTGCCTTTTCTGAAATGAGGGGAACAGTTGAAACGACTTCAGCTCCACTTTCCTTTTGTATCAGCCTGTCAAGGTTTATTCTTTTTGTTTCATCCAGCAACTGGCGCGCATAATCAGTTTGAAAATGATGCCCTTCCAGCAATGCGATGGTTTTCCTGCGCCACTCTGATTTTTCGATCTTTGTTCCCGAGCGCCATTCCGCCTCCTTTCGCATAAGTTTATTTCGTTCGGCAAAATCCTCGGTACCGAAATGAAAAAGATCCGAATCACAAATAATTTGTTCGGGCAAGGTAGCAGGCGTTTGCGGCAAAACGGTTGAAAGGATGCAGTTTCTCACCGCAAGGATGATATCTTCCCCGGCACCCGATTCTCTTAAAAAGGCGGCGGCCATCCCGGCACCACGCTCTTCATGCCCCGCCTGTCCGCCACTGAAATAACCGATATCATGGTACCAGGCGGCAGCCATCACAATAAATGCATCCCTGTCATCGAGCTGGTAGTGATCAAGGAACTTCACGGCATGCGCCACCACTTCCTGGGTATGATTAAGATTGTGATATATTAATCCCGGTTGCTCCCTTTCTTTGTAGAAGCGAATCACATCGTGTTTTAAATGTTCCAAAACCTGGGAATAGTTCATAAAAATGGGGTTATTGTTGTTTTATTGCAGATTTATGCCGCTAAATTAGTTCTATTTGAAACAAAAAGCCGTCCAAATCCACTGTCATCTATGATCTGTGAAGTATGAGGTATGATTTTCCTATGCTTCTCCCGAAATATTTGTCAATAGTCCCATAAATAACGAGATCCGCGGCCATACATCCTTACATCTCTGCTCGCCGTTTACAAACCGCCATTCACCGACAAAATGCAACTTATAGCCTATATCAGGTTGTGTCGCAGCAATCCTCCGATTAGTTTTGGTTAAAATTTACGAAAATGATCAACGACGAAAGAAGAGAATGGCGCCTTGAAAAACGTGCAGAAAGGTTGCGCAGGCGCAGCGGCAAGAGCAGGGTCTTTACCGGATTATTATTGGTACTTGTGGGTGCCGTATTATTGGTGCAAAAAATAAGCAACCCGTTCCCACATTGGGTATTTACATGGCCTGTGGCACTGATCGCACTCGGCCTTTTTGTAGGCCTGCGCAAAGGTTTCCGCGGACCGGGCTGGCTGATGTTCGTATTGATCGGTGGCCTTTTTCTTGCATCGGATATGTACCCCGAGTGGAACCTGAAAGCCTACACATGGCCCATCCTGCTGATCTTCGCCGGACTTGCTTTCATCCTAAGGCCACGCCACCGGGGATTTAAGGATCAATGGTTGGACTGTGATGGCTTCAGCGAGCAAAAAAAAAAGTTTTCGAGGTTCGGTAGCAGCGAGCAGGTGCCGGAAAACGGCGATACGCCCCTCGATATTGTGAGTTTCCTCGGCGGTACTAAAAAAATCATCCTGTCGAAAGATTTCAAAGGTGGTGAAGTGACGAGTTTCCTGGGAGGTACAGAACTTAATCTTAGCCAGGCAGATATCAACGGAACAATCGTACTGGATCTTACTCAGGTATTTGGCGGAACAAAGCTGATTGTACCGTCGCATTGGGATATCAAACCCGAACTGGTTTCTGTTTTCGGAGGAATTGAAGATAGACGACAACTCACCGGCACGGTGGATCCGGCAAAAGTGCTTATTTTAAAAGGAACATCGGTTTTTGGGGGAATTGAGATCAGAAGTTTCTGATCCGATTACGATTTATGAATTTAGAATTAAGAATTCCGGGATACAAAGAATCATCAGTTAATAAAACATGAACAATCTTATTCTTAATTCTAAAATCTTAATTCTTACTTGATTTTAAATTTTTAAAGCTCCACATAATGAAATGGTATCTTGTAAAAATAGTGTTCCGCATCATTTGCGGCGATGGCGACCACAAGGCGCAGTTTGATGAGCAAATCAGGTTGATCACCGCCCCGGATTCATTGGCGGCATTCTACAAAGCGCAGGAGATGGGAGAAATAGAACAGGAGAATTTTGTCAATCATGAAAATCAGATCGTACAATGGAAATTTGTGAATGTGGCAGAACTTTACCAGCTTCGCGAAATGATTGACGGTGCAGAATTGTTCTCCCGGATAGAAGAATCTGAAGATGCGGACTCCTACATTAATCTTGTACAAAATAAGGCGCAGCATACAAAAGAACGATATCAGCAAAAATTATTAGAACACCTTTAAAGCATCACATTTGACCCGCTCACCACTCGCTGTATTCAGGTTTCTACGGGTATTCATCGCGTGGTGGGTTGTGTGGGCGGTGTTGCAGGCCCTGCTTTTATTGTGGCTCGGACTGGAATGGCAAAAAGCCGTGATAGATAGCGCGGTGTCCAATGGATTATCCGCCGTTTGCTGCTTGTTGCTTTGTTATGTAATGCAGTTCTACCTTCCTCAAAAAGAACGTTACTGGTACCTGCTGTTTATTAGCATTACGGCCAGCTCGCTGATCGTACTGCCTGCAAGGCATATACTTGAAAGCATTTATCCCGACGACGTAGCTTATCTTCTGCTGCTCAAAAATTCCTTTCCCATCCGGTGGGGCTTTGCTTTATTGCTGGTTATCTGCATGTCGGTCATCTGCGTATTGTGGTACAGTTTCCAGGAGCAACAAGAAACAGAACAACGAAAAAATGCTGCAGAAGCGTTAAGCAAAGAAGCCGAATTATTTGCCTTAAGGCGTCAATTACAGCCGCATTTTTTATTCAATAGTCTAAATTCAATCAGCGCACTTGTTGGCTCAAGGCCGCAGGAAGCAAGAAACATGATCCAGCAACTGTCCGACTTTTTGCGTGGCACCATAAAAAAAGAAGACAACCCCTTTGTGACACTCGAAGATGAATTGCAACACCTTCAGTTATATCTTGCTATCGAGCAGGTTCGTTTCGGTCATCGGCTGCAAGTGCAAACAAATGTTGAGGATGCAAGCCTGGGGCAATTGATTCCTGCCCTGATCCTGCAACCGATCGTTGAAAATGCCATCAAATTCGGATTGTACGACACCACCGGGGAAGTGAAGATCGGTATCAACGCGATTGCCCATGAACGGCAGCTCCTGATAACCGTTGAAAATCCTTTTGATCCGGAAACCGCACAACCCCGCAAGGGTGAAGGATTCGGACTAAGTTCTGTTCAAAGACGACTGTTCCTGATCTTTGCGCGGACAGATCTCGTAAGTGCAGAAGCCTCCGGTAAATTATTCACCATTACCATAAAAATTCCACAACTGTTATATGAAAGTTCTGATAATTGACGACGAGCCGCTTGCAAGAATGATCGTGCAGGAATACCTGCAGGATTTTCCGGTGCTGGAAATTTTGCAGGAATGCAGCGATGGCTTCGAAGGATTGAAAGCCATTCAGCAACATCGCCCTGATCTTATTTTCCTCGACATACAAATGCCCAAGATCAACGGATTTGAAATGCTCGAATTGGTAGAAAATCCACCGGCGGTGATCTTCACTACAGCATTTGATGAATACGCCATCAAAGCTTTTGAGGCGCATGCTGTTGACTACCTGCTCAAACCTTTCAGCAAGGATCGTTTCAATAAGGCGATACAAAAATGGCTCGATTCAAAAAATGTGCCGGCTTCCGCCAACACTACTATGTTATTGGAAGATGCATCGCAATCGCCTTCACAGAAACATCGCGTAGTAATAAAGATAGGCAGCAAAATAAAGATCATACCGGTAACAGATATCCGCTTTTTAGAAGCCGCCGATGACTATGTAAAGATTCATACCGCAGAAGGTTCGTTCCTGAAAAATAAAACCATGAACCATTTCGAAACGATCCTTGACCCGGCACATTTTGTACGTTGCCATCGTTCTTATATTTTAAATGTACAGCACATAACCCGCATAGAAGCTTATGAAAAAGATAATCATATTGCCCTTCTTAAATCAGGCGAGCAGATCGCTGTGAGCAGAAGCGGTTATGCGAAACTAAAAAAAATGCTGGATGTATAACGTATTCAGGTGACTTCGAGATTAACGGGTGCAGCACCTGGGCAATTATTCTTGGCTTTTGCCAGGATATTTTTTAAAATATTAGTCTACTGATTTGGTAGATTAATAAAACGACTCTATATTTGCTGCATGAAACTGTATGAATCCCGTTATGAATTTTGTTGTTGTTGCTGAATCCCGCCCTCAGTGTACGATAACCAAAATTTTATGTCATGACATTTCTCCTGTTAATACAATTACTGATAGCGCCATTTTTACCAAACTCTGAACCTGGATTAGAAATATCAGGTACTGTTATAAATGAAGGAACCAGACAGCCTGTGGACAAGGCTTACATCTACACGGTCAAAGGCGAGGAAGAAGCCATCAGTGATGGTTCGGGAAACTTTCATTTCACAACATGGAAAGAAAAGCCGGTTCGCATCTACATTTCACATGTCGGTTTTAAAAGTAAGGTGGTAGACGTGAATGAAGGTTTTAAAAATATAAAAATAATATTGGCTCAAAAATAGTTCAATATAGTCTCGTGGCCGAGCGGTTAGGTAAAGGTCTGCAAAACCTTCTACGGCGGTTCGAATCCGCCCGGGGCGTCTGTTTATAAAATGGCAATCGATCGAAAAGGGGCGGCATTTCTATGCTGCCTTAATTTTTAATTGGTATTAATCAGAATTGTAGCAGGAACGCGCTCCCCTCGCCTTCTGCAGACTGCGCCTGGATATTGCCCTTGTGTAACATCATGATCTGTTTGCAGAGACTTAACCCGATACCGCTGCCGTTTTTCTTAGTACTGAAAAACGGAACAAATATCTTTTCCATCACTTCAGCCGACATACCACTTCCGTTGTCCGCCACTTTTATGATCATTTTGTTATAATTATCACGATATGCAGAAAGAACGATTCCGGGCCGTTGCTTTTCTTTCACAGCTTCGATAGCATTTACCACCAGGTTAATCAGCACCTGTTCAATCAGGCTTGCGTCTACTTCAAGTGTTAAAGAAGTGTCTTTCAGGATCACATCAACGTTTATATTTTTGTCATCAAACGTAGGTTGCATCAGCCTGTTAATGCCTTCAAACAAATCCCTTATCAATACTTTCCTGACATTCGGCTCCCCTATCTTATTAAGGTTGCGATAGGTTTCAGCAAACTTCAGCAAACCTTCGCTTCTTCTCTTGATGGTGTCTATGCCCAGTTCAAGGTCATCAACGCTGCCGGTATCGTTATTCAACCGGGGCAACGATTCCTTCAGCCGCTTCTTTAACGTGTCTGCCAGGGAAGAAATGGGTGCGATGGAATTCATAATTTCGTGCGTCATCACGTTCAACAATTTATCCCAGGCGCGTGCTTCGGTCTCATCAAGCGCTTCGTCTACGTTTTGAAAAACAACCAGATTATATTTTTCACCATCTGTCTGAAAACTGGTTCCGGCAAGAATGATCTTGAACGACCCGCTTTCATTTTGCGCCGATGCGATCTTACTGGTACCCGGCTTCAGGGAAACAATTTCTTCGTAAAGCATGCTGTCTCTCCGCTTGAGCGAAGCGATCGATTTGAGATAGGGCAACTGCAGCATTTTTTTTAATGATTCATTCATCCACAAAACTTCTCCGTCGGCCACTTTGTACGAAATGATGCCAGTGTCTACCAGCTCCAATATTTTTTGAAGGTATTGGTACTGCGTCTCTTTTTCCTTACTTACGCGGCGAAATGCTTCGTTGATGTTATTGAAACCGCGGCGCAGCGGCTGCAGGTCTGCAGGTGCATGATCAACATCAAAGCTGCGTGCAAAATCTTTGTATTGTATGGATTGCACAAAATCATTCAGCTCGCTGTATGCTTTGCGTTGTGCCTTTATAAATAAATGCACCTGGTAAATAACCAATGGGCATGTAACAATTAGATAGATATATTGTTTCCAAACAAGCAAAAATGCTGTAAGGATCAATGTTGCGAGCAAAATCATTACCCGCAGAATTATTTTCCTGCCGGAGTAATCAGATGTCATATTTATTTAATCTTCTGTAAAGCGCGGTTCGCGTAAGTCCCAGTTCCTTTGCAGCTTTGGAAATATTTCCATGATGCTTTTCGATCACTTTAAGGATCGTATTTTTTTCTACAACACTCAGCGTCGTTTCATCCACCATTTCCTTTTCTTCCATCAACGTTTCGATGGGTGAAAAGATGATATCTTTCGCCTGGAGTACATCGCCTTCCGACATAATTACTGCGCGTTCCACTGCATATTGCAATTCCCGCACGTTTCCGGGGAAAGTATATTTTAATAGTTTTTCAACGGCGGTTCTGTCAAACTTCAACACAGGTTTAAGATATTTATTGCTATATACTTTACTGAAATGCTCTGCAAGCAATATAATATCCTGGTCGCGTTTCCGAAGGGGCGGCAATATGATCTCAACAGTATTGATGCGGTAAATAAGATCCTTTCGAAAACGATTTTCATTGGCCAACAAATTCAGCGAAACATTCGTAGCGCATACCAACCGGATATCTATTGGTCTTGGCAGATTGTCGCCGAGCCGCATCACCTGCCGGT
>JAATFP010000080.1 GCA_015655125.1 Chitinophagales bacterium | reverse complement strand
TAAAGAAAAGCTTGGTGCAGATTTTGTGAAACTTGCCACGATCAATGATTTTGTTACGAAAAAAGAGCAGGATATTTTAAAAGACAGTAACAATGCAGCGATGTTCAGGTCAGGAGCGTCTTATGCTGATGCTATTACGTTTGGTGCGGAAAAGATTGATAAAAAACTCGTTGAAGAATTTTCGAAAGTAAAAGGGAAAAAGGTGTTGAAGTTCGATGCGGAAAGTGATTTAACAGACTATTTACAATTATATGCCGACCTTGCCAAATAGTAACCATAATTCCATTTCTTAAAATAATATCTGTGTTTAAAAGACATCTACCCACTGCTCTTGCAGGATTACTATTTGCTTTTTTTTTCGCTTTAAGTTGTACGAAGCTTGATACTACGAAGCTGGGAAATGATCTTATTCCGGAAGTGGACAATATAAACACATTTGCAGAAACGCTGCGGGTTGAAACAGTACAGGGGAGTTTTTTGCCAAATGATACCACCAAGGTACTCTATTCCGATGCACATGTGTTGGGGCATTTAGAAAATGATGCGATGTTTGGTAAAACCGATGCCGCCATATATTTCCAGTTAAAACCACTTTATTATCCGTTTTACTTTGGGAACGCCGGAGATACTACCCGTAATACCGGAATTCCGGGAGCGCCAACATTACCTTCAAACATTGTGGGCGTAGATTCGGTGTATCTTTGTCTGGCCTACGTATCAGCGTACGGTGATTCTTCTCTTCCAATTCAATTGGAAGTTCGTGAAATAATTGACGATACCTTCCGGCTATCTCCCGGCAAAACAAGCAATGTAACCTACCAGCCCCGTGCCGTAGGGCCGGTGCTGGGGTCAGCGACTGTTGATATTACCTCCCTGAAAAATCAGGTGAAATTTGCACATGATAAAGATTCCTCCACGAACCAGATAAGGATCAAGCTAACCGATCCCGATTTCATCACTATGTTATATAATGGCGATACTACCGCATCCGGAATTTACCGCAATGATTCTTTGTTCCGGAACCGATTTAATGGCCTTGTTGTACAACCGGTCGGCAATTCGGGAAATGCATTAATGTATATAAGTCTTACCGATGCAAACACCAGGCTGGAGATACACTACCGTAAAAGGAGAGCAGTTGTGGACACAGTTTATACTTCCTTCAGTCTTTATGCTACAAGTACGGCTTATGGCGCGCCATCTTCTACTGCTAACAGCGTGAAACGGACCATTGCAGGCTATCCAGCTGCCACTCCGGGTTCGGAGTTCCTCTACATGCTTTCAAATCCGGGAACTTTTGCTAATTTTTCTGTGCCTGCACTTTCTACATGGCCCAACAGGATCATTCATAAAGCGACTTTGCTGATGGAAAGTGTACCGGACAATCCGATCACAGATTCAATTTACGGACCGCCAAACTATCTTTATCTTGATCTGAAAGATACCGCGTCAGGAACCGGTGCCGACAAATGGAAACCGATCTATTATGACCTTAACCCTGCATCGCCTTACGACCCTGACAGAAAAACAGCCGGTTATCCCTACTATCCGCTGTCTAATACAGACGTATCAAGTTTTGGTGGTATCCTCCGAATAGTTAAAAATAGCGCAGGGCAGTCTGTTGCACATTACAACATTAATGTAACCCGTTATGTTCAGCAAGTGATCACCAAACAAACACCAAACTATTCGATGCGTGTGTGGCCGGCATATAATTTTGTTTATCCGCAGTACGCACAAGATGTACTTCCTTATTATAATCTGCTTGCGGGTGGCAGGGTAAGGCTTGCCAGTGGTTCCTACACAGCAGATACAACGAAGCGCGTAAGGTTGGCAATCATTTACTCCAAACTACCATAACAAACAAATTATAAACAAAGTCCTTTAAGCTGCTAAAGGACTTTGTTGTTTAAGTTTTCCCCCCTTATCTTTGCACTCTTTAAAAATAATAATATTTATTATGCCCTATTTATTTACGTCGGAATCGGTTAGCGAAGGGCACCCGGATAAGGTTGCGGATCATATCAGCGATGCGCTTATAGATAACTTTTTGGCTTTTGATCCAACCAGTAAAGTTGCGTGCGAAACGCTTGTTACCACCGGCCAGGTCGTATTGGCAGGAGAGGTAAAAAGTAAAGCCTATCTTGACGTTCAGGAAATAGCGCGCGGCGTTATACGTAAGATCGGTTACACGAAAAGCGAATATATGTTCGAAGCAAATTCATGTGGTATCTTGTCTGCAATACATGAGCAAAGCGCCGATATCAACCAGGGCGTTGATCGTAAAAAGAAAGAAGAGCAGGGGGCCGGAGATCAGGGAATGATGTTCGGTTATGCAACCAATGAAACAGAGAACCATATGCCATTGGCATTGGCGCTATCGCACGATATCCTGCTCGAACTTGCCGCTGTTCGCAGGGAAAACAAACAGATCAAATACCTACGCCCGGATGCGAAGAGCCAGGTGACTTTGGAATATGACGATAACAATCAACCGACAAGAATAGATGCGATCGTAGTTTCCACACAGCACGATGATTTCGGTAAAGATGATGCAATGCTGGCCAAGATTAAAAAAGATATCATCAACATCGTCATCCCAAGAGTGAAAGCAAAATACCCGCAGTACGCTCACCTTTTCAACAACAAAATCATTTATCATATCAATCCAACCGGCAAGTTCGTGATCGGTGGTCCGCACGGCGACACAGGTCTCACAGGCCGTAAGATTATTGTGGATACGTACGGTGGTAAAGGCGCTCATGGTGGTGGCGCATTCAGTGGGAAAGATCCAAGTAAAGTAGATCGCTCCGCAGCTTATGCAACACGCCATATTGCCAAGAATCTTGTGGCGGCTGGGTTGTGCGATGAAGTGCTGGTGCAGGTTTCTTATGCTATAGGTGTGGCAAAACCAACAAGTATCAACGTGGTGACTTATGGCACTGCGAAAGTTGATCTTACAGATGGCCAGATCGCCGAAAAAATCATGAAGATGCCATGCTTCGACATGCGTCCTTATTTCATCGAGCAGCGTTTGAAATTACGCAACCCGATGTATAGCGAAACCGCGGCTTATGGGCATATGGGCCGCAAGAATGAAGTGGTTGAAAAAACATTCACTTCTCCTGACGGAAAAACATTGAAGAAAAAAGTAGAACTGTTTACCTGGGAAAAACTGGATGCAGTGAAAGATGTAAAAAAAGAATTCGGATTGAAATAGGTCCGTTGAAATATTTTAATCCCGCGATTTATCGCGGGATTTTTTTGCCGCAGATTTTGCGAATGCCGCAGACTTATTGGGAGCCAGTCTTTACACACGTTTTGTACTAGTTGCGACATCAATAATGTCTCTAACTTCCATAATCCTCCGGTTGTCCGGCAATGAAATGCAGTGGATCATCGCCAGTCCCAGCTCCTCCAGCGTTACATAACTGTACCCGTTCAATTTGCGGAGTATCCAGAATAGCCAGCCGAAAAATTTATAAAATGAATGTGTGAATTTCATTCCTTTGATCGGTTTGATGATGCCCGGCCGAAAAACAAATACTTGCCGGAACGGCAACTTTGCAAGATCATTTTCAGCCTTACCTTTCACGCGCGCCCACATCAGGCGACCTTTTTCGGAACTATCCGTGCCGGCTCCGGAAACGTAGCAGAATGTTAACTCCTTATTTATTTCACTCAGTAAGGTGGCTACATGCATTGTAAGCGTATAGGTAAATTTTGTATAATCACGTTCATTTTTTCCTACGGAAGTGACGCCCAGACAGAAATAACAAGCGTTGTAACCGGTTAGTTGTTCCCGCAGGGGCGAAAGATCGAAGAAATCCTGGTGAATGATCTCTTTCAATTTCGGATGAGAAACACCACATGGTTTCCTGTTGATCACCAGTACCGATTCGACTAAAGGATGCTGAAGACAAACGTGTAAAACACCTTCGCCTACCATGCCGGTAGCGCCAGTGATGAGAGCGTGTATTTTTGAACCGGTCATTTCGTTTTTATAACGGATAATTTTATTTCGGTAATTAATAATGTTTATAGTTTCAGCATCAGGAGTTGTTGCAAATTTTTGCCAAACAGGTCGCCTTGGAAATTATCAATTATAAAATTATCCATTAATCAGCATAATCTAAAAAAATCGTTGCTATTACGATACTGGTATGAAGATTTGCCCATCGACTATAAAAAAACGTTAGTTTTGCTCTGTGAAAAATTTCAGGCATCAGCATCATCGTCCCAAAAAAAATACGCTCATTGTTGGCCGTACAGCCATTATCAAAGCATTGCAGGAAGGCAAACAGTTAGAGCGCATTTACATGCAGGCAACCGTTCATGGTGAAGTGATCGATGAACTCAAAGCACTGGCCGCAAAGCATCTTGTACCCATCAATAAAGTGCCGGTGGAAAAGTTGAATAACTTCAATGTCAGTAATCACGAAGGTTGCATTGCGCAAATCTCCAAAATACAATACCAGGATCTGCAGTCGGTGATTTCATTTGTTGTTGATGAAGGAAAAACGCCGTTGTTCCTTATTCTTGATGGCATCACCGATATCCGCAATATAGGAGGTATCGCCCGTAGTGCTTATGCGATGGGCGTTCATGCCATCATCATTCCCGAAAAAGGGGTGGGTGCATTGAATGAAGATGCTATTCTTACATCGGCAGGAGCGTTGGAACAATTGGCTATTTGCCGTGTGAACAGCCTGATGAAAGCCGTGGATGACCTGCACATGAACGGTATCCATGTTTTTGCCAGCGAAATGAAGGCCACTAAAAGAAGTTACGATATCGACTTTACTGTTCCGGCGGCTATTGTAATGGGTGGTGAAGAACATGGTATTTATCCCACGCTGCTGAAGATCTGCGATGAGCAATTCCAGATCCCGATGCCGGGAAATTTCGAGAGCCTGAATGTTTCAGTTGCCACCGGGATGATCCTGTATGAAGTAGTGCGTCAAAGAGGTTGATGTCGTTTACCGGCCAGAACACCGATGGATACTAAAATTCCAAAGCAAAATCCCCCGCATGAACAAAGGAAAAAAAATAAAGCTGGTAGAATGTCCGCGCGATGCGATGCAAGGCTGGCCACATCTGATCTCTACAGATGATAAGGCCCTCTATCTCGGTTTTCTACTTAAAGTCGGTTTTGATACGCTGGATTGCGGGAGTTTCGTTTCACCAAAAGCCATTCCGCAGATGGCAGATACGAAGGATGTACTTAAACGGATACAAACGGATGCAAACGGAACCAAATTGCTTACGATCATAGCCAACGAGCGTGGCGCGCAGGAAGCCGTGATGTTTGATAATATACATTACCTCGGATTCCCATTTTCTGTTTCCGAAACTTTTCAACGCCGTAACACCAATTCTTCCATCATGGAATCTTTTACAAGGGTAGAAGAAATACAAACTTTGTGCATCAAAAACCGAAAAGAACTGGTGATCTATATTTCGATGGGTTTCGGGAATCCGTATGGCGATCCTTACAATGAAGAACTTGTTTTCGAATGGGTGAATAAGATGGTAGAGATTGATGTGAAAATTATTTCATTGGCAGATACAGTAGGTGTAGCCACGCCGCGACAGGTGAAAAATATCACGAAGTATCTTGTAGACGCTCTGCCCGAAACGGAGATAGGCGTACATCTTCATTCAACATCCGTCAATTGGAAAGATAAGGTGGATGCAGCTTTACAAGCCGGCTGCCTTAGATTTGACGGTGCATTAAAAGGGATCGGCGGTTGCCCGATGGCCGATGATGAACTCGTTGGAAATATGGATACGGAATTGATGATCCCATATTTTCAACAATTGAACTTGTTGCCTGAACTGAACGAAAATGCATTAAAAGAAAGTAGCCGGATAGCATCAGAAATTTTTATTTAATGTACCTTCCTGCCCGGAAGATATGTTTGGTTCCTTCACAAGAATTTTACGCGAGGTGCGCCGCTATTCTGATAATACAAATTTTCAATCTGCGCATCCGCAGCAAAAAATCAACCGGGCAAAATTAAATTTGCGTGATCTCCGCCCTCAGGCAGGACAAACGCGTCATCCGGGGAACATAAAACAATATGGAATTTCATCTTGAATTTATACCAAAGCCATTAAATGACAAAATCTCCCATTGTCACAAGTTGATGTTGATGGGCAGTTGCTTCACCGAAAACATCGGCGATAAATTACTGGCGCACAAATTCCGGGTGCTGCAAAATCCAAACGGCATTCTTTTTAACCCGGTGAGCGTGAGAAATGCCATTGAAAATTATGTCAATAAGAAAGTAATTTTTCCATCAGATCTTTTTTATCTCAACGAATGTTTTCATAGCTGGGATCATCATAGCAGGTTTTCATCGCGGGTTGCAGATATCGCAGTAAACAATATTAATCAAAGTACCGAAACTGCACATGAATATTTAAAAACCGCCGATGTGCTGATGATCACATACGGTTCGGCATGGATCTACGAATTGACAGGCAAAGCCGCAAATGCAGCAACTATGGGCGTTGCGGCCAATAATCATAAGGCACCGGCGGATTGGTTCAACAGGCGCCTGATGATGCCGGATGAATTGCGTGCCAATCTCAATGCCGTTATTTCAAAACTGCAAACATTTAACCCGCAGCTAAAGATCCTCTTTACAATCAGCCCTGTGCGGCATTTACGGGAAGGGTTTGTTGAAAACAACCGGAGCAAAGCGGCGTTGATCGCGGCCGTTCATGATGCCGTGGAAAAGTTTGAAAATGTCTATTATTTCCCCGCCTATGAACTGGTGATTGACGACCTGCGTGATTATCGCTTTTATGCCGAAGATATGGTTCATCCGAATTATGCTGCCACAAACTATGTATGGGAAAAATTCGTGGGTTCGTGTATCGATGAACCCTCACAACAACTGATGAAGATCATCAACGAGATCAATGCGGCGAAAAGCCACAAGCCATTTAACCCCGAGTCGGCCGCTCATGCAGCATTCAAAGCAAAGAACCTGGAAAAAGTGCTGTTTCTCGCAGAAAAATTTCCTTACATCAATTTTGAAGTTGAAAAACTGTTTTTTGCATGAGCCGGAAAATCATAAGTATATTTCAGTAAATACATTTTGATGTTTTCCGCAACAGGATCCACTGCGGGCGCGTTTATATTTCCGGTATGGCCATTGTTGCAGGAAAATTAGGATAACGATCGCTACTGCGGGAATACCGAAAAATACGCCGGTATGCGTGCCTTTGAAGTTCCAGTGTTTCATACATCGGGGAACCCGATAAGATAATTATTGTACGGAAGAAAGGGACTTCCCGGGCAATTTAGAACTGATGCAACAATTAGGCATTATTGCAAAGTAAAAGTATAGGTATAAAAAATTGAATCCGCGAAGCTCCTGACAGCCCATGATTAATTGACGCAGCCAGGATTGTGATTTCAATTCATGACGTATTGCAGTTCTTTGGAAGAAAATTACAAGCCATGGATCATATATTTTTCTCTTCTCTCCAAAGATCCGCATACATATCCGGGTGCCTTCTGAATTGAAGATGCACGTACGGACAAAGCGGGATCACTTTGAGATGATGTTCGCGCGCGTAAGCGACCATTTTTTCGAGTAGTAATTTTGCGTAACCCATTCCCTCGGCTTCGGGAAAAACTTCGGTATGATAAACAGTGAGTGCCGCGTCATCTGTACCGATCACCATTTCGCCCATTTTCCCGCGTTCATCGTAAATATTGAACGCTTGTTGTTCTTCAATGGTTTCTAATTTTATTTCCGGCATGTAAATACTATGTTTAAAGGTTAAATGTATCAATTTGTTCATAAAAAGACCATCGATCATACACCTAATGTATCCTGTCGCCACGAACTTCCTCGCTCCTCATCACTTCTTTTTCATAGGCCAGCCACTGCTCCCATCGCCTGCGCACTACTTTTTTATCCAGGTAATACTCGGCAAGGGTAATGAATAATGTATAATGCCCGGCTTCGCTTTCCATAAAACGACGATAAAATTTGCGCATATAAACATCTTCCATTCCTTCGCTCAATCTTTTGAAACGTTCGCAACTGCGGGCCTCGATAAGCGCCATGATGAGCATGTTATCTAAAAAGCGCTCATCAGGACTGCCGTCTTTTTTTTGAAAAGCGATGAGCTTGTTTACATAAATATCTTTTCTCGGCTTACCCAGGTTAAGTCCGCGCTTTTTTAGTTCAGCCAGCACCGACCGGAAATGCCCCCATTCTTCGGTGACGATCGGTCCAAGTTCTTCTATTACCAAAGCCTTATCAAAGTTTTTCTGGATGATGGAAATGCAGGTAAGTGCAGCCTTTTGTTCGCACCATGCATGATCAGTAAGTATTTCTTCAAGCTGCATCTCTGCAAGGTTAACCCAACGCGGATCGGTGGGCAATTGCAGCCCGAGAATGTTTTTAGTATGGTCGCTTATTGTTTCAGACATCTGCAAAAATAAATAATAATTAATACTGAATAATTAATAATGCCCGATTGCAATGACGCGGTAATAAAATGAGTGATTTCCTGACAATGAAAGCTTGAAAAAACAATCGGGCGCTATGATTTGGGCAACTTTCACTATTAGTTATTAATTATTAATTATTTGCCTATTTTCGGCACATCAAACTTTTGCTATGCGAATCATTCCTCTTCTTTTATTTGCTGTTATCACCACTGCCCTTATAGTGGTACTCGATACGAAATTATTGTTGCCTGCGCCGCTTGGTAAACTGCTGTCGCCACAGGAAGGTATCTGGCAGAATGCGGAACCGGCGGACGAAGACTTTTCCGCTGACCTTAAATTTTCGAACCTTGAGGGAAAGGCCACGGTTTATTTTGATGACAGGCTCGTGCCGCATGTGTTTGCTGAAAAAGATAACGATGCTTATTTTATCCAGGGATACCTGCATGCAAAATTTCGCTTGTGGCAAATGGAACTACAGGTGATGAGTGCGGATGGAAGGGTGAGTGAGTTCATCGGCGAGAAAGGTTTGCAGCACGATCGTGAGTTTCGCCGGCTGGGGATGCATTTTGCTGCAGAAAATTCACTGCGCGAAATGGAAAAAGATCCTAAGGTAAAGGCCACCTGCGATGCATATACAGCGGGCGTGAACGCTTACATCGGTTCGCTCACCGCAGCAAAACTGCCCATCGAATACAAGATCATCGGCTATAAACCCGAGTTGTGGAGCAACCTGAAAACGGCATTGTTCTTAAAATATATGTCATGGGACCTTGCCGGCGGCGAAAATGATTTCGAAATGACGAATGCAAGAAATTTTTTCTCGGGCGAAGATTTTTCAAAATTATTTCCGGAGATACAGGATTCACTCGATCCGATCATTCCGCGCGGTACAATTTTTCCGGCACCCGCCATTCATCCGAAAGCACCGGCTGACGCCGATTCTCTTTACATGAGCAAATCCGTTTCTTACATTGATCACATCAAACCGGATCCGGCGAATGGAAGTAACAACTGGGCAGTGAGTGGCCGGAACACACAAAGCGGCGCACCTATTTTGTGCAACGATCCGCATCTCGGCCTCAACCTGCCATCACTTTGGTACGAAATGCAATTGTCTACACCGAGCTTTAATGCTTACGGCGCAACTTTTCCGGGGGCACCAAGCGTGATCATAGGTTTCAATGATAATTGCGCGTTCGGTTTCACCAATGGCGGACGCGATGTGCGCGATTATTATGAAATAAAATTCAAGGACGAAACAAGAAAGGAATATTGGTTCGACAGCGCATGGGTTCCGACAACTTTTCGTTACGAAGAAATAAAAATTTCCGGTCAGCCAACGCTGGTAGACACGGTTGCATATACGGTCTTTGGTCCGGTAATGTATGATGCATCTTTTTCCGGCAAGCGGACCGGCAACAAAAAAAATTATGCCGTTCGCTGGAAGGCCCATGATGCGAGCAACGAACTACAGATATTTACTTATCTCAACAGCGCAAAAAATTATTCGGATTATCTTACTGCTGCGGTGCATTTGCAAACGCCGGGACAAAACATCGTGTTTGCCGACAAGCAAGGTGATATTGCAATCCGTACGCAAGGGAATTTTCCGGCAAAATGGGCGCATCAGGGCGACTTCATCATGCCGGGAACAGACAGCAGCTATATGTGGCAAGGCATGATACCACAGGAAGAAGTACCGTTTCAGTATAATCCCGAACGTGGGTTCGTGAGCAGCGCCAATCAAAGGCCGGTAGATTCCACTTATCCGTACTATCTGGGAAATGTTTATCCAACGCCACGCGGCAAATACATCAACAGGCGATTGGCCGAATTACAGAATCGCGCGGAAAAGATCACGCCACAGGATATGATGAAAATGCAAACAGATAATTACAACATCTTTGCAGAAATGACGCGGCCGATATTTTTGAACAATATCCGGGAGCAGGATCTTTCCGCAGATGAAAAAAAGTATTTCAATCTTTTGAAAAGCTGGGACCTTCGAAACGACCCGGGTTCAATGGGAACAACAGTTTTTGTAGTATTGTTTGATGAATTTAAAAAAGAAGTATATGAAGATGAATATGTTAACTCTCCGGATTATACAATGCGTCCTCAGCCCAGCACGTTGATGGAAGCGTTGCTGAAAGACAGCGCTTACAAATTCATAGATAATATTTCCACGCCGCAGACAGAAACACTTGCCGATGTTGCAACGGCATCGTTTAAAAAGTCTTCGGTATTGTTGCAAAAGGCGCAGGCAGAAGGCAAATTGGAGTGGGCGAAATACAAGGATACGAAAGTGACGCACCTTACAAGACAGGATGCCTTCAGCAGGCTGCATCTTCCTATCGGCGGTGGAGACAATGTGATCAATGCTGCCAGAAATGATCATGGTCCAAGCTGGCGCATGATCGTGAGCCTTACAGAAAAGACCGAAGCCTACGGCGTATATCCCGGTGGCCAAAGTGGAAATCCGGGAAGTAAGTATTATGATAATTTCGTAGACAAATGGGTGAAAGGGGAATATTATCCACTGTGGATGATGACGACCGGAGAGGTGACAGATAAACGCGTTCAATATAAAATGACATTCAGCAGGTAGTTTAAAGTGAAAGGTTTAAGGTTCAAAGTTTTTTAAATTCAAAACAACTTTGCGCAACGGTTGCTTTGAGCGCCTAAAACCTAAAACCTTTACCCTCTAACCTTAAATTTTAAAAACAACTTCATGAAATTCATAATCTCCCTGCTTTTAACCGCACTGCTCAGTTTCGCGGCTTGCCTTTATCTTCCATGGTGGGTCATTGCGCCTGTGGCTTTTTTAGTGGCTGCAGTTACCGGCCTCGTGCCAGGAAGGGCTTTTCTGGCAGGCTTTTTGGCTATCTTCCTGCTTTGGGCTACACTGAGTTTTAAAATGAGCGCTGCGAATGATCATATTCTTGCACACAAGGTTGCACAGTTGTTATTTAAAACAGACAGTCCGTACCTGTTGATCGCAATTACAGCTTTTATTGGCGGCCTGGTTGCAGGCTTTGCCGCTCTGGCAGGAGCTTTCACCAGGAAAAAACCGGGTACCATTGCATAAAAAAAATGATTTCAGTAACTTTTTAATCGCGCTGTTCGTTTTAACTTAAACAATTTATGAGAAAATTATTCCCTGTTTTGGTGATGATCCTCTGCGGCTCGTCCGCTTTCTCTCAAAAAATATATGGAACAGTTTTCAATGAAAAAGGCGATTTGCTGCCTTTCGCATCTGTTACTATAAAGGGTAGTTCGGTAGGGGCGAGCGCGAATGACAGGGCCAATTTTTCTTTTACAGTTGCGCCCGGAACTTATACGGTAGTATGCCAGCGTATCGGGTATGCTGCATTGGAAAAGAAAGTAACGGTGAAAGACGATACCGAAGTTTCCTTCATACTATCCGAGCAAAAACTCACATTGCCGGAAGTGACGATAAAAAGCGGCGGTGAAGATCCGGCCTATGAAATCGTTCGCAACGCGATCAAAAAGCGTAATTTCTATCTGCAGCAGGTGAATGCTTTCACTGTAAACCTTTATAGCAAAGATGTGATTAAACTTCGTGCACTTCCCAAGAAAATTTTCGGCCAGCGCATTCCGGATGAAGATCGCAGCAACATTGGTACGGATTCTTCAGGCAAAGGCATTATCTATTTGTCAGAATCCTTTTCCAGGGTTTACAGCAAGCGCCCGGATAAATTTAAGATGGAAGTAGTAAGCAGCCGCGTAAGCGGAAGCGGAACTTTCGGTTTTACGTTTCCTACGTTCATTAGTTTGTATAATAATAATGTAACCGTTTTTTCTACAGCATTCAATCCGCGCGGTTTCGTTTCGCCGATTGCGGATGGGGCGCTTGGCTTTTACCGCTACAAATTCATGGGTAATTTCTGGGAAGACGGCAAGATGATAAACGTGATCCGTGTGATCCCACGGCGTACGTATGAGCCACTATTTTCAGGCGTTATCAATATTACCGATGGCGATTGGCGCATTCATAGCTTCGATTTATTGCTTACAAAAACTTCGCAGCTGGAGATTATGGATTCGCTGCAGATTACGCAGTTACATGTTCCGGTAAGCAATGATACATGGCGCGTCAAGAACCAGTTGATACATTTCAATTTCAAGCAGCTGGGTATCGATGCGATCGGTAATTTCGTGTCCGTTTATTCTGATTACAATATCGCACCTAAATTTGACAGGAACTTCTTCGATCGTGTGGTGATTAAATATGATACTGCTGTTAACAAACATCCGAAGGCTTACTGGGACAGCATCCGGCCGGTTCCGCTGGAGCGCGAGGAGCAAAAGGATTACGCCGTAAAAGACAGCATTTATGAAAATAACCGTGATTCCATGCTCACCCAGCATTCGGTGGATTCATTAAAAAAGCGCCAGGGAAATATCAAAGTGCTGGATGTTTTCTGGAAAGGTATTAACAGGCGCCACTATAGCAAAACGAATAGCTATGCCTGGGGCGTCGATCCGTTGATTAAAAATCTTGAATATAATTTTGCAGAAGGATTGGTGATAAATGTACAGCCTTACTTTCAAAAATACGTGGCGAAGATGAAAAGCAATATTACCATTGAGCCGAATTTCAGGTATGGATTCAGCAATACGCATTTTAATGCCTGGGCGCATGTGACATTGCGAACGCGAAACATGGGCAATGGAAGCGAGAAGCACCAGGCGCTGACATTCGGCGGCGGTAAACGTGTCAGCAGCTTCTTCCAGGAAAGCAGTTTTTCTGTTTTTTCAAATTCACTTAGCTCGCTGTTATGGGGAAATAATTTCCGGAAAACGTATGAAAATTATTTCGGAACCATCGGCGTGAGCAAGCGGTATGAAAGCGGTGTGCGTGTTGCCGTCAATGCTTTGTATGAAGACAGGATTCCATTGGATAATACTACGAATTTTACCGTGTGGAGAAAAGACAGCGTGAATATTACACCAAATTACCCGGACGAAAGATTGCCTTCGCAATTTGCGCGGCACCAGGCGTTGGCTGTGAGTGTGGACATCAGCTTTAAACCGGGGCAAAAATATATTCAGTTCCCCAATAGCAAGATGGCGCTCGGCTCAAAATATCCAACATTCGGCTTTAGTTATAAAAAAGGCATCAATGGCGTGTTTGGAAGTGATGTAGACTACGATCAATGGAAGTTCAACATTTATGACGACAAAAATTTCAAGCTGCTCGGCTTGCTGAAATACAGGGTAGGGATAGGCGGATTTGCCAACGCTAAAAAAATGTTCTTCCAGGATTTCCAGCATTTCAATGCGGGTTATTCACGAAGTGATTTTGGCCGTGCATCGGAATATGTGAACAGTTTTCAACTGGCGGGGTATTACTCAAACAGCACCAATGCTTCTTTATATACCTATGCATTTCTGGAACATCATTTCAATGGGTTGCTCACCAATAAGATCCCGCTTTTCAAGCGTCTGAACTGGAACCTTGTTGCGGGCGCAAATGCATTATATGTGAGCCAACGCAATAATTATGTGGAAGGTTTTGTTGGGCTGGAAAACATTCTCAAGATATTCCGGCTGGATTATATTATGGCGTACGAACGCGGCAAAGAGCCGGTCATGGGCGTACGTCTCGGAACGGGCGGACTGATCGGCGGAGCATTTAATAAGAATAGTTCCGGCAGCCGTGCGAATAGAAATTCCATGGAAATCAGTTTTTAAGTTTAGAGATCAGGCTTTAGGAAGTTTGAATTGGGTCATACAGATAAACTATGATACTCTTCTCTAAACCCTAATTTCTAAACTTTTGCCTACATTTGCGTCGTTAAAAAATTTGGTTTGCCCTGCAAGCATCCAATCTTTTAAAGGTTTCCCTTCCCGGGGATCAAATTAAACGTTATGGCACCATTGTACAACAGGCTTTCCCAGGCGGAGCTGAAAAAACGCCTTTACGAAGAAACCGAATACAGGATTACGGTTTCGTTTTACAACTATTTTTTTATCGGGGATCCGGTTGCGTTTCGCGACGAGCTATATAAAGGTTTGAATGACCTAAATGTATTTGGACGTATATACATCGCCCATGAAGGGATCAACGCACAGGTCAGCGTGCCGGAATCGAATTTGGCTGCGTTTAAAACTTTCCTGTATTCCTTTGAGCCGCTGAATGATCTTCGTTTGAATATTGCCGTGGATAACGATGGTAAATCTTTTTGGGTACTGAAAATAAAAGTGCGCAGCAAGATCGTTGCAGATGGTATTGATGATCCTGCGTTTAACATGGCGAATAAAGGACGGTATGTGAATGCCGAAGAATTCAATTCCCTTACCAATGATGCGGATACGATCGTGGTGGATATGCGGAACCATTATGAATTTGAAGTGGGCCATTTTGAAAATGCGATAGAAATCCCCAGCGATACTTTCAGGGAACAATTGCCCATGGCCGCAGAAATGCTGGGCGATCAAAAAGATAAGAATATCATCATGTATTGTACCGGCGGTATTCGCTGTGAAAAAGCAAGTGCGTACATGTTGCACAGGGGATTTAAAAATGTTTTTCACCTTGAAGGCGGTATTATCAACTATGCCAACAATGTAAAAAAAGATTCACTTCCTAATAAATTTCATGGAAAAAATTTCGTGTTCGATGACAGGCTGGGGGAACGCATTACCGATGAGATAATTGCAAAGTGTCATCAATGTGGGAAACCGGCAGATACGCACACCAATTGTGAAAATGAAGGTTGTCACCTGCTGTTCATTCAATGTGACGAATGCAAGGAAGTATTCAAAGGATGTTGCAGTACGGAGTGCATGGAAATAATCGCATTGCCGGAAGAAGAGCAGAAAGAATTACGAAAGGGCATTGATAAAGGAGGAATGGTTTTTAATAAGGCAAAGCAGCGCTTACAAAATTCGGTTACGAAGAAATAGATGAGGGTTCAGGTTTCAAAAGTTGTTTCCAAATTTTGAAACCTGAACCCTCATCCTTAAAGAAGTATTCCTGTTTCGGAAAATGCCGTCAGTGCTTTTTCATCTTCTTCATAATCATCATAAGAAAATACTTTTTTTTGGGGCAATGAATCATGTTTGTAGCTCCTGGTTCTTTTGGCCAAAAGTACCACTGCTGTTGTGATCAACCCGATGCCAACTACCGCCAGTAAAGTATTCTCCACCGCTTTCTTATTCTTCATTTAGTAAATGTTTTTATTTTAAACCGACCTGTTGCCTGAAATGACCCTCAACAACACTGCAATAATTGCAATCACCAATAAAATATGGATGATTCCGCCAGTATAATAACCGCCAAAATAAGATATTGCCCAGATAATAACAAGTATTACGGCAATGGTGTAAAGTAAACTTGACATAGTAGTAAAATTAAAAGGTTAAAAAATTGACTCTCCTTAAAATTCAAAAGCTATGCCACAAAAAATCTATCGCAATCGCTCCAGTCATCCCGTTTTATGGGAACATAATTCTACATCACCCCGTTAACTGCTTCAGGCTCTCGATAACTTTTTGATAAACTTCATCATCGCTCAGATCCTTTGGCTGGAATTTTTCGCCGATGATCTTTTCATACAGTTCGATGTATCTGCCGCTGATGGTACTAATCCATTCGGATGTCATCTCAGGAACTGATTGTCCTTCCTTGCCCATGAAATCATTTTGTATCAACCATTCGCGCACAAACTCCTTGCTGAGTTGTTTCTGCTTTTCACCTTTTAATTGTCTTTCACTAAATCCATCGGCATAAAAATACCGGGACGAATCCGGTGTGTGAATTTCATCCATCAGGATAATATCATTACCGATTTTCCCAAATTCGTATTTTGTATCTACAAGGATCAATCCTTGTTTTGCGGCGATCGACTTTCCCCTTTCAAACAATTGCAACGCGTATTTTTCAAGTATGCCCCATTCTTCCGCAGATGCAAGATTTTGTTTAATAATATCGTAAACACTGATGTCTTCATCATGGCCCTAGGATGCTTTGGTGGAAGGCGTGATAATGGGCGACGGAAAGAAATCATTTTCCTTCAAGCCTTCCGGTAAGGAAACACCGCATAACGTTCTTAGCCCGGATGAATAAGTGCGCCAGGCATGGCCGGTCAGATTTCCACGCACAACCATTTCGATTTTAAACGGCTCGCATCTTTTGCCGATGCTTACATTAGGAGCAGGAGACTGAAGGAGCCAGTTGGGGCAAATATCTTTTGTGGCATTAAGCATATAAGCTGCTATTTCATTCAGCACCTGGCCCTTGTATGGAATTGGTTTGGGAAGAATCACATCGAATGCCGAGATACGGTCGCTCGCCACCATTACCAGCAGCTCACTGCCGATACTGTACACATCACGCACTTTGCCGCTGTAAAAAGCTGTCTGATCCGGGAATTGAAAAGTTGCCATGCTGCTAAAGTACCACGATGTTTTGAGATAATATTTTACAGACTTCCGAAAATTTCAACAATGGGTTTAAAAATAAAATTTTAAAACATCATAAACATCCTTATTTTGCCTGAAATTTACGAACCAAAACAAAGCTATATGAAAAAAATTACAAGCTATTTGGTCGCATTTGTATTGGTAAACATCTTTATGTTTTCTGCCAAAGCTCAAAATGTGACCATCAGCGGTAATGTGCAGAACAGTGCAACTACTGAAAAATCCGCTGCTGTTTCAGTTACTGTGAAAGGCTCCGAAACCGGAACTTATACAGATGACAAAGGAAATTTCAGCATCACCACCAAAACGCTTCCCGTAACGCTCATTTTTTCTTCCATTGGCTTTGAACAACAGGAAGTGACCGTAACAAGTGCGACCACTTCGCTGAAAGTAAATTTTGTTCCATCCAATTCTCTTGGACAGGAAGTGGTGGTCTCCGCTTCGCGTGTACCGCAGAAGATCATGGAATCACCGGTATCTATTGAACGGGTGAGCGCCGCACAAATCAGGAACGCGCCATCTGCGAATTTTTATGATGTGGTGAGTACACTCAAAGGTGTGGACATTACCACTTCTTCGCTTACATTCAAAGCGCCCGCCACACGCGGTTTTGGAGGTAGCGGTAATACCCGTTTCAACCAGTTGGTAGACGGAATGGACAACCAGGCACCGGGCCTCAACTTCTCCGTAGGCTCCATTATCGGCTTGAATGAACTGGATATCGACAACCTGGAATTGTTGTCGGGCGCCTCATCCGCATTGTACGGTCCGGGCGGAATGAACGGAACCTTGCTCATGACAAGCAAGAATCCATTCAAATACCAGGGGCTTTCATTTGTAGTTAAAACAGGCGTGATGCACACCGATAAAAGTGAAAGGCCAACATCTCCATACTATAACTGGAGTTTAAGGTGGGGAAAAAAGGTTTCTGAAAAATTTGCATTCAAAATAACAACGGAACTAACACAGGCGAAAGACTGGATCGGTACCGACTACCGCGATTATGACCGTTCTGCCGGCGTTTTGAAACCGGGGAACCGGCAGACCGATCCCGGGTATGACGGTGTGAATGTTTTTGGTGATGAAACCAATGCAGATATCCGCCAGGTACTCAATGCAGCGGCAGCAGCAGCACCGTTCCTTGCGCCGTACATTGCCACGCTCACTACAAAGCCGATCATCGTTTCCCGTACAGGTTATACCGAGCAGGAACTGATCAATCCTAATACGATCAACTTCAAGCTGGGCGGTTCATTGCATTACAAGATCACATCGAACACGGAAGCGGTTTTGGCCGGTTACTGGGGAACGGGTAATACCATTTATACAGGTGCATCAAGATATTCTATCAAAGAGTTCAAGATGGGACAATATAAATTTGAATTGACCAATCCAAACTGGATGTTCCGCGCTTATACCACCCAGGAAAATGCTGGTGGTACCTACAACCTTGCAGCTACGACGCAAAACTTTAATGAAGCCTGGAAAGCCAGCCCGGGCAGCAACGGGTGGTTCGCACAATACGGGCAGGCGTTCCTTGCACAGAAACTGGCAGGTGCTTCCGATTACGATGCACATCTTGCAGCGAGAGCAGTAGCTGATATCGGCCGCCCAAAAGTTGGAACGGCAGCCTTCAGGGCCACCTACGACAGCGTTGCTAAAATTCCTGTACCGGCGGGTGGCGCGTTGCTCGACAGAACAGATCTGTATAATGTGGAAGGGAATTACAATTTTTCAAAATACACGCATTCTTTTGCCGACATTCTTGTTGGAGGAAACTATAGAAAATATGTGTTGAATTCAAAAGGTACCTTGTTTGCCGACAGTGATGGCCCTATCGGTATCAGGGAAGTTGGTGTTTATATCCAGGCTTCCAGAGATTTCGGAAACATATTCAAACTGACCGCTTCCGGCCGTTATGATAAGAATGAAAACTTCAAGGGCCGTTTCACCCCAAGGGTAACGGGCGTGATCAAAGTGGCGGAAAACAATAATATCCGTTTGTCTTACCAGACGGCTTATCGTTTCCCTTCAACGCAACAACAATGGATCGATCTTCCCTTGGGAGCCTATACACTGATCGGCGGGAACGATTTCTTCCGTACGAAATATAATTTCGATACAAATCCTATCTATGACAGGGACTCTTTAAGATACGGCAAAATTGTCGCAGCGCCGTTTCAACAGTTGAAGCCAGAGTCATTAACCTCATTTGAGGCTGGTTACAAAGGTTTGCTGATGAACTCTAAATTGCTTGTAGACATCTACGGCTACTACGGACAGTTTACAGATTTCCTTGCGCGTAAGATGGTCTCGCAATCTAAAACCGGCGGTCCCATCACGTTGGCCGATAGCACAGGAGGGAACCTCTTTTCTGTGCCGGTAAATGCTGCGGGCAAATTGAAAACTTATGGGTTCGGTATCGGTTTCGATTACCGCCTCCCATTGAACTTTACCGTGAGTGTAAATGCTGCATCTGACAACCTGGATGATGTTCCATCAAATATTATCGCATCTTTCAACTCTCCAAAATATAAGATCAACGCTTCTTTGAGCAACAGCGGTTTTGGTAAAAACAAACGACTGGCTGCAACAGTCGCTTACCGCTGGCAGGATGAATTTTACTTCCAGGGCGACCTTGCAAACGGTACCGTTCCTGCAGTTCAGACAGTGGATGCGCAATTCAGTTATAAATTGCCGGCAACTAAATCTGTTATCAAGCTGGGTGCAAACAACCTGCTGAACCAGTATTATTACAATGCTGTTGGTAACTCACGTGTAGGTGGTTTGTATTACATCAGCTTTGGCTATAACATTTATTAATCAAAGCAATTTTAAAAAATTAAAATACCCGATCATGAAATATATTAATAAGATAATCACGGGCTCACTGTTAGCAGTTTCTGCGATGGCGCTGTTGACGGCTTGCAATAAAGATATGCCGGCGATCGAAGGCAATCCTCCGGTATCACCGGTTGTTCCGTCAAATGCCAGTGCCATTGGTGATACATTGGCTAAAATTCCAAATGATACCTTATTTTACAAAGTGCTTGCAAGAGCGGGAAAACTTTCTTTGCTCAATGATAAAACGAGAACCTTCACCATTTTTGCGCCCGACAATAACGCAATCAAATCATTTATAACGGCGGCTTCCGGCGGCTTGATTCCTGCAGGTTCGCCGGATGCGGTATATGTTGGTTTCATCAACGGTGTGTTGAGAACCGGGCAGGCCGATACGTTGGTAAGCTACCATATCTTGCCCCAGGCTTTACCATCTGCAAGTATTCCGACAAGCTTTCCCAATTACGTTTATCCAACATTGTTCAACCCGGCTACAACTGTAAGTGCTTTGGCGCGGCTCGACAATTATGTAAGCCGCCGCGCAACCGGTGTATGGCAGAATAATATTCCTGTGACGGTACCGGATATTCTCGCTGCAAACGGTGTTATCCATACCACAGCAGCCGTTGCGGTTCCGCCATCACAATTATTGTTGCAAAGGATAGCGAGCGATGCAAACCTCACTTACCTGTGGGCAGCTATTCAGCGCGCAGACAGCGGTGCAGTAGCGGGAAGCACCAGCTCACTACAATATTATCTTGGCAATCAGAATATTGCACTGGGTGCAAATTTTACTGTTTTTGCTCCAACCAATACGGCATTTATCGCCGTACTTTACGCCACCGCTTACCCCATTGTTCGTGGTCAGTTATATGCCGGCGCTTATGCACAGGCTATCGGCGCAGGGGCCACTCCTACTCAGGCAGATGCTGCCGCTACTGCTTATGCCGATGCCAACGCACCTGCACAAACCAATGCATTGGTAGGAAGCCCGACCGTTTTTCAAAATCCGGCGCTATATCCATACCTGACGGCGACAACAGTGAAAGGAATTCTGTTTTATCATATTATGGGTGTAAGAACATTTTCACCAAATATCCCAACTACGGCCACACCAGTTCCTACATTACTTAACTCTGCAATACCAACACATCCTGGTATCACAGTTACTGCAACATTTACCGGTCCGTTTGTAAGTGCGGCAACTGTAAAAGGCATTGCAAATGCAACTGCTTCAAACATTTTGATCAATCCGCAGCCGAATGGCACGAGCGATCAGCATTATGTAAACGGTGTGTTGCATGAGATCGATCAGGTGATGTTTCCGCAGTAGAAATAAGAAATAATTAATAAGGAATAAGAAAGTGAAAGCCTCTGCGAGTTCGTAGGGGCTTTTTACTTATATGCTGAAATGTTATGTTCTTTTCTGTCATTTTATGTTCTGTTATGTTGGGCTTGCGAAACATCTGATGGGTGCCGAAAACTGAGCGGTTATTTATTTTAAAACCTCTACATAGCATTTCTTTTGAATGCCTGCCAAATCAGTTGTTTCGCAAGCTCAACATGACAAACACTTATAGATCGACCGGGGTTTTTGTATCTGCAAAATCAGCGCGATCTGCGGGCTACATCTCGCGAAGCGAGATCCAATCTGCGTAATCACCTAATCAATCACGCAATGCGTGAAAAGAAATCTGCGATCCTAATTCGCTGCAATCGATTTCTTGTAAATCACATTTCTCTCCGCCAAATAGTTTAATATAAATTCAAAACACGCGGGATCGTTCCCCACCAGTTCCGGCGGAAAAACACCTTTCTTCGTAAATAATCCTTGTGCCAGCATATTTACCGCTGCAGTGCAGGTGTAGCCCGTGGTGCGGCTCATGGATGCGGTTTGCGAAGCGGCATCGTATTCATCGTATAAAAAATATTCAACGGTCGTTTGTTTGCCATCCATTTCGCCTTTTACAATAATTTTCATCAGCGTAAATTCAGCTTCTGTTGGTTGCAGTTTCCATTGATCGAAGAGGATGCGGGAAGTTACGTCCAGTGGAATCACCATTTGGCCCTTTACATTTAATGGTGTAGTTTCAAAGAAGCCTGCTTTTTTTAATGCGATCATCAGGTCGATATGCCCCGGGTAGCGTAAGGTTTTTTCTTTCATGTAAGGAATATGTTTCATCGTAAAAAGGATGCTGCGCAGCCCATCCGTATTGAAACTTTCCAGCGTTCCGGCATGTTCAAAGTCGATAAGTTCAGCGTCGCTCAATGCAGGTTTTGTGACAATGTAGCCATTTTCCACGTAGCGCGCGGGACGTGTATATTCTTCAATCACGTCAACGGGAGAGAAGGGAGCCTTGTATTCAAAAGGTTTGATACGGTGCTTTGGAAGCCCACCCACCATGCATTCGAAACTGTGGACCTTCATTCGTTCGTTGTAATATCCCAGCACAAGATTGCTCATACCCGGCGCAACACCACAATCAACAATTGCTGTAACATTGTTTTCAACAGCAAGTTGATGCAGTTGCAAAGCGTCTTCCGGGAAGAAAGAAATATCTACCACATTTTTTCCTGAACAGATGATCGCTTCAAGTGCCTTATAGCCCATGAAGCCCGGCACTGCGCAGACAACCATTTCAAAAGGTGCCAGCATTTGCGGGTAAGTTTCATATAGCTGAAGATTCACGGCATGTGTGTGTAAAGTAGTATGTTCTTTTAAAACTTCCAGGTTGGGTTGGCTTATATCGAAAGATGTTACATCAAAATTTTTCGACAGGTCTGTTGCAATAGTTCTGCCAACCATACCTGCTCCAAGAACAGCTATTTTCATATGAAAATGTTTTACAAAGTAAAATGTGCCGCAATACTACTGAAATTCGTGAATATAATTTAACCGTATATTAGCATTCAAGAAAGTACTTTTGATTGCGATTAATAATTAGGATTCTAAGAAAATCTTTGCCGGGTAGACGGAAGAGGAATTTTTGATATTTTCTTTCCCCCTTGCCGGTAAATAAACCTCAAAACAATCACATGAAAAAATTTACATTCCTGTTCATTCTCACCGCATTAATGTTTGCAAATTCGGAAGCGCAGGGTATTCTCGGTAAAATTAAAAAGGCAACTACGAAAGATACTACTTCCACAAAGAGCAGCGGTGGCATTTTATCCAATATCGGAAAAAGTATCGGCTCAAATTCCGGAAGTGGATTGAGCAGCGACGAAATCATTGCCGGGTTGAAAGAAGCGCTGACAGTTGGTGCCGATAGCGCCACAAAAAAACTAAGTAAGCCCGATGGCTTTTTCAGGGATGCAGCATTAAAAATATTGATGCCTGAAGAAGCGAAAAAAGCTGAAGCTTCCTTGCGTAAAGTAGGAATGGGCGCATTGGTAGATAAAGCCATTCTATCAATGAACCGTGCTGCAGAAGATGCTGCGGGAGGCGTTTCCACCATCTTCATCAATGCGGTAAAACAAATGACCGTAACCGATGGATTAAAAATATTGCAAGGTGGAGATTTCGCGGCCACAGAATACCTGAAGACCACCACCACCTCGCAACTCACCGAAAAGATGCGCCCGGTGATCGAAGCGTCGCTCGCAAAAGTAAATGCAACAACTTACTGGAAAGATGTATTTACGGCTTATAACAAATTATCATTTACTTCAAAGCCGGTGAACACTGATCTTTCATCGTATGTTACCGAAAAATCGATGGCCGGCATCTTTTACTCTATAGGCCAGGAAGAACAGAAGATCCGAAAAGATCCGGCTGCGCAGGTGACGGGTTTGTTGAAGAAGGTTTTTGGCAAATAGGCAGTTACTTTAGAGAGTAGGGGTTAGAGGAGCGAGTAATTGCAAATCACCTTTCAACCCTAAACCTCTATTCTTTTATAAGAATATCATATTTCATCAGTAATCCTTGCAATTGTTGCGAAGAAAAGATCGCCTTTTTTATCTTGTTCTTTTCCGGGTCAATGGAAAAATTGAATGCTGTGCGGAAATCGGCTTTTTCCAGGTTCGTTTGATCGAAGACCGTTGCCGAAAGGTCACATTTGTCAAAAACAGCACCCGAGAGATCGGCTTCAGAAAAATCAGTTTCCAAAATATTGCAGTGAATAAACTTTGTTTCTTTTAATCGTAATTTATAAAATGAAGCGACACTGAGGTTACAATGACTGAAATACACTTCAAACAGCACCGGCTTGCAATCTTCAAAATGGATGCCGGTGAATTTACAGTCTTTAAAGCGCGCATTTCTGAATGCAGTATTCCTGAGTTTGGTTAATGTAAAATTGCAGCCATTAAATTCGCAATCGATGAATATGGCATCGGAAAGATCAGCTTCTCCGAAATTGCATACTGAAAAGATGCAGCGTTCAAACTCAACTGAAGGCATTTCTTCTTTGAAATTTATATTGGATAGTTCGATATCTTCTAAAAAATCCTTTGTCATGGTCATTGAATAAAAATATACATCCCCGGAATAATTATTTAAGATTGCAAATCTGTATGCGCTTTAAGGCGCGAGCGTACGTCGCCGATTAATTCGATGGAATGCATGAGTTGTTCGTGCGATAGTTTTGCATTATCCATTTGAAAAGTAAGTCGTGAAATACCGCCCAGCGCTTCACTGTGGCGCATTATTTTTTCAGTCACTTCTTCGGCACCACCCACCATCAGTGCACCCAGCGGACCTGTTTGGGCTTCAAATTGCTGGCGTGTAACCGGCGGCCAGCCGCGTTCTCTGCCGATCTTGGTGAACGTTTCCGCATAGCCCGGAAAAAAATCATCCGTAGCTTTTTGTGCCGTATCCGCCACATATCCAAGGGAATGTAATCCAACTTTAAGCGTTTCCGGTGCGTGACCGGCTTTGGTTCCCGCTTCGCGGTAAATATCTATCAATGGCCGGAACCGATGCGTTTCTCCACCAATGATGGCAACCATCAAAGGCAATCCTAATCTTCCTGCACGGGCAAAAGAAGCGGGTGTTCCGCCAACACCGAGCCACACGGGAATTTTTTCCTGCAGCGGCCGTGGATAAATTGCCTGATCCTTTAACGGGGCGCGAAATTTTCCGTTCCAATTTACTTTTTCATGTTCACGGATATTCAACAGCAGATCTAATTTTTCAATAAACAGTTCGTCGTAATCGTCAAGGTTAAGTCCGAATAACGGATATGCTTCGATGAAAGATCCGCGGCCAACCACCATTTCTGCGCGGCCGCCGGAAATGAGATCCAATGTTGCAAAACTTTGAAACACCCGCACCGGATCTGCGGCGCTCAAAACCGTTACAGCGCTGCTGAGCCGGATATTTTTTGTGAGCGCCGCCGCTGCCGCGAGGATCACTGTGGGCGCAGAATCTAAAAATTCGCGCCGGTGATGCTCGCCGATGCCGAAAATATCCAGCCCGGCTTTATCTGCATGTACAATCCTTGCCAGCAGCTGCTGTAAAGACAACTGATTGCTGATTCCTGCGCCGGCTGCGGCAAAGCTGTCGATCCCTATTTCCATAAATGATTATTTAAGAATGATGTCCAAACATCGAAGTTAGTCAATAGCCAACAATCAATTTTAAATCGCCGGGTTTTTAAAGAAAGTAAATATTTGATGCGTGATGTTTTCTTTATAACGATTGTCTATTGGCTATTGATAAGCGTGGCAAGCGAAAGGCCGATCCGGACGAACAATAATCCCGATAATACACTTGTAAGGATATACAACAACGCAACAGTGATATTTCCCGACTGAAGGAGGCGGATATTTTCTGCCGCAAATGTGGAGAAAGTGGTATAGCCGCCGCAGAAGCCCGTGATAAAAAGAAGGCGGGTGTTTTGATTTATTCCATTTACAGGTCCAAACAGGCCGATAAGAACGCCGATCAGCAGGCATCCGGAAACATTTATAAGGAAAGTGGCCAGTGGGAAATGCCCGTTGTAATATTTTTCGGTTAACAAAGAAAGCAAATACCGCAAAATACTGCCTGCCCCGCCGCCCAATCCCACAAGTAAAAGCTGCTTAAGCATAAACTGAAATTATGTGGTTTATAAAAGTAAAACTAATCATAACGCTTTGTAGTATTAAAAATATTCCGGAATGAAAATTATCATTCTATATCGGCAAGCTCAACATGACATGGGCCTCGGCCTTTCTAAGACAGCTTACAGAGCAAATTGAGATCCTGATGGCCCCACAAGTTAATCATAATTAATGCGCCAGTCTTTTATAGAAGGTATACATGTAACAACCGGCGCAAAAGCCGAAGGCTGATTCCAGAAACGCGAACAGGATGATGATGCCCGCAAATGCCAGAGCGGCCGTAAAAACCTTAAAAAGGCTCAGCAACAAAATGATCGCACAAAATATGAAGCCGATCTTTGCTGCGAAACGTTTCGGCCCCAGGTCTGTCGGTTTATTTCGGATATTTAAAAAACTGACCAAAGCTCCGCTGACTAGATTCAGCAAACTAAATTTTCCTAAATTAAAAGCGCGGGAGAAAAAATCAACTACGAGAAAAGCTGGAATGATCCAATGTTGCCAAACAGTGAATGCGATCGCCAGCAATAATACGAACAAAGCGGTCAAACGGACTTTGTTTTCATTTACCGAAACAAAATCCACGGGGCATTCCAAATCACTTTTCATTGAATATAAAATATTGCAGGTTCTGTAAAATGTGTTTCGATTTTGTTATGCTATTTTTGCAAGGCAAGTTTCAATTCCCTTTCAAATTGTTCTGTCGTCATTTCTTCTTCAAAAAATTTCCGGTACCCGTTTTTTGTATTTACTATCAATGTTGCGGGAATGGAGCCGCTCCATTTTGCATCCATTTTGGGGCAAAAATAATCGGCATTCGTTTCGTCGAGCCAGAGAATGTCGGCGGTAAAGTGATGTTCTTTTGCAAAAGCCGCGATCTTTTTAGGGAAATAAGACGGGAGGTCAAGACTTACCAGTGTCAGCTTCACTCCACGCGATTTATATTGATCCGTGATACTGATAAAAGAAGGTATTTCCGCCACGCAGGGTTTGCAGAAAGTAGCCCAGAAATTAATCACGAGTACCGAATCCTTTGACGTGGCTATGTAATTTTCAACTTCCGTGATCTTTACTTTTTTTACCGCCTGCGAATGTGCCGGTTGCGAAAGCAGGCAGATGGCGAGGATGAACAACAAATTCTTCATCGGACGAAATTAGTAAAAAACGGATCGCAGATTTAAAATTGATTGGAGGATTACGCAGAATTTTCGCTGCAGGCGGATAAAAATCACCTAAATCCGCCTGATCGGGTTTAATCTGCGATTGATTTTGTCAATCCCGCTTTTCAGGTTAAATTTGCATGCGAAATCTGAATTTCAGATCTTACATCATAAATCAAACATAATATGGCATACGACGTAATAGTTTTAGGAAGCGGCCCGGGCGGATATCCCGCAGCTATCAGGGCGAGTCAACTGGGTAAAAAAGTGGCAATCGTGGAAAAAGAACTGCTGGGCGGTATTTGTCTTAACTGGGGATGTATCCCTACCAAGGCGCTTTTAAAAAGTGCGCAGGTTTTTGATTATGCAAAACATGCCGGCGGCTATGGATTGAAGATCGAAAATCCTGAAGCCGATTTCCCGGGTGTGATCACACGCAGCCGCGGCGTTGCCGATAAGATGAGTAAAGGGATCCAGTTCCTGATGAAAAAGAACAAGATCGATGTGGTAATGGGAACAGGTAAATTGCTCGCAGCAAACAAACTCGAGGTAACAGCGGCAGATGGCAGCAAACAAACATTGGAAGCTAAAAATATCATCCTTGCAACCGGCGCCCGCGCCCGCGCTTTGCCAAGCATGCCGATCGACGGAGTGAAGATCATCGAATATCGCAAAGCGATGTCATTGTCAACGCAGCCAAAAACCATGATCGTTTGCGGTAGCGGCGCAATAGGAAGCGAATTTGCCTATTTCTATAATACGATGGGTACAAAAGTGACTATCGTTGAGTTTATGCCACGCATCGTTCCGGTAGAATATGAAGACATCAGCAAGGAAATGGAAAAGCAATTCAAAAAACAAGGCATCACGGTAATGACCAGCAGCGAAGTTACCAAAGTGGATACGAGCGGCGAGGGCGTGAAAGCAACCGTTAAAACAGCCGATGGCGAAGTGGTACTTGAAGCCGATATCTTATTGAGTGCGGTTGGCATCGTTGCAAATCTTGAAAATATGGGCTTTGAAGAATTGGGATTGAAAACGGAGAAAGGAAAGATCGTGGTGGATCAATATCAGCAAACGAATATTCCGGGGCTGTACGCCATCGGTGATTGCACACCAGGGCAGGCATTGGCACACGTTGCTACCAAAGAAGGCATCAACGCTGCGGAACATCTGAGCGGACATAAAGTGGATGTACTGGATTACAACAACATTCCGGGATGCACCTATACGTCGCCGGAAATAGCATCGGTAGGTTATACTGAAAAGCAGGCTAAAGATGCAGGTTATGAAATCAAAGTGGGCAAGTTTCCGTTCATCGCAAGCGGAAAGGCCGTGGCGTCCGGCGCTACCGAAGGTTTTGTAAAAGTGATCTTCGATGCAAAATATGGCGAGTTCTTAGGTTGTCATATGATTGGTATGAACGTAACGGAAATTATTGCGGAAGCAGTGGTGGCTCGTAAGCTGGAAACCACCGGTTACGAGCTGATGAACGCGGTTTATCCGCATCCGACCATGAGCGAAGGACTGAAAGAAGCCACAGCAGCAGCTTACGGTGAAGCAATAGATATTTAATGACCCTCTCCCGGCATTGCGCTGAAAAATATTCAGATTGGCGAATTAGCAGTCAAAATAAACAAGCATGAAGAAGGAGGGATCGCAGTGAAAGCTGTGGTCCTTTTTTTATGTCTGGTGTTTAGGGGTTAGGCTGAAGCATTGTCATCTAGCGCCTGAACCCTAAACTTGCTTCAGTACATCATTTTCGAGTTGCTTCTTATATTCACTCAACTTTGCGGATACCACTTCATTTGTTGTTCCAATAATCTGCGCAGCTAAAATACCTGCATTTTTAGCGCCGTTGAGTGCCACAGTTGCCACCGGAACTCCGCCCGGCATTTGTAATATAGATAAAACCGAATCCCAGCCATCGATAGAATTAGAAGATTTTACCGGCACGCCGATCACCGGTAAAACGGTATATGCAGCCACCATACCCGGTAAATGTGCCGCCCCGCCGGCTCCCGCGATGATCACCTTCAGCCCGCGGTCCTTCGCATCAGTGGCGTAGGTACGCATCCTGTCGGGCGTTCGATGTGCCGACACGATCGTGATCTCATACGGAATTTCAAAAAACTGCAGCATCTTTTCAGCTTCCTGCATCACCGCCAGGTCGCTTTTACTGCCCATTATTATACCCACTATTGGTTGCATGGAGACAAAGTTTTACGCAAAGAAACGTGAAAAAAATTATATGGCAGCAGATAGACAATTGCAGCTGCCGGACGGCAAGTATTTTAACGGATAAAAAGACTAATGGGCAATGTGTGTGCACCGTTCCTTCATGTATGCCTGCCGTTTATATTATTGTACCTTGCTTCTAAAGACATTCTGTTTATATTTGGCGTAATATTTTACAAAAGTGGTATAATGAATTATTCTTCCCAATTGCTTGCTGCGCTGTGTTTAATTAGTGTCGCAACAAGTTCCTGCAAAGGCAAATCAAAAAAAACAGACAAACCAAAAGATAATCCGCCTACGGTTGTGGATGTTATGATTGCCCAACCGCAGCCCATCACCAGCGAGGTGGAAGCCAATGGTACGGTAATAGCGAATGAATACGTGGAACTCAGGCCCGAAGTAACCGGCCGCCTTACTTACCTTAATATTCCCGAAGGCAAGCCGGTATCCAAGGGACAAGTGCTTGCGAAAATCAACGACGCCGATCTGCGGGCCCAGCTTGGGAAGAGCCGTGTACAACTGGATCTCGCGATAAAGACTGTTGACCGTTATAAAAAACTTGTAGATGTTGGCGGCATCAACCAAAGCGATTACGATCTCGCAGTAAATTCTGTTAACGGCTATCGTGCGGACATCGCTTATACCGAATCGCTCATTGCCAAAACAGTGATCCGTGCGCCCTTTTCAGGAATTGCCGGATTGAGACAGGTGAGTCCTGGTGCTTATGTTTCGTCTGCAACCGTTATTGCCACTATTCAGCAACTGAGCCAGGTAAAGATAGATTTTACTTTACCCGAAGCCTACGGCAACATGATACGTGTGGGATCACCGATAGATGTTTTATTGGAATCGGATACGTCCTCTGAAAAAATAAAGGCAACTATCATCGCCATGGAACCCGGTGCCAATACAGATACGCGTAATCTAAAGGTGCGTGCCATATTGAACAAAACTTCCGTTAACCCGGGCGCTTTCGTAAAAGTGATACTTGATGCGGGAAAGGACAGGAGTTCGATCGTGGTGCCTACAAATTCAATTATACCGGATGATAAAAGCAACCAGGTAATAGTAGTGAAAAATGGAACGGCGAATTTTGTAAATGTAAAGACCGGTAACCGGGAATCAAACTCTATAGAAATCGTATCCGGGTTGAAACAAGGTGATTCCGTTGTAGTGACAGGTGTACTGTTTGTGCGGCCGAAAAGCAAGGTGAAAGTGAGGAGCGTGAAGAAGATCAGTGAACTGCAGGTAGCGGATTCTACGAAGAATAAATAATATTAATTCTAATGAATAATTAATAGTGAATAATTAATAATGCGCATTTGAAACATTATTAATTATTATTTATTAGTTATTAATTACTCAACTTCTTGCATGAATATTTCAGAAATCTCTCTTCGGCGGCCCGTTGGCGCGGCGGTACTAAACCTGATGATCATTCTTTTTGGAGTGGTTGGTTTTACTTTTCTCGCTATCAGAGATTACCCTGCGATCGATCCGGCTGTGATCAGCATCAGCACAACTTATACGGGTGCCAACCCGGATATTATCGAAAGCCAGATCACCGAACCGCTGGAGAAACAGATTAACGGCATTCCGGGAATCAAGACCATTACGTCGTCAAGTTCGCTAGGAAGCAGCAACATCCAGGTTGAATTTGAATTGGGCGTGGATCTCGAAGCTGCAGCCAGTGACGTGCGCGATAAAGTGGGGCAGGCAAGCCGAAGTCTTCCGCAGGATATCGATGCGCCGCCAGTAGTAACGAAGGCAGATGCCAACAGTGATTTTATCCTTATTCTGGCTGTGCAAAGCCGAACGAAAGGATTACTCGAATTAAGCGACTATGCCGAAAACGTGCTGCAGCAACAGTTTCAAACGATCAATGAAGTAAGTTCCGTAAACGTATTGGGGCAAAAACGCTATGCCATGCGGCTTTGGCTCAATCCTGACAAGATGGATGCCTTTCACGTTTCTTTCACCGACATACGAAATGCCTTAAATACAGAAAATATCGATCTGCCGCCTGGTAAGATTTATGGTAATAATACAGAATTGACCATCAAAACGATCGGTAGGCTCACAACCGAAAAGCAATTCCAGGATTTGATCATTCAGGAAGACAGCGCTGGTATCGTTCGTTTAAAAGATGTGGCGCGGGTAGAAATAGGTCCTGAAAATCTGGAACAGACCTGGAAATATAATGGCGTAAATGCTGTAGGGCTTACCGTTATCCCTCAACCGGGTGCAGACAACATCCGGATTGCCGATGATTTCAACAAGAAACTGGAAGAGATCAAAAAAAATAACAAGTCGGATATTGAAATGAATATCCTGCTGGACAATACCGTTAACATCCGCAAATCCGTTGCGGAAGTGGAAGAAACACTGTTCATCTCCTTTGGTTTTGTGGTGCTGGTGATATTCTTCTTTTTCCGCGACTGGCTCATTGCCATCCGGCCGCTGATTGATATTCCCATTTCGCTGGTCGCCACTTTCTTCATCATGTATATTTCAGGCTTCTCGGTTAATATCCTCACATTGCTGGGCATTGTGCTGGCAACAGGGCTTGTGGTAGATGATGGGATCGTGGTAACGGAAAACATTTTCCGAAAAGTAGAGGAAGGCTTGCCCATCAAACAGGCAGCCCTGGAAGGAAGCAAGGAAATTTTCTTTGCTGTAATTTCCACCTCCATTACTTTGGCCATCGTATTTCTGCCGGTAATCTTTCTGGAAGGGTTTATCGGCCGCCTGTTCCGCGAATTCGGTGTTACCATCGCGGCCGCAGTTCTTATTTCGGCGTTGGTTTCACTCACCATTACACCCGTACTCAATGTTGTACTTAGCCGCAAGAAACCAGGACACGGAAAGTTTTACCTCAAAACAGAACCATTCTTTGCCGGAATGGAAAATGGCTACAAACGTTGGGTGACTGGCTTTTTGAAGGCCCGCTGGGTAGCTTTGGTGATTATTGCAGCGTGTGTGGCGATGGCTGTACTCATTTTCAAAAATCTAAAAAGCGATATAGCACCCCTGGAAGACAGGAGCAGCGTACGTTTCACTGTTACGGCCCCTGAAGGCACCAGTTATAGCAAAATGCAAACTATTGCTGATAATATCAGTAATTATCTGTACGATTCCGTTCCGGAACGCGACTTTGTTTTTACCCGTACGCCTGCCCAGGCCATCAACAGTACCCAACCGAGGCTGGCATTGTTGCCGCCGGCTGACCGAGATCGTTCTCAAAATGATATTGCCAACGATCTCAACCGAAAATTGCAACGCTTCAACGACGCTAAAGTGTTGGCTATCCAGGAGCAAACGATTGCCGTAGGAGCAGGTTCGAGAGGTAGCGCGCCTGTACAGTTTGTATTACAGAACCAGGATCTTGAAAAAATGAAGATTGATATCCCAAAATTTTTAGATGAGGCACGGAAGGATAAAACTTTCTCAAATGTGGATGTCAATTTGAAATTCAACAAACCCGAAATAGACCTTACAGTTGACCGTATGAAAGTGAAGGATCTCGGACTTTCATCGCAGGATGTCGTATCGGCAATTCAGTCGGCATTCAGTGGCGGAAGGCTTGCTTACTTCCTCAAAGACGGACATCAATATTCGGTGATCGCACAGGTGGAACGAACAGATCGTAACAAGCCTGATGATATTTCCCGGCTGTATGTCCGCAACGACAAGGGCCAAAGTATTCCTCTAAGTGCTGTGGTGAAACTGGAGGAAAGCAGCAGTCCGCCTTCGTTGTACCATTTCAACAGGTACAAAGCGGCTACTATTTCAGGAACGCTCTCCGAAGGCTACACGATCGGCGATGGTATAAAAGCGATGCAGGACATCAGGTCGAGGATATTGGATGAAAGTTACCAGACAGCCTTATCAGGCCCGTCGCGCGATTACTCAGAGAGCTCTTCCAATATTATGTTTGCATTTTTGCTGGCGCTGGTACTTATTTACCTCGTACTTGCCGCGCAATTTGAAAGCTTTGTGGATCCTTTGATCATCATGATAACCGTACCCCTGGCATTGGCGGGGGCGTTGCTGAGTCTTTGGATATTTGACCAGACTTTGAATATATTTTCTGAAATAGGAATGATCATGCTTATCGGATTGGTAACAAAAAATGGTATCCTGATCGTTGAATTTGCCAACCAGAAAAGAGAAGAAGGGCACGAAAAGCTCGAGGCGATATTGCTGGCAGCGCAGCAAAGGCTTCGCCCGATATTGATGACGAGTCTTGCAACTTCGTTCGGCGCATTGCCGATCGCGTTGAGCCTTGGCGCCGCATCCACCAGCCGTGTTCCGTTAGGGATAGTAGTTGTGGGTGGCATCATCTTTTCCCTGATCCTTACTCTGTTTGTTATTCCGGCGATGTATGTGTTCCTCTCGCGCCAAAAACAACACAAGCATAAGGATGTGGATGAACTTACAGGCCGCAGGATATTGAGTGCGGAAGAAAAGCGGGCCATTGAAGATCACGAAATTGCTTCTCTTGCAAAAAAAGACGGCAACGACACAAATGAAAAAAACAACGATAGCCCAACGGCGATAAACTGCCACCGGAAACAGAACCGGAAAAATAACATCTGAATGAAAAGAATATTTTTTATATCGGCTACTTTGATCGCGGGCTGCATTTCTGCAGCGGCCCAGCAGCCGCTGCAGTTGAAAGATGCCGTCAATATCGCACTTAAGAACAGTCTCGACCTGCAACTTGCGGCCAACCGCGTAGAAGCCGATAGCATCCTTAATAATATTGGTGTTGCGGGAGGATTGCCCCTGGTTACAGGTACAGTTAATGATAACGAATCGATCACCAGTGTAAATCAAAAACTCAACACCGGCGTAACTATCCAACGCAACAATGCCGCCGCCAATAATTTGAATGGGAATATCACCGGCAGCATTTTGTTATACAATGGCGGCAGGGTGGTGGCTACAAAAAAGAGGTTGGATGAATTGCAACTGCAAAGCAGGGACCTGCTTAATTCGCAAGTGCAGAATATTCTTGCGGACGTGATGATTGGTTACTACGATGTGGTGCGCCAGCAGAATTATATCCTTACGATCGATCAGTCGATAGAAGCGTCTGCCAAACAACTCGATATCGTGAAGATACGCCGGGAAGTGGGCCTGGCCAATAACGCCGATCTTTTCCAGGCACAGATAGATCTCAATGTTTTGCAACAGTCAAAACTTGCGCAGCAATTGGTCATTGATCAATCCAAAGTTGAACTGCTACGGTTGCTTACGCTCAAAGCAGATTCAGTTATCATTATACAAGACACCATCCTGGTGGACAAAGAAGTAAAGCTTGCAGACATCCAACATAGCCTTAGTAAAAATGCCGATATCAATGCGGCCGAAAAACAGATCCATATTAACGAACTGATCGTTAAGGAAACTGAAGCTTTACGTTATCCATCCATAAGGGCGCTTACAGGTTATAATTTTACGCGTAACCAAAGTGCGGCCGGACAGCAGTTGCTCAATCAGAATTATGGTCCCACAGTTGGCGTGAGTGTTGCGATCCCGATCTATAATGGTTCTGCCTACCGGCGGCAAAAGCAGGCTGCCCGGATAGATGTGCGGAACGCCGGACTCCAAAAGGATATTTTATTGCGCGATTACGGGGCTGAAATTGTTAAACAATACCAGGCTTATGCAAATACGTTGAGTCAGCTTGATACTGCGGTTCAAAACTATAAACTCTCCAAACAGTTGCTGGACCTGGCTTTGCTCAGGTTTGAATACAAACAGGCTACGATTGTGGAAGTAAAAAATGCCCAGCAGAGTTTTGTAGAATCCGGTTACAGATTGGTGAACCTCAATTTCGCCGCGAAATCTTCCGAGATACAATTGAAGCGGTTGGCTAATACACTGACGTTTTAATTTCTGTCGCAGATTTGTTTTTTACTTTCGGCAAATTGATCAGGTGATTACGCAGATTGTATTGCTTTGCAGTGCTTGCCTTTTGAGGGAAAAGAAATTTGTGGTAACAATCTCGCGAAAATTTACTTTGAGATCACCTTCAGCGCATGCTTTATCTGATTTGCTTTGTGCAGCAGTTCCTGTTTTTCATTGCTTAAAATAGTGATATGCCCCATCTTTCGTCCTGGCTTGGTGATAGCTTTGCCGTAGATGTGTACGAACACATTGTCCATCGCCAGCACGTCATTTAATCCTTCATAATGTGCGGGTCCCGTGTGTCCGTTCTCGCCAATCAGGTTTACGATTGCGGCCGGTAAGATATGATCCGGATTGCCAAGCGGGTAATTAAGCAGTACGCGCCACAGCATATCAAACTGGCTGCTGTAGCACGCTTCGATGGTATGATGGCCACTGTTGTGAACCCGTGGTGCTGTTTCATTTACCCAAACATTGTCTTCGGTATCGGCGAAAAGTTCCACGGCAAAAATGCCCGGACTTTTCAATTGCTTCACCACTTTAAGTGCAATTGCTTCTGCTTTCCAAAATACCTTTTCAGGAAGTTCAGCCGGACTTAACTGATAGCTCAGTAAATTCAGGCGCTGATCAAACACCATGTCAACCGGCGAATAAATGACCGTTTCTCCATCAGTTGCAACAGCAACGATGATAGCTATTTCTTTTTTTATCTGCACCAGTTTTTCCAGAACGGCTGGTTCATCAAAGCCTGAGTCAAAGTCTTCCTGCGTTTTAATTAACTGCACGCCTTTCCCGTCATAGCCGCCCATAGCGAGTTTGTGCGCAGCAGGTAAGAAGGATGAGAACTGCTGCAAATCGGCTTTATTATTGGTGATCACGAATTCGCTGCTCGGTATTTCGTTCGATTTATAAAATTCTTTTTGCAGTATTTTACTCTTAATGATCTTTAGTGTAGCGGGTTTGGGATAAACGGCCACACCTTCGGCTTCCAGCTTTTCCAATGCTTCAAGATTGACGCTTTCTATCTCGATGGTTATCACATCCAGTCCTTTCCCGAAATTATATACGTCATTGAAATTTGTGATATCACCTTTTGTAAAATGAGTACAGAGATGCGCAGCAGGACAATCGGCATCATTCTCCAGTACAAACGTTTCAACCGGGTAGTTGGCGGCTGCCTGCAACAACATTCTTCCTAATTGTCCGCCACCTAAGATGCCTGCTTTTTTCATGGCGCAAAGATATAGACAATTACGAATCGACGATTGTGAATTACGAATTGCTTCTACATAAAATAGGTTTGCAAAATGCAAACCTATTTTATGTAGAAGTGTTTATCGGTCTATCGTATTTATGCTATCGGTATTATTTTTTTACAAATGAAACGTTGTATTTTTCGCCTGCGTTGTTTTGCGCAACAAAAATATAAGTACCGGCGGGCAGTTTCCGGAGATCGATTGTTGTGTTGGTGGTGCCTGCATTAACCGTTACCTGTTGACTGGAGACCAAAGAGCCAATGGAATTATAAATATTGACGTTGTATCGTCCGTTGACGCTGATATTGCTCCATCTTGCAGTAAGTGTATTTTCCAGGGACATACTGTTGAGTATCACTACACGGGGATTTCCACTGCAACTTGTCAGCGTTTGTAGAATTGGCGAGTAAGTGATTTTTCCATCATTGTCTACAGATTTAACTCTTGCAATCATCGTCTTTGCATCTACCGGAACCTGCTGAGAGTAGGTATGTTCGCTGGCACTTGATATAGCAGCAATATTGTTTCCGGATTTGGTGAAAAGTCCCTGGCCATTTTGTATTTCCAATTCATAATGGTTCACATTCACTTCCTGTGCAATGGTCCATTTATAGGTAATATTGCAACGGTTTTCTGTTGCTGTAAAATTTTCAAACTTTACGGGTGTAGGCCCGGCAGTTGCGCCGCCACAGGTAGCGAGGTCCCCCCGAAGCGGGCCCGGAACGGAAGTTGAATTGAGCAATGTTATCGCGCCCGTATAAACACCTGCGGATGGGGAAACAGCTTTATAAGTAGCACCGCCGGTGAATAAAATCAGCAGGTCTCCGGTAAAGGTAACAGCCACGCCAGCCACTTCATTGCTTGCATTTGCAAAGCCCAATACACTGGAAGGATAGCAGGTCACCAAACCGGTTGCAGGATTTGCACGCAATAGTTGCCCTTTGAATATGCCCGAATTTACAGGATATTCAAAAGTTACGTAAGTGTAAAGCTGGCCGTCGGTTGGATTATAGGTAAGATCGCGAAGTCCGGTATTTTCTGCATTGTCTGGTGTGGAGGCGGCTTGTAATGTCTGAAGGAATTCTCCGCACAAAGCATTTCCAAAATTGAGTTTGGTGTATGTCGGGGTAAGGTTGCCCGTGCCTGCCGGTAAACTGGCCGTGTTTGCCAGTTTGACAATGTAAAATTCAAATGGTGTTAAACTGGGAGGATTAACAGAAATGAAGGCGCTTAATGCCGTAAAATAATAATTCCCTGTGTTGTCGAAACCACCGCCTGCGGAATTCACAAAGGAAAAAAGCGGGAAATTTACGGAAGGGGCAGCCAATACGCCCAGTTGCTGAATGCCGTAATTGCTTCCCATCCTGTAAAACCGCGGTGTCAACCCTGGATTGATACCATATAAGAAACCGTCGTTGGAATTAACGCCCACAGCATTCATATCGAAGTTCAATACGGGAAACTGTGGATTTTTTAACGGGCCGCCTGGAATTAATGTGCCTACTCCCGTAGATGGATTGATATTGTAGAATGAAACGCCTTCGTTGGAGTAAACATTACCGCCTCCGCGCGCTACTGCAAGGGTAGTGGCCGGACATGTAGTGAACGGCGTAATTGATTGTGCTTTTAACCGAGGCGAGATAAGCATTGCCGAAAGGGCAAATGCGAGGCTTGTAGAAAATAATTTCATGTGTGTAATAGATAGATGAATGAATTTAAAACCGGCGGTTTTTGAAGGAAGCAGATGATGATCTTTGTGAGGATGGTGGACTGGTAACGTGAAGGGAGGCATATCCTGTGCCAGAATTTTCTCTTAAAAGCAAAAGGATATCCTCAATGAAATTCAAATGTATTAATTTTTATTACTCTACGGAATTTAAGTTGTCCACCTTATAACGTATCCGGAGAGATTTTTCTCCCCGAAAAACGGCGGTATGCCGGGTTAAACATTGGGTTACCTTGTATATCGGCGGTCGTATCGCTTTGCGAGAGTTGCATTTGCAAAACATCTGCTTCGCTCCTGATGGAAACGGGGGATTGAATACGCTTTTTCCTCTGTCAACATGTAAAGAAAGTAAATTCTTTTAATAAAAATGTATCCCTTGTGTGATAAGCATAATGCTTTCTTTTCATTAAGTGTTTTGTTTGAAATGTCCTAAACCGCAACGTATTTTCATTTTTCATACCTTTATGTCTACATGCAACCCGACTATCCACATAAAATCTTCGTTGACAAACGCGGTAGCTACACGTTGCTGATGCTCGCACTCGCGATGGATGGTATCAATCAATAATAATAATTCTTTACGCCCGTTGCCTCTTTCTGATTTAACTTATATGAGGCTTTAGCTGCGGAATTATTCATTTTACTACTATTTCCTTTTTTATTTCAAGCTTAATTAAAATAAAATGAACTTAACTACCACAGCAACAGACAATAAAGTTCCTGCAACTGCTGATTTTTTGCCTTTAAACGGCACCGACTATGTAGAGTTTTACGTTGGCAACGCCAAACAGGCCGCTCATTTTTATAAATCCGCTTTCGGATTTCAAAGCCTCGCTTACGCAGGGCCGGAAACAGGCCAAATGGATCGCGTAAGCTACGTGATCCGCCAGAACAAGCTCACTTTTATGCTAACCACCCCGCTGCGGGCCAACAACGAAATTGCCGATCATATTGCAAAACATGGCGATGGCGTGAAAATACTCTCACTAATGGTAGATGACGCCACCGATGCATGGCATCAAACCACCAGCCGCGGTGGAAAAAGTTATGTTGAACCCTACAAGCTCTCCGATGAAAATGGCGAGATCGTTATCAGCGGTATTCATACCTACGGGGAAACTGTACATTTATTTATAGAAAGAAAAAATTACAACGGCACTTTCATGCCGGGTTTCCGTAAATGGGAAACGCTGTACAATCCGCCATCGGCCGGCCTACTATACGTTGATCATTGCGTAGGAAATGTAGGCTGGAACCAGATGAACCCTTGGGTTAAATTTTATGAAGAAGTGATGGGATTTAAAAACATCCTCAGTTTCGACGACAACGATATCAGCACGGAGTACAGTGCATTGATGAGCAAAGTGATGAGCAATGGCAATGGCTATGTGAAATTCCCGATCAACGAACCCGCAGAAGGAAAGAAGAAGAGCCAGGTAGAAGAATACCTTGATTTTTATAATGGCGAAGGTGTGCAACACGTGGCCATTGCTACCGCAAATATTGTTGAGACCGTGACCGATCTTCAAAACCGTGGTGTGGAATTTTTAAAAGTTCCTGAGAGTTATTATGCCGATGTTTTGGATCGTGTGGGAAAGATCGATGAAGATTTGAAGCCGCTCAGTGAACTTGGTATCCTGATCGATAAAGACGATGAAGGTTATTTACTCCAGATATTCAGCAAGCCTTTGGAAGACCGGCCGACCTTATTTTTTGAAATCATTCAACGAAAAGGCGCGAAGAGTTTTGGTAAAGGTAATTTCAAAGCGTTGTTTGAAGCGCTGGAAAGAGAACAGGATTTGAGAGGAAATTTGTAACGTATGATATCGATCCCGCCTTTGGCGGGATTTTTTGCCGGGAAAACGGGAAGACGTTTTTAATTTTTTTTCTTCCACTCTTCTGTTTTCCAGGCAAAATCATGAACGCGACCTTAGGCGCATTACTACGGTTAGTTTTCGCAAATCTTTAATTCTTTTTAACAGCCAACATTCAATTTTTTTTCTAAATTAGCGTTCAACCGTTTGTAACCCCCAATCCTTTTTCCTGATGAAGTGTTCGATTTTCAAGATTTTAGGTGTTCAGCTGATTACTATTTGCTTTACTTTCAATGCTTTGGCGCAACAGGGCGCCAGCGCTCCGGATTTTAAAAGTCTTAATTCCCGTACTGCGGGTGTTTTCAGTAAAAAAGAAGATTCTGTAAAAGCGCAGTTTGAGAAACAAAAACTCACCTGGCCGCCCGAAGCGATGTATGTGCGTTCTTTTAAATATGACCGCCAGCTGGAGGTTTGGGTGAAAGGTAACCCGGGCGAACCTTATAAACTTTTTAAGACCTACAAAGTATGCATGCAAAGCGGCACGATGGGACCCAAAAGGGTGGAAGGCGATTATCAGGTTCCGGAAGGCTTTTATTACATTAATGAATTCAATCCGAACAGCAACTTTCATTTGTCCCTTGGACTGAACTATCCAAATGCTTCGGACAGGATACTGAGCGATTCACTTCGTCCGGGCAGCGCCATTTACATACATGGAAACTGCGTATCTACCGGCTGTATTCCTATAAGCGACGAGCCGATCGAAGAATTGTATATCATCGCATCGTATGTGAAGGCAAATGGGCAGGAGTTTATTCCTGTACACGTTTTTCCCGTTCGTTATAACGTAAAAAAATCAACTGATTACCTGGCAACCCAGATCAAAGACAACGCCTACCTGCAGCAATTCAATAAAAATATCAGGGAAGTATTTGATTATTTTGAAACCAAAAAACAACTACCGATCATTATGGTGAATAAGAAAGGAGAGTACGTTTATAATTAAGAATCGAAAATTAACGTGTTGTGCTATTTAAAACCGAATCGAATGAAAAAAATTACATTTTCTATGTTTCGGAAAGTTCAACATCACAGAATGCTGCCGGTCTGAGCTTGTCGAAAACGGTTGCAGAACAGATGCAACCCTAATAGCATTAACACGGTAAGAATTATAATTTTTTAATCAGTGAATCAGTTTCTTACCAGCAGTTGAACCGTATTGATTGTTTTTTGTTCCAACACAACCACCTTATCTAAAATAAGCTGGCCGATCGTTTGCTGATCGTAGTGCCGCACCGTTATCAACGATAAATTCTTTTCCAGCTCAACATCAAAAATATCGCTGGCATCGGCTGCCAGTTGTGCCACCTTTTCTTCTTTATTATCGAAGCAACACAGCAATGAAATGGCCGTGTTTTGAGAAAGATTCGGGCTGATCTTGATATTGTCAAACAGGTTGTGTAATTGTTCTGCCGGCTTATCTTCCACAAAAGAAAAGTCCTTCGATTTAAATTGTATCAGTACCTGGTTGTTTTTTATTACGATAACCGGGGGTAATTTCTTTGCTGTTTTTCCATCGATCACTGTTCCTTCCAAGGTTGGATCAAGGAAGCTTTTAACGAGAAGCGGGATGTTCTTATTTTGTAATGGCTTGATCGTTTTCGGATGGATCACCTGCGCGCCGTAATATGCCATTTCAATTACTTCGGTATAACTCAGGTGCGGCATGTTCACGGCTGCCGGGAACAATTTTGGATCTGCACTCATTACCGCTTCCACATCTTTCCAGATCGTTACCGATTCGGCTTGCAGCAGATTTGCAAAAATAGCCGCTGTGTAATCGCTTCCTTCACGGCCCAGCGTAGTACTTTCATTTTCATCGGTGCTGCCGATGAATCCCTGCGTAACGATCACATCGTATTTATCAAATAGCGGACGGATATTTTCTCCAATACTTTTTCCGGTGAAGTTCCAGTCAACGCTGCCATCGCGGAAGTTATTATCCGTACGGATGATATCGCGCACATCTACCCATATGGCATTGGTTTTCTGTTCCACCAAATAATTGCACAGCAGGCTGCTGCTGAACAATTCGCCGCAACAAACGATCTGGTCGTAATAATAATCGTACGAACGAACGGGGTTGTCGTGAAGCAGCCATTCGATCTCGGTAAAGAAATCTTTCAGTTGATTTTCGGCATGTTGCCAATGAACATTGGTAAGAAATTTTACGAGGGTTAAATGACTTTCTTTGATCTGTTCAAATAAATGCAGCGCATCTTCCTTCCGTCCGTCGAAAAATGCATTCACTACGCTTTCGAGTGCATTAGTTGTTTTCCCCATAGCCGAAACCACCACCAGTAATTTTTGCCCGGCATTTTGTTGAATGATATTTCCCGTGTTTTTAATCCGCTCCAGGCTGTTGATGCTTGCGCCGCCGAATTTGTATATTTTCATGATCAAGGTTTCAGGTTTCGGGTATCAGGTAACAGATTTCAGCAGTCGGCTTAGAGTTTAGAGATTAGTAGTGGTACTGATATGGTCTGCCTAACCACTCATCTCTACACTCTAAACATCCGATAGCTGATACCTGAAACCTGATACCTATATTTGCAAATCTAACTTCGTAATCTGTAAACATAAAATTGTTTTATGGTAATCAACAGAAAAGTCCAGACCCTCGACGAATTTACCCTGCAGCAGTTGCGGGCATTTCCGAAAGCGACGGGCGAATTATCTAACCTTTTACGTGATATCGGGCTTGCCGCCAAACGAATCAATGTTGAAGTAAATAAAGCCGGGCTGGTCGACATCCTTGGCGATCACGGCACAACCAATGTGCAAGGTGAGGAAGTAAAAAAGCTCGACATTTTTGCAAATAACCAACTGATGGGGGTGTTGAGACATGGGATCAGTTGCGCCGGCATTGGCAGCGAAGAATTGGATGACATCGTTGTCTTTGATGATGAAACAAGCAACAAATCAAAATACGTTTGCCTGTTTGATCCGCTGGATGGAAGCAGCAATATTGATGTGAATGTGTCCATCGGAACGATCTTCAGCGTTTTTCGTCGCGTGAGCGAATTGGGAAAGCCTGCCACCCGCGAAGACTTTTTACAGGCCGGAAATAAACAGGTGGCTGCGGGATACGTGATCTATGGTTCGTCCACCATGCTTGTGTATGCCACGCGCCGCGGCGTAAATGGCTTTACCCTCGATCAGTCGATCGGCGAATTTACGCTGAGTCATCCCGACATCAAATGCCCGGAAAGAGGAAAATTCTATTCTGTCAATCATGGTAATTTTTTCCAGATGGATCAAAAAGTGAAAGAATACATTACAAACTGTCAGAAAAAAGACTCAACCAATGGCGGTCCGTATACGCAGCGGTACATTGGCAGCATGGTGGCCGATGTACATCGTAATCTTATCAAAGGTGGTATCTTTATGTATCCGGGAACCACGCGTAAGCCGGAAGGAAAATTGCGGTTGATGTACGAATGCAACCCGTTTGCATTCATCGTTGAAAAAGCCGGTGGCAAAGCAACGAATGGCATTATAAATATCCTTGACATTGAACCGAAAGGTTTGCATGAACGCGCCGCGTTTTTTGTGGGCAGCATAAAAATGATGGAAGAACTGGAAGATTACCTGAACGGGAAACTGAGTGAAAAGCTGGTGAACGTCTCTTGAGGCTGTGTGCTGAAGCTCCGGCTTAAAGCCAAACAACCCGCTGCGGTCAAAATAAACAAGAAGATCATGCAAAAAACAATCATCTCCGTAAAAAATCTCGTCAAGAACTACGGCAATTTTGAAGCGGTGAAAGACATTTCCTTCGACGTGTACGAAGGCGAAATTTTCGGCCTGCTCGGTCCCAATGGTGCCGGAAAATCCACCACGCTGGAAATCATCGAAACATTGCGCAGCAAATCGGGCGGAGAAATAATCGTAGACGGACTCGACATCGACAAGCAACCGGACGAGATCAAAAAGATCATCGGCGTTCAATTGCAGACCTCCGGGTTTTATCCCGGACTTACATTGACAGAGTTGATCTCTTTGTTCAGCGGATTGTACAACAAGAAGGTGGATGCCATGGAACTGCTGAAAAAAGTAAACCTGGACGATAAAGCTAAAAACAAAAGCAAAGAGTTGAGCGGCGGGCAAAGGCAGCGTTTTTCGATTGCCACAACATTGATCAACAATCCGAAGATCATTTTCCTGGATGAACCGACGACGGGACTTGACCCGCAGGCACGGCGCAACCTTTGGGAGCTGATCCGCGAGATCCGCAACAATGGAACCACGGTGATCATCACCACGCATTATATGGACGAGGCCGAGCAATTGTGCGACCGCATCGCCATCATGGACAAAGGCACGATCATCCGGCTGGATTCTCCCGACAAGATGATCGATGAGCTTGTGGCCACCGGATTTGAACGCCCTAAACAGGTTAAAGCAGCCAGCCTGGAAGATGTTTTTATACATTTAACAGGCGACAAGATGCGGGATGAGTAAAGTTCCTTTTATTTGCATTTTATTTTTATTCAATAAACAAACAATTAATGAAGAAAGTTTTTATTTGTGCATTGGCAGCATCGTCAGCGATCAGCGCAGCTTCGGCGCAGACGAAACCTGCAAAGCCAGTCGCTAAACCTGTTATAAAAACAGCCCTGACGCCGGTTGCCGCAAAGTCGGTTATGAAAAACGGCATTGATAGTTTCAGTTATGCAGCCGGCGTAAATATTGCCAGCAGCATGAAGGAACAAGGTATCACGGAAGTAAATGCGACACTTGTTCAAAAAGCGATCGACGACGTGATGAAGAACAGAACATTATTAATGACACAGGAACAATGCGGTATGACTTTACAACAACAACTTCAGGCATTTGCCCAAAAGAAAAGCGCTGCTGCAAAAGCAGCCGGGGATGAATTTTTAGCGTTGAACAAAAAACGCCCGGGCGTGACTACTTTGCCAAATGGCCTTCAATACGAAGTGTTGAAAGCAGCAGATGCTTCCAATCCAAAACCGGCAGCAATAGATACTGTTGTGGTACATTATGTAGGAACATTAACCGATGGAAAAGAATTTGATAATTCTGTAAAAAGAGGCGAGCCTGCTACGTTTCCTCTCAACGGCGTTATCAAAGGCTGGACAGAGATCCTGCAACTGATGCCAAAAGGCTCTAAGTGGAAAGTGTATATTCCAAGTGAACTTGGCTATGGCGACAGGGGCGCAGGTGGCGCAATTCCTCCGGGAGCTACGTTGATCTTCGAGATCGAATTGTTGGACATTAAAACAGCAGGACATCAATAATTGGAAGAACTGAAATATCCCATAGGGAAATATGTTGAGCAGCCATATTCTGAAAAGCAATTGCAGGAATGGCTGCTCGACATTCAAACCCTTCCCAACCGTATAGAATACGCGGTGCTTAATCTCGATGAGGCGCAGCTCCAAACGCCTTACAGGCCCGGTGGCTGGACCGTGCACCAGGTTGTGCACCACGTGGCCGACAGCCATATGAATGCGTATACGCGTTTCAAGCTTGGTTTAACAGAAGAAAATCCAACTATCAAACCTTATGATGAAGAAGCCTGGGCAAAATTAAGTGACACGACCAATTTACCAGTCAATATTTCTATCACATTGTTGCATGCGCTGCATCATCGTTTGCACGAAGTGATCAAAAATATCAGCGGCACAGAATGGGAGCGTACCGTTTTTCATCCTGAATCAAAAAAAGAAATGACGCTGTGGTATCTGCTCGGCATGTATGCCTGGCATGGGCGCCATCACACAGCGCATATCTTGAAACTGCGGGATCGCGAAGGATGGTGGGGATCCGGATTAAGTATTGGGTGACAGGTTACAGGTTGGCGAGTCGTTTTGGAGCTTAAAGATTTTGAGACAGTTCAACCCGGCGTTTCACCGCAGAGACAGCATTTACCTCTGCATAAACTCTTTAACTACTTTATCTGCGATAAAAAAGCAAATCCATCGCTACAACACATTCTCTAAAAATTTAAATATCTCGCCACACATCATAAAGAAAAACAACTGATATGTATAAAATTCTTTCCTCCGAATACATCAACAAGCACCAATATTTTACTGCCCGGAAAGACAGTTACGAAACTGCCGGTGGAAAAAAAGTGGACGCGTATTATGTGGTTGAACTTCCGCCCAGTGCCTGCGCAATGGCCCTTACAGAAAATAACGAAGTGGTGTTGGTAAAACAATTCCGTTACCCGGTAAAAGACACTTTTCTGGAACTGCCCGGCGGATTTATCGATGCCGGATAACAGCCACAGCAAGGCATTGCGCGCGAATTGCTGGAAGAGACCGGTTATGAATTTGACAGTTTTCAATACCTTGGTATCACAGCGGCAAATCCCGGCGTATTAAATAATTTTACACACATGTTCCTCGCCCTTGGCGGCCGCAAGGTTGCAGATCAAAAACTGGATAAAAACGAAGAAATTGATATTATTTTAAAACCGCTGGAAGAAGTACGGATATTATTGCGGCAACATGAAATCAGGCAAAGTATGCATGCACTTTGTTTGTTTTACGGATTTGAGTTTTTGTCAAGGTAGACTTTTTGGGTAAAAGCTTTTTGCATTTTAAATATATAAAATGAATTCTGCATTTTATATTATCTCTGAAATAATAAAAAAACTTCCGCAGATCATTACTACGTCGTTCGTACCCGCATTTTTTTTTGCTGCAGAAATCGCTTCGTTAACATCATCAAAAACATTTCCGAACAATCCCTTTGAAACTGCAAGTTGCTGCAATTCCGTAGCCGGCAAAGCCCGTGGAATATGTGCGTTCGTAAAATAATACGTGGCCGTTTTTGGAAACAGATCCAACACATGCGTCACATCTTTATCTTTCACAAAACCTATAACAAAATGAACATTGGCCGGGGGATAATTAAATTGCAGCTGCGCCACTATCTGCCGGATACCATCTTCATTGTGCGCCACATCCTGGATAACTACTGGCGAATGTTGTATAATGTCCCACCGTCCCTTTAAACCCGTAATGGTTTTTACGTTTGCCAGGGCGTATTTTTCAATTTTTTCGGGAACATTGTAACCGAGTCCGATCAATATTTTTCCGGCCGCCACTACGGTTCGTAAATTTTTTGCCTGGTACAATCCTGAAAGGTCAGAAACAAACTTTTCCGCTCTTTGCGTACCGCGATCTGTGATGTCGCATTCCAGGAACCCATCGGTAAAAGCGATATTTTCTACATTATAAAGATCTTCGGCAAAATGGACAGGTGCATGCATTGCCGCCGCCTTCCCGGCAAAAACCGGCATAGTTTCCGGCAGATATTCACCTATAACGACCGGTACATTTTGCTTAATAATGCCCGCTTTTTCGAAGGCGATTTTTTCCAATGTATCACCGAGAATATTGACATGATCATAGCCGATGTTAGTGATTACCGACAAAACCGGCATAATCACATTCGTACTGTCGAGCCTTCCGCCGAGGCCGGTTTCAATTACGGCGATATCAACTTTTTCGCTGGCAAAATAATCGAATGCCATCGCCACCGTCAGTTCAAAAAAAGATGGCTCAATCGTTTCGGTTATTTGTTTTGTGCGCATAACAAAATCCACCACAAATTTTTGATCGATCATTTTGCCATCAATACGAATGCGTTCGCCAAAATCTTTGATGTGTGGAGAGGTATACAATCCCGTTTTATAACCGGCCGCCTGCAATATCGCGGCCAGCATGTGGCTGGTGCTGCCTTTGCCGTTTGTGCCTGCCACATGAATACTTTTGAACCGATGCTGAGGATTTTGCAATGCTTCGCAAAGCTCGATGGTGTTGGTAAGATCGGCTTTGTAGGCGGCTGCGCCGATGCGGGTGAACATCGGCAACCGGGCGTATAAAAATTCAAGCGTTTCTTTGTAATTCATTGCGCCGTAAAAATTTATGCTTTGGTAAAAATCACCATGCTGTCATCTATCAGGTAAAGATATAGTTTGCCGTCTTTGAAAAAATAACTGGCTACCTGGTTGCTTATTTTTTCTTTGATCACTTTTTGCATCACATCGTTTTTGCAACCACCGGTTGTTACATTGATCGTTGAAAATTTTATGCGGCTGCCCATTATTTCAGCGGTGGCGCTGATGTTACCGCAACCGTCGTTGCCGGTAAACTTTCCGGAAGCGATATCAAATTTCAACCATGGCAATCCTTTTTGAAAATCTTTTGCTGTGTACGTTGTTGAATTGACGCTTTCCAGGATCCATTTGTCATTAAGGGAACCGTCGTACAAATATTTGCCACAGCCCGAATAGAGCGTATTGTTCAAACTTATGGTTACTTTTTTTGTGAGGGGATTTGTTTCACAAACCGCATCATACAGCAATATCCTGATGTCGCCCTGGGTATTTGAAT